>DASRDU010000126.1:0-108046 GCA_035652435.1 Blastocatellia bacterium
CACCCTGCGGCAGCGGCTGGCGCGCTTCGTTCGCCAGACTTTGTCTTTTTCCAAGTCGGATGTGATGCATGAGATTTGTCTGCGACTCTTTCTGCATCGCTACAATCTCTCGTTTGTCTCACCCGGCTGAGCCACTACCAAAAGGCAAAAGTAAAAAGGCAAAAGGCAAAAGTGAAGAATGGAAATCACTCTCTTCACTTTTGCCTTTTTGATTCTTAACTTTCTACTTTTGCCTTCTTTAGTTCGGGCAGGTGAGCGCCACTACAGGGATGGTGATGCGGTAATCGTTGGCGTAAGTGAGCGGGCGCGCCGTATTGCCGCCGCTGAATTTCCCGTAGTTGAACTGCGCGCCCAGCACGGGCTGTGGCGTCGCGTCGGTGGTCGCGATGGAGAACCAGGCGTTCGTGCCCGGCGGGATCAGGTCATTGATCCTTGGGGTCGTGCGCAGCGTGGGCAGTGCAATGTCCCGGTAACAGGCATTTGCCGCATTCACATCGGCGGAGCCGGTATTCCCGTCGCTGTTGAAAGCAGTCAGGCGAAAAGTCGCGCTCGGGCTGCCCCCGGCCAGATCGGGCAGCGGGCGGAAGACCATCAGCGTGGTGTTGTTCGCGCCGCTGGCTTGGCTCTGCACGTCGTCAGCCGCAATCTGCCCGGGCAGGCGGTCGTACATCGCGTCGTCAAAAGCCATCTCGGATTTGCCGCTGGCCGGCGTCACTGCCCCGCCGGAGCGCTTGGCGACCGCCACTGCGCCGAGCGCCAGGTCGTACGGGGTCCCGTTGACCGGGTTGGGCTGCTTGACCGAGACCGCGCCGGTCAGCCAGTTGAACTGCGTCGGCTGGCCCGCCGCGTCACACGCCACCGCAATCACGTAGCCGCGGCTGCCCGGATCGAGGTCGCTGAGCAACACGCTGACCGTCCGACGCGCGCTCAGGCAGAGCGTATATTCCAGCGGCTGGCAGCTGTTGTTGATCAGAAAGAGCCTGACGTAAGTGCTGTCGGTCGGGCTGGTGTTGGAGAGGCTGAGCGAGCTGTCTTCGCGCGCCGGGTTTGACGCGCTCGAAGTGTAGCGGGGGTAGAACAGAACCGAACCGGGCTTCTGATCGCCGGGCCGGATCGCCGCGGAGACGGCGGCAAGTTTCAGGTCAATCAGGTTGAGCGGGCTGGTCGGGCTCGTGGCGATGGCGCGCGACGGGGAGGCGATCACCCCGTCCGACACAATCCAGAGCAATTTATACTGACCCGGCGCCGCCGCCACCGCGTCCAGGTCGGCGTAACCCGGAGTCAGCGTGCTGTCAGGCAGCGGCTGCCCGGGGGCGATGTTGGAGCCGGTCGGGTAAAAGGAGGCGACGGGGACCGGCGGGATCAGACGTGAATTGCTGTATTTCGCCGTGAACTTCAGGCTGCTGGTGGTGATGACCGTTTCCCCTTTCATCAGCGTCACTGAAAGCATGGCGCCCGCCGGGACATCAATCAGGATTGGCGACTGCACCAGCAGGCTCGACAGTGACGGCGGCAGCGGCGAAAGCTGTTCGAGCGAATAGTAATTCGCATCCCCGGCCCTTACGGGGACGACGAGCAGGAACAGGGCTGACAACAGGACGAGTGAGAGCGGCGCTTTCCGGGTCGCGGGTGAAGAGGTCGTGAAGATAGACATGGACACCTCCGATAAAATGTCAAAGCGGTAAGCACCTGAAGGGAAGCCGCAAATGCTCACTCGTGAGGAAGGAGTTCTGACTCCCGTAATTTTTTACTTCTTCGACCGGCTGGTGGTGACTGCGACGTGATCTTACCCGAATCCCCGGGCCGGATGCCAGCGCAAGGGGCAGCCTGACCAGCCAGGCTGCCCGCTCGTTCTTATTGGTGGATGGCCTCGTCATCGAAGAGCGACGAAGCCATCCGTTGCGGCGGCGGAGCCAGTTGCGCCGCCGCCGGCTCGAACAGCTCTTTGACGCTCCCGCGACCCAGCACCATAAACGTGAAGACCCCGAGCAGGGTCCCCCAAGGCATTTGCAGACACGACAGCCCTGCCGTGAGAAAGCATAGCGTTCGGTTGCGCCGATGCCTCAGCGCCCGGGCCGTGAAGAGTTTGAGTCCCGCCTGAGCCGCGAACAGAAACGAGACCACCAAGCCGATGATGACAATGATCAGGCCGAATACAGCCGGGTTCGGCTCTCCGGGCTTGGAGGGCCCCAGGGTGCCAGCCGCGATGAAGACGCCGATCAGGACGTAGATGAGTGGGAACAACGCAAAGAGCGCGTCCGCCACGCCAGCAATGATGTAGCCGAACCGCAGCAGCTTCAGGTGTTCCTCGTCAAGGAGTCTCTGTTTCTCCTGCTCGGTCATAGCCATTACATTACAAGCCGCCTGACAGTGAGTGAGGATGCCTGTTTCATCCCGGGCGGCCTTCAGCGCTTTTCACCCGGGCGTTCCGCAGGCGGGCGGGCCTCGTCCGCCGCGTAATCTTCGCCCAGACGGTCGCGCAGAAATTTGATGGAATTATCGTAAGCCTCCGCGATCTGTCGTTCGCGGTACTCGTCAAAATCAACCCACCCGTCGCCCGTGAATACCTCCAGCCTTTTAGTTTCAGGGTTTTCTCTGGTCCGTAAAGCCATCTGAGTGGAGCCTTCCTCTTTCAATCGGGATTACCTTGAAATGACCAATCGCCGCCATCTGCCAGGCGAATCAGCGCCGGGCGGCGCTCGCCTTCGGTTTCAACTTTCTGCCACCGCGTGCCGCAGACCGGGGCAGCGGTAAGTTGCCTCATTAGTGCTGCTGATTCGCTCAAGGAACTTTGAGGCGTATGCCCGGATCGGAGCCCCCTGCAACCGCTCGAACTGCTGACAGGCCGGAGTTCGGTTCGGTCATTGTAAGTTCAGACTCTGTCATATGAATTCTGCCACGACGGGGACGTGATCAGAAGGCCGTTCCAGCGCGCGCGGCGTTTTGTCTACCCAGGCGTCGGCGCAACCCGGCACGAGCGCGGGCGTGACCCAGATGTGATCTATCCGCAGGCCCTGATTGCGGCGAAAGCTGCCCGCGCGGTAATCCCACCAGGAATAGAGCCCCGGCTCCTCGTGGTGCAGGCGGATCGCATCCACGAAGCCCCAGTCCCGGACGTTCCGGAGCGCCTCGCGCTCGGGCTCGCTGCAATGAATCTTCCCCGCCCAGAGCGCAGGGTCGTAAACGTCGCGGTCTTCGGGCGCAATGTTGAAATCGCCGCACAGCAGCACAGGCAGCCGCGGGTCACAGAGTTCGTCAAAAAAACGGCGCAGGCGCGCGAGCCATTCGAGCTTGTAGAAATACTTGTCGGCGCCGACCGCCGAGCCGTTCGGGATGTAGACATTCACGACTCTGATCGGGCCGACCGTCGCGGCAATCACCCTCCGTGGCGCGTCGGCCTCTTCGCCGGGGAAACCCCGCTGCACGTCGGCCACCGGCTCAGGCGAAAGGATCGCGACGCCGTTGTAGCCGGGCTGGCCGAAGACTTCAGCCGTGTAGCCCACCGCGCGGAAGGCGTCGAAAGGGAACTTCGCGTCAACACACTTGGTCTCCTGCAGGCAGAGCGCGTCGGGCCGGTTCGCCGCCAGCCAGTCCAGCACGTGCGGCAATCGCACTGAGATCGAATTCACATTCCACGTCGCAATTTTCATTCGGGAAAAGTCAGCGCCGCCCCTTACGCCGTCGGTTTGTCAGGCGGCGGGGCGGAGGCGTAAAAGTCCGTGTAAAAACGCTCGCTGTAAGATTCAAGCAGCCGCCGCACTCGTTCCGGATCGGGTGACGCCACGATCAATCCGACGTGGTGAGCTTTATTCATGCGCCAGACGATCTCAGGGTCATTGTAAGCCGCCGTCTCCGGGGATTCCTGCTTCGCGAGCGAAATGATGATGCCGGAATAAAGCCGCTTCGACGGCGTCACGCGGTGCGCGCCGGTGTCACGCGACGTTTCGACTTTGGCCCACTCGGCCCACAGGTTGACGCCGGTCGCGGCCTCGACCAGTTCGGCGATGTTGGCCCCGCCGACGCGCGCGGCCGATTCGAGGAAGTAAAAGCGCCCGTCGGCGTGCGCCCTGATGAATTCCGTGTGGGTCACGCCGCGCACCATGCCGAGCGCGCCGATCACCTCGCGATTGAGTTCGCGCAGGGCCAGTGCTTCGGCGGAATCGCGCGGCAGCGTGCGGGTCGTGAAGATGCCGCCGCCGTGCATGATCGCGAACGGCGGCCTGCCGTACTGGTGCGCCTCGGCGAAGACGACCTCGCGTTCGGACACGACCGCGTCGACGTGATAGATCTCGCCGGGGATGAACTGCTCCAGCACATGGAATGACTGCTCATCGCCAAGGGTATCGAGCGTCGGCCACAGCTCGTCGGCGTGAGCGAGCTTTTTGATCCCGATGGCCGAGGCGCTGAACCGCGGCTTGAGTACCCAGGGCGGCCGGACGCGCGAGATGAATTCGCGCAGCCGGTCGTAGTTGATGACTTCGACGAATTCAGGGACCAGCACGCCCTTTTCCTTCGCCTGAATGCGCATCGCCAGCTTGTCGCGGAAATGGCGCGCCGTCGTTTCACCCATGCCCGGAATCCGCAAGTGTTCGCGCAACGACGCCGCCGTCTCGATGTCGAATTCATCGAGCGGCACGATGCGGTCAATCTTCCGCGCCCGGGCGAGGTAGCTGACGGCGTGAATGACGTCGGGTTTCTTCGACGGGTCGGGCATCATAAAGACTTCGTCAATACTCTCGCGCGGCCAGCCGGCCTCGGCCAGCTTTTCCGCCGTCAGCAGCAGCACGGTGCAGCCCTGCCGCTTGCACTCGCGCATGAACTCCTGACCTTTTTCGTAACTCGCCAGACAGAGAATCGTCAGGGCAGGTGGTTGAGTGGATTCCGCCATACTCTCGGACTCCTCGAGACTTGATTCATCCTCATTCGTTTTCGTGCGCGGCTGGATGTTACAGGGCTGCCACTATAGCGCATAAAAACAGGGTAGCCAAACGCCTGTCTGGCTACCCTTGGGAGAAGATGATTTGGAGGACTTCAGCGATAGATTCTGCTCATTTGATCGAGGCCGGTTCCGCCGTCTTGACGTCAACGCTGTTGCTCGAGAGCGTGGTGGCGATGACGCGCTGCAACTCGGCCACGGCCTTGTTGAAATCCGCCATCGCCCGCAGTTCCTCGCCCTGGGCGCGCGAGAGGTCGGTCTGGCGGGTCAGGACGAAGAAGGTGGTCGAGAGCCCGGCCTGAAATTTCTTCTCCTCGCCTTCGAGCTGCTGCTGGGCGTACTGCCGCGCGGCGCGCGTGGCCTCGATGCGCATGCGGGCCGTGTCAACCGTATTTACGGCATTGCGGACCTCGACCTCAATGGACTGGGCCGTCCGGCGGATCTGTAAATCGTTCTGCCGGGTCTCTTCGAGCGCCCGGCCGAGGTTGGCCTTCGCCGTGCGGTTGCGCAACGGCAGGCTGATGTTGACGCCCACCTGCCAGGTGCGGAAGTCGTTCTTGAACAGGTTGGAGAGCGCCGTGCCGTACCCGCCGACGAAGGTGGGGCTGACCTGGGCGGTGGAGGCGACGGTGAAATTGGGGTTGTACGGCGTAGTGGTGGTGCCGACCGTATATCTCACGATCTGACCGTTTTCGGTTACTGGAACGAAGGTAGTCCCCACGCACACCAGCTGGCCGTTGCCCAGCGGTAATGGCGAAGAGCAGTTGGGGCCGGTGAAAGTTGAGACTGCCGGCGTGCCGCCCGCCCCGTTCGTGCCGTACGAGGCCACAAAATCAATCTGCGGTTTGGCCTGATTGCGGTAATAATCAATGTTGACCTGATTGATCTCTTTCTGCAGCGAAAGCTGCCTGAGTTCGGGCCTGTTGTCGAGCGCCAGCTTCATCGCGTCCGGCAGCGGCAGCGCGGCCGTCTGCACCTCAAAAGACTCAACCGGGACGATCTGCGCCACCCACAATTCATCATTCACTCCGTTGACCGTCAGCTGCTTGATCGCGTTTTCCGCCTGCGCCACCGTGTTCATCGCCTGGAAGACGTTCTGGCGGCGCGTCTCAAGCTCGGTGGCCGCCGAGACCACGTCAATCGGGGCGAGCGTGCCGACCTCGACCTGACGCTTGTTGTTGTTGAGCTGCGTCTCGGCCAGCTTGACCGACTCGCGCTGAATCTCCTCGTTCTTGATGGCGAAGGCGAGATCCCAGTAGGCGCGCTGGACGCTCGAGATGATTTCAATCGCCCGCTGGCGGAAGACCGCGTCCGAGAGGTCAAGGTTCTTCTTCTGGATTTTGATCAGCCGCCGGTTGGTATCAATCTTGAAGTTTCTGAAGAGCGGCTGCGTGATGTTGAATGTGAGCGACGGCCTGTAGTTGGGCGACAGAGTCGCCTGGTTCGAGGTCGAGCGCGAGTTATTGAAGGCGATCGAGTAAAAGCCGCCGAGCCGTTCGTAGTACTGCTGATAGCCGGCGTTGTAGTTAATCGTCTTGAAGTTGATGTCAGGAATGTTCGACCCGAGGCCGGTGTTGCGGCTCGTGTTCGGAACGATCTGCGAGTTGTAGTTGAAACTCGACGTGGCGACGGGGTCATAAAACCCTTCCGCCGCGAAGAGGTCGAACTGGGCCTTGCGGACGTTGACGCGCTCAAGCTCAATGTCCGGGTTGTTATCGAGCGCCGCGAGGATCGCGTCGCGCAGCGTCCAGCGCTGAACCTTGCCGCTCTCAAGCCCGATGGTGCGCTGCGGGATCGGGCGGGCCTGAATCTCGAGCGGCTCTTTCTGCTGCTGCGGCTGTTGTCCGGCCTGCTGCGTTGTTTGCGGATCCTGCTGCTGTCCGGCCGGCGCCGGCGTCTGCCCGAGCGCGGAGATCGCGCAGACATTAATCATGATCAGGGCCGCGAGATTGACGGCGGAAATCTTAAGCCAGTTAGTCATTATTGCTGGTCTCCCTCTCAGACTTTGAATTACCTCTGAAGTTGAATAACGATTGAAGCCGATTCTGATTAACGATGTCCGGGTTCCCTGAGCGGTGGTGATAACCCCGGGAAACTCGACAATCACTTACGAAAACCCTCTCCGGGGGGTTGCAAAATATTTGTAAAACGTTTCGGTTTGCGGCTGACCGCAACCTCTTTCTCAATTCGCTCACGAGCGATAATCCGCGTTGATTCTGATGTAGCCTTCGGTCAGATCACACGTCCAGGCGCTCGTGCCGGCCTCGCCCTGGTGCAGATCAATCGTCAGCGTGACCTCGTCGCGGGACAGAATTTCGAGCGCCCGCTGCTCGTCGAACTGCAACCCGCCGCCGCGACGGCAGACGGTCAGGCTGCCGATTTTAATATCCACTTTGCCGGCGTCGAAGCGCGCCCCGCTGCGCCCGGCGGCCATCATAATGCGGCCCCAGTTGGCGTCCTCGCCCGCGATGGCGGTCTTGACGAGCGGGCTCGTCGAGACCGTCTCGGCGATCCGTTTCGCGTCGCGCTCGGTCGGCGCGTTCAGCACCCGCACGGTGACGAGCTTCCGCGCGCCCTCGCCGTCGCGAGCCACCTCGATGGCGAGCGCGCGACAGACGTCGGTCAGGGCCCCGGTGAACCGCTCGAAGTCGGCGCCTCCGGCCTGAGAGATCAATTCATTTTCAGCCGCCCCGTTGGCCAGAATCGCCAGCGTGTCATTGGTCGAAGTGTCGCCGTCAACCGACACGCGGTTGAAGCTGGCTTCGACCGCGCGGCGCAGCGCCGCCCGGAGCGCCGACTTGCTGATCGCCGCATCCGTCGTGACGAACGAGAGCAGCGTCGCCATGTTCGGATGAATCATCCCGGCGCCCTTGGCGACCCCGGCGATGGTCACGCGCCGGCCGCCGAGCTTTAGCGTTTTCAGGGCGCGTTTGGGCCGCGTGTCGGTCGTCATGATCGCCTCGGCGACGCGCCCGCCCGCCTCGCGTGAAAGCTGCGCCGTGGCGTGGCGGATGCCGGAAGCGACTTTCTCAATCTCCAGGCGCACGCCGATCACCCCGGTCGAAGCGACCAGCACTTCGCGCTCGTCGCAGCTGAAAAAGTCCGCGATTATCCGCGCCGTGCGCCGCGCATCCTCCATCCCGGCTTCGCCCGTGCAGGCGTTGGCGCAGCCGGCGTTGACGATGATCGCCCGGTGAGTTTTGTGCCGCAGGTGCCGGCGCGAAAGTACCACCGGCGCGGCCTGCACCAGATTCTGCGTGAAGACCGCGGCGGCGACCGCCGGGCGTTCGGAGAAGATGATTGCCAGATCCTCGCCGGCCTTTTTCAACCCGCAACGCACCGCCGCGGCGAGGAAGCCGCGCGGGGCGGCGACGGAGAATGATTGCGGATGGCGGATTGCAGATTGCAGATTGTGGCCGTTGCTGTGCTGTTTCGGGGGCTGTTGTTCCGTATCAGTCATCTTCTGTTTGCTGTCGTCCTCCGATTCTCCGGGAAAGTTATTATCCAAATATCGTGCCAGCCTGGCGAGGGCGATTAATTGGGGGAATGATTCGGTTTTGAGCGAAGAGGGCCAGCCGTGCGGTCACAGCAGGTGTCCGCTTTTGAGATTCGGGTGTCCGGAATCGGATGCCGACCTGATCCCTGACCGGCACTTCGACTTCAAGTTTGATGAGTTTCGGCGGCAGGCAGAGCGATTCGGTGCAGGTCTGAAAGCGCACCTGCACCGCGAGCTTGTGGGCGCCGGCGGGCGCGTCAGGCTTCACCTTCGCGGGCAGCGTGAAGGTGACCGACTCCACATAAAATTCCGTCTCGATGCCGAAGTTCTGATCGAACTCCTTCTGCGGGGCGGGCGATTCGATCTCCTGCAACTCGAACGGCTGGTTCGGCGCAAACGCAATGCGCGTCGGTTTCGGCCCCTGCGGCATCTCTTCGGTCGAATAGAGGTGCCAGCCCTCTTCGATTTCAGCCGTCAGTTGCACGGTGAATTTATCACCACCCCTGAGCGCTTTCGCGGGCAGATCGGCCTTGAGCGACCATTTGATCGGGTTCAGCTGAGTGCCTTCCTGAGCGAGGGCGCAGACAGCCAGTGCCGCCGACAGCGCGGCTGCCTGCGCGAATTGAAATAACAGCTTCATTCCTGAATTAACCTTCGGCAGATCACCGCGTGTTGACCGCCACCTGACGTTTCACTTTGAGCGAGGTGCTTTGCAGCACGGCCTTGCTCTTTTCATCCTGCACAAAAGCAATGATGGTCAGGTTGTTGGGGTCAATCTGGTCCTTCTTCTCGCTGAAGGTGAAGGGCTCGCCGCGGTGGCCGGCCTTCTCGTATTCATCGAGGTGCTTCTTCGCCTCGGCGCTGATGGCGCCCAAGTCGAACGTCCACTCGAAGGTCTGGTTGTCTTTGGCCGTGACCGCGAACCCGCCGTATTCGGTGCCGGCCACGCTGCGCACCACCATCGGGTGGAAGCGGATGCCGTTTTCGCCGGTGTAGCGGATCTTTTCCTCGGCCAGCACGATGTGCAGCTTCAGGCCGGCCGAATCGCTCTTCACGTTGTTGACGGTGGCTTTGGCCTTGATCGTCGCGCCGTCCATCGCCGCGTCGAGCTTCAGTTCGGCTTCAGCAGCTTTTTCCAGCAGTGCTTCGACCTCGGGGTTGACGCGGTCATAGAAGCTCTGGGTGTTTTCACGCGAGCCGCCGCCACTGCTGGTCTTCCCTTCGAGCGCGTAAGTCGGCACGCCCCCGACGCCGTAATATTTCGCCCGCGCCTGAGTCGCAGGGTTGGTCATCGGGTCGGGCTGCGGGATGTGCAGGTGATACATAATCACCGTCACTTCATCGCGCTTGTACCGTTCCATCATCGCATCGAAGCCGAGGTCGGCCGCGACGCAGGGCGGGCAGCCCGAGCCGGTGAAGACTTCGGCGAGGACGGTGCGGTTGGAGCGCTTCGCCGTGGGCGCGTAGTGTTCGACCTTGACGGGGTGCGGATAGAGCTTGTTGTACTTCGCGTCGAGCATCGCCTCCAGCCCGTTGAGTGAACCATTGTTGGATTTGCTGTAGAGCGCCTCGAACTGCCTGCGCGATTCGGCGGGCATCTTGCCGGAGACGGCGGCGTCGGCGTAGTAATTGAGTGCCAGCTTCTCGTTGTTCTGCTTCAGCGACAGTTCAGCCAGACCGATGAGCACACTGGTCAGCTGAGGGTTGAACTCATTGGCCTGTTTCAGTTCCTTCTCGGCCTCTTTCAGTTTGCCCTGCTTGAGGTAGATGCGACCGAGCGTGGCGTAATAGCCCGCCTTCCGCTGTTTGGCCTGCTTCGCCAGTTCTTCCTCGGTGGCGGCCAGCCCTTTGGTCGCCAGCAGCTCGGCCTCGTCGAGCATGATGCCGGCGTCGAAGAGTTTGTTGGCGAGGTCGCTGTAGAGGTAGGTCTTCATGAAGTCAGGCGCCTTTTCAAGAGCCTTGTTGGCATTGGCGAGGATCCTGTCTTTCTGGTCGGGATTGTTTTTGACCAGCGTCTCAAAGATCACCTGATGAGCTGAGTAAAGTGACTGACTCTTCGGGAAGTCGGTGATGAATTTCTCCATCGCCTCGATCTTTTTATCGGGCTCCTTGATCTTTGTGGCATCAGAGTAAGCCTTGCGGTCGGGCGTCATGGGCGGCTGGGCCGATACAGTGGTCAGGAGGACGGCCAGACTGAGGCACAGCAGCATGCAGGATACGACCATGGGTTTTCCGGTCATGGGAGTATGCTCCTTTCTGCTTCGAGCGGTTGCTTGTTATTCGCTTTTCGTCGCGGGTTGCGGGATTACTGCAATGATTATTACGCCGGCGATGACCTCTGGTTCCCGTTAATAATAACACTGACCACACGCCGATTACCCGCCGGCCCGCGGCTTTTCGAGCCTGACTATCGGGACGTTGACCTGACTGACGTCGAACGGCTCCGGCTGCGCGCCCTCGACCAGATCGAGTACCATCGCGACTTCGTCGCAGCAGTTGAACTTGTTGCAGTTGACGCAGTCCATCCAGACCTTGCGCGGCATTGATTCGTGCGGCACGACGCGGAAGCCGAGTCGGGCGAAAAACTCTGTGACGTAAGTGAAGGCGTAAACCTGAACCAGACCGTGTTCGCGGGCCTCGGCGATGTTGGCCTCGACGAGCGCGCGCCCGATCCCGCGCCTGCCCGCGTTCTCATCAACCGCGAGCGAGCGGACTTCGGCCATGTCGCCCCAGGTGAAATGCAGCGCCGAGCAGCCGACGACGCGACCATCAACGACGGCGACATGGAAGTCGCGGATGTTTTCGTAAACGCTCAGCAGGTTGCGCGGCAGCATCAGTTGCAGGTTCGCGTAATGGTTGATCAGCGCATGAATCTGAATCGCATCGCCGGTTCTGGCGCGTCGAATTTCCATCAATTGTCCGTGATTCCTTTCTGGATATTCTGATTGAGCTGTTCTGCCCGCCACTTCAGATAATCTCCGCCCGCAATCGGTTGCAAACCGTCAGCGGCGCGATTGCAGACGTAAATCCAGCATGACAGCGCCCGCCCGTCATTTAGCGTGATGATGTGTTGCCTTCGTAAAAACAGGCCGGCTTCGGGGTCGCCCGGGTCGAAACCTTCGTACTCGTCGAGAGCTGCGAAGCAGGCGTGAACATCTTCCGGCAGCTCAAAGACTGAACCCACGATCACAGTGCCTGCCGCCTCATCAACCAGCGCGCCCGGGTATTCGCCCAGATCGTAAAGCCGCCCCCGCACGGAGGCCGGGGCAACGGGGCGAAGCTGCCCAATGACCCCTTTCATTTCAGCCGGCGCGAGTTCGGGCCGCAGTGTGCCGTAGACGAACAGAAATTCGCTCATGGCGAGATAGCCGTCCCGAGCGCTTCGCCCTTGAGCGTGCGTTGCAGCGACATCTCTTCGGCGGCGCCGATGATCACAATGCGTCTGACTCCGGCGTCGAGCGCCTCCAGACAGGCGCGCAGCTTCGGGCGCATGCCGCCGCCCGCTACGCCAGTGTCCAGCAGCTCAGTGATCCCGGCGCGGTCGAGTTGCGGGATCTGCTCTCCATTCGCATCTTTCACGCCGCCGACGTCGGTCACGAAAATCAGTTCGTCGGCATGACAAGTGGCCGCGACCGCCGCCGCCATCTGGTCGCCGTTGACGTTGTAATATTCGTTATCGTGCGCGCCCAGCGTCAGGCAGGCGATGGCCGGAACCATATTGATCCGCAACAGCGCCTCGATCAGATCAGGGCGCGTGCGCGCCACCTGGCCGACGTAGCCGAGGTCGGTGCCGTTCGCGGGGCGCAGGCGGTGCGACATAAAACTCATCCCGTCGCCGCCGGCCAGACTGACCGCCGGGACGTTCAGCCGCGAGAGGTCGGCCACCAGATCCTTGCCGACCTTGCCCGCCAGCACCATCTGCACCACATCGCGCGTCCCCTTGTCCGTGATGCGCAGCCCGTCATAAAAGCGTGACTCGATGTTGAGCCGTTCGAGCATCGCGGCAATCTGCTTGCCGCCGCCGTGGACCAGCACGATTTCACTGCCCATGTGACGCAGCTCGCTGATCTGATAGACCAGGCTGAGCCGGAGCGATGTTTCGCTCAGAACACTTCCGCCGAGTTTGATGACTACTCTCATAGCAGGAGTCAGGAGTCGGGAACCAGATCAGATTTGAGTGTCAGGAAGCAGCGTGTCAGTAGCCCGTCGGGGGAGGGCTTGCTCGCGATCCGCAAGCCCTCCCCCGACGGGCTACTGACACGCCGTATATCCAATTAAATCCAAATCCTGATCCCTAAATCCTCTTCAAAGCCGAGGGCGAGGTTGGCGTTCTGCAGCGCCTGACTGGCTGCGCCCTTCAGCAGGTTGTCTTCCGCCGAAACGATCACGGCCTGACGCGGGGCGTCGGCCTCGCCGGTCTCTTCGACCGAGCAGCCGATGTCGCAGTACGGCATGTTCGCCGCGAACTTGATTTCCGGCAGTTGCGCGCCGTCAAAGATGCGCACGAATGGCGACTGAGCGAATGTTTCGTGCCAGACATGGTGAATATCTTTACGGGTCACGCCCGCCTTCAGCCTGACGTAAATCGTCGAAAGAATCCCGCGGTTGATCGGCAGCAGGTGCGGCGTGAAGACGAGCGAATCGGCGGCGCGGCTGACGCCAAGGCCCTGCGCGATTTCGGGCTGGTGGCGGTGACGAAAGATGTTGTAGGTTTTGAAGCTCTCGCTGACTTCGACGAAGTGCGTCCCGGCAGAGGGAGTCTTGCCCGCGCCGGTCACGCCGGATTTGGAATCGGCGATGATCGGCTGGCCGCTCGCGACCACGCCCGCTTTGATCAGTGGCACGAGCGGGATCAGGATTGAAGTCGGGTAGCAGCCGGGGTTGGCGACAAGCTTTGCGCCCCGCAGTTCCTCGCGCGCGAATTCGGTGATGCCGTAGACGGCCCTTTCCAGCAGGTCGGGCCGCGTGTGTTCGAAGCCGTAAAATTTCGGGTAGAGCGCCGCCTCGCGCAACCGGAAGGCCCCGCTCAGGTCAACAACCGTGGCGCCGGTTTCGACGAGCGGCGGCACGACCTCGTGCGAAAACTCGTTCGGCGTGGACAGAAAGATTAATCCGGCATCCAGACGTGAGATTTCAGCCTCATTGAAGGGCCGGCATTCGAGGGCCGTCAGCCCGGTCAGTTGCGGGTGGATTGACGCGAGCGGCATTGGGTCGGCCTGTCGCGAGGCGAATGCCCCGGCGAGTTCGATCCGCGGGTGGGCGACGAGCAGCCGAATCAGTTCACGCCCCGAATAACCTGTCGCGCCCGCTACGATGGCGCGGACTTTTCTGTCCATCAGCATCACTCCTGAATTCGTTAAGTTAAGAGGTCGGCAAGTTTACACCATCAGTGACGGGATGATGAAGTCCCGGCGGGTCAAAAAGAGGGATAAAATATTGCTTGATCCTGAGTTAGCATGCTGACTATACTCGCGGGCCGCACGGCCCTCGAGCCCCGCCCGAACGGACGGCCTCAACAATCTAATGAGCGAACCCATTCAACCAGCCTGAAGCTGCCGGCTCTCCGACTGGTCAGAATCCTCATCTCGCGGAATGGGCTGTTATTGATGGACTCTTCTCCACAGGATGTCAGGCACGGAAAGCGCGCCGATAACCCGGCCAACAGGGCCGAAAGGGTATCCGCGCCTGACGCCCGGCCCGTTGAGATTCCGGATCATGAACTGGATCTGGCGCTGGCCCGGGCGGCGCGACGGAATCTGATTATCCTGTCGGGACTGATCGGGCTGGCTCACGTCGCCTTTGTGCTGCGCTGTCTGTTCTTCCCGTCCGGCAGCCACGTGCCGTTCCTGATTGGCAAAAATGTTGCAATCGTGCTGCTCGCGTTTGTGATCGGCTTCGTGCTGAAGGGGCGCCGATTCCACATGCGGCTGGTCCACCCGGCGGGCGCGGGTGTGGCCGGAATGATCCTGGCGAGCTGCCTGCTGAATCTGTATCTGCGCGCGGAGCTGAGCCAGACCATTTACGTCATGCTGCTGCTCGTCGTCGCGGGATTCGCCTTCCTGTCGGCGCGCTGGTACGCGCTGGTCATGAGCATCACGCTGACGATCTGGGCGGGCGCCCTCTGGGTGACGGGGTCACCTGACCGGGCCGCTTACCTGTTCGGGCTTTTTACCGCCGCCACGCTTTCGGCCGTCGTGCAGCGCACCCGCTTCCCGCTGGCCCGGCGCGCCGAGATGCGGCGGCTTCAGAACCGGCGCCGGACGGCGCAGCTGGAAGCCGCACTGCTGGCGACTGAAGAGGCGCGCCGCGAACTAGCGGACGCCCTGCGCGAAGTGCAGGCCAGCGAGCAGCGCTACCGGACACTGATCGAAAGCACCGAAAACGTCGTCTACACGCACGACCTCGCCGGCCATCTGCTCTCAGTCAACCCGACCGCCGTGCGCCTGCTCGGCTGCCCACGCGAAGAATTGCTCGGGGCCAGCCTCGGCGGATTTCTGGTCCCCCGCGAACGCCGGATGTTCGAGGATCATCTGGCGCAGCTTGATCGCAAGGGCGAGGATCGCGGCCTGATGTGGGTGCTGACGAAAAGCGGTGAAGAGCGCGTCTGGTTTTATCACAGTCTGATTTACGAAGAAGCGGACAAGCCGCCCTACGTCCTCGGCAACGCGCAGGACATCACGGAACGGATCAGGGTCGAAGAAAAGCTGCGCGAAACGCAGGCGGCGCTCGAAGCCCGCGTCAGACTGCGGACGGCCGAGCTGACGCAGATCAACGAGACTCTGAAGAGCGAAATCACCGCCCGCGAACTGGCGGAGGAGGCTCTGCGCGAGGCCGTGCAATTCACCGAGGAGATCATCAGCAACGCCGGCGAGGGGATCCTCGTCTATGACCGCGAGATGCGCTGCCGGGTGTGGAACCGGAGCATGGAGGGGCTGACCAGACGGCCCGCCGGTGAGGTGCTGGGGAGGCTGGCTTACGACATCTTCCCCCACCTGCGGGAGCAGGGGATTGACGACCTGCACCGTCGCGCGCTGAATGGCGAAACAGTCAGCAGCCCCGACACGCCGGTCGTCACGGCATTCGGGGAGGTGGTCTGGATTTCAGGCACCTACGCGCCGCACCGCAACTCGAAGGGGGAGATCATTGGCATCATCGCGCTGATCCGCGACGTGACGGTGCGCAAACGCGCGCAGCAGGAGTTGGAGGAATTCACCGCGCGGCTCGAACGCAGCAACTACGAGTTGCAGCATTTCGCCAGCATCGCCTCGCATGACCTGCAGGAACCGTTGCGCAAGGTCCGCGCCTTCAGCGACCGGTTGCAGATGAAATACAGCAGGGCGCTCGGGCCCGACGGCCAGGATTACATCGAGCGGATGCAGAATGCGACTCACCGCATGCAGACGCTGATTGACGACCTGCTGGCTTTCTCGCGCGTGACGACCAGGGCCCAGCCGTTCATCCCGGTGGATCTCTCACAGGTGACCCGCGAGGTTCTCACCGATCTGGAGGTGCGCGTCGAGCAGAGCGGCGGGCGGATTGAAGTCGGTGACCTGCCGGTCGTCGAAGCCGACCCGCTGCAGATGCGGCAGCTGCTGCAGAACCTGATCGGCAACGCGCTCAAATTTCACCGCCCGAAAGTCCCGCCCGTCGTCACCCTGAGCGCCGAGCTGCTGCCCGCCCCGCAGGCCCCGCGCGAACAAATCTGCCGGCTGCTCGTCGCGGATAACGGCATCGGCTTCGACGAGAAGTATCTGGATCGGATCTTCGCCATTTTCCAGCGCCTGCACGGGCGGAGCGAGTACGAAGGCACGGGCGTCGGGCTGGCGATCTGCCGCAAAATCGTCGAACGGCACGGCGGCACTATCACGGCCAGGAGCCTGCCGAAACAGGGCGCGATCTTCATCATCACGCTGCCGGTCAGACAGACGGAGGCGCCCGGTGCCGACGAGGAGACTGGGGCAGCGGCGCGGCGCGCGGCCGGTCAATGACGGGCCGGTCAGGGAGGCGATTGCCGACCGACGGCCCCGTCTGACCACACGGGGGATCGGCGCGGGAGCAAAGTGATTTCAGCAGATAGCGCATGAGGCAACAGAGTTACAGAAAATCACTGATCATTGTCGCGCTGGCGATGCCACTGCTCATCTCAGGGGTCGCCGGGCAGCAGCCGTCTGCCTCGGCAGCCATCCTCCCGGTTGAAGTCAGTCGCGCGCCGGAGTTCTACCAGACGGGCTGGTTTTACTGCCTGTGCGGTGCGGCGTTGCTGCTCGTCGGGTACGCGATCTGCCGCCTGCAGATGCGGCAGTTGAAGGAGCGCGAACGGCGGCTGGCCGAGCGGGTCGCGGCCCACCGGCAGGAAGTGGAACAGGTCGAGCGGAAGTACCGGACCCTCTTCAACCAGATTGCCGACCCGGTGCTGATCTTCGACCGGGAAACGTATCGCATCCTTGATTTCAACGACGGCGTGATGCGCGTCTACGATTACTCGGCCGAAGAGTTGCGCGCGATGACTCCATTCGACCTGCACCCGGCCGAAGACCGCGCGCTCGTGGAACTGAGCATTGACATCAGGAACCTCGACCAGCCCTTCACCTACACCCACGTGAGCAAGTACGGGCGCCGGATTGCCGTCGAAGTCCTGACCAACGAGACGACCTATGAGGGCCGCCCGGCCTGGATAACCGTGGTGCGGGACGTGACCGAACGGAAGGAGGCGGAGGAGAAACTGCGTCTCAGCAATCAGCGCTTTGAGCTGGTCGCGAGCGGTTCCAATGACGGCATCTGGGACTGGAACATTCTGACCGATGAATTCTACCTCTCGCCGCGATTGAAAGAGCTGCTGGGTTACAGGGAGGAGGAGATCAAGGTCAGTACCTGGTCATCGCTCCTGCCGCCGGAAGATCAGGCGAGAGTGCAGGCCGCCGTGCAGGCGCACCTGAAGCACAAGACCCCTTACGACATCGAATTCAGGGTGCGCGCCAGAGACGGCTCTTACCGCTGGTTCCGGTCGCGCGGTCAGGCCGTCTGGGACGAGTACGGGACGGCGACCCGGATGGCCGGCTCGATCACCGACCTGACCGACCGCAAACAGGCAGAAGGGGAGTTGACCGATTACGCCACCAGACTCGCGCGCACCAACCAGGAGTGGCAGGATTTCGCCTTCATCGCCTCGCAGGATCTCCAGGAGCCGTTGCGCAAGGTGATCACCTTCGGCGAGCGGTTGAAGGTGGTCTGCCAGGAGACGCTGGGCGAGACTGGGCACGATTATCTGGAGCGGATGCAAAAGGCTTCGGCGCGGATGCAGCGGCTGATCAGCGACCTGACGGACTGGTCGGGTGTGACGATCCAGGCTCAGCCGTTCGCGCCGGTGGATTTGCTGCAGGTCACCCGCACCGTGCTGGCCGAGATGAAACTGCGGATTGAGCGCAACGACGGGCGGGTGGAGATCGGCGAGCTGCCACTCCTCGAAGCCGACCCGGCCCAGATGCGCCAACTGCTCGAACACCTGATCGAGAACGCGCTGAAGTTCTGCAAACCTGATGAGCCGCCCGTCGTCCAGATCAGCAGCCGGGCGAAGAAGCGGGACGAGCAGGGCCGGCCCGCGCTGTGGTGCATCGAAGTGAGCGACAACGGCATTGGCTTCGACGAAAAATATCTGGAGCGCATCTTCGGCGTCTTCCAGCGCCTGCACGGGCAGAATGAGTATGAGGGGACCGGGATCGGGCTGGCGCTGTGCCGTAAGATCGTCGAGCGGCACGGCGGCACGATCACCGCACGCAGCCAGCCCGGTCAGGGCGCCACATTCATCATCCTGCTGCCGGCCAGCCAGTCGGCCGCGGCTGAAAAGAGCGCGGCGGCGACAGTCAGTAAGTAGCCATCACCGTTAATTATTTTATTGAATTTTGGCCGGCCCCTCGCTATCTTTAACCCCGCTCTCCGGCCCCCTGAAACAACCTCCGCAAACAAAAAGCCTCGAACAAGCCAGCCCTGGATAATTATTGCGCTACTGTCTGGATGGGCAGCACATTCCAGTGATGACCCGGCCGGATGCTGCCCACAGGAGGAGATCACGGTACAGAGGCAGGGGCTCCAGGACAGTTCGCCTGAAGCCGGCTGACAGCGTCCGCCAGGTACCAGAGCATGCCGCGACCAACTGATCCATCATCCTCATTCGCCACCCTCATCAGTCAGGGCCGGCCGCTGCCTGAGATACGTAAGTCACGCCGGAGAAGTCCGGTGACTGGCGGCGTGGTTTGTCTGGCGCTGGTCATCGCCGCTTTTGTCGCAGCACGGGCCGCCGCAGCGGGAGAGAAACCTGACGAGTACCGGGTCAAAGCCGCCTTCATTGTGAACTTTGCCAGATTCGTCGAGTGGCCGAATGAAGCCTTTGCTGATGCCGGTTCGCCGATCATTGTCGGCGTGGTCGGGGATGATCCGTTTGATGGCGCGCTCGGGAAGGCCCTCAGTGGCCGGACGGCCCACGGCCGGAGTCTGGTCTGCCGGCGGGTGAAAGTCGGGCCGGAGATGAGAGCCTGTCACCTGCTCTTCATCAGCGCCTCGGAGCGGAAGCGCCTGAAGCAGCTCCTTGGCATGCTCAGGGAAACCAGTGTGCTGACGATCGGCGAGGTCGGTGAGTTTACGGAAAGCGGCGGCATCATCAACTTCCTGGTCGCCGACAACAGGGTCGGGTTCGAGGTCAATGTGGGGGCGGCCGAAGAGGCGCGCCTGAAGATCAGCTCGCGGGTGCTGCGGCTGGCCCGGGAGGTGACGGGCAGGGGAGGTGGCGATCCCAGATGAGCAGGTGGCGAAATCTCCCGATCAAACGGAAGCTGGTGCTGATGATGCTGCTCGTCAGTGGCCTCACCATGGTTCTGGCCTGCGCGGGGATCGTCATCCACGAACGTCAGCACGTCCGCGAGACGATGGAACATGACCTCGCGACGCTCGCGGAAATCATCGCGGCCAACAGCACCGCGGACCTCAGCTTTGACGACCCGAAGGCGACAAAGGAAACACTCGACTCGTTGAAGGACAAGCCGCACATCGTCTCGGCCTCCGTCTTCAGGCCGGACGGGGCGACCTTCGCCAGCTACCTGCGCGCGGGGGCGGCCGACCACCGCATGATGGAAAAACGGCCGGCCGGGATGATCGAGGGCAGCCGTTTTGATCATGACTCGCTGTGCCTCTACCGCCAGATCAGGTTCAGCGGCGAGACGCTCGGGACGGTCGCGCTCGAATCCGACCTGCGGGAACTCGACGGCCGGCTGATGGAATCGGTCCGGATCGTGTTCGTCCTGCTCGCCGGGGCTTCGCTGCTCGCCCTGCTGCTCGCCTCCAGACTCCAGCGCTTCATCTCCGAACCGATTCAGGCGCTGGCCGAAACGGCGAAGGAGGTTTCCGCCACGAAGAATTACCGGGTGCGGGTCGAGGCCGATTACGGGCGGGATGAGCTGGGGCTGCTCGTTGACGGCTTCAACGAGATGCTGGGTCAGATTCAGCAGCGCGAGGAAGCGCTCGAGCAGCGCAACCACGAACTGAAGGCGGAAAATCTCCAGCGCGGCCAGAGCGAGGCCGCGCTGCGCCAGAGCGAGGAACGCTATCGCGCGCTGGTCACGCAGAGTTCGGACGCGATCTGGCGGCTCGAGCTGGAGCCGCCCGTGCCGGTCAGCCTGCCCCCGGAGGAACAGATTGAATGGTGCTACCGCTGCGGGACGCTGGCCGAGTGCAATGACGTGAAGGCGCAAATGTCCGGCGCCGCGGACCCGGAAGAACTCGTCGGGACGCCCCTCGACAAACTGCTCAGGCGCGATGACGCGCGCAACATCCGGAACCTGCGGGTCTTCATCAAGGCGGGTTACCGGCTGGTGGACACCGAGTCGTTTGAAACCGACGGCGCGGGGAGACCCAGAAACATCCGCAATAACCTGATCGGCATCGTCGAAGACGACTCCCTGGTCAGAATCTGGATCAGGCAGCGGGACGTCACCGCGCGCCGGCGGGCCGAAGAGGCCGCGCGCGCCAGTGAAATCAGGTACCGCATGCTCTTCGATCAGATCGCCGACCCGATCGTCATCTTCGACAAGGTCACTCACTATTTCCTCGACTTCAACGCGAGCTTCCTGCGGATCTACGGGTACTCGGCCACTGAACTGCGGGCGATGACGCCGCTCGACCTGCACCCGCCGGAAGAGGTTGAAATGGTCGCCGGGATCATTGACCAGAAGAATACTGGTCAGCCCCTCTCCTTCACCCACCTGACCCGCGCCGGCGGGCGGATCGCGGTCGAATGTCTCGCCAGCGAAATTGAATACCAGGGCCGCCCGGCCTGGATCACCATCATCCGCGACATCACCGAGCGGAAAGAGGCCGAGGAGAAGCTGCTGGCTTTTACCGAGCAGCTGAAACGCAGCAACCGCGAGCTGGAAGATTTCGCCTTCGTCGCCTCGCACGATCTGCAGGAGCCGCTGCGCAAGGTGCAGGCCTTCGGCGACCGGCTGAAAGCGAAATACGGCGACACGCTTGGCGAGCAGGGGCGCGATTACCTCGGGCGCATGCAGAGCGCCGCGGAAAGGATGCAGAGGCTGATCAATGATCTGCTGACCTTCTCCCGCGTGACGACCAAGGCCCAGCCGTTCAGGCCGACTGACCTCGGGCAGATCACGCGCGACGTGCTGGCCGACCTGGAAGTCCGCCTCGAACAGACGGCCGGGCGCGTCCTCGTCGGCGAGCTGCCGGTGATTGACGCCGACCCGCTGCAGATGCGGCAGCTGCTGCAGAACCTGATCGGCAACGCGCTCAAATTTCACCAGCCCGGCGTGCCGCCAGTGATCAGAGTTGACGCGCTCGTGATCGAACGGCCTGAGCGACACCCCCCCGGTCATTTGCCCGGGCGCCGGGCCGCGGATCCGGATCGCGGGCAGTGGTGTGAACTAAGCGTGGCGGACAACGGGATCGGGTTCGACGAGAAATACCTCGACCGCATTTTCACGATCTTCCAGCGCCTGCAGGGGCGCGAGCAGTACGAAGGCACGGGCGTCGGGCTGGCCGTCTGTCGCAAGATCGCCGACCGCCACGGCGGCTTCATCACCGCGCAAAGCCAGCCGGGCCGGGGCGCAAAGTTCATCGTGGCTTTGCCGGTCAGACAGTCAGTGTCGGCGAATGAACAACAGGCGAAAGCCATGAGCCGCGAGCGATAAGCCTCGGGCATTGACGTCCGGCGGGCTGCCAGCCTGTCGGACAGTTTCAGAGGGGAGTGACCATGATAAATCAGGCGAGATCAATCACCATTCTGGTGGCAGACGATGATCCTGATGACCGGGTGCTGATCAGGGAGGCGCTGGAAGAAAGCCGTCTGGCAAACGACCTGCGCTTTGTCGAGGACGGGGAGGAATTGATGGATTACCTGTCCCACCAGGGCCGCTACGCCTCCCCTGGCGCCGCGCCGCGGCCGGGCCTGATCCTGCTCGACCTCAACATGCCGCGCAAGGACGGGAGGGAGGCGCTCAGGGAAATCAAGGGCGACCCGCGGCTGCGCTCAATCCCGATCGTGGTGTTGACCACTTCCAAGGCCGAAGAAGACATTTACCGAACCTACGATCTGGGAGTGAACTCCTTCATCACCAAGCCCGTGACCTTCGATTCATTCGTCGAACTGATCAGGATCCTCGGCCGGTACTGGTTCGAGATCGTTGAACTGCCCGCCGAAAACCTCAGGGAAAGTTATGGAATCATCCACCATGAAGGTACTGCTCATTGATGACGACGAAGACGATTATGTCGTCACCCGCGATCTGCTGGCGGAGATCAATGGCAGTGCTTACACGCTCGACTGGGCGCATTCTTATGACGAATCCATGGCGCGGATTCTGAGCGGCGATTACGACGTCTGTCTGATTGATTACCGGCTGGGCGCGCGCAACGGGCTGGAACTGCTGCGCGAGGCCGTCGCGCGCGGGTGCAAGCTGCCGCTCATCCTGCTGACCGGGCAGGGCAATCGGGAGGTGGACATCGCCGCGATGCAGGCCGGGGCAGCCGATTATCTGATTAAGGGGCACATGACCGCGTCGGTGCTGGAACGCTCGATCCGCTATGCCCTTTCCGCCGCGAAGACTGTCGAGGCGCTGCGCCAGAGCGAGGAACGTTACGTGCTGGCGGCCTCGGCGGCCAATGACGGCTTGTGGGACTGGAACCTGATCACCAACGAGGTCTATTTCGCGCCGCGTTGGAAAGACATGCTCGGATTCCGGGACCACGAAATCGGGGCCACGCCGGATGACTGGCTGGAGCGCGTCCATCCGGACGACCTCGCGCAGGTCAAAGCCGCCATCCACGCACATCTGGAGGGTCAGACGCCACAGTTTCAGATCGAATACCGCATGGCCCACTGCCAGGGTTACTGGGTCTGGGTGTTGTGTCGCGGGCTGGCCGTGCGCAACGCGGGCGGCAAGGCTTACCGGATGGCGGGATCGCAGACTGACATCACGGCGCGCAAAATGGCAGAAGACAAGCTGCGCCACGACGCGCACCACGACGCGCTGACCGACCTGCCGAACCGGGCCGTCTTCATTGACCGGCTGGGCCGTTCCGTCAGTCGCGCCAGGCGGCGTGATGATTACCTCTTTGCCGTCCTCTTCCTCGACATAGACCGTTTCAAGCTGGTCAACGACAGCGTCGGGCATTCGACCGGCGACCAGTTGCTGATCGCCGTGGCGCGCAGGCTCGACACCATGCTCCGCCCCGGCGATATGGTGGCGCGGCATGGCGGGGACGAATTCACGATCCTGCTCGATCACCTGAAAGCCCCCGGCGACGCCGCAGTGGTGGCCGACCGGATCCACAAGCACTTGTCGGGCCCGTTTGATATCAACGGCCAGGAAGTGGTGATTGACGTGAGCATCGGAATCGCGCTCAGCTCCACCTCCTGCGAGAATTCGGAACAGATGCTGCGCGACGCCGACATCGCGATGTATCGCGCCAAGTCGAAGGGCCGGGGCCAGTATGAAATCTTCAACCCCGGGATGCACCAGGACGTGGTTTCCACGCTGCAGATGGAATCGGATCTGCGCAACGCGCTCAAGCGCGATGAATTCCGCGTGCATTACCAGCCGATCCTCTCGTTTGAGACCGGGCGCATCAGCGGCTTCGAGGCACTGATCCGCTGGCAGCACCCGCGCCGCGGTCTGGTCCAGCCCGGTGAATTCATCCCGCTGGTTGAAGAGAACGGCATGATTCATCAGATCGGCTGGTGGATTCTGCACGAGTCGTGCCGCCAGATGAACATCTGGCATAAACAGTTCGTGACCGACCCGCCGCTCGTCATCAGCGTCAACCTGTCCACCCGGCAGTTTTCGCAGCCCGACCTGATTGACCAGATCAGAGGCGTGCTGGAGGAGACGGGCCTCACGCCGGACGGGCTGCGCATCGAGATCACCGAAAGCGCCGTGATGGTGAATGCCGACGCCGCGACGGAGATGCTCTGCCAGGTCAAGGATCTCGGCGTGCAGCTGTCAATTGATGATTTCGGCATCGGCTATTCGTCACTCAATTACCTGCACCGCTTCCCGATTGACATGCTGAAGGTTGACCGCTCCTTCGTCAGCCGCATGGACATTCAGGCCGAGAACGTGGAGATCGTCAAAACCATCATCACGCTGGCACACAACCTCGGGATGAAGGTCGTGGCCGAAGGAATCGAGACGGCCGCTCAGGTCAGAATGCTGCGGGAACTCTGTTGCGAATACGGGCAGGGATACTTCCTCGCCAGGCCGCTCGAGAGTGAAGCGGCGGCGACGCTGATTTCGGCGGAGCCTTACCGGAACGGGAAGTCCGGGCTGAATGAAAGCATGCTGTACGCGATGACACACGGCTGAGGTTGAGGGGATTCAGGCTGCCGGTCCCCCTGTCATGATCACTTCCGACTGTCTTCAATCAGCGCTTTCACGAGTCCCTTCGACGTGTGTTCCTCGGGCTGCACATGAACCTGCAGCCCATGCACCTGCGCCGATTCGGCCGTCACCGGGCCGATGCAGGCGACGCGGGTCTGCGGGAACCATTTGGAAAGGTTGTCAGTCTCAAGCAGAGTCGCGAGGTTGGCGACTGTGGACGGGCTGGTGAAGATGATGTAATCCGCCGGCCTGCTGGTCAGCATCGCAATGATCTCGCCGCTTTTTTCCGGCAGCACGGTCTGGTAGGCCTCGACGACGTCCACGCTGACGCCGAGGTCGGTCAGGGCCGGGCGGATCACGTCGCGTGTCGTGCGCGAAGCAGGCAACAGCATGCGTGAGCCCTTCAGGTCGTGATCCACGCCGTAGCGTTTGATGAAGGCTTCGACCAGACTGTCGGCCGTAAAACGCGTCGGCATCAGGTCAATCCGCAGCCCTTCATCAATCAGTTTTTCGGCGGTCTTTTTCCCGACCGCGCAAATCCTGAGCGCCGATAATTCGGCCCGGTCACGCTCCAGTTCATCCATCCGCCGCAGAAAATACTCAACACCATTGGTGCTGGTGAACGCCAGCCAGTGATACTCGGCGAGCCTGCCGAGCGCGCGATCCAGCGAGCGCCAGTCCGACGGGTCACGAATTTCAATCGTCGGGCAGGGGATGATTTCCCCGCCGTGACTGCTGAGCTGGCGCATCAGTTCGCCCGCCTGTCTGGCCGCGCGCGTGATAATGATGCGACGACCGGCCAGTGAAGAGTCCGGCTCCGGTTCAGCGGGGGCGGCAATGACCGACAGCTCCAGCTCCGGGACCTGTCCCAGATCAGGTTCCGTCATCATCTCCGGTCGCGACCCGTCAGCCGCTGCGGTTTCGATCTCCCCGAGTTCAGCGTCTGCAATCGGCGGTGCAATGGCGGGCCCGGGTGGGTCATCACCCGGCGCTTCAATCGGCGAAGCGACTGGCCCCGCCGGTTCGGATTTCGTCCCGGCATGAATGTCCGGTTCCGCCGGCCTGATCACTTTGTCCAGAATCTTCTTCGCGCCGGCTGCGAGCATTCTTTCTGCCAGCAGTTCGCCGAGCCCTTCACTCCGGTATGGGGAGCCGATGATCTTATCGTAAATCGTCTCATGTCCGTCGGGATCGGCCACGAGCGCTTCCAGCGTAAACGATCCTTCGCCGTTCTCCCCCTCAACTGCTTCCAGATGGCCATAAGCCGCAATCGGCACCGCGCAACCGCCGCCGAGGCCGCGCAGCAACGCGCGTTCCCCTTGAGTGGCGTTGCGCGTCGGCCAGTGGTTGAGGCCTTCGATCAGGAAGTTCGTCCTCCCGTCTCCGACCCGGGCCTCGATGCCGAGCGCGCCCTGACCGACCGCGGGCAGCAGCGTGGTGGTCGGAATCCGCTCGGTAATCTGATCAGCAAAGCCGAGCCTGACCAGTCCGGCTGAAGCCAGAATGATCGCGTCATAATTGCCCTGATTGAGCTTCTTCAGTCGCGTCTCGACGTTGCCGCGCAGTTCGATAATTTGCAGATCGGCGCGCAATCCGCGCAGTTGCGCGGCCCGGCGCAGACTGCTCGTCCCGACGCGCGCGCCGACGGGAAGTTCCGTAAGGGTGCTGACTTGGCTGGCAAGTCTGCTGCTCACGATCAGCGCGTCGCGCACGTCTTCGCGTTCAGTGATGGCGGAGACGTGCAATCCTTCAGGCAGCGTGGTCGGCAGATCCTTGAGGCTGTGGACGGCAAGATCTATGCGGGCCTCAAGCAGCGCGTCCTCAATCTCTTTGGTGAACACGCCCTTGCCGCCGATCCGGGCCAGTGAGGCTTCGGTCAGCTTGTCGCCGGTGGTTTTGATGATTTCGATTTCGATGGTTAGCTCGGGGTGAAGCCGTTCGAGCGCTGTTTTGATCAGGTTTGCCTGCCACAGCGCCAGCCTGCTTCCGCGAGAGCCGATGATCAGGTTGGGCATGAGTTATCAATCTTACGAGTGTCTTCGGAAGTCCGCCTGAAGCTTAACAAACAGCCCGGCAGTCTGTGAAGTCCGGGCGTCCCCGGGAGCCTTCCAGACTTTCTCTTCTTTCGCTATAGTTGCTCGCGTCATGATTGTATTACCAGGGATTTCAGTCTGCGAGATCACATTTTCAGCCCGGAACAAACATCAGGAACTGAATGCTGCCCACACAAACCAGCGCCGCTGATTACGTCAGTCAGGTTGTCGCACACATTCGCCAGGAAGTCCACAAAGTCATCGTCGGTCAGGATGAGATCATTGACCAGATTCTGATCTGCCTGTTCGCCGAAGGCCACGCGCTGATCGAAGGCGTCCCCGGCACCGCCAAGACCCTCATGGTCAAAACCATCGCGCGGATCATCGGCGCGGCTTTCAATCGCATCCAGTTCACGCCCGACCTGATGCCCTCGGACATCACCGGCACGAATGTTTTCAACCTGAACACCTCGCAGTTCACGCTGCGCCACGGCCCGATCTTCACCGACATCCTGCTGGGGGATGAGATCAACCGCACCCCACCGAAGACTCAGGCGGCGCTGCTTGAGGCGATGGAGGAACGGCAGGTGACGATTGATGGCGAAAGCCATCCGCTCTCGCCGCTTTTTCTGGTGCTGGCGACGGAAAACCCGATCGAGTACGAAGGCACATACCCGCTGCCCGAGGCCCAGCTTGACCGCTTCCTGCTCAAGATTCTGATCTCGTACCCGACCGTCGAACAGGAACGTCAGGTGGTCGCCAACTGGCAGGCCGGTTTCAGCTCGCGCAAGCTCGATGCTGTGAACCTCGCGCCGGTTGACGACCCGGCGATGATCCCCGAATGTCGTGCCTTCGTGCGCCGCGTCAACGTTGAAATCGGCGTGCAGAATTACCTGGTTGAAATCGTCCGTCGCACCAGAGAACATCCGAGTTTATTGTGGGGGGCCAGCCCGCGCGCTTCGGTCGCGTTGCTGATGGCGGGCAAGGCGCTCGCGGCGATGCGCGGCCGCGATTTCGCCACCCCCGACGACGTGCGCGATGTGGTTCACCCCGCCTTGCGTCACCGCATTCTGCCGCGATCCGAGGCCGAGATTGAAGGCATCACGCCGGAACTGGTGCTGGACGAAATTCTTGCTTCAGTCGAAGTGCCGAGGTGAGTTTTCGGCGTGATCTGGTATCCCGGCTCTCAATGAGTTTCCGCCGCATCGTCGCTATGGTTTTCACCAGACGCTTCTACTTCCTGCTCGCGCTCGGCGTGATCCCGCTACTCACTGCCTGGGCATGGCACGGGACGAGGTGGCTCGTGCTGCTTTACAACGCCGTGTTACTCGCGGCGGCGTGGCTCGATTATTTTCAGGCCGCGGACCTTGCGGGCGTCCGGGTGAAGCGACTGCTGACGAAGCGCTTTATGATCGGCGCTGAAAACGACGTGCAGATTTCAGTGATCAATCGCGCGCCGCGCAAAGTCACTTTCACGATCAGGGATGAATACCCGCCCGAACTCGAATTGCGCGGCCCGCGCAGCCTCAACGCCACTCCCAGACGCAACGAAATCATTGTCGGCTATCGTCTGTTTGCCGCGGCGCGGGGCGATTACAACTTCGGCGACATAGTGCTGCGCTGGCCCGCACCCTGGAATCTGGTCGTCAGGCAGTTGCGCGTCCCCGCCGCTGCCACCGTCAAGGTTTATCCCAACATCAACGAGGCAAAGAAGCACGAACTCTTTGCCCACCGCAATCGGCTGCTCCAGGCCGGGTTGCGTCGCACGGCCTTTCGCGGCCAGGGCAGGGAATTCGAGAGCCTGCGCGATTACGTGCGCGGCGATGAACTGCGGCACATTTCGTGGACGGCGACCGCGCGACGGGGCAAGCTGGTGACGCGGCAGTATCAGATCGAACGCAATCAGAGCATAGTCGTAATGCTCGACGCCGGGCGGCTGATGACTTCGCGCATCGAGCAGTTGTCGAAACTTGATCACGCAATCAACGCGGCACTCTCAATCGGCTACGTGGCGACGCAGGGCGGCGACAACATCGGGCTGCTGGCATTTACGCGACAGGTCAGCACCTGGCTTCCCCCGAAACGAGGCCATGCGCAGATGAACGCGATTCTCGAAGCGCTCTATAACATCAAGCCGCAAATGATCGAACCGTCGTATGCGCGGGCCTTTCAGTATTTCCAGCAGAACTGCAAACGAAGGTCGCTGGTAATTATCCTGACCGACCTGGTTGATCGTGACGCTTCGGCGGAACTGCTGGCGCATACGGCGACGCTGCTGCCGCGCCATCTGCCTCTGATCGTCACAATCGGGGATAAGGATTTACGCTCACTGGTCGCTCAGGTCCCGCGCGAGGTGGCGGACGTCTACAAACAGAGTGTGGCTGAAGAGTTGTTGCAGCAACGCGAAGAAGCACTGGCCCGGATCACGGAACTGGGCGGGCTGGCGCTGGACGTTCCGGCGGGGCAACTGGCATTCCAACTGGTGAATAAATATCTTGAGGTGAAAGAGCGCGGACTGTTGTAAGAGGAATCCGGATTCCTCTTCCTCTGGTTACCTCCAAGAAGAATGGCTGGGAATTTTAATGTCTCCGACTTGGAAAGTCAGATTAATTCGCCGGTGACCGATTGAGACGCCAACGGCTCCCGAAATGTCAGAATCAGCAACAATTACACAGGGCAATCGGTAATTTATAGACACTAAAATGTGCCGGATTGTGGTATACTTCCGAAGCAATTACTCTTTGAATGGAGGATGTGAAGAGTGTCATTCAGGTTGGGAAGCAAAGTTATTTACCCCAGGATTGGGATCTGCAAGGTTGATGGAGTTATCGAGCAACGAATCGGAGATACCTCGGTCAAGTTATACTCGCTCAAGCCTTTGGCAAGAGAAAGTACGATTTTTGTCCCGGTCAGTAAAGCCGAAGAGGTTGGAGTCAGGAAACTAATAGATCGTGAGGAAATCCCCAAATTGTTGCGTTTCCTTGGGAAAGATGTCGAAGTTGCCAGCGATCACCGGAAGCGGAGCGCCCGCAACGCCGAAAGCATAGCTTCGGGCGAGATTTTCAAGGTTGCGGATTCACTCAAAGCTATGACCAAACTCGGTCGCGGCAAAAACCTCTCGCCGGAGGAGCAGCAGGCACTATCACGCGCCCGCCAGCTTCTGGTGGATGAAATATCTCATGTCACCAGACTCTCAATGGAAGAGGTTGATGAGATGATTGATAATGCGCTTGCGGGTAAGCGGACACGTAACCGGAAAGTCGCTGCCTAGCATTAGTAATTAGTGCAGCTGAAAACTGCTGAACTGAAAAAGCCGCGTTGGCAAACGAAGTGTTTTGCCGGGCGGCTTTTTCAGTTCTCTGACAGGTAAGAATCATGCTGGTCGGAAGATTTTTTCAGATCGACAGTTTATTTTCCCTGGCATCAGGACAGCTGGCAATTACTTACTTTCCGCATTCTCATTTCACAGACACAACAAAGTGCCTCTTGGCTCAAGCCTCAGTCAGCAGACTTCAATCTGATATTCTGATACAGCATATCCGTAATTATCCTGATCAAAGCACAAGATAATGTATTACTCACCTCTGTTCTGGTCAATTTCACTTAACTTTCCTGATGCAGTCGAGATCTGGGGACACAGATGAGCCAGAGCTTTAAGTTTCATCTGTGAAACTATTGAAAATAAATACTTTACAGGGTTACATTCCCGTGTTACTCTGCCGCCCGCCTTAAGCAGTTTCTTACATAGATTAGAAATCCTCGCGCAATCTTCTTCTGGCATTGCGTGCAGAACACTTTATGAAAATCACCTTCGGAACATCAGGTTGGAGGGCGATTATTGCCGATCAGTTCACTTATACCAATGTGCGTCTGGTGACGCGCGCGATTGCGGATGTGCTGGCGGCAGAATCCGGAGGCGGGAGACTGGTGGTTGGTTATGACACTCGCTTCCTGAGTGAGAACTTCGCGTCCGAGTGCGCAGCGGAGATGGCGCAACAGGGCTATGAAAGTCACCTGACGACGCGTGACACTCCGACCCCGGTGATTTCTTACGCGATTCGCTCACTGAAAGCGCGTGGAGGGATCAATTTCACTGCCAGCCACAATCCGCCGCAGTACAACGGCATGAAATTCTCGACGGCTGACGGTGCGCCCGCATTGCCGGAAGCCACAGGGAAGATTGAGCAGAGGATTGCCGAGTTGCAGGCCGGACGGGGGCAGAATGCTTCAGCCGCGGGCAGGGCTGAAGTCCATGCGCTTGATCCTCGCGAAGCTTATCTGAAGGATCTGGCTGGAAAGATCCATTTTTCTCACATTGCGTCAGCAAAGCTGAGGCTGGCTTACGACCCACTGTGGGGGACCGGGCGCGGCTACCTTGATGAAGTGCTGCGCCGGCACGGCTGTGAAGTCGAAGTCGTTCACGATTATCGCGACGTCCTGTTTGGCGGTCACAGCCCCGAACCTTCGGAGAAGAATCTCAGCGAGATGCGTGCGCTGGTGCTGGAAAAGAGACTCGCGCTCGGCTTGTCAACCGACGGGGATGCGGATCGCTTCGGATTCATTGATCGTGACGGCGCGTTTGTTTCGGCCAATCACGTGCTGGCGCTGCTGGTTGATTACCTGTGCGAGACGCGTTCTGACTGGCCCGGCGGCATTGCCCGCAGTGTGGCGACCACGCACCTGCTCGACCGCGTGGCCAAACGTTACGGGCGCGAAGTTTTCGAAACACCCGTCGGCTTCAAGTTCATCGGCGAACTGGTCAATGAGGACAAGATCCTGCTCGGCGGGGAAGAGAGCGCGGGGCTGACGATCAAAGGACATTTCCCGGAAAAAGACGGAATTATTGCCTGCCTTCTGGTGACAGAGATGGTGGCGGCGAGGGGCGCGAGCCTCGGTGAGATGCTCACTGAACTCTTCAAAAAAGATGGCGAGCTTTACAGCGAGCGCGTTGGGATCAAACTGACGCCGGAAGTGAAGGCGCGATTGCAGGCACGTCTGGCGGCTGATGCCCCGGACAAGATCGGCGAACGACGCGTCGCGAGCGTCAATCGTACGGACGGCGTGAAATACATTTTCGATGATGGTTCCTGGCTGCTGCTGAGGATGTCCGGCACCGAGCCCGTGGTCCGGTGCTACGCAGAAACGACTTCAAAAAAAGATATGGAGGTGTTGCTTGAAACAGGTCGCCAATTCGTACTCGGCTAAAATCAACTATGGACAGATTGCCGCTACTGGTGAGGCCTCGCGGGCGTGGGTCAGGGCGCTCCGGATGCCGAACTGGGTGTGGCTGATGATGATCTTTCTGGCCGCCGCGGCGCTGGCGCTGACGACGATTGCGCGCGAGCGCACTCAGTTGCAGGGGGCCCGCACTTCACACGCGCGGACTGAGCAGCGGCTGACGCAAGCTCAGGCTGAGACCGAAAAGCTCAGGGCGAAAGTCAAAAGCGCCAGAAACGACCCGCGCGTTTCTGAAAACGCCGCGCAGGATCGGCTCAATTATGTGCGCCCCAACGAGATTGTCGTCCCGATTCGCTGACTCGGAGGTGCTTCTTTCCCGGTTTTCCCCGTTCGGCTGAAAAAATCTCATCTCGCGGGCGCGGTTCCTCACCGCACATCAAACCTCACCAGGCTCCCCTCAAAACGGATCATCCTGGTCGGTGTCAGATTCAGACAGTCCGAGGTAATCGGTCAGCAGCATTCCGGTGCGCTCTTCAAATCGCCCGACGAGTGACTGCATCTGCCCGGCAGTTTCATCCAGCAGAATGCGCTCCACCCGCCGCAGTGGGAAGAACGCGCTGGCCGGGTAAATTCCCTCTTCGCCGCGCAGGATCGTGTGCAACAGGTCTTCGTAGCTGTTGAGGTCAATGCCGCGCATGAAAACCCCGGCGGCATTGATCTCCTCGACCACGCCCCAGAACTTTTCCCTCGGCTCGGTCAGGCTGACGATGACGCAGGCCCCCGGTTCGATCTTCATAAAACAGCAGTCAGCGGCCAGTGGCCGGCGGTCAGTGAAGAGAGTTGATCCCTCCACTGACTGCCGTCTTACCTACTTCAACTTGAAATTCACCGAGGCGCTGGTGTTTTCCCACTCCAGCTTCAGCACGCCGCCCGTGTCAGAGGATTTCACCAGCGAGATCGTGAACTGCTCGACCGGCGAAGGGCTCTGCTTCACGTCCATGTCAATCCGCGCCAGATCCTGACTTTGATCATACTCCGTGCCCCACTGGCCGGTCTGCTTGTTGATGATCAGTTTCCAGCTTTTCTCCGACGGCAGAGTGTAGACCGTGTAGGAACCCGCCGGCACAGTCACGTTCCCAATCACCAGATCGGCCTCAGTCGTCAGACTGGTGGCTTCATTAGCTCCGGTGCGCCAGACCTGATTCCAGGGCACGAGTTTGCCCATAATGGTGCGCCCGCGCATCGAAGGGCGGCTGTATTTGATACTGATCTTTTTGCCGTTCAGGGCCAGTTCAGTCGAACCGGGCGGGCTGAGTGGCTGCTGTTTTGGCGTTGAAGCTGTACTCGGTGCGGGAGTTGTTTCAGGCACTGAAGTCGTAGCTTTACCGGTGCTGCAGGCGGCGGCCGAAAGTGACAGCAGGATGTACAGGGCCGCAGCCTTACGGTGGCAATAAAGGGTCATTGCAATGTCTCCTTAGAATTTCACTTGTCAGTGATAAGTTGATGAGAGGTAATTTGTACCACAAAGCAGCCTGAACGAGAAATCGTGCGGCCAGGTTCCCGGTTCCGCAATCACGCCTTTGCTCTCGCACCCGGTCACTCGCTACAATCCCCGTATGTCTACCAAAGCTCCGCGCACCGTTTATGTCTGTCAGAAATGCGGCGGCCAGTCGCGCAAGTGGCTGGGCAAATGCCCTGACTGCGGCGAGTGGAATTCGTTCGTTGAAGAGCGCGAACGAGCCATGCCCAAAGCCGCGGGTGGCGCGGGCGGCCTTTCACGCGGCGGGTTGCGGTTGAATGAGAGCCGACCTGTTCCCTTCCATGAAATCGAAACCCAGAGCGACGTACGCGACGTGACGGGCATCACGGAATTCGACCGCGTGCTGGGCGGCGGCATCGTGCCGGGGTCGCTCGTGCTGATCGGCGGCGAGCCCGGGATCGGCAAATCAACACTGATGTCAATGGTGGCCGATAAGGTCAGCACGCTTTACGGGAACGTCCTCTACGTCTCAGGCGAAGAGAGCGAGCGCCAGATCAAGCTGCGCGGCGAACGCCTTGGCATCAACCCGCAGGGGCTGTTCCTGCTCGCCGAGACGAACCTTGAACGCATCTTTGACGAGATCAACCGCCTCCAGCCGCGCGCGATCATCATTGATTCGGTCCAGACCGTTTACTCCGAAAAGCTCGAAAGCGCGCCCGGCTCGGTCTCGCAGGTTCGCGAAGCCGCCGGGCAGTTTTTACTGCTCGCCAAAAATTTCACCGTGCCTGTTTTCCTGATCGGCCACGTCACTAAGGAAGGGATGATCGCCGGGCCGAAGGCGCTCGAACACATCGTGGACACAGTACTCTATTTTGAAGGCGAACGTCATCACAATCACCGGATCATTCGCGCCGCCAAGAACCGCTTCGGCGCGGCCAATGAACTCGGCGTGTTTGAAATGACCGGACATGGCCTGATCGGGGTGCCGAACCCTTCGGAAGTTTTCCTGAGCGAACGGCCCATCGGCGTGTCCGGCTCCGCCGTCGTTGCGGCGATGGAAGGCACGCGCCCGATGCTCGTGGAAATTCAGGCGCTGGTCAGTTCGTCGAAGTTCGGCACCGGCAGGCGCACGACGCAGGGCGTGGAAGTCAGCCGCGTCGCGCTACTGGTCGCGATGCTCGAAAAACGCGTCGGCTTCCATCTGTCGGGCGACGACATTTTCGTCAATCTGGTCGGCGGCATCACGCTCGATGAGCCGGCGGCGGATTTAGGCATCGTTGCCGCCATCGCCTCCAGCTTTCGCAACATTCCGATCAACGAACACACTATCGTCTTTGGCGAAGTCGGGCTGGCTGGGGAAGTGCGCGCCACCACCCAGGCCGGCATCCGGCTGCGCGAAATTGCGCACATGGGCTTCAGGCGCGTGATCATGCCGCAGAACAATCTGGCCGGGGTCGAGGCTGATGACCGTCTGGAAATTATCGGCGTCCGCTCGGTCGTGGACGCCTTGGAGGCGCTCTTCTGAGTATCTGGCAGCGGTACTGAATTCAGGTGCGCCCTTTTTTGTGGCGGTACAAAATCTGGATTCAGAAATCCCCAGCCCTATACTGGCTTCAACATTGCGTGCTACAATCCGCCCGTCCTGAGAAACGCTTTATAACTCTATCTGACAAATCGAATTCCTTTAGCTTTGCCGATGATTTTCCATAACCCCAATTTATATTGGTCATACCACATGAAACCGAGGTTTTATGGGAGCAAATCTTATTCTGATCCGGCTGGTTTTCACGCTGCTTTTACTTCTCGCGGGCTTTCTGATCAAACCGATACCGGAAGTGATGGGGTTACCATCGCCTTACATTTCCGCCATCGCCGCCCTGATCATTGCCGTTGGCATTATCTTCTTTGAGACTCGCGTCCGGGAGGCCTCACTCAAAACACTGATCGGCGCGGCCATCGGCTCGACGCTCGGCATCATCGGGGCATCGCTGATCGGTTTTCTGATCACCGCCCAGCAATGGAACGGCCCGCTCGAATCCTTCATCACGGTCGTGTTAATGGCCTTCATGGCTTACGTCGGCCTGCTGGTCGGCGCGGCCAAGGGCGACTATCTTGACCTGTCAGTCCTCGGCGGCCTGCTCAAGGATCGCGGCACGAAGCTTCAGTTCAAGATCCTCGATACCAGTGTCATCATTGACGGACGCGTCGCCGACATTGCCGAAACGGGTTTCCTGGGCGGCACGATCCTCGTCCCGCAATTCGTCCTGCGCGAGTTGCAGCAGATTGCCGACTCGTCCGATTCGGCCAAGCGCAACCGCGGGCGGCGCGGTCTGGACATCCTGCAACGCATCCAGAAAATTACGGGTCTCGATGTGCAGATCACCGAAACCGACTTCCCGAACGTCCGCGAAGTTGACCTGAAGCTGATCGAACTGGGCAAGCAGTTGCAGGCCCCGATTGTCACGAACGATTTCAACCTGAACAAAGTCGCCCACCTGCGCGGCGTTGAGGTGCTGAATATCAACGAACTGGCGAATGCGCTGAAGCCCGTCGTCCTGCCCGGCGAAATCATGCGCGTCTTCATCCTCAAGGAGGGCAAAGAATACAACCAGGGCGTCGCCTATCTCGATGACGGCACGATGGTCGTGGTGGATAATGCCCGCCGCCTGATCGGCAAAAACGTTGATATGGTTGTGACGAGCGTGCTGCAGACGACCGCGGGCAAGATGATCTTCGGGCGCGCCGAGGAGAATCAGAAGCCCGACCCGCGCGAGAATCGCGGCGATCACCGCGACTACCGCCCTCCGCGCCCGTCGCCCTCGACCGTCGAGTCCTGAACTGAAGCGGAAAGTAGAAAGTAGAAAGTGAAAAGCGAGAGTGGCTTTCGCCAGCCGTCCTGCTTTCCACTTTCTACTTTTCACTTTTCACTTTTCACTTTCCATGAATCTTGCCATCATTCCCGCCGCAGGCAGTGGCACGCGGATCGGCGGGCCGATTCCGAAACAATTCATCGAAATCGCCGGGGCGCCGATTCTGGCTCACACGATCCGCCGTTTTTACGAGTGCCCGGACATTCACGCGATAGCGGTCGCGCTGCCTGCCGATAAAGTCGCAGAGTTCCGCGACCGGGATGCGTCGGTTGGGTTATTCAAGCCTGTAATCTACGTGAGCGGCGGACAGGAGCGCAGCGATTCAATTCTCAACGCGCTCGACGCGGCTGCGGGGCTGAGGCCGGAGATCGTCGCGGTTCACGACGCCGTCCGGCCTTTCGTCACGCCCGCGCAGATTGCCGCCGTGATCGCCGGGGCGAAGGAAACCGGGGCCGCGATTCTGGCGCTGCCCGCGACCGACACGATCAAGGAGGTCGAAGACGGGGTGATCGTTCGCACGCTCGACCGCCGCCGCATTTACCGGGCGCAGACGCCGCAGGCTTTTGGTTATGAACTGTTACGCCGGGCGAATGAGGAGGCACGCGCCGCCGGGTTGCCTTCGGCGATGCTGACCGATGATTCGTTGCTGGTCGAACGCCTCGGGCACGCTGTCGCCGTCGTCGAAGGCTCTGCGAGCAACATCAAGATCACGACGCCGGAAGATTTGCTGCTGGCGCAAAAAATGTTTGAGGAAGAATGACGTCAAACATCGCAGGTTGGTGATGACCGGGAGAGAGAACAATTCGCAAAGAGATGCTTCCCCGGCAGCTGTTCACCCGGCGTCTTTCCGAATCGGTCTGGGTCATGACATTCACCGCCTGGTCGAAGGCCGCAGGCTGATCCTCGGCGGGGTCGAAATCCCTTTCGACAAAGGGTTGCTTGGCCATTCGGACGCTGACAGCCTGAGCCACGCGATCACCGACGCGCTGCTCGGCGCAGCCGGTCTGGGCGACATTGGCACTCACTTTTCGGACAAAGATCCGCGCTGGGCCGGCGCAGACAGCATGGTTTTTCTGCGTGGCGCGTGTGAACTGCTGGCTGAAAATGGCTGGGGCGTTGTGAACGTTGACGCGACGATTATGGCCGAACGACCGAAGATGATGCCCCACATCGCGGCAATAAAAACGAGGCTGGCCGAAGCGCTGAAGATTGACCCGTCGCAAATCAACATCAAAGCAAAAACAAATGAAGGACTGGATGCAGTCGGACGCGGGGAGGCGATTGCTGCTCAGGCCGTCGTCCTGATTACGAAAAGGTGAGCGGGAAAACAGTGACCTCATGATGTTCGATATAATTGCCTTTGATGCCGACGACACGCTCTGGCACAACGAGTCGCTCTTTACCGAGACCAAGCGGAAATTCAGTGGCATCCTGGCGAATTATCACAGCCCGGAATGGATCGAGAGCCGGCTGGACGCCACTGAGATTCGCAACCTCGAACGGTACGGTTACGGCATCAAGTCGTTCACGCTCTCGATGATCGAGACGGCGATTGAGCTGACCGAGGGCCGCGTCACGGGCGCGGAGATTCATCAGATCATCGGCTTTGCCTGGGAGATGCTCAAGGCCCCGATGCGGATTCTGGATGGCGTGCAGGAGACGGTCGCGAGACTGGCGGAATCCTGTCGCCTCATGGTCATTACCAAAGGCGACCTGTTCGAGCAGGAGGCCAAGGTCGCGCGCTCGGGGCTGGGTGATCATTTCAGCCACATCGAGATCGTCTCCGAAAAAAATCAGCGCGCCTACGAAGCCATCGTCGCCAGGCATCAGGTCAGTCCCGAGCGTTTCCTGATGGTCGGCAATTCGATCAAGTCAGACATCCTGCCGGTGCTGGCGATGGGCGGGCGGGCGGTTTACATCCCGTACGAGACCACCTGGTTTCATGAGACGGTGCCTGATTCGGAGCTTGAGCAGAAAGAGTTCGTCGAACTCCGACATATCCGCCTGCTGCCTGATTTGCTGGATGACTTGGCCGCAGAGTCAGGCGAATAAACTTCAGCATTATGCGACCACAGGATTTGATCGAGAAAAAACGTGACCGCCGCGAACTGACGCACGATGAGATCGCCTTTCTCATCCGCGGCTACACGCGCGATGAGATCCCCGATTACCAGATGGCCGCGTGGCTGATGGCGGTGTTCCTGAACGGCATGACCGCCGCCGAAACCCGTGCGCTGGTCGAAGAGATGCTGCATTCCGGCGAGGTGATTTCATTCCCTGAAATCCCCGAAGCGAAAGTTGACAAGCATTCAACCGGAGGCGTCGGGGACAAGACCTCGCTCGTGATTGCGCCGGTGGCCGCCGCTTGCGGCGTCGCCGTGCCGATGATTTCGGGCCGCGCGCTCGCGCACACGGGCGGCACGCTCGACAAACTCGAAGCCATCCCCGGATTCCGCACGAACCTTTCGCTCGATGAGTTTCGCTCGGTGCTTAAAAAATGCGGTCTGGCTTTGATCGGGCAGACCAGAGAGATCGCGCCGGCGGACAGAAAGCTCTATGCCCTGCGCGACCTGACGGCGACCGTGCCGTGCAAGCCGCTGATCACAGCTTCGATCATGTCGAAGAAGATGGCCGAAGGGATTGACGGTCTGGTGCTGGATGTCAAAACTGGCAACGGCGCTTTTATGCGCGAGCTTGATGACGCGAAGGAACTGGCCGGGATGCTGTCGGACGTCGGGCGGGCGATGGGCAAGCGTATGGTCGCCCTGATCACCGATATGAACCAGCCGCTCGGGAGCAGGGTCGGCAACGCGGTTGAGACGGTCGAGGCGATTGAGACTCTGCGCGGCAACTTGACAGGCGATTTTGCCACGCTTTGCATTGAGCTTGCCGCACAAATGCTGATCACAGGCGGCGTGACGCACGACCTGGAAGCTGCTCGCACGCAGTCGCGCAGCGCGATCACATCAGGCGCTGCGCTCGAACGCTTCCGCCTCTGTATCGAAGCGCAGGGAGGTGACCCGCGCGTCTGTGATGACGTGAAGCGGCTGCCGCAGGCGGGCAGGGAACAGGTCGTCGCGTCAGACCGCGAGGGTTTCGTCACGCGCATTGAGACTGATGAGATCGGTCGCATCGTGATGGACTGGGGCGGCGGCAGAAAGCGTCTGGAAGACATGATTGATCACGCCGTCGGGTTGCGCCTGCGCGCCAGACTCGGTGACCGCGTGAAGGCTGGCGACCCGCTGGTGACCGCATACTATAATGACGACTCGAAGTTCGGAGAGATGCAGGGTCGCATCCGCGCCGCTTATCGGATTGAAGCGCGCGCGCCGAAGCCTGAGCCATTGATTAAAGCCGTCATCTGAGCAGTTACAGTACCGCGAGCGCAAGCGAGCGGTTATCTCTCAACGACTCAATTCAATCGGGGGAACAGCGATGATGAAAGCCCTGTCTTCACTGCCCATCGCTCTGCCTTACAACGTCCGCTTCCTGACAGTCGTAGTACTGATCATTCTGCTTCCGCTCGCGGGCTGCACCACTCGCCCGCCCGCCGCCGAAGCCGCCGGCAAAATCAAGGTCGGCATCGTCTTCGATATCGGCGGCAAGGATGACCGCTCGTTCAATTCCGCCGCGTGGGAGGGCGTCAAACGGGCGAGGAAGGAATTGCCCGTGATCGTCCGCGACGCCGAACCCGGCGACCCGACTTCGATTGAGCCGGCGCTGCGGGCGTTTGCGCAGTTCGGCTACGACCTGATCATCGGCGTCGGCTTCGCGCAGGGGCCGATCATCGAACAGGTCGCGGCGGATTACCCGAAGACCCACTTCGCCATCGTTGATTTCGTCGTGGACAAGCCGAACGTCGCCGGGCTGGTCTTCAAGGAACACGAGGGCTCCTTCCTGGTCGGGATGATCGCGGCCAGCACGACGAAAACCAACACGCTCGGTTTCGTCGGCGGCATGGACATCCCGCTGATCCACAAATTCCTGACCGGTTACGAAGAGGGCGCGAAATACGTCAACCCGAACATTCGCGTGATCCCGAATTTCGTCGGCATCACCGACGCCGCGTGGAATAACCCCGGCAAGGGCCGTGAGCTTGCCAACTCGCAGATCGAGCAGGGCGCGGATATAGTTTTCCAGGCAGCGGGCAATTCGGGCCTGGGCGTCTTCGATGCCGCTGAAGGTTACAAGCGATTCGCCATCGGCGTTGATTCAAATCAAAACTGGATCAAGCCCGGCTTCGTCCTCACCAGCATGGTCAAGCGCGTTGACAACGCCGTCTTCAGCGTCGTCAAAGACCTGGTCGAGGGCAAATTCAAGGGCGGCCCGCACGTTTACGGTCTGGATAATGACGGCGTCGGTTACGCGATTGACGATTACAACAAAGCCCTGATTCCGCAGGCGGTCATTGAGAAGATCGAGCAGGCAAAACGCGACATCATCTCCGGCAGAATCAAGGTAACGGACGCAATGGCTAAGTGAACACAATGCCGGGTTGAGGCTGGCACGATGATCAGCATAAAGAAGGTCATTGGGATTATTCTGATCACATTGGTTGTCGCGCCGATGGCTGAGCTTTTACGAGAGTTTTACGTCGGGCAGCGAACTGACTGGAAACTGGAATCCGCTTATTCGCAGATCAGATATGGAATGACAAAAGATCAGGTGCGACAACTGACAAGTGAACCGGATCGGGTGGGAACAGGTGATTCTGAGCAACTCTGGCACTGGAGCGGAAGAAATCATGAGGGCTTGTTGAGAGAAAAGCTGGGATTGACGTGGATCAAGGGGCATTGCGATCTGTACGTCAGATTCGATCAGGAACACAGGACAACCGGAATCTGGGGAGAAGTCAACTGACGTTCTGAATCAGATGAATTTCTCCAAGCTCAATGGAAACATCAAACATCATCGAAATGCGCGGCATCACCAAACGCTTCGGCGGGGTGATTGCCAATAACAATATCAACCTCTCGATTCCTGCCGGGACGATCCACGCCATCGTCGGCGAGAACGGCGCGGGCAAGTCAACGATCATGAAGATCCTCTACGGCTTTTACACGGCCGACGAGGGGAAGATTTTAGTTGACGGGTGGCGCCGCGAGATTCGCAATCCGCACGACGCGATTGCGCTCGGCCTCGGCATGGTGCATCAGCATTTCATGCTCGTGCCGCCGATGACGGTGACCGAAAACATCATCCTTGGCGCGGAGCCGGGCGGCGGGCGAATAAATTACAAACGGGCGGAAGAGCAGATTCGCAAACTGTCGAATGATTTTGGCTTCGATATCAATCCGAACAGTTGTGTCGAGGAACTCTCAGTCGGCCAGCAGCAGCGCGTCGAGGTGCTGAAGGCCTTGTACCGCGGCGCGCGCATCCTGATCCTGGATGAGCCGACCGCCGTGCTGACGCCGCAGGAGGTCGAGGAGTTTTTCAGAATCCTTCGCTCGATGCGCGAGCGGGGCAAAACGATCATCATCATCACGCACAAGCTGAATGAAGTGCTGGCGCTGTCAGACAATGTGACCGTCATGCGCGACGGCAAAGTCGTCGGCGAGCGGAAGACCGCAGAAACCGATGCGGCCGAACTGGCGCGGCTGATGGTCGGCCGCGACGTACTCCTGCGCGTCGAAAAGACCGAAGCGAAGCCGAAGGACGCGGTGCTGTCCGTGCGCGGGTTACAGCTCCGCCCCGGCGCGGAAATCTCTTTCAATGTTCAGGCCGGCGAAATCGTCGGCATCGCCGGCGTTGAAGGCAACGGGCAGACCGAACTGATCGAAATCCTCGCCGGGTTGCGGACGGCGGCGGGCGGCAGTTTTACTCTCAACGGTCGCGAATGTGCCGGCCTTTCCGCCCGCGAGATCAAGGAACTCGGCGTCGCGCACATCCCCGAAGACCGTCACCGGCGCGGGCTGCTGCTGGATTTCGAGCTGACCGACAACGCCATTCTGGGCACGCATTATCGCCCTCCCGTGGCTTCGCGCGCCGGCCTGCTCGATGACGCCGCGATTGTCAGGAAGACGAGGCGGCTGATCCAGGAATTCGACGTGCGCCCGCCGGACCTTGAACTGCCCGCCAGAGCGCTTTCCGGCGGCAATCAGCAGAAGCTGATCATCGGCCGCGAATTCGATATTCACCCGAAGCTGCTGCTCGTGTCGCAGCCGACGCGCGGCGTAGACATCGGCGCGATCGAATTCATTCACCGCAAGCTGGTCGGGTTGCGTGACGCCGGCGCCGCGATCCTGCTCGTGTCGGCCGAACTCGAAGAAGTCCTCTCACTCGCCGACCGCGTCCTGGTGATGTACCAGGGGCGCGTCGTCGGCGAAGTTGATCCGCGGAAAGTGAATCAGGAAGAGATCGGGCTGATGATGACTGGCGGAAAGAAGAAGGGCCGGGACACGGATGAACCGGATCAGGCGGAATGATACCGATTGATCTGTGACGATCCGTCTCATCTGTCCAATCCGTATTTCATTTCCTCTTACAACCGGAGACATGAAAGTGAAAATGACCCCCCTCCTGCTCATACTGTTGTCTCTCATTTCCATTACTTCGTTCGCGCAGAGCTTTGAATTCTTTCCCGGCGCGAAATACGACCCCGCGATCCCGACGCTCAAACAGGTCGCCGGCCACGACTGGGGCGAGCGCATCACGATGCACCACGAGATGGAGCGCTACGTGAACGCCCTGCAACAGTCCGCGCCCGCGCGTGCGAAGCTCTTCAGGTACGGCGAAACGTGGGAGGGGAAGTCGCTTTACTACCTGGTCATCGGTTCGCCGCAGAACATCGCCCGGCTCGACGAGATCAAAGCCGACATGCAGAAGCTCGCCGACCCGCGCCGGATTTCATCATCAGAGGCGAATTCAATAATCAGCTCAATGCCCGCCGTCGTCTGGCTGGCTTACAGCGTCCACGGCAATGAAATCTCCAGCACCGACGCGGCGCTGCTGACGGCTTACCACCTGCTCGCCGCGCAGAGCGACGCGATTGTCGAAGCCGGGATGAAAGACACGCTCGTCATCATTGACCCGATGCAGAACCCGGACGGGCGCGACCGCTTCATCAACTACTTCCGGCAGACCATGGGGCGCTGGCCCGACGCCGACACGCAATCCGCCGAACACAACGAGGTCTGGCCGAGCGGGCGCGTGAATCATTACCTGTTCGATATGAACCGCGACTGGTTCGCACAGTCGCAGCCGGAAACCCAGGGGCGCGCGAAAGCCTACTTGGAATGGTTCCCGCAGGTCTTCGTTGACCTGCACGAGATGGGGTCGAACAGCAGCTACTACTTCGCGCCGCCGGCGCTGCCCTGGAACCCGAACCTGACGAAGGTGCAGAGCGAGTGGCTGGCAAAGTTCGGGCGCAACAATGCGAAGTGGTTCGATAAATTCCGCTTCGATTACTTCACGCGCGAAGCCTACGACTCGTTTTATCCCGGCTACGGCGAGGGTTGGCCGATGTTTCACGGGTCAATCGGGATGACTTATGAAAACGCTTCGGTGCGCGGGCTGACCGTCAGGCGCAGCGACGAGACGACCAGAACCTACGGCGAATCGGTGCAGCGCCATTTCATCTCCTCGCTCTCGACGGTTGAAAACGCCGCGCAGAACCGCGAGGCGCTGCTGCGCTACTTTTACGACTACCGCAAACTGGCGAGCGAAGAGGGCGCCAGGGAAACGGTCAAGGAATACATCATCACTCCCGGCAGTGATCCGAATCGCGCCGCGAAACTCGCCGCGACGCTGATGAAATCAGGGATCGAAGTCAGGCGCGCCGACGCCGCGTTCAGCAATCCGAAGACGCGCGACTATTTTGACGGCCAGTTGCAGCCGCGCGAATTCCCGGCGGGCAGTTACGTCGTTTCGCTCGCCCAGCCGGCGAAGCGCCTGCTCAAGACGCTGATGGACAAGCACACGCCGCAGGACAGGGAGTTCATTGACGAGCAGCGCGAGCGCAACCGGAGGCGCCTGAACGAGGAGTTTTATGACGTGACCGCGTGGTCGCTGCCGTTCCTTTACGACGTGCCGTGCTTTATGGCGGAACAGGCTTCGGGCGGAAACTTCACGACGCTCAGACAGCCGCCGCTGCCCGCGGGCAGAGTGCATGGCGAGAAAGCGAGCCTGGCTTACCTGATCCCGTGGGGCACGCAGTCGGCCGCCGCCGCGCTCGCCGACCTGTTCCGCCAGGACGTGCGCGTTCACAGCAGTGATAAGCAGCTCAGGCTGAACGGCACGAGCTTTCCCCGCGGCACGCTGATCGTCAAAACGAGGGATAATCCGGCCGACCTGCACGAACGCATGCAGAAGCTTGCCGCCACGCACGGCGTGGATATTTATCCGACCGATTCGTCGTGGGTCGAGGAAGGCCCGAACTTCGGCAGCGGGAACGTCAATTACCTGCCGCGCCCGCGCATCGCGATGGCCTGGAATACTCCGACTTCGGCGAACTCGGTCGGCTGGACGCGCTATCTGCTGGAGCAGCGTTACGGCTGCCCCGTGACGGTGATTCGCGCCGAGCAGTTGCGCTTCTCTGACCTGACGAAATACAACGTGCTGATTCTGCCGGACAGCTTTGGCGGGTACACTGCCATGCTCGGCGACGGCGCGAAGTTGAAGGAATGGGTCGGTAACGGCGGCACGCTGATCACTTTCGCCAACGCGACGTCGTGGCTGACTGAAGAGAAGGTGGCGATGCTCCCGGTCAAACGCGAGAAGCGCGAGAAAGCCGGGGCGAAAGGCGACAAGGATAAAGAAAAGAGGGAAGGCGCCGAACCCGGCCAGCAGCCGAAGCCTGAAATCAGCAGATCGCCGCAGGCAGGTGCGTCGCCGAAAGCTCAGGATGACACCGCGACTATCGAAAAAGCCATCGAACCCGCCGACGAATACCCAAGCTCTACCCCCGGCGCGATTGTCCGCGTGAAGGTTGATAACACCCACTGGCTCGGATTCGGTTACGGCGACACGACGACGGCGCTCGTGGACAGCAACCGCATCTTCTCTCTGCTCAAACTGGATCAGGGGACGAACGTGGCGATCTTCGCGCCCGCCGACAAGATGCTGCTGAGCGGCCTGATGTGGGATGACGTGCAGAAACAGCTCCCCAATAAGGCTTTCGTGATGGACGCGCCGCTGGGGCGCGGCAACATCGTGTCATTCGCCGAAGACCCAAACTACCGGGCGTTTCAGGAAAGCATGAGCCTGATGTTTATGAACGCGGTGCTGCTGGGGCCGGGGCATTGAGAACGGTATCGGGCTTGTTGTGGGCAGAGTATCCTCGCGATGTCTTCCTTCCGCTTTCGTCGGCTCCGTGGACGAAGACTGATGGTTCGACCTGCAATTTCTCACGCGGCATCGAGACATGGATAGGGCGTATATAGGTATTACCGAATTAAATGGGTAGTGAATTGGGTAATGAGGGCACTACCTTCAAATGAGGGTAGTAGTGAGGGTATTAAATGAAAATCCTGCTCCGTGAACTGCTCTTCCCCCTGATTGCCGTCATCGCCGCGTTCTTCATCGGCGGTCTGGTGATCCTGGCAGTCGGTGACAATCCGTTTGAAGTCTACCGGATTCTGCTCTCCAGCGCGTTCGGGCTGTATGACGCGTTCGGCAATTTCACTTTCGACAACTGGGGCTACACGCTGTTTTATGCGACGCCGCTCGTCTTCGCGGGGCTGGCGGTCGCGCTGGCCTTCAAATGCGGGCTGCTCAACATTGGCGCTGAGGGGCAGTTGATCGTCGGGGCTTTTGCGGCCGCCTGGGCGGGGATTACGTTTCACAAGCTGCCGGCGGTGGTGCTGGTCCCGGTGGCTATGCTGGCAGCGATCCTGGCGGGTGGACTATGGGGGGGGATTCCGGGATTGCTCAAAGCGCGCTTCGGCTCGAATGAAGTCGTCAATACGATTATGCTCAACTTCGTGGCCGCCGGTCTGGTGAGCTGGCTGACCCAGGCTTTTTACAAGGAACCGGGCGACCCGATCATGGAATCAGGCCCGATTGCCGAAGCCGCGCATATCGCCCGTTTTCACACGCTGCTCGCGCCACTCGGCATCAACTTCCCGCAACGCATTCCGCTGAACATTTCATTCCTGCTGGCATTGCTCGTCGGTTTTTTCGTCTGGATGTTTTTGTGGCGGACGAAGTGGGGCTATGAAATCCGCGCCGTCGGGTCAAATCCGATGGCGGCTGAGTACGGGGGGATCAGCGTGAAAAAACAGATCATCCTGGCGATGGCGCTCTCCGGCGCGCTCGCCGGGATGGTCGGGATCAATGAAGTGCTGGGTTATCACTATCGCTACTACCATGACTTTTCGCAGGGTTACGGGTTCACGGCGATTGCGGTGGCGCTGCTCGGGCGCAATCACCCGGTGGGCGTGGTGCTGGCAGCGATCCTGTTCGGCGCGCTGGTGCGCGGCAGCCTGTTCGTGGATATTTTCTCGGACCACGTCTCAAAGGATCTGGCGATGGTGCTTCAGGCGATCATCATTCTGTTCGTCGCGATGGACGCGTTTTTCCGGGGAACGCTGGGGCGATTTATTCCGGCTCTGGCTAAAAACAACGGGTGAAGAGAGATGGGTTATGGAGCCGGGAAAATTTGCCGCCGGGTGAGTTGACTGGAACGCCCCGTGAGCGGCACCTGATACACAGACAGGCATCAGCCCACCCCCGCGGGCAGTCATCTGTGCAAGTCCAGCTTATTCTGATTTCGCGAAGGAGTGATGAGGTGAGGACATGAGTACCGCCAGAAAAATGATCAGGAGCCTGATGCCGGAACCGGTCAGGAAGGTAATCGTTCCCCTCTACGGGGAGAAGATTATCCCATTCTGCAAGGAGGCAGCTGTCACGCTCTATGCCGAGTTCGCCAATATTAAGGATGCGCTTCTCAGAAGAAGAAACAGGCTGGTTCCGCCGCCGCAACTCATATTCATTGGCGCAGGTGATTTCACAAGGACCGGGGAGGAATTCCTCAGACATTTCATTGAGCTTGGCGGATTGAGACCGGATCATAAGGTCCTCGATGTTGGGTGTGGTATCGGGCGCATGGCCTTACCGTTAACAAACTATCTCGACAGAGGTTCCTACGATGGTTTTGACATTGTCGCGCCCGGCATTAACTGGTGCCGCAGAAGGTATACGCCTCAGTATCCCAATTTTCATTTTTACCTGGCAGATGTTTACAACAAGCAGTACCGTCCGCGGGGTAAATACCCCGCCTCTCAATACCGATTCCCATTTGCAAATGAGTATTTTGACTTTGTCTTTTTAACCTCGGTGTTTACGCACATGCTTCCGCGTGATATGGAAAATTATCTGTCGGAGATCGCGCGCGTCCTGAAAAAAGGTCAGAGGTGTGTGATCACCTGGTTCCTGCTGAATGCTGAATCGAGGGGCCTCATTGAGGCGGGAAAGGGCGAAGTGCATTTCAAGTATGAGCGGGATGGTTATGCCACCACGAATCAGGAGATGCCGGAGGATGCCATCGCCTATGACGAAGTAACAGTGCGCGAACTTTATGTGAAACTCGGACTGGAAATCATCGAGCCGATCCGCTACGGGGCCTGGTGCGGAAGGCCTGATTTCCTGACTTATCAGGATCTGGTAGTGGCAGTCAAAAAGTGATGGCTCAGTTCAGGCGTTCACCCGCGCCGTCTCTGACGCCGGGTGACAACTCCCGAGCGCCTTCGGCGATAAGCAGGACAACACCCATGTCCATCTTCGACCTGATAGTGATCGCTTCGGCGACCCGGTTGTCAACGCCGCTGATTCTGGCGGCGCTGGGCGGGCTCTATTCGGAGCGCGACGGCGTGATCAATCGCGCTCAAAGGCATTATTCACGCGGAACCCGCGTCGGATTACTGGCCGCGGCGGGTGTCGTGATCGCCCGGTTCACGCTTTCGCGACGATCAGGTGGTGAGCGAGTTGGCCATCAACGCCCTGCCGGTTATTCCGGCTCCGGCCAAAGACAATGAGTGAAGGAGGATGGATTATGAAACAGAAAATCTTATTGCTCGTCACATTGATCGGCGTTGTCGCATTGAGCTTCGGTCGGCTCAGTTTGCCCGCATCGTTAGCGGCCAGCGTCTTCGCGCAAAACAGCGCTGACCCGGCGGGGCGGATTCAGAGAGTTGAAGCCGGATTGCTGCCTGCCGTGATCATCAGGGGAGAGACGACTCCGTGGAAGCTGACTGAACGGATGGCGCAACTTAAAGTCCCCGGAGTCAGCGTGGCAGTCATCAACGACGGGAAGATTGAATGGGCGAAGGGGTACGGCGTGGTTGAGGCGGGCGGCACTCAGCCGGTTACTGTTGAGACGATGTTTCAGGCCGCCTCAATCAGTAAGCCCGTCGCAACGATGGCCGCACTGCGGCTGGTTGAAGAGGGCAGACTGAGTCTCGACGAAGATGTGAATCAGAGACTGAAGTCGTGGAAGGTGCCCGACAACGAGTTCACGAAAGAGAAGAAAGTCACGCTGCGCAGGCTGGCCAGCCACAGCGCCGGGCTGACGGTTCCCGGGTTCCCGGGCTATGCCGTTGACAAGGAAATCCCGACGGCGGTGCAAATCCTCGACGGCGAGAAGCCGGCCAACACCGCGCCGGTCCGTGTGGATATCCCGGTCGGCAGCAAATGGCGGTATTCCGGCGGCGGGATCACGGTGATGCAATTGCTGATGACCGATGTGACCGGCAAAAGTTTCCCTGACCTGATGCGGGAACTGGTGCTGAGTAAGATCGGGATGACGCACAGCACTTACCAGCAGCCTCTGCCGAAAGAGATGACTGGCAAGGCCGCCGTGGCCCATCGGCTGGACGGCACGCCGGTCATCGGCAAATGGCACGTCTACCCTGAAATGGCCGCGGCCGGGTTATGGACGACGCCTTCTGATCTGGCGCGCTTCGCCATCGAGCTGCAAAAGTCCAGGGTCGGAAAATCGAATAAGGTTCTCTCGCAGAAAATGACCGGTGAGATGCTGACCAGGCAGTTTGAGAGCTGGGGCCTGGGGATCGGGCTTGAGGGGGAAGGCCGTGCGGCCAGTTTCAGTCACGGCGGATCGAATATGGGGTTCCGCTGCCAGCTCGTCGCGTTCAGCGAAACAGGGCAGGGGGCAGTGGTGATGACGAACTCTGACAGAGGCGGGCAGCTCGCGACGGAAATTCTGCGCGGCATCGCGGTTGAATACAACTGGCCCGGCTGGAAGCCTGAAGAGCGCGTGCTGGCGAAGGTTGATCCGAAAATCCATGAGGCTTATGTCGGGAAATATGAACTTGGTTCCGGGCAGTTCGTCACCATCAGCAAAGAGAATGACCGCCTGATGGCTGCCGCGCCGGGGGAGCCGGTGGCTGAACTCCGTCCCGAATCAGAGACAAAGTTTTTCATCAACAGCGCGCGGGTGACTTTTGTCAAAGATGAGCAGGGACAGGTGACAGAGATCATCGTCAGCAGAGGCGGTCAGGAAATGAGGGCCAGAAAGGTGAAATGACCTTATGCTCAGGAGCATCTTCAATCTGACATTGATCGCTTCGATGATCCGCCTGTCAACGCCGCTGATTCTGGCGGCGCTGGGCGGGCTCTATTCGGAGCGCGGCGGCGTGATCAACATCGCGCTCGAAGGCATTATGCTGACCGGGGCTTTCACCGCCGCCGTGATCACATACTTCACGCACAGCCCCTGGGTCGGGTTGCTGGCGGCGGTGGCGGCGGGTCTGGTGATCGCGCTCGTTCATGCTTTCGCGACGATCAGCTGGCGCGCCGATCAGGTGGTGAGCGGGATGGCAATTAACATCCTGCTGCTCGGTGTGCCGCCGCTGATCCTTGGCGCGCTGTTTGAAACGACCGGCTCGTCGCCACAGTTGCCGCGCGAAGAGGTACTGCCGGATGTGAGGATCTTCAATGCCGAACGATTCCCGCAACTGGCTTCGATCTTCAATCAGAAGCCGCTCGTGTATCTGGCTCTCATTCTGGTCGCTGTGACCGGATACGTGCTTTACCGCACGCGGTTCGGTCTGCGCCTGCGTGCGGTCGGCGAAAATCCCGAGGCGGCGGACACGGCTGGCGTGAGCGTGACGAAGATGCGTTACGCCGGGGTGCTGATTTCCGGCGCGCTCGCGGCGCTCGGCGGGGCTTATCTTTCGATCGGGCAGAATTCGCTGTTCACTCGTAATATGACCGCAGGGCGCGGATTCATCGCGCTGGCCGCGCTGATTCTGGGCAAGTGGGATCCGGTCGGCGCAATGGCGGCCTGCCTGCTCTTCGGTCTGGCCGAAGCCGTAGCCATTCGCATGCAGGGGACGGCCAACATCCCGAACCAGTTCATTCAGCTGGTCCCTTACGTGCTGACGATAGTCGTGATGGCCGGTTTCATCCGCCGCGTCAGGCCGCCGAGAGCGATTGGCGTGCCTTACGTTAAAGGATAAGGTGAGTAGTGGAGACGATATGACCTCTTCGATTTTTGACCGCGCGGAAATTGCGGCGCGGTACATCAGAGAAATAATTGCGAGTGAGATTGACGTCGCCGTCATACTCGGTTCGGGGCTGGGCGCGTTCGCCGATACGCTGGCAGACCCGGTGGTGATTCAGTACGAAGAGATTCCCGGCTTCGTGCGTTCGACCGTCGAGGGGCATCCGGGGCGGCTGGTCGTCGGAAAGATCAGGGCAACACAGACTGACGTGACGGTCGCCGTGATGCAGGGGCGGTTTCATTACTACGAAGGTCATTCGCTGGCTGAAGTGACGCTGCCGATTCGCGCCTTCCATGCGCTGGGCGTCGGGAAACTGGTGCTGACGAATGCGGCCGGCGGCATCAATCCGAATTTTCCCGCGGGCTCGCTGATGCTGATTACCGACCACATCAATCTGATGCTCATCAGCCCGCTGCGCGGGCCTCACGACGACCGGTTCGGCGCGCGCTTCCCCGACATGACCGAAGTCTATTCACGCGAGTACGGCCGGGTCGCGGAAGAGGTCGCGGCGGAACTGGGCGTCAGGCTTGAGAAGGGCGTTTACCTGGCCGCGCGCGGGCCGAATTACGAAACCCCGGCGGAAGTGCGGATGATGCGCATCCTCGGCGCCGACGCGGTCGGGATGTCCACCGTGCCGGAAGCGATTGTGGCGAAGCAGATGGGCATCAAAACGCTCGGCATTTCTCTCATCACCAACGCCGCCGCCGGGGTCGTTGACACCCCGATTGACCACGAGGACGTGATGAAGGCGGGGCGGCAAGTAGCCGGGCAGTTCAGTGAACTGCTGCACCGGGTGATCGCGAGACTTTCGTAACTTTCTGCTGCGACACGATGGCATTCACACTCGATCAGGTTGTCCCCTGGGGCAGGTTGTATGACGAATACCGGCGCATGTTCGCGCTGACCGATGACGATCTGCGGTCAAGGGTGCTGGGCTGCGGGGACGGCCCCGCCGGCTTCAACGCCGGAGCGACGCGGTGGGGCTCCGGCGTCGTGTCCTGTGATCCACTTTACCGGTTTACGGCGGATGAGATTCGCTCCCGCGTCAGCGAAACATACGATCAGATGATCGAACAGACGCGGCTCAATCAGGCGGAGTTCGTCTGGGACACAATCAGCTCGATTGAAGAACTCGGGCGTATCAGGATGCAGGCGCTGTCTGAGTTCCTGGCCGATTATGAGCAGGGCAGGGAACAGGGACGTTACGTGGAAGCCGCCCTGCCTGCTCTGCCTTTTGCGGATCTCTCATTCGACCTGGCGCTGTGTTCGCACTTTCTGTTTCTGTATACCGAGCATCTGACGGAATCGTTTCACCTGGAATCGGTGCTGGAAATGTGCCGCGTGGCGAGGGAAGTCCGGATCTTCCCGCTGCTGGCGCTGGGCGCAGGGCCGTCGCGTTATGTTGATTCGGTGACGGAGTCTTTACGGAGGGCCGGGTTCGTCGTTTCAATCGAGGTCGTGCCCTACGAATTCAAGCGTGGCGCTAATCAGATGATGCGAATTCGCCGGAACCCGCCGGCAGACAGGTCATGAAGCTCAGGGTTTCCCTCGCAATCGCATTATTACTATCGCTGGCCGCGGCGCTGTTCGCGCAGTCGGCGGGCAGGGCCGCGCAGAGCCGGAAGCCGGGGGCGGGTGACCGGATTGAGTTTCAGATGTTCCCGGTTCGTAATACCGGGATCAGATTCCCGCGCCTGATCTCGTACAGTGACGCGAAGATAATGAAAGAGGTCAATCGTCAGATTGACGAACTGACCGGCGAGTTTGGTTGTGACGATGCCGAACCGGGAAAGAAATTCAGCTTTGACGTCAAGTCCCGGGTCGAGTATGCCGAAAAGCAGCTCTTCAGCATTTATGTTTCCGAGTCGTTCGATTGCGGCGCTGCTCACCCGACCAACGATTACAATAACTCGCTGACATTCGATCTGAAGACCGGGAAACTGGTCGAGTTCGAGGAAATGTTCAAGGACTACGAGGCTGACAGGCAGGAGATTCTGAGGACGATTTTTGCAAAGCAGGTCGAGCAGTCTGAAAAGCTGGCGGCATCGGGGAAACGGAGGGAAGCCTCCTGCGAAGGCGATCCGGAGTTGTATTCGATGGAACATCTGGAAGGCTCCACCTTCGCCTTCAACCTTTCCAGAGAGGGGCTGAGAGTCCAGCCGGACTGGCCTCACGTGATTGCCGCCTGCGCCGAGCGGGTGACCGTGCCGTATGAAAAGCTCAGAAAGTTTGCCGCGCCCGGGGGCGTACTTTTGCGAGTGATGCAGTGACGGCCGCAGGCTGCGACCGATGCGGAGAAAATTATGATCATTGGCATTTGCGGCGGCACCGGTTCGGGCAAAACGACTGTGGCGCGGCGGATTCTCGAAAACGTCAGCGATGAGCAGGTGGTCTACCTGCAACAGGACAGCTACTACCGCAACCTCGGCGACATGCCGCTTGAGATGCGGCACCCGATCAACTTCGACCACCCGGATGCGCTGGATAATGACCTCTTCATCAATCACGTGCGGTCGCTGAAGGCCGGCGAGCCGATTGACATACCGCTTTACGACTACACCACGCACACGCGGCTCAGGGAGACGCGGCGCATCGAGCCGAAGCTGGTGACGATTGTCGAGGGCATCCTGGTCTTCGCCGACGCCGTGTTGCGCGAGCTGATGGACGTGAAGATTTTCGTGGACACGGCTGACGACGTGCGCTTCATCCGCCGGTTGCAGCGCGACGTGGCCGAGCGCGGGCGCTCGGTCGAATCGGTCATCAGACAATACCTCGAAACCGTGCGCCCAATGCACCTCCAGTTCGTCGAGCCGTCGAAGCGTTATGCTGATGTCGTCATTCCCGAAGGCGGGTATAATGAGGTCGGCATTGATCTGATCTCCGGCAAGATTCGCACCCTGTTGCAACGGGAGATGGCCGGGAAAAAAACATAGCCGCGAAGGGAATGGCACTTGAAAGTCAAAAGTCAGAAGTCAAAAGTCAAAAGTCAGAAAATTACAGAGCCTTCGGTCCTGAAGTTTGTGAACCGGTCGGAGCGGGCCCTGATCGCCAGATCAGAGTACGAACTGATTGAGCTGGCGAAACGGGTTCGCGAAAATGCGCACGCGCCCTACTCGAAATTCAAGGTCGGCGCGGTCGTCGAATGCGGCGACGGGCGCGTCTTTACCGGGTGCAATGTCGAGAATTCGAGCTACGGCCTGAGCATGTGCGCCGAACGCGCGGCCATCTTCAAGGCGATCTCCGAGGGCGGGCGCGATTTCAGGCGCATCGCCGTCATTGCCGATACCGACGGCCCCGTCCACCCCTGCGGCGCGTGCCGTCAGGTGATCTCGGATTTATTCGGCGGCGAGGCTCAGGTGGTGATGGCTGATTTGCGCGGTCAGATGGAGCTGAGGCAGGTGCAGGAATTATTGCCGGAGCCGTTTGATCGAAGTGCCTTGAAGAGGTGAGAAGGAATGAGATTGAAGAGGATAATAATCCCGTTTCTGATCCTGTTGCTGGCGCCGGCAACCTGGCAGGTTTCCGCGCAGAAGAATGACCCCGGTGACCCGAAGAATATCGAGAAGGGGAAGCAGCTGATCCAGGCCATCATTGAGGCGCGCGGCGGCGCGAGCTATCTGGGGTTCAAAACCCTGGTGGGGTCAGGGATGTACACGCAGTTTGATAAAGGCGCCTCCACCATCCCGCAGCCATTCACCGATTACATCGTCTGGCCTGACCGGGAGCGCACCGAGTTCGGCAGGAAAAAGAAGAAGGATCGCAACATTCAGGTCAACGCGGGCAGGACCGGCTGGATTTACGACGGCTCGGCGGAAACGCTCAAGGATCAGAATGAGAAGCAGGTCCAGTCGTTTCTCGAAGGTCTGGAATTCGATCTCGACCACATCCTCCGCGGCGGGTGGAAGGATCCGGAGGCCAAAGTCTGGTTTTACGGGCGCGAGGAGACGCGCCCCGGCGAGCGCGCCGATGTCGTGGCGATTCAGCTGAAGAATGAGCGGCTGGTGCTGCTGCTGCTCGACCCCGCCACGCGCCTGCCGCTCAGGATGGTTTACGAAAAGCAGGACGAGCAGGGCCTTGGCAAACATGAAGTCCGGTTCTTTCAGTACGTCCCTTACGATGGCGTAAAATTCCCAAACATCGTAGACTTTTACCGCGACGGGGTGCAGACGGCACGGGTCAATTACGATAGCGTGAAGCTTAACGCGCCCGTTCCCGATGAACTGTTCGCGAAACCGGCGAGCGCGAAGGCGATCAAGTGATTATTAACCTTTGATTTTCAGAACTTTTTCCCGGTCGGTCTCGTTTAGACGCGTGGAGACACAACGCTTCAATCGTGGAGGCCCTGAAGCGTAACCTTGATCAAGGGAGAGAAAAATCGTGGGAGTTGATGCGGCTTTAATCAAATCGGACGCCGAACTCGTCCGACGATGTCGGGCGGGCGATAGTGCGGCCTGGGAACAGGTCGTTCACGATTATTCCCGCCGTGTTTACAACCTGGCGTACAGATTTACTGCGCGCCACGAATCGGCCGAAGACCTGACTCAGGAAGTCTTCGTGCGCGTCTACCGTTCTTTGGAGCAGTACGACCCGCAGGCGGGTGATCTGGCGAACTGGCTGATGAGGCTGGCGCGCAACCTGGTGATTGACGATTACAGGAGGCGCGGGCGGACGCCGACCGACATCAGCGACGACCTGACGGATCACGAATACCGGCTGGAGAGTCACATTGACGCGCCCGACCGCGGGGTCGAGCGTCAGGAGCGGTCGTTGCAGGTTCACGCGGCCATTTCCAAACTGCCGCCTGACCTGCGCGAATGTGTCATTTTGCGCGATATTGAGGAGCTGACCTATCAGGAGATTGTGGACATCCTGAGGATCCCGATCGGCACGGTCAAATCGCGCATCAATCGCGGGCGGATCGAACTGGCAAAGATCCTGCGCCGAATGAGGGTGGTTGAAACGATGTAATGCGGCTCCTGGTCGCTGACGAAAACCTCAGCGGCGGATTGCCGACCAGTGTTTTTCATGGACTGTATTAAATTCCAGGATGCGATTTCGGATTACCTCGACGGCGAAATGGAAACCTGCGTCCGCGCGGAGTTCGCGGCGCACCGGCTGCGCTGCCGGGAATGCCGCGAGTTGTTCGGCGACGTGCGAATGACCGTCGAGACGATGGGCGCGATGGCCGGAACGGATCATCTCGGCGAATCCACCGCGCTCGAAAGCCGCATCCTCGCGGCGACGACGGCGGGCGAGATGCTCAGTTGTGGCGATTTCGACCGGTTGATCGAGCGGTATTTCGACGGCGTGATTCTCGCGCCCACTTTTCAGCAGTTTCAGGAGCATTTCAAGGGATGCCACAAGTGCCGCCGCCTGATGGCCGGCATTGAAGACGCGATTGAGTTATTTCGGGAGGCCAGAGAGACCGAAGTTGATGTCCCGCCGTCGCTGACTGACCGGATCATGGCTGCGACCGTCGGCGCCGAGGAGCAGGCCCGGTCACGATTGAGCCGCTGGCGTTCAGTGGTGATGAGTTATGTCCTCCCATTCTGGACTCCGCAATGGGCCGTCGCCGGTTTGATTTTTGCCGCCAGCACTTTATTTGTTTACTCACGGTTCGGCGGTTTCAGCGGCATGGCCTCAGAAGCAGGCGCCCGGGCCGAGCGCATCGTGGTTGAAGGCAACGAAGCCGTGACTCAGACCGGCGCGATGGCTGCCACCGGGATTCAGATGGTCTCGCAGGGCGTCAACAACATCATGCGTGACCGGAAAAACAGGCTCGAACCCGTCAGATTCCGCACTGAACCGACCCCGCCAGAAGCTGCCGAGCCGGCAGAGCAAAAAGAGCAGTCATCCGAAACTGAGGCACACGCCACTGTTGAATCCAATCGTCAGGGAGGGAAAAAGAAGCGGTGAAGCGTGGAGGGTGAGGCCCCGGTGCCAGGCGCCGGGCAGACTCATCCTTTGTCCCTCATCATTTCGGACCCGCGTATGAATTGCGCCTACCATCCAGTCAATGTCGCCACTGCCCGATGCGGTTCCTGCGCGCGGGGCCTTTGCTCGGCCTGTGATCATCGCATCAAGGGGTACGCTTACTGTCAGGATTGTATCGTCGCGGGGGTCGAGATGTTACGACGCGGCGGGCAGCAGGGGCAGAATTATTCGCCGCGCGGCAAATCTCCCGGCGTCGCGACGCTGCTCGGGTTGATCCCCGGGCTCGGCGCCGCTTACAACGGGCAGAATATCAAAGCTCTGGTGCATTTCGCCGTGACGGTGGGCTTGTGGGAACTGAGCCACATCTTCCATGCGGGTCTGCTGGGAGCGGCCGGAGGGGTGTTTTACCTGTTCTCGATTTACGACGCACGCCAGTCGGCGAAGCGCGCGCGCGCGGGTGAGGATTTGCAGGCCGAAGATGACAAGCTCAAGCAGGTGCTGCGCAATAACACTCACGTCTGGGGCGGCCTGCTCGTCGGCGTCGGCGTGCTGGCGGTGCTGAATGCTTTCCTGTCACGCTTCTTTCATTTCCCCGGGTTCCTGCCACTGCTCATGATCGTGGCCGGGTTTTTCCTGCTGCGCCATTATTTTCGCGACTCTGACAATGACACCCCGCGTGAATGGAAACACCGCACCCCGCCGCCTTCGGTGATCCAGCAGCCTTACGAAAACGACTACGCGCGCACTGAGACGCGGCGCTTTAACCGGTAAGTGCCCCCTCCCCGGGCCGGCATCAGTTTGAGGATCTGGTCAAATGGGATTGATCCTGAAAATAATCGGAACGCTGGCGACCCTGGCGACGACCGCGCTGCTGCTGGTTGAAAGCGTCAAGGGAGGGATACTGATTCTCAGCACGATCCTTGGCATAGTGAAGGTGATCGTCGTTGTCGCCTTTCTCGCCCTGCTGCTCATCATTCTCTACGTCCTGCTCACCTCCAGAAAAGAACCCTCGAAATCATAGTTCAAAACCAAACGCCGCAAGCAGTGACCGGGGTCACAACCTGCGGCGTTGGGCGGGGCAAGTCTGAAGCGAAAGACTTTGCCCCCCTATAAAACGTCCAATGTGTGCCCGACTCCAGAATGAAGCTGTATCATCGGGCAGTGATCTCACAACGAATCGCAGCTTCTGTGGCCTGCTCAGGCGCGCGGTGCTGTCTCGTCCGGCTGATCAGGCTGGTTGCCAACCGTCACCGGGTTTGGTTTGCCTTCGAGGAACGGCGTGATCAGTTCGGCCAGCCGTTTCTCTTCCACCTCGCGCCGCACGGAAAATTCCGCCGACTGGCGTCTGGCTTCGGCGACTTCGGCGCGGAGCGCGTCCATCTCGGCCTGTTTGCGTTTGAGGTACTCTTCGACTTCCTGTGAAATCTGCTGAACCTTCGCGCTGTTGCGCTTTTCCGTCATCAGGGCGCGTTCGGCCAGCATCGCCTGGTAAGCGTCGAGCGCGCGGTCGCGGCGCACGGCGTCGGCGACCGGGACTTCGGCATTGATGCCCTTGGCCGAGAGCGTCAGGTTGACGGCGATGACTTTGACGTTCAGCGGCTGGCTCGAGATGGTCGGGTTTTCGAACAGCTTCGCCAGTTCGTCAACATTGCACGGCGAGGCGGGGAGCTTTGCCTCGCGATAGATTTCATCGAATGGTTTCGCCGCCAGATCGGCAGCCGGGGCTGATGAGGGCGCGGGCGCGGGCGGCGGGGTGAATCTGGGCGCAGGCTCTCCGGCCACCAGGTCTTTCACGCGTGGGCCGGGCTGTGGCTGCCTCGCGGCGGGCGTCGGCGGTGGTGCGGCCTGCGGAACAGGTTTCTTTCCCTGCTGAGCTTCTTCTTCAGGAACCACCTTGACGAAAAATCCGAGCAGCGATTTCAGCGCGCCTCCGCCTTCTTCTTTTGAAGGTGAAGATTCTCCCGAGTCTCCCGACATCGCTTCCATTTCGCGCAGGATCTCTTCAGTGGTTTTGGGTCTGGGTGGTTGTTTGGGATTCGACATGAAAGGTTGCTCCTTACGGTTTCAATACTCGCTATATGCTTTCCCGACAGAGTCTTTCCCTTTTGCGCCGCTGAGAACATTCCTGATCCCGGCGGGAGCTTTCGGGGAAAACGGTTCATCTTCCATCTCCGTGATCCAGGTTTCCGCCGATTTGATGATCGGATCAATCGGGATCGTTTTCAGATATCCTGCCTTTACAAGTTCCTGAAGAGATTGTGGAGCGCGTTGCTTGTCTACCGTGTAATTATCAATGGCGCGGCGCATGGAATCGAGGCTCTGCAGAAGCATGACTTCCTTTGCGGGTCTGCCGTGGGGCTCCTGACAATTAATCAGGAAAAATGCTGCCATCATCAGGGCAACAACGGCTCCGGTTGCTTTATACAAGTGGGATTTCTTCATAAGCGTCTCCTCAAAGGCTGATCGTTGCTGATGCTTCAATCACGCCGGCAGAGACGCCGTGTTCCCAAATGTAATCAGCTTCGCTACTTCACTCGCCGTATACGTTCACGCGGCGGCGGTGCTGGCGTGAATGGTTCGGACCCGCCCGATGCTTCAGGCAGCGCGGCGACGCCTGATTCGATTGACGAACCTTCGAGTGTTGCCAGCCCAACTGTTGACGCTTCCGTGTTCAGTACCTCTTCGTAAGCCGTGCGGAATTCGTCGCTCAGGCTGAGGTTCGTGAGGAGGTTGTCCACGAGGCCGGAAATCCCGGCGATGTCGGTGAAGGTGTAGACTTCATCCTGAATCAGACTGAGCGAATTCCTGACGACCTGCAAACGCACTTCGAGCAGGCGCACGAGTTCGTCGAGCTTGCTGATGCGGGCGAGGCGCTGCCGGAGAATGTACAGGTTCTGATTGAGCGCGTGGCGCACCTGCTGCGACTGCTCCCTTTCGACTGCCTGTTCCGCCTTCCTGATCTCGCTCTCCAGCCCCGACTGGATGTTGCGGTAATTGCGCGTCGAGAGCAGGTGATGCGCGCGTAGCATGCGCGCGTAGTCGTAGCGAAAAGCCGAGAGCTTCTCGACGATGCCGGTGATCATCAGGTTCGTTCCCCCGCCGCCGAAACCGCCGGTCAGTTCAGCCGAGCGCTTCTCGATCTCATCGCAGAGGCGGCGCACCGACTGAAAGTCGTTCTGGTAATGCATCGGCAGCGCTTTGACGATGGTGGTCTCGGCCTCCTCGATCTCGATCTTCTTGTCCTTGTTCTTCTGCGAGCGGATGATGCGCTGCACGCGCGGGTTCTGCGCGATGAACAGGGCGCCTATTTCACCGGCGAGCAGCAGCAGCAGAAAGCCCGGGTTGAAGGAGACGAGCGTGAGCAGGGCCATCACCCCGATGAAGATCAGGTTGAGATTGCTCCCCAGCACTTCCTTTGTGTAATTGATCTCTTCGTCAGCCATAACATCATAACCAGGGGCGGCGGGCGGTGACTTGCAACAGGTGTCAGGCCTGATGGGTCATAAAGATCATCAGGAATTCCTGATCGGCGGTGACATACAACTCGTGACAGATGATGTTACCCTGCCGCGCGCTGGCTTCCTGCATCTTCTTTTCGAGCGCCGCGAAATCATTGCCGAGCGCGTCAATCTTTCCCAGCGAAACGCAGTTGAGTCTGATCGGGTAGCCCGGCTCGTCGTCTCGATAACCGAGCGTGATGATCAGGCGGTCGGCGGATTCCAGATACTCGACGCCGATGCTCTTGGCGGCCACGCCGGTCGAACGCGCGAAGTTCGCCACTTCGTCGGCCAGCGGGCCGAGAGTGTTATCGGCGGCGAGCTGGCCGGAAAAAACCTTGAATCTGCTGTGAACCTGACTGGCAATCTGACTCATGACTTTCCTCCTTACAGTTTGGGAAACTCGACCAGTTTGATCTCCTTGCGAATCTCGGCGAAACGCGGCAGATCCTCAATGTCAGGATGATACGCAATCCCTTCGGCGATCAGGTCATATTCCTTCATCACCCGCGAGCCGGGGATCGGCTGCCCTCCGGCGTCACGCTCGCGGCCCAGCAGATAAACGTGATCGGAGATCGTCAGCGCGGAGGTGACGTCGTGCGTGATGATGATGAAGGTGTTGAGCGTGTGTTCATTCGCGATCCGGTTGATGATATTGATGACGTTCGTGATGTTGACCGGGTCGAGTCCCGAGAACGGCTCGTCGAGGATGATGAAATGCCGGTCCTGCATGAGCTGCTGGAGGATCGCGACGCGCTGGCGCTGGCCGCCGGAAAGCTGCACGGGCCACGCCATCCCCTGCCTGACCAGATTGAATTCGTCCAGATACCTGAGCGCCTTTTCCTTCGCCTCATCCTTCTTCATCCCGGCGCGCACGGCGGGTTCGACCAGGTTGTTGAGGACGGTCAGATCCTCAAAGAGCGGGTAACGCTGAAAGACCACGCCGACGTCGCCGACGCGCACCCGGCGCATATCGTCTCCCCCGCCATTTGAAATCAGCACCTGTCCGGCGGTCGGCTGGTCAAGCCCGGCGATGATGCGCAGCGCCGTGGTCTTGCCTGAACCCGACGGCCCCAGCAGGCTGACGATCTGCGGCTTGTCCTTGATGTTCTGGATGCAGAGCGACAGATCCTTCAAGGCAACAAATGTGGTGCCGTCATTCATCGGGAATTCCCGGCTGATGTTTTCGAGCTTCAGCAGGGGTTCCAGCATCTCCGCCGCCCCAGTCAGGGGCCCGGGCGCGCAGGCGTTATTATTGGCCTTGTTTTCCATCGAACGATCAGGCCCTCTCCGCGATCAGGCTGTAGGGGAACAGCACTCGTTTGATCAGCACGAAGATCCAGTCCTCCAGCACGGCGATCACGCCGATGACGATCAGGTAGGCGTAAACTTCGGGCAGGTTGTTCGTCGAAGACCACGCGTAAATCTGGCTGCCGATGCCGCCTTCGGTGCGGTTGTAAGTCTCTATCGCCGTGATCATCACCCAGCCCATTGCCGCATTCTGCGCGACCATGTCAATCATCGCGGGGAGCGTCGGACGCACCACCACGCTCCAGAAGACATGCCAGTCGTTGTAACCGAGAACCTTCGCCAGTTCGTATTTCAGGCGCGGGATGCTGTCAATCACCCCGGTCATGCTCGTGACCAGAAAGAACGACATCCCGGTCGTGAGCATCGCCACCTTCATCGGCCAGCCGATGGTGAAGAGCGTCAGGAAGACCAGATTGAAGCCAACAATCGGAATGTAGCGCAGCCACTGGATGATTTTATTGAACGGCTGAAAGAGCGGGATCACGCTCAGGTAGGCGACCACGAGCGAGATGACCGAAGCGATCAGCATCCCGACGATGTTCAGTTTGAGCGTGACGTAGACGTTGTAAACCATCCCCTGCGCGCCGTCCGCGCCGAGCATCCGCCGGAAGGCGGCCAGCACCTCGCCCGGGAAGGGAAGCGCCCTGATCGGGTTGAAGTACCAGACGAGCGCGATCAGGATGACCCAGACTATAACGATGTGCGAGCGGGCGAAGGCCCCGAGCGAGCCGTAGACACGCACCATCTCGCGGAAAGGATAGCCCGCTTCATTAGCCGGCAGGACGGCAGCAGGTTTGGCGGAAATATTTTCCATACATCAAATACTGTTCGGAGGCGGGCTTTTCTCTGCTTACCAGACAAAACCCGCCTGAAGGCGGTACTCCGAACGGGTTACTTCAGAATGATCACCACGCGACGGTTGGCCGCCTTCTCGGCATCGTTACTGTTCTGATTGCCGGGCAGCGGGCGGTAGGAGCCGTAGCCTTCGATGGCTTCCAGACGCTTGTCGTTGATATTAACGCCCGACGGATCGGAATCCTTCAGCCACTGCCAGACCGATTTGGCGCGCTCCTTCGACAACCTCAGGTTTGTCGCGTCATCGCCGACGTTGTCGGTGTGACCTTCGACAATCACTTTCGTGTCTGAAGCGCGGACCAGCAGGCTGCGGATGTCCTGGAGCGTGTTCACTTCAGTCGGCTTGACCTTCGCCGAACCCGAATCGAACGTGATCTGATAGTTTGCCTTGACGACCGTCCCCTGATTCCCTCCGCTGCTGAACGAGGCCGTATACACGCCCTCGGTCGTCTTCTCGTCGGTGATGTCCCTGATGAAGCTCAGATCAACGACCTGATCAACCGGCGTGATCGTCGGCAGACGGTCGGGCAGCAGCTTCTGCAAACGCTTCCCGTGGTCGGTGTAGCTGATGCCGAAGATGCTGCGCGCGAGCGGCTGATTGCCGTCGAGGCCGAAGAGGTGGCGCACCTCGGCGATGTTGTTGACGCGCGAACCGCCGAGCGGAACGCCGTCTTCCGTGTTGCCCTTGAAATAAGTACTCCAGAAGTTCGGCCCCATGCCTTCCATATTGAAGACCAGCGCGTTGAGCACGGCCACGCGGTCGCGGAAGTAGCTTTCGTCCTGCTGGATCTTCTCGTTCGAGCGCGCCAGACAGCGCAGCAGCGTCTTGACGTAATCGCGGTGCTTGTCGAGCCAGTCTTCGTTGCCAAAGAGGATGTGCGGCATCATGTAGCTGTACTGCCTGGTCGAGACGATCTTCTGAACCTTTTCGCTCTTGCTTTTGTAATTAACCGAAGAGCGGCCTTTGACGGCCATCACGTCGCCCGGCGTCCACGTGGCGACGGCGTTGATCTCGTGGTCTTCATTCTTTCCGGTCGCGCGGTTGCGGAGCGAGACTTTGGCGTTGTTGACGTATTTCTGTGCCGCTTCGATGTGGTCGGTGGCGTTGACGAAGTTGATCGCGTCGGGGTCGTAGACCTGCTCGTCAGGGTTGACGGGAATCTGGTTGTCCACAGCCCAGTTGACCGTCACGTTCCAGTCGCAGTAAGGCACGGCGGTCACGACCAGCGCGCCGCGCGCCAGTTGCGGGTCGCGCTTCCACGATTCGGGTCCGATCAGGCAGTCCTCCCCGTAGGAATAGCCGCCGCTCCAGATGACCTTGGCTTTGTTGCCGCGCAGCAGCTTGTTGGCCCCGGCGATGTCCACCGCGGCCTGATCGCCGGTCGTCGTGACCAGCTGCATCTGGCCGGCGGCCAGCGCCTTGATTTGTTCGGAGGTATCGTTCTGGATGACGAGCTTCGTGTTGGTGATGCCGGCCTGACAGAGACAACTGTTTGCGTAATCGCCCGATTTTTTTGGGCCGCCGACGGCATCAATGATTCCGCTCTCCGTCTGCCAGGTCCACAGGCCGATGGTCACGTCCGGATTGTCCGAAGTCCTTTCCGGCGCTTTGACCGTCGAAGGCGGCAGTTTGGTGTCCGAATAATCTCCCAGGTTCTCGCGGCCTGGCAGCACGACCGATTTCTTCTCGCCAGTCCTCGGATCAAATTTGGCGAGGAGTGTATCCAGCATCCCGAGCTGTCGGAGGCCCGCGTAAACCAGGCCGACCATCACCAGCAGAATCAGAATAATCGCACCGGGGCGAAGCTCAACTCGACCGATTCTCATCTTCGTCTCCTCATTGGGCGTCCCGCAGACTGCCGGTCTGCGATTGATCAGGCAAACACCTGCCGCGCTGATAACCGCAGGCAGTCAGCCTGCCGAAACAAAGTTGCGCAGCCCCGCCTTGAGATACGAAGGCGTCAGCTGGCGGTTCGCAAAACCGGACAAGCGCGGCGGGCAGTCGGGGGACTGGGTTATGTTGCTTTTCTGATTGGTAATGCTTGTCAGAAATTGAAGCCTTGTTCAAGGCGGCGGCATTCATTGGTCGCTCGCTAACCATCTCGGTGGCTCGGGCCGGCAGCGGGTAAAGGTTACGGTCAGAAATGCTTCAATATCGGTCGCTGCGGGCAGGCGAAGCATACCGCTTTGCCTGGCGGGATTTCAACCGTTGTCTGCCCCGCGCGGCCCCTCACCGCGACCTGATGGCGAGCATCAGTTTGCTCAGGTCGCGTTTCATCAGCGACACCCGCGCGCGCACGTCGGCGAGCATGGCGGCGCGGTCGGTCAGCAGGTCAATCGTCAGCCGGCGCTGCTGGGAGGCGCTGCTCGTCAGGGAATCAATCTTCTGGTCCGCTTTGGGTGAGGCTTTGGATTCGAGGCGGCCCACGTCGGTCCATTCTTTGATCAGGAGCGCGCGCCGGGTCTCGGTGCCCGACTCGCCGGGCGGGACGTGATCCAGATAGGCCCATATTTCCTCGGGGTATTCGCTGTGAAATTCCGCCTTGCGGTTAAAGAATCTGGCCAGCATGTTGGGCGAGGTCCCGAGCGACAACTTCCCGCCACGCTGCACGCGCAAGCCGACGAATGACAGCACGGTGGAGAACGCGCCGCCGACCACGCCGATGACGTTGCCGGTCTTCGCCGTGTTGTCGCTGAACTGCAGCGCCGTGCCGGCGACCCCGGTCACGCCGCCGCCGATGATGCTCGCGATGTTGCTGATGGCGAGCGCGCGGTCGCGCCGCGCTTCGAGCTGCGTGCGGACGTTGGTGATGTGATCGGTCTCGCTGTCAATCTCCGCGATCACGCCGTCAACTTCGAGCGAGGCGGTTAAGACCGCTTCGGTGATCTGCTGCCGCAGGCCCAGCTCTTCCGGAGTCATCGCGCCGCCCGCACCCCGCGGGATTTGCGAGAGGCGCTCGACGAGCGGCATCACCCCGATGATCTTCGCCACCTCTTCGGCGCCGGGCGAGAGTTTCGGTTTCACCTGCGCTGTCTCGACGGCAGGCGGCGTTTGCGCCTGGGCGGGCGCAAGGCCCGTTGCAAATGTCAGGCAGGTGATCAGCAGAAGCTGTGAAAGTGACTTTGGACTCATGCTCTCCCTTTCATTCCCCGGCCCGGTCGCGGATTTCAGGCACCCTTGTCTCAGGCGCTGAACCTGTACGGGCTCATTACTGGCCGTCTGACACACCCGGTCCCCGGGCGAGTCAGGCGAACTGTCATTGTCAGGTAAGGATGATGAAGTTGCCGGTGCGCACCGACAGTCAGGAAATCAGCAGATTTGGTCACAAGGGGAAAGCTGTGGACCAGTCGAGCGTGCGAATCTTACAATTTTCAATCAGGCCAGTTGCGCGTCACGCAGCCAGCCGCGGAGCGTGGAGAGGTCTTTCTTCATCGCCGCGATGACTCCGGATTTATCCGTCGTCAGGGTCGTCGCGCCCTTGTCCGCGCCTCCGAGCGGGTACTCGAAATGCAACTGCACCGGGCCCGAGAACTTTGCTTCTTTCAGCAGCGCGAAGAAGCGTTTGAAATTGACCATTCCCTGGCCGAGCGGGCACCACTGCGGCTGCCATTCGCCTCTCGTGTTCTGCGCCCACTTGAAATCCTTGATGGCGACGCCACGCATCAGGGGCGTGATCAGGCGGGTGCTGTTGACCCACCCGCCCACGCCGCCTTCGATGGTGGCGTGACCAATGTCGAGGTTGACTCCGACCCGCGAGGCGTCGAGATCTTTGAGCATCACCCACAAATCCCAGATCGAGGCGCCGACTTCCGCGCCGGAGTGCGTGTGGTACATCGCGCACACGTCGTAGCGGCGATTCAGATCGGCGAGCTTTGCCGCTTCTGGTTTGAGTTCGGCGAGCCGTTCCGGAATCGGTTTGCGGTCGTCGTAACGGAACCCGCCCCAGCGGTAGCGCGTGATCCCCGCCGATTTCATGGCCCGCAGCATTGATTCGGCGTGCGGCGTATTCGCGTCCACGATCCCGGCGGTGACCATCGGCAGATCGAGTCCGGCCTTGCGAATGATCTCCGCGACCTTCGGCAAATCCTGATCGGCGCGTTCGGGAGCGACGTGCCCGCCTTTGCGGACGGTCACGTCAACGCCGTCGAAGCCGATCTCAGCCGCCGTCCCGGCCATCGCCGCCCAGTCGAGAAATTGCAGGTGCTTGGAAAAGACGCAGACCCGGAGCGGCCCGGCGGCCTTGTCCTGCGCTTGTGAAGCGAGGGCAGGGGAGGCGAGTCCCGTCACCACAGCCGCGCCTCCCGCGACCTGAAGGAATTTTCTCCGGCTCGTCATACTGCTCATCCCGTCCTTTTACACAAACAGCGCCGCCGCCCGGGCACGAGCATTGCAACGGGGGGACAACGGCGCTGCGAGTTTTGAAAATATCTGTTACGGGCGATCCTTGAACTTCTCGTACAGCCTGATGTGTTTGTTCATGAGATCGGTCTGGTGGCCGTTGACGAACATGTATTTGAGCTTCGTCCGGTATTCCAGCGGGTCGCCGTCGGTCACGATCAGGTTGGCGACCTTGCCGACTTCGATGCTGCCGACCAGCTTGTCCACGCCGAAGATCTGTGCCGGGTAGATCGTCACCGCCTTGAGCGCTTCTTCCTTCGGCAGACCGAAGGCGGCGGCGGTGCCGGCGTGGTATGGGAGCAGGCGGATGTTCGCGGGCTCGCCGTTGGTCATGATCGCGATCTTCACGCCGGCCTTGTTGAGTTCGCCGGCGCGGGCGTAGGCGATGTCGTAAGGGTCGTCTTCGTTGTCAGGCAGGTCGAGGATCGGGCCGATCAGCACCGGGATGTTTTTCTCTTTCAGTAAGGGTGCGACTTTGATCGCTTCTTCGCCGCCGAAGATGATGATTCGGAGTTTGTACTTGTCGGCCAGTTCGATGGCGCTTTTGATCTCACCCTGACGGCTGGCCGTAACGAGTACCGGGACTTCGCCTTTGACGACCGGGATCAATGCTTCAAGGCCGAGGTCGGTCGGGTGTGCCGGAATGCTTTTGTCTTTCGCCGCGGCTTCCTTCGCCCTGGCGTAGGCTATCGCGTCATCCAGCTTTTTGCGCAACTCTTCGACTCTCTTGTCGCGCTGCTGCCTGAGCGCCTCGGGTGACTGGCCGAATACTCCCCTGAAGAAGCCCCCTCCTCTGCCGCCGCCACCCGCCGTGGGATAAATCAGGCGCATTGCCGCCGGGGCTCTGAGCGCCATCTCCTGCGGCGTCCAGCCGTCTATGTTAATCAGGGCGCACTGGCCGGAGATCACCCCGCCCAGCGGGCAGGTCAGCACTGTCGTCACGCCGTTTGAGCGCGCCACGGGGATCAGTTCGCTGTTCGGGTTGACGGCGGTGAGCGCTTTCATGTTGGAGTTGAACTCGCCGAGTTCGGTGGTGTCCAGGGTGGCATTCACCGCGCCGACTTCGCTCAGGCCCAGGATCGTGCCCGAATCAATCAGCCCCGGGTAGACCGAGAGCCCCGTCCCGTCAATCACTTTGGCATTGCCGGGGACGCTCACCTGTTCGCCGACCGCCGCGATTTTGCCGTCGCGGACGAGTACCGTGCCCTTTTCAATCGTCGCGCCGGTGACCGTGACGATCCTCGCGTTGCGAATGGCGTAGACAGCCGCCGGATCGTATTTTGACTGGCTGAAGATCGGCAAAGCCAGAAGGCAAAAGGCAAAGGGCAAAAGGCAGAAGGCAAAAGGGCGTTTTGCTGGTTTCATGTCCTGTTTCTCCGATTTCGTTCCCACAGAGGCAAGAGGCAGGTGAGTCATCGCGGCATTGATTTTTGCCTTCTGATATTTGCCTTTTGCCTTTTGATTCTCTTTCCTATGGATGGATGTGCCCGTCCAGATCGTCTTCAGTCAGAGTCGGAAGCGGCAGCGTCTGCTGCTGCGTCGGCTGTCGCTCTCCCGGCATCTTCTTCTCGCGCTCGATCAGATCCTTCTTCTCTTTGGCGAGCAACGGGCGCCGCTCCAGATCGGCTTTGCGGTCGAAGTAGACTTCGCCTTCGATCAGCGTCATCTCGGGCCGCGAGTAGACGCTGAACGGGTGGCCGTTGAAGATGACCAGGTCAGCGTCCTTACCGACGTCAATGCTGCCGACGCGCTTATCCATCCTGATCTGGATCGCCGGATTGAGCGTGATGAGCCGCAGCGCCTCTTCTTCGGTCAGGTCGCCGTACTTCATCATCTTGCCGGCCTCCTGATAAAAGCGGCGCGCGTGTTCGTTGCTGTCCGAATGGATCGAGACGACGATGCCTTTGTGCGTCATGACCGCCGCGTTGAAGGGGATCGCGTCGTAGGCCTCCATCTTGTACGCCCACCAGTCGGGCAGGATCGAGGCGCTCGCGCCGTGCTTCGCGATCTCGGGCGCGACCTTGTACCCTTCCAGCACGTGCTGGAACGTGTGAACCCTGATGCCGAACTCTTCGCACAGCCGGGCGAGCATCATGATTTCGTCGGCGCGGTAACAGTGCGAGTGAATATCCATTTTGCCGCGCAGGACGTCGGCGATGGCTTCGAGCTTGAGGTCGCGGCGCGGCGGCAGCGGGTTTTCACCGCGCTTCTTCGCGGCCTCGTACTCATCCCACTTCCGGATGTATTCGCGCCCCTGGGTGAAGGCTTCGCGGATCGTCTCTTCGACGCCCATGCGGGTGGCCGGGAAGCGGCGGGGCGCGCCGGGCTGCAGGGTGGAGTTCGACCGCTTCGGGTTTTCGCCGAGCGCGAATTTGATCGTCCGCGGCGCGTCGGCCACGTACATCTCTTCGACGGGCCGGCCCCATTTCAGCTTGATGATCGAGTTCTGCCCGCCGATGGCGTTGGCGCTGCCGTGCAGCTGGTGAATCATCGTCATCCCGCCCGCGAGCTGCCGGTAGATGTTGACGTCGGTGTCATCCACGACGTCGCGCATCCTGACCATGGCGGTGACTGAGAGCGAGCCTTCGTTGACCGAATCGAGCGCCGTGTGCGAGTGCGAGTCAATGAAACCGGGCGTGACGTACATCCCAGTCGCATCAATGACTTTGGCGTTCGGCCCGGCCTTGACGTTCCTGCCGACCGCCGCGATTTTGCCGTCGCGGATCAGGATCGAGCCGTTCTCAATCGTCCCGTGCGACGCGGTCATAATCGTCGCGTTGCGGATGAGCGTCTCACTTGAGCCGCCGGACGAAGTGTTGCGCTGCGCCTGTGCGGTGATGCCGAGCGCCAGCACCAGAATCATCAGCCGGATAATTTGACTTGTTTTCATCGGTGACTCCTGTCTGAGGTGTCAGGCAAACGGGGCGGTTTGCCTGACAGGCTTATTGCGGCTTGCGGTTGCCGCTGAAATCGAAGCTCTGTCCCATGGCGTTCATCGTGCCGGTGATCGAATTGCCTTCGATTCTGCCGGTCGCCGTGACGAGCATTTCATGGTCCTGGGAATTGACCTTGAAGCTGAAGGTGATTTCACTCCCATTGATTTTGCCATCGCTGATCGGCACGGTCCCGAAAGGCGTGGTGGTTTCGCCGGTGATCGTCTCGCCTTCCTGATGAAGCGTCAGGGTGCCGGGCAGCTGGCCCTGGGGCGAATTGACGGTGAGCGTCCAGACGCCAGCGGCTGAGACCGCAGCAGGCGGGGTTGCGCCACCGCCGCCCCTCGGGCCTCTTCCCGGGCCGGCGGGTCTGGCCGTCTCCGGCGCCTTGACGGCGTACGGTTTGCCGTCAACGAAGACGTGTCTGACCTTCATGTCTCTGGCGAAGAGGTCGCCGCTCGTGACGATCAGGTTGGCGATCTTGCCCTTCTCGATGCTGCCGAGTTGTTCGCTGACGCCGAAAATCTGCGCCGGGTAGATCGTCAGCGCCTTGAGCGCCTCTTCCTTCGGCAGCCCCGCTTCGATTGCGCGGGCGGCGTTGGCGATGAAATCCTGCGGGCGGGCGAGCGAGCCCGACTGGAAGGCAAATCTGACGCCGGCCTTGTGCAGGGCGGCGGCAGACTTCGGCGCTTCGGCGCGTTCGCGCAGCACGCGCAGCGGTTCGGATTCGGGGTCTTCGAGGCCCTGAGGCTTCTGCGGGAAGCTCAGGCTGAGCAGCACCGTCGCGTTCTTCTGCTTCAGCCAGTCAGCAATCGCGTAGCTCTCGGTCGCGCCGGCCAGCATGTATTTCAGGTTGAATTCTTCGGCCAGCCCGACGGCGCGCTTCATTTCGCGCGCGCTGCCGGCGTTCAGGATCACGGGCAGTTCGCCGTTGATCACGGGTTGCAGCGAGGCCAGCGATTTGTTGACCGCCGGGCGGGTCATGCCGCGCTGCGATTTGTTGTAGCGCGCCCACTCGTCGCGGTAATGCTGCGCGTCGAGCAGCGATTGCCGCAGGAAGGAGAAGACGCCCATGAGCGATTGCGGGTACCCGCCGCGCGACCCCGTGAAGGCGATGCTCAGCGAAGCCGGCGCCTTCAGGATCAGCTTCTCGGCACTGTCATCGCCGAGGTTGATGAATGCGGTCTGCCCGCGGAAGACGCCGTCGCGCAGGCCCGAGAGCGCCGCCGTGATCCCGGCGCTGCGCTGCTGGTCGAAAGTCTCCGCGCTCACCTGCAACTGATCCGCGACTGTCGTTTCAGGCAGCAATCCGGCATTCGGTTGCGCCGCGCTCGTCGTCGCGACGAATGCCTGTGCCGGATTGCCGCCTGCGCCGGAGCCGCGCTGAGGCTGCTCCGGCGGCCTGATGCCGTAGCTGGTGTATGAATCAATCAGGCCGGGATAAACCGTCATGCCGGCGGCATCAATCACGCGCGCGTCGCCGGGGATTGCGATGTCGGCCCCGACGGCTTCAATCAGCCCGTTGCGGATGACGACCGTGCCGTTCGGGATCGTGGCGCCGGTGACGGTGACGACGGTGCCACCCTTGATCGCCCAGGCTTCGCCTTCGAGCGGGCGAGTTTCGGCCCGACGGGAGGCGGAGATGAGCGTGAGTGACAGGATTAAGGAGATGACACAGGTGAGTCGGAAATAGCCTCTGATCCTCATATTGAAGCAGACTCCTGTTGCCGGAAGCGGATGATATTTTTTCGTTTACTGGCGACGCAGAAAGGCAGCGCATCGCTTGCTGGTTTGAGTTTACGTAAAACTGGCATGGGTAATCTACCGTAAGCGGCACGCCTGGCGCAATGCGAACCCGCCCGTCCCGGGCCGGTAACATTAAATCAGAGCATTCCGGGCGGAGAGTCGTTATAATGGGCACCCCACGGAACGCGGTCGTTCCACGAGAATCGAAGCGTAAGCATAATTCGCAACCTTGAAAGAAAGGTGCTTCCCCTCGAAAGCAAGAGCGTCCCACCCGCCTGATTACAGGGAAAGGCCCGAATGAATTGGCCACGGACCCCGGAAGTAAACCGGCGGGGAGACCCACGCGCTCTCTCCAGCGCTCCCCGGATTGATAACGGGCCGGGCGATTGATGCAGAGGCTTCAATACAATCAGGAGAACTTATCTCGTGTTCATTCCCATGCTGTCGAATGTACGCAGAGTGCTGGCCGACCCCGATGTGGCCATTGATCTGGGAACTGCCAACACTCGTCTTTACGCCCGGGGGCGCGGGCTCGTCGCTGATGAACCATCCATTGTCAAACTCCGACCCGACACGGGCCTCGTCGAAGCCGTCGGCGCACGCGCCGCGAGGAAGTCTGTTTACGGCACGGCGCCCGGGGTCGTCGCTCCACTGCGCGCCGGTGTCGTCGCCGACGTCGGGGCCGCGACCGCGCTGCTCACGCCGCTGCTGCGCCGCGTCCGCCGGTTCGGGATGATCAAACCCAGAGTGCTGGCCTGCGTCCCCACGGACGCGCGCGAGAATGAGCGCGACGCCGTGATCGAAGCCACCCGCCGCGCCGGGGCTTCGTCGGTCGCGCTCGCGCCCGAACCCCTCGCCGCCGCCATCGGCAGCGGGATGGATGTCTCTTCAGAATACGCCCGGATGCTCGTGGACATTGGCGACGGCGTGACGGATATCGCGGTCATCCGGTCAGGCTCGCTGGTCACGACCGCCGCCATCCGCACCGCCTGCAGCGACCTGTTGCGGGCCGTCCGCCGTTCAGTCGCGCAACGTCACGGCGTGGAACTTTATCAGCGCGAAGCCGAACGCCTGATCCGCACCGTCGGGGCCGGCAGCCGTAAAAATTCCCTCTTCCCTTACATTGTGGCCGGCGCCGACTGCCAGACCGGCCTGCTGCGCAGAGTCCCGGTCAGCGGTCAGGAAGTGGCCGAGGCAATCAACCAGGTGATTGCGAAGATCATCGGCTTTATCGGCCGGACGGTGCGGGAACTCCCGCCCGAACTGGCCTGCGAGGTGATCGAGAGCGGCATCAGCCTGACCGGCGGCGGGGCCTGCCTGCGCGGCGTCCCGGATCTGATCGCGGCGGAGACCTCGCTCGCCGTTTACCCTGCCCGTGACCCGATGCGCGCGGTGATCAACGGCGCTCGCCAGATGCTCGCGGTCGGGGCTGTCACGGGGCTTTGGAACAACTGAAGTCTGAAGCAGACGCCCCCGCTTCAATGTCCAGTCCGGATTCCATTCGACAGAATTCAGTTCAGATAATTTTCTTCGACGCGGCCGGGACGCTCTTCGAGGTGCGGGGGAGCGTCGGCGAAATTTACAGCGCTGCTGCGCAACGTTATGGGGTTGAAGTCGAACCCGCCTCTCTGCAGCAGGAGTTTCTGCGCCACTTCCCGGCGCAGCCGCCGCTCGCCTTCCCGCGCGGCACACCCGAAGCCGAGCTGCACCGACTCGAAAAAGAATGGTGGCGGCGCCTCGTTCAGGCAGTCTTCGCGGACCGCGGCCCTTTCCCACGCTTCGATGAATTCTTCGACGGGCTTTACGAATTCTTCCGCGGCGGCGAAGGCTGGCGGCTTTACGATGACACCGTCCCGACGCTCGAAGCGTTGCAGGCCCGCGGGCTGCGGCTGGCCGTGATCTCGAATTTCGATTCGCGGCTGGATGATGTGCTTCGGGCTTTGCGGATCGGGCATTACTTCGCCGCCGTTCACCTTTCAACCCGCGCGGGCGCCGCCAAACCCGACCCTGCTATTTTCCGTGCCGCGCTCGAACGCCATCAGGTCTCAGCCGCTCACGCCATCCACGTCGGCGATGGCCTGCGCGAAGACGCTCGGGGCGCAGCCGCAGCCGGTGTTAACGCCATCTGGCTTGATCGCGATCAAAGTGAGAGTGAGAATGGCGGCCTGACACGGATTACACGGCTCGGTCAGTTGCTCGAACTGCTGTGAGGCCCGATCATTCAACAATATTCAGTACAGGAAGACACCAGATGTCAGAACAGAAGGGTCAGTCCGGACGCAATGAACCGAAAGCAGACCGCCCGCATATGCCCGGTTATGGAATTCTCGCCGCCGATGAGGGCAGCGGATTGCTGCCGTGGTCGTGGGCGACCGAGCGTCTGGAGGGGGCGCGCAATTACTGGCTCTCGACCACGCGGCCCGACGGGCGACCGCATGCGATGCCGGTGTGGGGTGTCTGGCTGGATGACAGGCTCTGGTTCAGCACGGGGAAAGAATCGCGGAAGGCCCGTAATATTGCCGCCAATCCAAACTGCGTGGTGTGTTCCGACTTCGGCGATGAAGCCGTCATTATCGAAGGCGTTGTCGAAAGCATTACTGATCCTGTTCTCTACCGGCAGTTCGCCGAGGCCTACGAGGCGAAATACCAGTGGGACATGGAAGGGTTCGCCGAGCCGCTTTACGCCGTCCGGCCTGCCACAACCTTCGCGTTCATCTCCCGCACGAGCGAGTTCACCGGCAGCGCAACGCGATGGAGATTTGACAAGGAATAGTTGGCCGCAATTCAATCTGAACCGGAAGCCCCACCCGTGCGTTTACTGTGACGCCAGACGAAACACGCCGGATTGCCAGGTGGTAAGGGCGATCAGACCCGAAGACAGATCAAATTACTTTCCAACCGGGAGGGAATCGAAATGAACCGACGGACATCACGTATGGTCGTCTCTGTCCTGTGCCTGCTGCTGTTGCTCGGCGCGCCGCTGCCGGCGCAGCAGCCATCACCCGCCAAAGACAAGAACGACCCGATTGAGCGGATCAAAGACGAGGGCATGAATCGCTCGCAGGTCATGCAGACTCTGAGTTACCTGACCGACGTGATCGGCCCGCGCCTGACTGCCTCGCCGAATCTGAAGCGGGCCAACGAATGGACGCGCGACAAACTGACCGAATGGGGCTTGCAGAATGCGCACCTTGAGCCTTGGGGGCCGTTCGGTCGTGGCTGGTCGCTTAAACATTTCGCGGCGGAAATAGTCGAGCCGCAGGCCATCCCGCTGATCGCGTTCCCGAAAGCGTGGTCGCCCGGCGTGAACGTCACCGGTGCTGAAATTGTTTACGTTGACGCGAAGGACGAGGGCGAATTGCAGAAGTTCAAGGGCACGCTCAAAGACAAAGTGGTGATGATCAGCAAGCCGCGCGAAATCAAGGCGCGTTTTGAAGCGCCCGGCAAACGGCTTGAGGAAAAAGACCTGCTGCGGCTGGCCGACGCGCCCGATCCGAATTCGCGCCAGCGCGGCCCCTCGCCATTCGAGGACCCGCAGCTGAAAGACTTTATCAACCAGGCGATCTTCGGCGCGAAGCGATTGAAATTCTGCGCCGAAGAAGGCGCCGCGCTGATCGTGGAAAGCAGCCGTTCCGGCGACGGCGGCACCATCTTTCTGGAATCAGCAGTCGTGCCTCAGGCCCTGGACACCTCATCCATGATGGCGACGGTCAGAAGCCTCTTCCTCGGCAAGGTCAATCCTTACGACAAAGACGCGCCGAAGATTCCCGCGCAGATCACCGTCGCCTCCGAGCATTACAACCGCATCGTGCGTATGATTCAGGCGGGCGAGAAGGTAAGGATCAGCGTCGGGCTGGACGTGGAGTTTCACGATCAGGATCTGATGGCTTACAACACGATTGCCGAAATCCCCGGCACCGACAAGAAAGACGAACTCGTCATGGTCGGGGCGCATATGGATTCGTGGCACAGCGGCACGGGCGCGACCGACAACGGCGCGGGCTGCGGCGTGGCGATGGAAGCCGTGCGCATTCTCAAGGCGCTTAATTTGCAGCCGCGCCGCACCATCCGCATCGGCTTGTGGAGCGGTGAAGAGCAGGGCATCTTCGGTTCGCGCGCTTACGTCGCGCAGCATTTCGGCAAACCCGAGGAATCCGAAGACGCGAGCTTTATGCGGATGGTAATGGGCGGCGGCGCGCCGCCGAAAATTACCCGCGGCCCCGAATACGACAAGCTGTCGGGTTATTTCAACCTCGACAACGGCACGGGCAAAATTCGCGGCGTCTATTTGCAGGGGAACGAAGCAGTGCGCCCGATCTTCCGCGAGTGGCTGGCCCCATTCCGCGAAGCCGGCGCGGCCACGCTCTCGATTTCCAACACGGGCGGCACCGATCACCTCTCGTTTGACGCCATTGGGCTGCCGGGCTTCCAGTTCATACAGGACGAAGTCGAATACGGCTCCCGCACGCACCATTCCAACCAGGACGTGTTTGACCGGATTCAGGCCGACGATATGAAACAGGCGGCGACGATCATGGCCGCGTTCCTTTACCAGACGGCGATGCGCGATGAGAAACTGCCGCGCAAGCCTGTGAAGTAGGTGGCACGCTCCCTGAGCGCAGGCCGCTGGTCTCGGGACAACTCTGCTGTTCGCGGGGCGGACAGCCTGCAAAATGTCAGCCGCCCGACCGTCGCGCGAGGGCGGCTGACATTTTGCAGGCTCCTTTTACTCTATGGCTGGCCGTTCCAGTCACCGGCGAGGGGCTGATCTCCCGCCTGCCCGAAGCTGACGACGATGTCGCCGTTGCCGGTCCCAGTGGCATTGACATTATTTAGAGCGAAGATCTGGGCGTTGGGGTTGAAGATACCGATCGTATCCACTCCATCGCCGTCCCAGTCCCCGGCCACCGGCAGGAAGCCCGGCTGGCCGAAGGCGAAGGCCGGGATGTCAACCACTCCGTTAAAGCTGTTGCTCAGGAAGAAGGTGGCCGCCCCAGGCCGGAACACCCCGACCGTGTCAATGCCGTCACCATTCCAATCCCCGACGATGGGAATGTCGCCCGCCTGGCCAAGCGTGACGGTGATGTCAACCGTCGGGGATGAATTGTTGATGTTCGGGCTGTTGGTCAGCAGGAACGTCCCGTTGCGAAAGACGCCGACCGTGTCAATCCCATCCCCATCCCAGTCGCCCACCACGGGCAGATCGCCCGCCTGGCCGAAGTTATTGAGGAAGATGATGCTTCCCATGCCTGGCAGGCAGATGAAGCAGTTGGATCGTCGCAGCAGAAACTGGCCTGTTGAAGGGCGGAAGACGCCGACTTCATCCTGCCCGTTGCTGTCCCAGTCACCGGTCAGTGGAATATCGCCCGCACCGCTGAAGTTCACCGTGATGTCTGGATTGCCCGCGGTGTTGGAATTGCGCAGGAGGAAGTCCGTGACCGAAGGCCGGTAGACGCCGATAGTGTCCGGGAAGGTCGAGCCGATCTTCGCCACGAAACCATCTGATGTGCCATTGAACAGCCCATGAAACGTGGGCTGGAAAGCGCCCGGCGTGGTCGGCAGGCTTGAGAACGCGAGTCCGGCCAGATAGACGTTGCCTTTTGGATCGAGCGCAATCGCCCGGGCCACGGTCCCGGTTCCGCCGAAGGTAGTTGCGTAGAGAACCCTGGGCACGGTGGTACTGGAAACGGAGGCTTCGATCTTGGCCACGAAAGACGTGCCCTGAAGATTCGCCGGGAAGGGGGGGGCCACCGCCCCCACCGGGAAAGTCGCGCCCGAAGTCGTGCGCCCGGTGACGTAGGCGTTGCCTGCCGAATCAATTGCCAGGCCGAGCCCCTCCTCGCCGTCGGTGGTCGTGTTGCCATTATCCCCGCCGAGGAAGCTCGAGTAGAAGAGGGCCGTGCCGTCGGCGTTGAGCTTCGCCACGAACGCCTCGCCGTTGAACTGCCGCGAGTCGAAGGCGTTGCGCAGCGGGAAGGAGGTCGCGGAGGAGCTGGTCGCCCCGGTGATGTAAGCGCGCTGGGCGGCGTCAACGGCGACGGCCTCGGCCCGGTCATTGCCATTGCCGCCGAAGTAAGTCAGGTACGTGAGCGAGGAATCGCCGCTCGCTTCGGTATCAATCTTGGCAACGAATCCGTCAGTGCCGCCCCCCTGAAACGCCGCCCGCAGCGGGGGTAATGATTGCCCCGCCGGGGCTTTCGTCTCCAGATCGTTTGAGCCGGTGCTGCCGACGACGTAAGCGTTGCGGGCGGCGTCCACGGCAATGCCTTTGCCGACGTCCTCGCCACTGCCGCCCAGATAGCTGGCGTAGAGCAGCGTGTCATCGCCGTTCGCGGCGGCCGGGTTGAAGACGGCGATGAAGGCATCCGCCACCCCGAATGAAGAGCGCCGTGAGTTCTGAAAAGCGTTCTTCGTGGGCAGGTCGTTGGATGTGGTCCTGCCGGTGATGTAGATGCGGCCGGCGGAGTCTGTCGCAATGGCCCGCCCTTCATCAAAACCGGCTTGGTCGCCCCAGCGGCTCCGGGTCCCGCCGAAGAAGGTCGAGTAGAAAAGCCCGTTGCCGGCCGCATTCAGGACCGTCACGAACGCATCGTCATTGCGACAGGGGCCACGACTTGAATAAGGCGCCTCGCAGGCAAGATTGCTGCCCTGGTCCTGGTAGGCATTGGGAGTAGAGGGAAAGCCGCTGAGGCTTTTTTCATTGTCAACTGTCCCGGTAATGCATGCCTTGCCATCGCTGGTCACCGAAATTGCATTGGCGCCGGCATCTGAGGTGAAGACATCAGGGCGCCCGATAAAAGTGGAGTAGATGATGTCCGTGCCGCTGGCATTTAGTTTCGTCACAAAAGCGGCCCCTGCTCCTGAGTGCGGCCCTTTAGTTTCAGCTATTCCATTTTCCAGTGGGAAGTCGGCAGGGATGCTTCGTCCTGTGATGTAAGCATTTCCGCTGCCGTCTGCCGCAATGCCGTTGGCATTGTCAACGTCACTGCCGCCCAGGTAGGTCGAATAAACAAGCTGTGGATCAATCACCAGCGGCCGGCTCGCATCATATGCCGCCACTGTAAAGCCGACTTCGCGCCGGCCCTTGAGTATATACTTCCCGGCGACGGTCTTTCTGCCCTGCTCGCCCTCCTGATAGATCACTGGCGCGTGCTGCACCACCTCGCCCGCCTTCGTCTCCACGACCAGATTGCCCCCGCCATCGAGCCGGAGTTGATCGGCGCCCCCGAACCGCAGCCTGATCTGCGCCGGGTCAGCGCCCGGCCTGACGATGAAGTCGTACTCAAGCTGGTGCTGCCGGCCGTACCAGACCAGATCAATGCCGGGCCAGACCGCGGTGTAACGGACCTCGCGATAAGTCGGGATGTCGGTGTGCCACTGCGAGCGGTCATTGCCGATCAGGTAATTGCTCCGGCCCTCAAGCTGCTCCTGTCCCTCGACCTGCGGCGCCGTATTGGCACCCACCAGCTTCAGGCGCAGCGTGGCGAAGGATGAAGGATGAGGGATGAAGGCAGAATCAGAGGGGACCTCTGATTCTGCCTTCATCCTTCCGCTTTCACCCTTCCGCAGCGCCAGCACGGCTTCGGTGGCCGTCAGCCAGAGCGTATAGCCCCGGCCGCGCGCGCGGAATTTAACCGCCGAATTAATTTGCCCCTGATTGGGTTCAAAACTGAGCGGCAGTTTGCCGTAGTTCTCGATCACTCTGGCTTTCATTGCCGAGTCAGATGGCGTCACTTTCTCGCGGCTGCCGGTCGGCGCCAGGGCCGCGGCTGCTGCGCGGTGTAACTTCATTGCGGGTGGGCTGCCGCTCCGGCCTGACGCCGTCAGCGGTGACAGGGCCGGGCCGATGATCAGACCGAGCGTCAGGACGGCCACGGTCAGGTGGTTGTTTTTGGGAAATGATGATCTGGTGCGGGTCATAGCGGATTCTCCTTCGCTGGCAAGTTGCATTGTCGGACAGGGAGTGCGCGGCGTCGTGCCGCCGCAAAATCTCTCCCGCCCGGCGGTTTCCCTTCGCCGCCCACGATAGTTCCATCGCACCGCCCGGGTCTTGAGAGGAAGTTGAATTTATTCTGAGATTTTCTTCAAAGGTGAAAACTCAGGTTCTTCAGAGAGGGCTGAGAACAATGATCAGCTTACGGCATGAGGAGTTGCAGATTCCCGCGTGACCGATTTGTGGAGTGGTAATCAGGCCTCTGGCAAAAGTGTCAGAGGCGGGAATTATAAAGCAGGCGGCGACAAGTATTGCTGTATTGACTGCTGATGCCAGCGCAGCAGTCAGCCCTGTGCCCGCAAGTGCGCCTTAAGGAACCGTCCGGTGTGTGACCTCCCGCACGCGGCGATCTCTTCCGGCGTACCCGTCACCACCACTTCGCCGCCCGCGTGCCCGCCTTCCGGCCCGAGGTCAATCACGTGATCGGCCGTCTTGATCACGTCCAAGTGGTGTTCGATCAACAGCACCGTGTGCCCGGCGTCCACCAGCCGGTTCAGAGACTCCAGCAGCCGCTCGATGTCCGCCAGATGCAGACCCGTGGTCGGCTCGTCGAGGATATAGACCGTGTGCTTCGCCCGTTGCAGCCGGCTCATCTCCGTCGCGATCTTGATCCGCTGCGCCTCGCCACCCGAGAGCGTCGTCGCCGACTGGCCCAGCGTCAGGTATCCCAGCCCCAGGTCTTTGAGTACCTCGATCTTCCTGCCCACCGCCGGCTCGGCGGCGAAGAATGTCACGCCTTCCTCGACCGACATATTCAGCACGTCGTCAATGGTTTTGCCGCGCAAGGTGACTTCAAGCGTCTCGCTGTTGAACCGTGCGCCCTTGCACGCGCCGCAGATCACCTCCACGTCGGGCATGAAATAAAGCTGCGTAGTGATCACGCCCTCACCCTGGCACTCCTCGCACCGGCCGCCCTTGACGTTGAAGCTGAACCGTCCCGGCTTGTAGCCGCGCTCCAGCGCGAGCGGCGCGCGCGTGAACAGATCGCGGATCGTGTCGTAGAAGCCGACATACGTCGCAGGGTTCGACCGGCTGTTGCGCCCGATCGGCGACTGGTCAATGTTGACGACTTTGTGTACGTACTCTATACCGTCCACGCCGTCGTGCCTGCCCGGCAGCGTGCGCGTGTCTTCGAGCCGCTTCCACAGCGCCTTGTAGAGGATTTCGTTGACGAGCGTACTCTTGCCCGACCCGGAGGCGCCGGTGATCGCGACGAGTTGCCCGAGCGGGAACGTCACGTCAATTGCCTTGAGATTGTTTTCCCGCGCGCCGCGCACCACGAGCGCTTTGCCGCTGTTCTGGCGCCTGGCTTTTGGCGTCGCGATTGACCGCCTGCCCGAAAGGAACTGCCCCGTCGGCGACGCCTTGCACGCGAGTACGTCGTCAAGTCGCCCCTGCACCACCACTTTGCCGCCGTGGACTCCGGGGCCGGGGCCCATCTCGACGACGTGGTCGGCGGCGCGGATCGTGTCCTCATCGTGTTCGACGACGATGACCGTGTTGCCGATGTCGCGCAGGCTCCTGAGCGTCGCGATCATCTTCACATTATCCTTCGGGTGCAGGCCGATGCTCGGCTCGTCAAGCACGTAGAGCATCCCCATCAGCCCCGACCCAATCTGCGTGGACAGGCGGATCCGCTGCGACTCGCCGCCTGAGAGCGTTCCCGAGCGGCGGTTGAAGTTCAGATAGTCGAGCCCGATGCCCAGGAGCAGTTCCAGCCGGGCGCGGATTTCACCGAGTACCTGCCGGCCCGCATCGGCGCCGCGCCCCGTGGGTTTGATCGTGCCGAGGAAGGCGTGCAGCTCATCGAAATTCATCTGGCCAAAATCCTGGATGGTCCTGCCCGCGATGGTGAACAAGAGCCTCGTCGCCCGCAACCGCGCGCCGTTGCAGTCGGGGCAGGTGCGTTCCACCATCACCTTGTCGAGCCAGGCCTCCATCCCGGAGCTGGCTTCGCCGCGTTGCCGGTAGCGGCGGTAATTCCGCTCAATGCGGCGCGCGATCCCGCCGAAGCCGACCTCTTTGCCTTCCCAGTCGCCGCGTTTGTCTTTGGCCTCGGGCGGACAGGCCGTCAGGATCTTCTTCTCGACGCCGTAGAGGATCGCGTGGCGCACCGTCTCGGGCAGTTTCTCCCACGGCGCATCGAGCGAGAACCCGAGCGCCTGCGCAAGGCTGTACATCATCCGCCCGTCCCAGGTGTCCGGGTTGTACTTGAGCGCCTCGCGCACAAAGCACCCGCCGCGGATGCTGCGCCGCGGGTCGGGGATGAGCAGTTCGGGGTGAGTGAGCTTGTCCACGCCGAGGCCGCCGCACGTCCGGCAGGCGCTCTCGGGGTTGTTGAAGACGAAGTAGTCGGGCTGGATGTCGCCGTAGATGAAGTGATGCGTCGAGCTGCACGAGGCACGGTAAAAGCGCTCGCTTTCAACCTTGCTCGCGCCTTTGATGATGTGAACCTGCATGAGCCCGTCGCCCACGAGCAGCGTGGCAGCGATCCCCGCCTTGATCGCCTTCTCGTGCTTCCGGCTGACCACGAACCGATCCACGACGGCGTCCAGGTCCCGCACTTTCGATTCGTCAGGTTCGATCTGCTCGGAGATGTCCACCGGCCTGCCGTCAATGATCAGCCGCCGGCAGCCTTTTTTGCGCACTTCGGTGAAGACGAAGTCCAGATCCTCGCCGTAAACCCTGAACACGGGCGCCCGCAACTCTATCTCTGCGCCTTCGGGGAGCGTGAGGATCGCTTCGAGAATCTGGCTTGAAGTGAGCTTGGGCGTCGGCTCGCCGGTGCGCGGGCAGTGCGCCTCGGCGATTGTGGCGAACAGGAGGTTCAGGTAGCTGGCGATGTCGGTCATCGTGCCGACGGTCGAGCGCGGGTTGCTGGCGATGGTCTTCTGCTCGATGGAGATTACGGGCGAGAGGCCGAAGACGAAATCCACGTCGGGTTTCGCCACTTGGGCGACGAACCGCCTGGCGTAGCTCGACAGAGATTCCATGTAGCGCCGCTGCCCCTCGGCGTAGATTGTGTCGAACGCGAGGCTCGACTTGCCCGAACCCGAAAGCCCGGTGACGACGACGAGGCTGTCGCGCGGGATCTCGAGCGAGATGTTCCTGAGGTTATGCGCGCGCGCGCCCTGCACCGCGATCGTCGTGCGGGCGGCAGTCTTCGGCGCACCCACGTTGGCAACTTGTCCGATTCCCCCCTGACGGGAAGGGGAGGCAGGTGGTGCCGCTTTCCTGCCGTTTCGCTTCAGCGCAGCTTTAGAAGCCATCCTGTGGTTCCCCCATGTAAAAGAATGCCAGCTCCTGCACCTGGACGTTGCTCTTCTTCGTCAGACGGACGGGCACGCCTGCCTTGCCGATGAGCCCCCGATCCGCCAGGTACTCGCACGCCGCGGTCACACCACTCACGCCGAAGTTCCGTTTGAAATAATCCTCGATTTCGCCGCACGAGCGCGCTTCTCCGACTTCGCGCAGGTACTCGATCACCGGCCCGAACAGCATCGCCGCACGTTCCGCGACGTAGCGGTCAACCGCGTCGAGCGCCGCTTGTACGTTCTTTCGCGTCTTCCTGGAGTTGAGCAGGTCGGCGTAAATCGTTTTGAAGAAGGCCGGGTCGAGCTTCATCGCCTGCGGGATCACCTCACGGTCGGCCAGCAGGCGCGCGCCAATCACTTCGATCTTTGCCAGTGGAGTCGCGGCGTAGAGAATCCAGAGCGCCGTGTAGTCGAGGTCGCCGCGCGTAACGAAAAATTTGTGGGCCTTGTAGATCGCGGAGAGCGCGTTCGTCGCCGCGCGCAGGAGCTGCACCTGCACGTCGCGAGCGCCGATCTCATGAAGCCCGGCGCAGAGGTCAGCGATGGTCTGATCATGCGTATAGAGCAGCCGGCCCTTCGCCAGAAACGAGTGCATGAATGAGTTGTGGACTGAACCTTCGACCGTCCTGCGAAACTCCGCGCGCGGCATGAGGAACGCGTGAATGTTCACCCCGTCAGCGTAAAGCGAGAGGTCTGTCGGCCCCCCCTTCCTGTCATCAACCGTCACGAGTACCAGGTCAATGTCGGACTTCGCCCAGACCGTGTCGTGCGACAGGCTGCCGCAGAGGATGGCCGCGAGGACCGAAGCGTCCCTTTGCACCTGCCCGATAAGCGCGTCGAGCGCTTCAGTAAACTTTTGTTGGATCGCCTCGTCCCTCATCTATGGTCCCTGGAGACGCCAAAGAGACTCTGACGCACAAGTTCAACGGCCTTGTTCACCGGGTGACGCGCTCGCTATCAAGCCCATTGACTATGAGAAGCCGCTCCGCCTGCAACAGTGTCAGACCTTCTCCGTTCCCAAAATCGATCTTTCGACTTCTCTTTCCGCTTCACCGGCTATGGGACTCGTTCGGCGCACGATGGCGCGCGTTCTCGTCACGCGGGAACGCCTCGTCCCGACCGACGATCCCGCTTGGGGCGGGGGCAGTGGCGAACTCAGTCTTCAACTTACCGCTTTCTTCACGAGCGCGCTGATCCTTGCCTCTTCGGTGGCAGTCAACTCCTTCAGCGCGAAGGCGACCGGCCACAGGGCGCCTTCGTCGAGGTTCGCCGCGTCGTTGAAGCCGAACGTCGCGTACCTCGTCTTGAACTTCTGCGCGCTTTGGAAGAAGCAGACGACCTTGCCGTCCCTGGCATACGCGGGCATCCCGTACCAGGTTTTCGGCGAGAGGGCTGGCGCGCTGGCTTTGATGATCGCATGGAGCCGCCTGGCCATGGCGCGATCCGGTTCCGGCATCTCGGCGATCTTCGCGAGTACATCGCTTTCCCCGTCCGCCTTGTTCGCGCGCGCTTCCGCCTTCAACTCCTGGGCGCGATTCTTCATCGCGGCTCGTTCCTCGTCCGTGAATCCTCCGGACTTCTTGTTGATCGCGGTGGTACTCCTGGCGGATTTTTGCGTGTCCTTCTTTGGGCTCATAGAAACCTCCTCATACTCACTTGGGTTGGAAACCTCGCCGCAGTTCGAATGCGGACCCGCGCTATCCTAACCCGCGCCGCCTGACGCCTGAATTAAGCCGCGCCGCGTAGCGGCGTCGGCTTGAATGAATAGTCAGGCCGCAGGGTCTTCGTGTTTGAATTACACGGGTCACTTCTGTGCCGGCATGGCGCTCATGTGGACGAGCCCCCACCCGTGGCCGTCTGGGTCGACAAAGCTGTGCGTATACATGAAGCCGTAATCCTCCGGCTTGTCGTAGGTCGAGCCGCCCGCGGCGACCGCTTTGGCGACAAGATCATCTACCTGCTCACGACTCTCGCAACTGAGGGTGAGCAAAACCTCGGCGGCCTTGCTCGTATCGCAGATGGCTTTGGGCGTGAAGTCACGAAACCTGGCGTGCGTAAGCAACATGACAAGAATCGTGTCGCTGACGACGATGCACGCGCCAGAGCCGTCGGTGGTCTGCGGATTGTGTGAGTAGCCGAGTGCCTTGAAGAAGGCAATTGACTTTGGGAGGTCGGCGACCGGGAGGTTGATGAATACTTGTTTGCTCACAGATTTCTCCTTTGTGTTGCTGGTTGTGATGATGTGTGGTGCGGCCTAACGAGCGTTAAGCTGCTTCCGCGAATACGCATACTATATCGGGTTCCCTTTGGGTGTCCGGGTTGCGATCCAATGGAATCAATGGTTCCGCCGCATGAAAAACCGTACACTGAAAAGGAATCCGCTCTAAGTGCAACACGGCCAAGCGACCGCTGGTGGCTCAATAGAGGGAAAGGCGACCTGGGAGAGCGTAGACTTCAGTTCCGATGGCTACCTTCTCGGCTCATACCGCATCGCCACCGCCCCCGAGCCGAACTCCAGCCGGCTCACAAGCTTCAAGTCGACACGCTTCGATAGTCCCGCAAACAACGTCGGCCCATGGCCCGCTAGCCTGGGCTGCACGACGAACTCGTACTCATCGATCAATCCCAGCTCCGCCAACGCCAGCGGGAGCTTCACGCCTCCCACGAACAGTCCCTTACCCGACTCCCGCTTGAGCTGCTCGACGGCCTTCCCGAGATCCCCGCGCACGAACTCCGCGTTCCAATCGACGCGGTCCAGGGTGTTCGACACAACGTATTTCTTTGCCGCGTCGATCGTCCGGGCGAAGGGTTCCATCCAATCAGCCATCCAATCCGGCCTCGCTCCCGCCGGCCATCGCCACCCCGCCTCCATCATTTCGTAAGTCACCCGGCCGAAGAGGAGGGCATCGGCCTGAGCGATGTTCTCCATCGCGTGACGATGAATGTCTTCGTCCGGGATCATTACACGATGATCGCAGCACCCGTCCAATGTGACGTTGATGGAATACCGAAGGGGTCGCATTACGTCCTCCTGAAGCGGGCTAACACTACGCCTTGCGTACTGGGTAGCGCAGGTGTGTAACGCCGACGCCCGGGATCACCGTCGGATTGCCAAGGACGGCTGGCGTGCCGGCGAGGTGGTCAAAGAGTCGAACTCCGGAGCCAAGAAGAACCGCCGCGATGTCTACGCTGATTTCGTCGAGGAGGCCAGCATTCAGCAACTGCTGGATGGTGTCAGCGCCGTGGACCCCAACTTTCTTCCCGGCGGCGGCGGCTTTGGCCTGGTTCACGGCGCTTTCGATGCCGTCGGTCACGAAGTACACAGTCGAGTTGGGTCGCGGCCATCCGGCCGGGATGTGGTGCGTAAGTACGAATGCCGGTCCCCAGGCGTGATTTCCGTCCCAGCCGTGGGCTTTGTCGAACGTGCGTCGACCGGTGAGTAGGGCACCAAGTCCGGGCCAGAGACCGCGAAGGTGTTCGGCGCTCGGCCCGGACACCTTGAACGTCATGGGGTCCGACCCTCCGGTGTGGAATTCGACGTCCCCCGAGGTGAAGTACCAGTCGAAAACTTCGGCCACGCCATCGTTGAGGTCGGCGACGTAGCCGTCGAGCGACATGGACATGATTGCGACAACCTTCGACATTGCGTGTTCCTTTCGAGGGGTGGAAACTGCGTTCAGGGGATCGCACGGTTGCCACGAAAGCGTACTACGAAAATCAACATTGCGACCCATTGGACGCGCGAACGCTGTCCTCCCGGATCGTCCGCCCAACGCTCGGCATCAGCGGCGGCGCGGAGCGCCGTCCGCTGCATGCCGTTGTCAGGCTGCAATCGATCATTCCTGTTCGACTGCGGACTTGATATCGTTGAGGTCTTTCAGGAGGGCCTTTTTCACCACGCCCTTGAACAGAAACATTGGGCTCGACCGTAATTTTGCAACGATGCCTTGAGGATTGGTTTCATGAGAACTGGTCAACGTAATGCCGCGACCGCTCTCTGTAATGCTCATGGTGGATAGGAATACAAATCCATCACTTTCTGCCCTGGTCTTGTAGAACTCGTTCTCAGCAGCATCAGTGACCCGCTTTTCCACGGTAGCGGGTTTCCCGAAATACATTCGGGTCTCTCGCCACCTTAGTCCTACGAGCCCGTTTGCCGGTTTTTCGAGAACCTCAATGTTTTCGATTCCGCTGATGGTTTCCGAGGCGTTCTCGATGTTGGTCAGTGCGGCCCAGATCGCCGCCCTGGATCCGTTGATGGTTACCTGTGCTTCAACGATCATGGTGTTTCTCCCGGGGTTCGAGTGATGGTCTATAGCCCATGGGCAACACGGGGCGTCGATATCGGTGCTGACGCACGTTTGTCGGCCTGACGGCCCCACGATCAGCCGCAAACGGCGCGAGCATACAGTTCAACCAGGCGAAAAATCGCCGCGTGCCGTTTGTCGGCTGCATCGTGGTGTTAGTCGGCCGTCGATTGGCGTTTTGGCTCTTCGTATAGTCCAAATTCGGCGCCCGCTGGATCCACAAAAACGGCAAATGCCCCCGAGCCTGGGGCAATATCTGTTCGTGGCGTCGTCACGCGGCCACCTGCGGCTTCAATCTTTTTGAGAGTGTCTGAAATATCATCCACCATGATGTATATGAGTGTCTGCTCGTCCGGAGTTCTGTCGCTCTCCTTCACCCATGTTCCACTAACGCCGCCTGTGTCGTCGAAGGCCAGCTCGCCGTCTCCACGCCTTCTGATGGCCCAGCCAAAAATGCTGCTATAGAAGCTGGCTGATGCTGCCGCCGTTATCGCTGGAATTTCCAGGTAACAGATCTTGCCGTGTGACATGTTGGTCTCCTATCATCGGTATACGACACCCATTCGCGAAAGCCGCCTAGCGGCCGTATTCAGCGGGGCCGGCCTGAAATGCCGGGAGTAATCGAAGCCTCCGTTGGCCGGCCTCCGCTGCAATTGACGTCATGCTGCTGCCACCGCCACCTGCGTCCTCATCACGCCGTACCGGTAATACCCGATCGCGTTCGCGAGTACCATCGGCTCCAGCTTCTCGGCAATCGGCAGGGCCTTCCTGATCGCCTCGAAAAGCTCCATCCCGCTGCCGCCGCAGACCAGCACGTGTTCGGGCTGGATCGGGCGCACCGTCGTGAGGATGCGGTTGACGATCTCTTCGGCCTTGTGCGCGATGATCTGCTTGCGCATGGCGGCCAGGTCGAGCCGGCGGTCGCCGCCCGGCAGCGTCTTGTTCTGGCGGATGTATGCTTCGATCTGGGTGCGCGCGACGAAGGTCCCGGTCTGCTCGTCAATCTGGCGCTCCATCTCGTGGTAGACCTCGTCGAGCGCCGAGGGGATTGATTTCGAGAGGTTATCGAGGTAGCGGCCCTCGGCGGCGACGATGTCACACGTGCTTTCGCCGCCGTCAATCACCGCGGTCGGGACCAGACGGTCGGCGACCTTGCCGCCCTGCTCGTTGAGCGCCCACGACAGGTACGCGCCATAACCCTGCGGGATGACCATGACGTTGTCAACGCTGATTTTCAGGTCGCGCAGGACGGAGCCGTTTTCGCGGTAGAGCGTGACCGGGTGTTCGCCTTTGAGCGCCTCGGTCATCTCCTGCTGGTAGGTTCTGAAGTAATTGACGGGCAGTCCGACGACGAGCGTGTCAACCTGATGGGGCAGCTGCTCCTTGACGATCAGGCGGGCCAGACCGGCGATGGTGAGCAGCGGGTTGTATTCGCGCGTGAATCTGCCGCGGTCGTTTGACGCCTGACCGCCACGGTTGAGCCGGACGGCGGTTTCGCCGTAATTGAGCGGGCTCTCGTGGAAGCGCGGCTGGCGCGCGATGAATTCGACTTCGGCCTCGGTGCGCATGAAGTCGTCGGTGAAGGCCGTCCGCCCGGTGACCGACGGGAAGATCACGGATTTCGGCTGGCCTGCCTTGATGGTGTAAACCTTCGTGTTGCCGTAGCCGGTGTCCACGCCAGCGATGAACAGGCCGTTGGGTGAGGGTGGTTCCTTTTTCATTTGTGCCGCTTTCTCAGTCATAAGGTTCTCCTTTCGAGTCGCCATATTTCTCGTATCCTCTGAAGGGCGCGCTGATCGGCGGGAGCTGCCCACGCGCCAAACATCTGGTTGAATCTTTTGCTCTAAAACCCCGCCACCCGGCCGGCATAAGCGGGAAGGCAGAAGTCAGAAGGTGAAAGGCAAAAGTCAGGGCACCAGACAAGCTGGTATCGGTCGGGGCAGCTGCGGCTTTCTTACTTTTAACTTTTGCCTTTTGACTTCTGACTTCCCACGTATACAGCTACCCCGTAAACCCGCCCGAACGGACGGACAGACTGGCTCCGATGTGCGGCAATTTTTTTGCAAAGGTAAATTTTTTGCGGAACCGGGGCACGCAGCAGGGCGTCTGTGGATCATCGGGCGTGGATTATTGGAATGATCCTGGAGAAAAGATATGCGCGGATTGCTCAGACTGCTGCCACTGCTGCTGTTGCTGATCGAGACCGACGGGTGTGCCGGCAGAACCGCATCGGGGACAGCGCCCGCGACCAGCGGGGCTGAACGGCGGGGCGCCGTGGATGTTTTTGACGCTTACCTCAATGCCGGCGTAGCTCCGGCTGACGGCTTCGACTTTCCCTTCGGCAACCCTGACGGCAAAGGTTCTTACACCGACAAAGCGACCGGCAGAAGTTACAACGGCTGGTACGTCGCCACGCACTTTGCTGAAAAGTACAGCATGGGCATCCACACCGGCGAGGACTGGAACGGCACGGGGGGCGGGAACACCGATCTCGGGCAGGATGTTTTTGCCGTGGCGAACGGGCGCGTGGTGTTTGCCGGGGACTGCGGCAGGCTGTGGGGGAATGTGATCGTCATCGAACACGCCTTTTATGAAAACTTCGAGCGGCGGCGGGTCCGCTCGCTCTACGCGCACCTTCAGACGACCAAAGTAAGGCGCGGCGAAGAGGTGAAGAGGCGGCAGCTGATTGCGACAGTCGGGCAGGATCCGGAAAAACTATTCAATGCACATCTGCACCTGGAACTGAGGCGGGATGAAAGTCTGGCCCCGACTTACTGGCCCTCATCGGACGGCAAGGATCAGGCGTGGGTGCGCGAGCATTACGCGGAACCTTCCGCCTTTATCAACTCTCATCGCCGGCTGCCCGTGCCGCAGCAGGAGGCGACGCTCGTGCTGGTGGATCAGAACAGTTACAGGATGCGGCTCTACGAGCGCGGCCGGATGCAGGGCGAGTACGACGTGAGCTTCGGGCAGTCAAAGGGGCAGAAGCGGCTGCAGGGCGACAACAGGACTCCGAAGGGGATGTACTTTGTCACTTACAAACACCGCGGCAAATTCGACGGCGCGTACGGCGGGTATTACGGCGGGCACTGGATCAAGGTGAATTACCCGAACAAATTTGACGCCGCGTGGGGGCGCACCCAGGGGATCATTACTCCGCAACAGGAAGCTCAGATCAACGCCGCCTGGGAGCGGCGCGCGCCGACGCTTGAGACCGCGGGCCTCGGCGGCGGCATAGGCTTTCACGGGTGGATTCGCGAATGGAGCAACGACGGCCCGCGCCACCTGTCGTGGGGCTGCGTGGTGATGCACCTTTCCGACATCGGCAAAGTTTTCGATCAGATTCCTGAAGGCACGATGGTAGTGATATTCTAAGCCGCGAAATTTTCAGAACGTCTGACCGAAAGGAAATCTTTATGCGCCGACACCTGACTGTCCTTGCCGCTGGTGTGGTTCTGCTGGCTTCGACTCTGCTGCTGCCGCATGGCGAAGCCGCATCCAAAGTCCCCGACCCGATGGCGATGGGGCCTTACCCGGTCGGCGTCACCACGACCTTACTCGTGGATAAGAGCCGCACTGACTCCTTCACGAAAGAGCCCCGCACGCTCGTCACTGAAATCTGGTACCCGGCGACCGATGACGCGCGCGGCAAGCCGAAGAACAAGTACTCGGATTTCATCCCCGGTAAAGTCACGCCGGAAATCGAGTCGCTCCTGAGCGCCACTTATAAAATGCCGCTCGCGGAACTCGACCAGCGCTTCCGGGACTACTCGGTGCGTGACGCGAATGTGCGCAAAGGAAAGTTCCCGCTCGTCGTTTTTTCGCACGGCAATGGCGGGTCACGCCATCAGAACACCTTCTGGTGCGATTACCTTGCGAGCCACGGGTATGTGGTAGTCTCCGCCGATCACACCGGCAACGCGCGGATGACAGTCATCAACGGCAAGGTGATCCGCAACCAGGCCGCCGAGCGCCGCAACTCGGCGGTTGACCGCCCGAAGGACATGAGCTTTCTGCTCGACGAGATGACGCGGTGGAACGAGGGCGCGGACAAACGCTTTGCCGGGCGGCTCGATCTCGCGAAAGTGACTGCCGCGGGAATGTCGTTCGGCTCGATGACGGCGATCCGCGTGGCCGACCTCGACCCGCGCTTCAAGGCCGTGATCGCCATGTCCGGGGCGTACCCCGAGCGCACCAACCGCACAGTGCCCTCGCTGCTGATGCTCGGCACCGAAGACCTGACCATCGGTGAGAAGGGGAATGAAATCATTCGCTCCCATCACGCGAAACATACGGGGCCTTCATACCTGCTCGAATTGAAAAACGGCGGGCACTTCTCGTTCACCGACATTTTCAAGATCAATAAAAATTTCGGCGACGGCGCCGGCACGGGCAAACGGCGCGAGACGGGCGAGGCGTTCAACTACACCTCGATGGAGAAGACTTACGCGATCATCAATTCGTACAGCGTGGCTTTCCTGGGCGTTTATGTCAAAGGCGAGCGCGAGTATCTGGAGTTTCTGAAAAATAACCGCTGGCCTGACGAATTGATCTGGAAATATTCAGGCGTCGAATAACAGCCAAATGTGACCATCTGTCCGACAAACGCGACTGTTTACTGACGCCCCTGAAAATGAAAATAAGAAAACATGGCAGAAGTATCAGGATCATTTTCCTCGGCCAGTGCATTGCCGCAGGATACGGCATTGACGATGTGAACGCGTATCCGAAACTTGTCTGCCGGCTGCTCGCCGCGCAATTCCCCGGCCTCAGCTTTCAGCCGGATTTCAGGCCGCTGCTTCACCCAGTGGGGCTGAAGGCCCTGCTCAGAAGCTGCCTCTCATCCGCCCCAGACATCATCTTCATCAGTCTGCCGGCGATCTTCGCCTCCGTCCCGTTCCGCCTGAATTCCCTCTATCTGGCCGCGCCCGACGTGATGAATCTGGCCCGCTCGTTCGTCCGGAAAATCGAGGCGAGTGTCCGGAAAGACTCCGCGCTCGCGAGGGCGTTCAGAAAAAGGTCTGCGTTTGTCCCGACCGTCGTCTGCGCCCCGGTCAGCCCCGATGAATACGAACGGCTGGTCGAGGACGCCGTCAGGTTCTGTCAGCAGACCAGCGCCTGCCGGGTAGTGTTGATGGGGCCCGGCGGGTTCAACGTGGATACCGGGAATGAGGAACTCAAGTCACCGGAAATGTGTTCAGTGATCAATCAGGCGATTTTGAGAGTCGGGGGGCGTCTGGACGTCCCGGTCATCAACGCCCACGACTGGATGACGGATCAGGGTGGCAAAGTGTTTTCCCCCGGCAATCACCGGTGGAATCAATTGGGGCATGAAATCATGGCGCGTGAAATTCAGGCCGTGATCGGCGCCGAGGTCAGGGGGCCCGGGGCTTAATGCGCCCGCAGTGAGCGTGCAATGAGCCCGATGCCGCCCGCGAGCAGCACGAGCATGACAATCGTGTTGAAGAGGCTGGTGGGTTGAAAATAGATCGAGAGGTTGGTGATGATGCCGAAGAAGATGATGACTGAGCCCGCCAGTGTCAGGAGCCAGCCCGCGATTGACTTGCCGTTGAAGAAGAGGAGCCCGACCCCGAACATCAGCGGCACGAGCGACAGGCCGAAGGCGTTGTAGCCCCAGAGCTGCCAGTAACTGCTCGTCACCGTCACCTGATTCGTGAGCAGGTAACCCCCGCCGATGGCCATCACGAGGCCGAGCAGGAATTCTCCAACCCCGCCCGGCGTGCCGCCCGCGCCGCGAAATTTCTTTTCACTCTCTGATTCAAAATCCATCTGATTCCTGAAATCCTTCCCGGCCGCAATTGCAGCCAACACGATCAATCTATCGTCATCCCGAAGGCTTTTGCCAGACGACAGAATAACGCCAGAGCAGGTGTTTTCTCACTACCGCGCCGGGCAGCAGGTCGGCACAAATTCGGCGAACCTGTGACGTGGTCAGATAAGAATCGTTGCGCCCGTGTTCATTCCACGCCCGGCGCAGTTCAGGCGGCTCGATCAGCCGACCATTCACGATCAGTCTCAACGCCGCGCTCACCGGCCAAGCCATCGCGCCTGCCGCCAGTTCCGACAACCCTTCGGTCCGGCGCAGGTCGAGGACGAGCAGCGTGCCGCCCGGTTTCATCGCGTTCTTTATCCTGACGAGCGTCTCTTCCATCGGCAGGTGATGCAGCGTGGCAATCGAGACAACACAATCAAAGTGCCCGGCAGGGAGTTCCGTGGTCAGGACGTCAGCAACCCGGAAGTCAATGTTCGGGTGCCACCTTGAATTTTCTCCGGCCGACCGGATCATCTCCGGCGACAGATCCAGCGCCAGCACTTTGTCGGAGCGCTCAGCCAGCCGTCGCGCGAACGCGCCCGTCCCGCAGCCGATCTCAAGTGAACACAGCAACCGCGGCGGGAGCTGTCCGAGCAGAAAGCGGTGATAATGGCTGTTGTGGTCACCACCGGCCTGTGAAAGCAGCGCGATGCGGTCAAAGTCGGCCTGAATGATGTCCATTGACACGGGCATAGATCTGCCTTCACTGCATAAGGGATCAACTCATTCTCTCTTTGATCCACGCGTCAATCAGCGGATACGAATCGCGCGGGACTTCGTGCGTCGTGTCGAAGAATTCCAGCCTGACCGAGCGGGCCCGGGCGGCGAGCGCACTTGCATATTTCCTGATCCGCTCCGGCTGATAATACTCGTCGCGCTCCGCCCCAAGGTAAAGCACGTCGAGCGCGCCGGCGTGGTACTTGTCTCCGCTGCTCTCCCAGTCGCCGGGAATACCGCCGCAGATGGCGATCACCCCGCGGACGCGCTGCGGGTGCGTGAAGGCGTAGCGGAAATTGGCCCCGACCGCCTGCGAGAATCCCATCAGAAAAACATTGTGTGAATCGGCCGTGCCTTCGGCGGCGAGCGTGTCAATGATCTGATTGACGGCGCGGTGGTGGAGTGCGACCGATTCTTCCGGCTTGAAGTTGGTCAGCCAGCCGAACCCGTAACCCGGCCCGCGCTGGCGGTCGGGGGAATCGGGCGGCGGGATGATCATATGCTGGTGCGGCCCCTGCAATGCGGCGATCACGTAGTCGCGGTCGTTGATGCGCCGCGCCAGCTTCATCATCGAACTCTTGTCGCCGCCGTAACCGTGCAATGCAATCAGCAGCGGCTTCGGCCCCGCTCCGTCGGGCACATAGAGGTCGTAATAGACGGCGAATTCCTGCGCCATTCGGCGCTCGACTGGTTCAGGCATAAATGGACAGTCTTCGGTGGATTGTTCCCGGCACAGGTCAGAGTCGCGAGGCTCCGCAGCGGCGCCCGGGTGAATTTATCTCTTCGTTGTGATCAGCAATTGCTGCGGCGGCATTCTATCCCCCGGCTTCTCGTCATTTCAATTCCATCATCCAGATGTTGCCCTTTGTTTCGGCGAATTCGTATGCGATCTGCCGGCCGAGCGGCGACCAGGTGGGGTAGCGGACGTAGGTGTTCGGCTTCGTGTAATTCGTCACCCGCTGCCGGGTGCCGTCGCGGCGCGACACCCACCAGACGTTCCAGACGCCGTCGCGCAGGCCCGCGAAGGCGATCTTATCTCCATCGGGCGACCAGCTTCCGGGCCAGCTCTGGCCGCGGTCGGTGGTCAGTTGTGTGTACGGGCCGCCGTCGCTCGGGATGACGGCGATGTGCGTGTCGTCGCCGCGCGTCATTTCAAAGGCGAGGAACTTGCCGTCCGGCGACCAGCAGGGGAACCCCATCAATTCCTCGTCCGAGGTCAGCTGCTGCGGTTCACCGCCGGTGACGGCGGCTTTCCATAGATTGATCGTGCCGTTGGCTGTGCTGTTGTAAGCAATGGAGCGGGCGTCGGGCGAGAGCCGCCCCATCTTACCCTGTAATTTGAAGTCTGAGAGCAGCGTTTGTTTCCCGCTTTGCAAGTCAATGACCGAGAGCGCCGGGCCGGATGGGATTCTGGAGACAAAGACAAGCTGCTCGCCGGAGGGCAGCCAGCCCAGAGGCAGCGCCGGGTCAGCCGTCAGCTGCCGGGCATTCGTCCCGTCCGCGTCCATCAGCCAGATTTCACTGTCGGCCCCCTGCCGCCACACACTGTAGGCGATCCTCTTTCCGTCCGGCGAAAAAGTCGTCACCAGCTTCCGATAGTTGGTGTCCTGCGTCAGCAGAGTCGGATTGTCCGCCGCAGTGTGTGATCCCGGCTGAAGCCTCACCGCGCCGATGTTGTTGGTCATCGTCATCAGGCTGTAAGCGACCCGTCCGCCGTCCGGAGAAACAGTCAGGTGCCGGGCCAGCGCGGCCCCGGTGTTGGCGACTTCGACCGGTTCGCCATCAATCGTTCCCGTCTCGCGTGAGATGCGGGCTTTCCACAACCTGAAATTGCCGGAGGCCGTCGAGATGTAAAGGTAATTCCCGTCAGGCGAGAAGACCGGGTCGTAAAAAGTCGCCCCGCGCCAGTCGGTCATGCGTTTCAATTCCTTCCCGTCCGGCGTCACGGACCAGACCTCTGAAAAGCCGAGGTCGTAAGAGACAAACACTATTCGCTTCCCGTCGGGCGACCACGCTGGCGAGCCGTGCCCGCCCGGCGGATTGCCGCGCTGTGTAATTTGCCTGGCCGGGCCCCCTCGGGCCGGAATCAGCCACAGCGTCGAAGGCGGCATCGCGCTGAAAGCCGCCTGATTCAGGTCGGCGAGCCCGGTGGATTGAAAGACGACCGCTCGCCCGTCGGGCGACCACGCGGGGCGCGAGCCGAAATCGCTCAGTTGCCTGACGACCCCGCCGAGCGCCGGCACCGTGCGGATGCCGCCGCGATTCCGGGAGTGATAAGCGATCATTTTTCCGTCGGGCGACCATGCGGGTTGCAGGTTCTGGTCGCCGTCCGCCGTGATCTGAAGCTCGCGACCGCCCGGCGTGAGCGGCTTGACGTAAATCTCAAACTTCCCGCTGCGGTCAGAACTCCAGGCAAGGGAATTACCATCGGGCGACAGGGCCGGATAGTTATCAAGCCCGGGTGAGGTTGTGAGCTGAGCGGTTCCGAGGATGACTGCCTTCGCCGAAACGTCAGATTGGGTCTGCGCCTTCCAGATGAAGAATACGGCGGTGAGCAACACGATGGTTGCGACGGCCACCGTCAGGATTCTGAAAGGAACCCGCCACTGACTTCTGGTTTCGGTCTGACCCTTTTGTATTGTCTGCGGCGCTGACAGGTGCCTGCCGTTACTCACGTCACCGTTTCGCGCCCCATTCGCCGCCCCTCGTCTGACTTCCACTTCCGCGATGAAGCGGTAACCGCGCGTCGGCACCGTCTCAATATATCTGGCCCCCCTGGCGTCATCGCCCAGAGTTTTGCGCAGGTGGGCGATGGCCCGCGTCAGGGCATTCGGCGTCACGAAAGTTTCCTTCCAGACCGCTTCCATCAACTCTTCCTTTTCGACGAGCCGCCCCGGGTGATTGATTAAAAAGACCAGCACCTCAAAAGCCTTCGGCTCAAGCTGGAGCGGACTGCCGTCCCTCAGCACGCGGAAAGTCTCGACGTCAACCTGCACGTCATCGAACTGATAAATCAGAGGCTTTTCTTCCATCACAAATCCCTCAGCAAAACCCGCCGAACCATCACGCGGCCATCACGACCCGCAATCATCAGCCGTTCCAGAATCCATGCCGGCGAGCAGTTCGATCAAAACGGAGGACGTTATGAAAAAGGCTGGTGAATTAATTCCGGCGCAAACCCGGGCCGTCAGATTATCACTTATCTGTGGCTGTTTATTTGTCTGCCTGCTCACAAACGGGGCCGCGCTTGCCAATGCCTCAATTCCAATAAAATTGATTCGGGGGCATCTGGTTGTAATTACCGTCGAGGTGAACGGCGCGGGGCCTTTCGATTTCCTGCTCGACACGGGGACTAATACGACTGTGATCCATCGGGAGTTGGCGCAAAAACTCGCGCTCCGCCCGATTGATCGGATCGTACTCGTGACGGCGGCGGGCGAGAGCGTCGTCCCGCGCTCCCGGCTTGATCGCCTGAGCATCGGTTCCGCAACGGCGGCAAACCTCGAAGTCCTGATCAGTGATCTGCGCGAACTCCGCGCGCAGCATCCCGGCATCAGCGGCATCGTCGGGCAGAACTTCCTCGCGCAGTTCAACTACCTGCTCAGTTACAGGGATCGGCGGCTGGAATTTGAAACGGGCCGCGAATTTGACGGCCGGATGCGCGGGGCGCGGCTGCCCGTCGAATGTGACGAAGGCCGCGTCCTCGTGACCACACGCCTCACATCACGCGACGAGCGGCCCCTGCGCCTTGCGCTCGATTCGGCGGCACCACATCTGATCCTCTTTCAGCCGCTGCCCGATAATTGCGCGCCCGGCTCTGACCTGAGGGCACATTCAAAGGTCGGCATCGCCACCACCGCCGGCAGCCGGACGGTATCGTCAGCAAGCCTCAATCAATTTGAGATCGGGGAAGAGAGGTTTGCCGACCTGCAGGTCATTCTCATCCCCGAACAGGCTTCCCGCTCGGGCAGGATCGAGAACGGGTTGCTGCCCACCAGCCTGTTTCACTCACTCTACGTCAATCACCAGCAGAAGTACGTGATCTTCAACCCCGCACCTCTCAGGTAAGGCCACCCGGGTACGGCCAAATCATTCATCCCACCTTGAACCCGGATGAGCGCGCGTAGTAGCCTCTCACCGTCATGACTCACCTGCCCGCTGCCCGGAAAGCTTTCGACCAACTGGCGCTCGAAGCCGCGAACTGCGTCCGCTGCGAACGAATGTGCGAGCGCCGGGCCGTGCTGAGTCACCTGAACGGTTCGATTGACGCGCGGGTGATGTTCATTGCCGAAGCCCCGGGCCGCAATGGCGGTGACCGCACGCGCATCCCGTTTCACGGCGACGCGTCGGGCCGTAACTTTGAATCGCTGCTCGCTTCAATCAACCTGACGCGCCGGGACATCTTCATCACCAACTCGGTGCTGTGCAGCCCGCGCAAGCCGGGCGGCGCGAATGACCGTCCGAAGCGCGAAGAGATTCGTAACTGCTCCGATTTCCTGCGCCGCCAGATCGAACTCGTCAACCCGCATGTCATCGCCACGCTCGGCGCGGTCGCGCTGGAGGCGCTCAGGCTGATCGAGCCGCACAAGTTTACCCTGCGCGATCACGCCGCGCGGGTCGGGCGGTGGCACGGGCGGTTGCTCGTCCCGCTCTACCATCCCAGCCCGCAGGTCATCATTACCGCGCGCTCTCTCGATGAGCAGAAGCGCGATTATCAGGTCCTGCTTCAGACGATCCGGCAATCACGGACGGGAAAGACAAAGGGGATGAAATGAAAATCACTCATTGCCTGTTGCAAGGTCAGGAATCCCGGTGTGAGAGTGGGGTTCACCGCAGAGGAGCAGAAAACGCGGAGGCCGCGCAGAGGTTTTCTCTTCTCTCTGCGTTATCTCTGCGCTCTCCGCGTCTCTGCGGTGAAGCATGCTTTCACAATCGGCCCTCTGGTTTTATCACGATCCTCCTCACATTCGTTATCGCCCTCCTGCCCTGCAATGTTCCGGCGCAGGTCAGAACCTACACCGGCGAAGTCCCGCAGGGGCCGGATCGCCCGCAGCCGATGCCGCTCTGGCCGAACGGCGCGCCGGGCGCGAAAGGCACCGCGCCGGAAGACACGCCGACCATCTCGCTCTACCGGCCGCCGGCCGACAAGGCCACCGGCGCGGCCATCGTCGTCTGCCCCGGCGGCGGTTACGGCAGACTGGCCGATCACGAAGGCCACGCGGTCGCCGTGTGGCTCAACAATCTTGGTGTGACCGCTGCCGTTCTGAAATATCGCCTCGGGCCGAAATATAACCATCCGGCGATGCTGAGTGACGCCGCGCGCGCGATCCGCACGCTGCGCGCCCGCGCAGCTGAATGGAAGCTTGACCCGCAGCGCATCGGGATTATGGGCTTTTCCGCCGGCGGTCACCTCGCCTCGACGGCGGCCACGCATTTCGATGACGGCAACGCACAGGCCGAAGACCCGATTGAGCGCGTGAGCAGCCGCCCGGATCTGGCGATCCTCTGTTACCCGGTGATCACTTTCACCGAGCCGTACCTGCACCGCGGCTCGCGCGACAACCTGCTCGGCAAAAATCCCGACCCGGCACTGATTGAGTTGCTGTCGAATGAAAAACAGGTGACGGCCAGGACTCCGCCGACGTTTCTTTTTCACACCGCCGACGACAGCGGCGTCCCGGTCGAAAACAGCCTGATGTTCGCCGAAGCGTGCCGCCGGAACAAAGTGCCGGTCGAATTGCACGTCTACGAGACCGGCAGACACGGCGTCGGGCTGGCGCAGGATAACCCGGTGCTGAAGACCTGGCCCGAGATGCTGGCGAACTGGCTCCGGGCCAGAGGGTTTCTGAATCAACAGAAGGTTTCTGAAAACAGGAAGCAAAATAACTGAATCGATCCAGATGAAAAACTATCGCCTCCTTTCTGTCACCAGTCTGACTATCTTCGCAATTCTGTCCTTCACTTTTTCCGGCGCGTCTCAGCGGAGACAGGCGCCGCCGACAGTCCGCTTCTCCGATCAGCTCACGGCTGAACTGAACCATCTGCAGCGCGCCGCGCTCGAGAGCGATTACGCTTACAGACAGGCCGCGTACCTGTGCAACAACATCGGCCCGCGGCTGAGCGGTTCGCCGCAGGCACAGCAGGCCGTCGAGTATGTTGCCGCCGAATTGCGCCGGCTCGGTCTGGAAGTGCAGCTTGAAAGGATCATGGTGCCACACTGGGTGCGCGGCACGGAAACCGGGGCGCTCGTCGAATTCAAGGGGCAGGCCCCGAATACGACTCAGAAGATCGTGCTGACGGCGCTCGGCGGCAGCGTCGCCACGCCGCCCGAAGGGATCACCGCCGATGTGGTCGTCGTCAAAGACTTCGACGAACTCAAGGCACTCGGCCGCGAGAAGGTCGCGGGCAAAATCGTCCTCTATAACGTGAAGTTTGACCGGCGCATGGCCGCGCAGGGGCAGGGCGAGCAGGCTTACGGGCAGGCGGTCGTCTACCGCGGCATCGGCGCGAGCGAGGCCGCAAAACTGGGCGCGGTCGCGGCGCTGAATCGCTCGGCGGGTGGCGCCGAATACAGACTGCCGCACACCGGCGCGATGCGCTACCTGCCCGACGCGCCGAAGATTCCGGCGGCGGCACTGACTGCGGAAGACGCCGAACTGATGGCATATCTCGCGGCGCAGGGCAGGGTGAGGCTGCACCTGACGCTCACACCGCAGACGCTGCCCGATGCGCCGAGTTTCAACGTCATCGCCGACATCCGGGGCAGCGACCATCCCGAACAGGTGGTCATCGTTTCGGGCCACCTGGATTCGTGGGATCTCGGCACGGGCGCGCATGACGACGCGGCGGGCGTGGCGGTCGCGATGCAGGCGGCGAACCTGATCAGACAACTCGGCCTGAAGCCGAAGCGCACGATCCGCGTCATCCCGTGGATGAACGAAGAGAACGGTCTGGCGGGCGGCAGGACTTATGCCGAAAGCCACAAGGCCGAGGCCGCAAATCACATCGCCGCGATTGAAAGCGACCTCGGCGGGGGCCACCCGCTCGGCTTCACCGGGCACGCCGCGCCCGAAGCGCTCGTGATGCTGCAACCACTTTCGGCGATCCTGCAAAATTTCGGGGCGAGCCTGATCACTCCGTCACCGGGCTCGCCGGGCGCGGACATCACGCCGCTCGACGCGCTGGGCGTGCCGACGTTCTCGCCGATTCAGGACAGTCGGACTTATTTCGATTACCATCACACGCCGGCCGACACGCTGGATAAGATCGTCCCGCATGAGCTGGCCGAGAACGCGGCGGTGATGGCCATGCTGGCCTACACGATTGCGAATCTGCCGGAAGCATTGCCGCGGAAATAACCGGGTGCGCAGGGCGCCATCCGGTTTCCTGCTGCCTCATTGGTAGCGCGTGAAGAACAATGTCGCGAGAGGCGGGTCCGATTTCACCGCAGAGGCGCAGAGTACGCCGAGGAAGCGCAGAGAGGATCAGTGGGCTCCTTCTTCTCCTCTTCTCTGCGCAGTCTCCGCGCTCTCTGCGCCTCTGCGGTGAACTCAGCACTCCGATTTCAAACTATCCCTCATTTCAGGAGGCCACCGCTATGGCAAAGACAAAATACGACGTGGCCGTGGTCGGCTCCGGTGCGGGTGGTGCGACCGCGGCTTATGTACTGGCGGGCAGCGGACTGAATGTGATCCTGCTCGAAGCCGGGCGCATGCTCGACCCCGCGAAGGACTTCAATACTCACACGTGGCCGTACGAACTCTTGTACCGCGGGCGGGGCAGGCCGGGCGAATACGACGGCCTGTGGAAGATCAACGAATACACCGCCCACCTGTACACCAACCCGCGAAAAGAAAAGTATCGTTCCGACCCCGAATTTCACTGGACGCGGCTGCGCGCGGTCGGCGGGCGGACGAACACATGGGGGCGGTCGTGTTTCCGTCACGGGCCGATGGATTTCAAGACGAAATCCACCCAAGGGTTCGGCGAAGACTGGCCGGTCAGCTATGAGGAGATCGCGCCTTACTATGACAAGGCTGAACGGCTCGTGGGCATTTCCGGCACGAAGGAAAACTACTTCAACATGCCCGACGGCACTTACGCTGCGCCCGCGCACCGGCCGCGGTGCAGCGAGTTGTTTCTGAAAGATCGCGCCGCCCGGATCGGCGTGCCCGTTGTGTACGAGCGGACGGCGGTGCTGAGCGCGCCTTACGACGGGCGCCCGAAATGCCATTACTGCGGCGCGTGCGGCAATGGGTGCGACGTGCGGGCGCGGTTTTCGAGCCTCGATGTGATCATCCCGAAGCTCGCGCGCAAACCGAACTTCACGCTGCGCACGCACGCGATCGCGCATCAGGTGCTGACCGACGAAAACGGAAAGGCGCGCGGCGTATCATTCTTCGACGCGCGGACGAAGCAGCATTACGAAATTGAAGCGCGCGCCGTCGTGCTGGCCGCCAGCACGGTCGAATCAGGGCGCATCCTGCTCAACTCGAAATCGCGCTTCCACCCGCAGGGCATTGGCAATTCGAGCGGGCTCGTCGGCCATTACATTATGGACAACGTCAAGTCGGGCGGGGTGGTCGGGGTCGTGCCCGAACTGAAAAACAGAAAGCGCGAGAGCGAAGACGGAGCGGGCGGCTCGCACGTCACGATCCCGCGCTTCAACTACAATCGCAAAGACAATTTCCACGGCGGGTACTTCATCCTTGTCGGCTCGGGCTTTGGCCGCGGCGTCAGCCACTCAGGGGGAATCAATGCCTGGGGCGCGGCGCTCAAGCGGCAGGTCCGCGAGGAATACGGCAGCACGATTTCGCTGCGCGGTTACGGCGAGCGGCTGCCCGATTACGACAACTACTTTGAGATTGACCCCGGCAACGTTGACGCCTGTGGCATCCCGCAGGTGCGCTTTCACGCGAGCAACAAGGAAAACGACCTGAAGATGATGGAGGACATGTACGGCTGGATGGATCAGATTTTGCGCGCCTGCGGCGCCGAGGTGCTGCCGTACCGAAAGTACATCGAGCCGATGGGCGACGCGACGCACGAATGCGGATCGGCGCGCATGGGGCTTGATCCGAAAACCTCGGTGCTGAATCAGTTCTGTCAGTCACACGACGTCAGAAATCTGTTTGTGACCGACGCGAGCTGTTTCGTCTCGCTGCCCGGCACGCATGGCATCACGACATGGATTATGGCGCTCTCGTGGCGCGCTTCAGAATATCTCGCCGAACAAATGAAGAGAGGGGAAATATGACATCACCTGTTCAGGCCGCCACCGCGCTGGCCTTCGATGAAGATTACCGGATCGCCGGCATCGAATCAGTCATGACGCCGGCGCTCGTGATCTACCCTGAAATCGTTGACGCGAACATCACCGCCACACTGCGGCTGCTCGGCAACGATCCGAACCGCTGGCGCCCGCACGTCAAGACGGCCAAACTCGGCATGGTGATGCGGATGCTGGTCGGGCGCGGCGTGACGAACTTCAAATGCGCGACGACGCTCGAACTGCGCACGGCCTGCGAGGCCGGGGCGAAGGATGTCCTCATCGCCTACGCGCTCGTCGGGGCCAACGCGCGGCGCGTGCAGGAACTGGCGCGGCTCTTTCCGGACAGGCGGATTTCGGCGCTCGTCGAAAATGCGGAGCAGGTGAAGGTGTGGGCTGGTAGTGATGTCAGCCTCTTCATTGACATCAACGGCGGGATGGATCGCACCGGCATCGAGCAGGATCACATCATCGAAGTGGTGCATCTGGCGCGCGTGATCAGGGAAGCAGGCCTGGTCTTTCGCGGATTGCATTATTACGACGGGCATATGAGCAGATACGACCTGCCCGAACGCGAGGCGGAAGCGCACCGCGGCTATGACCGGCTGATGCGGATCGTTGCGGCGCTCGATGACGCGGGCATAGCGATTGAGGAAGTGATTACTGCGGGCACCCCGGCCTTCCCATGCACGATCTCATACCCGGCGTTCGCGAATGCGCCCTTCGTCCATCGCGCTTCGCCGGGGACGGTTGTTTACGGCGATTTCACCAGCGCCGGTCAGCTGCCGGCGGAGTATGGTTACCACCCGGCAGTCGTGGTCGTCTCGACCGTCGTCAGCCACCCTGTCGCAGGGCGGATCACTTGTGATGCGGGGCATAAGGCCGTTTCGGCTGACGCGGGCGTGCCGACGTGCGCGGTGCTGGGCCGCCCTGAATTGCAGCCGGATCATCCGAGCGAAGAACACCTGCCGATCAACGTGCCCCCGGGCGCAGAGATTCCCGCGGTCGGCGAGCATCTTTATCTGGTGCCGCGGCACGTCTGCCCGACGGTGAATAATTTCGATTACGCGCTGCTCGTGGCCGGCGGGCGCATCTCGGGCGTCGAGCGCGTGACGGCGCGCGGGCGCGAAGTTCCTGTGACTCTTTGAAAGGAGACAAGGCAATGAAAGCTATCACCCGTACTGTTTGTTTTGCGCTGATATTTGCACTCACAGCGGGAGTGCAGAATCTGACGTTCGTTGCCGGGGCGCAGAGCGGCGCAAAGACATCTTCGGCTGAAGAGCAACTCGATTACGCCATGCTCGCGAAAATTCGCGAGGAGGGGTTGAATCGCTCGCAGGTCATGGACCACGTGAGCTGGCTCAGCGATGTTTACGGCCCGCGGCTGACCGGCTCGCCGACGATCAGACAGGCGAGCGAGTGGGCGCAGAAGAAATTCAGGGAATGGGGGCTCGCCAACATTCATGAAGAGGCATGGCCCTTCGGCAAGGGCTGGTCGCTCACCCGCTTCAGCGCGCACATGATCGAGCCGCAGGTCTCGCCACTGATCGGTTATCCGAAGTCGTGGACGCCCGGCACTCCGGGCACGATCACTGCGGATGTCATCTATGCGCCGATCCAGTCGGAGGCTGATTTTGAAAAGCATCGCGGCAAGCTGCGCGGCAAAATCGTACTCATCCAGCCGGCGCGCGAAGTGAAGATGCTCGAAGGCCGCTTGATCCTGCGGATGAACGAGGCTGATCTGAAGGAGGCGGAAACGACGCCCGTTCCCGCACCGCGTCCGGCGCGACGTGCTGGTGGCGCTGCTGCCGCCGGTACTGCTACGGGCGGCGCCGATGCGGCTGAGGCGGGAGACGATCAGCCGGCCGGTCGCCAGCGCGCTATGGGATTGCAGCGGAAGATTCAGGAGTTCCTGCTTTCTGAAGGCGTCGCCGCAGTCTTTGACCGGGGCGGCGACAGTTATCTGGCCGCGGGCGGCAGCGACATGTCCTGGGTGACGCAGCACACCGACGGCGGCACGATCTTCGTGCAGAGTGGCGGCCCGCGCGATCAGAACGCGGGCAAAGTCCCGCCATCGGTCGTGCTGGCGGTCGAGCATTACAACCGCATGATCCGCATCCTCGAAAAGGGCGTGCCGGTCAAAGCTGAACTCAACATTCAGGCGCAGTTTCACGAAGAGGCCGGAAAGAACGGCTTCAACCTGATCGCGGAAATCCCCGGCACCGATCTGGCCAGCGAAGTCGTGATGATCGGCGCGCATTTCGATTCACACCATTCGGGGACGGGCGCGACCGACAACGCCTGCGGGAGCGCGGCGATGATGGAGGTGATGCGGATTCTGAAGGCCGTCGGCGCGAAGCCTCGGCGCACGATCCGCATTGCGTTGTGGGGCGGCGAGGAAGAAGGGCTGCTCGGCTCGCGGGCTTACGTGAAGGAGCATTTCGCCGACCCGGCGACGATGCAGCTCCGGCCCGAGCATGAAAAGCTGGCGGCCTATTTCAATCTGGATAACGGCACGGGCCGGATTCGCGGCATCTGGATGCAGGGCAACCTGGGCGTCAGGCGCATCTTCGAGCAGTGGATCGAGCCGCTCGGCGACCTCGGCGTGACGACGCTCGGGCCGCGCTCGGTGAGCAGCACCGACCACGTGGCCTTCGACGCAGTCGGGCTGCCGGGGTTCCAGTTCATTCAGGACCGGCTGGAATACAACTCGCGCACGCACCATTCGAATATGGACGTGGTTGATCACGTCCAGCGCGACGACATGGTGCAGGTGGCGACCGTGGCCGCAGTCTTCGCTTACAACGCAGCGATGCGGAATGAAAAGCTGCCGCGTAAGGCGCTGCCCGCCCCGGTCAAACGGCAGGAGTGAAAAGCCCCACAGCGACACCGCACTGGTCTGACTCGCCTTCGGCTGACAGCTGCCAGCGCGAGATGAGCAGGCAAAGAAAAAAAAGGAAGCCCGGTGCCATTGCGACACCGGGCTTCGGTCTGAAGACTGACTCCGGCCATCACATCAGCGTGTGGCGGCCGGAGTTTTTTTTGCTTCCCGTTCAGCGGATGTTGATCTTCACCGTGTTCGCCGCCTTGCCGTCCACCGTCACCACGACATCCACTTCGCCCCTGCCGATCAGGCTGCGCGGGATGCGGATGTTGACCTGATCCTCGCCCCTGAAGGTGGGTTGCTCCGCGGCGTACAACACTTCGGCATCCACGCCGCCGATCTTCACCGTCACGTTCTCCTGGCTGGTGCGGTGACGCAGCCCCGTGCCGAACATCACGAGGAAGACCTCGTCGGTGGCGGCGTTCGGATCGGAGCCGATGTCAATCGGCACCGGGACGAAGACATTCTGACCGGCGTCGAACTCCGCGATGGATTCGTAGCTCTGCGACCCGTCAGGCTTGACCCTCAGGGCCAGGGCGGCGGCCAGACCGCTGCCGCTCGAGTTGACGCTGAAGAATGAGGGCGCGACTGCGGCCACCTCCACAGTCCCGGCGGCGATCTCGGTACCGCCGTTGATGACCGTCACCATCGCCGTGCCGTAGGCCAGATCCGGTGGCGTGACGAAGTTGATCTGCAACGGCGAGACGAAGAGCAGTTCCGCGAAGCGCTCGGCCCCGGCACTGTCCTTGAATTTGATCTGCACCTCACCCAGGGACGTGGGCAGCGGCAGTGACATGGCAGTGTCAGTCACCGAGGAGATGCCGTTGCCGAAGCCCGCCAGGATCTCATCGTTCGCGATCGCCGTGCCGTCGTAGCTGGCGGCGGATACGAGCGTGAACGTTCTGGACTGGGTCACGGTCAGCGTCTGACCGGCGATGGTCAGTGTGCCCGTGCGCATGGTGACGGTATCGAGCGGCGCGACGGTATAAGTTACCGTCCCGTCACCGGTGCCGCTCGCGCCCGAAGTGATCTGAATCCAGCTGACGTTCGACACGGCCGTCCAGGCGCAGTCGCTGCGCGTCGTGACGGTCACGCTGTAGGTGCCGCCGCTGGCGTCAGACATCTGCGTGGTCTTCGAGAGCGTGTAGGTGCAGGCCGCGTTGACCTTCTGCGCGAGCGCGACGGAGGTGCTGCCCGCGAAGGTCGCGTCGCCCGAGTGGACCGCCGTGATCGAGTGGTCGCCCACGGTGAGCGTCGAAGTCGTGACCGTCGCGCTGCCGCCGGACAAGGTGGCCGTGCCCAGCGAAGTCGTGCCGTCAAAGAATTCGACACTGCCGGAAGGCGTGCCGCTGCTGCTGCTCGTGACCGTCGCCGTGAAGGTCACCGCCTGATCAACCGTGGACGGGTTGGCGGATGAGGCCACCGTCGTAGTCGTACTCGCCTTGTTGACCGTCAGGTCGAGTACGGGGGAAGTCGCGGCGCTGTAGTTGGTATCGCCGCCGTATTCCGCCGTGATCGAGTGCGAGCCGACGGCAAGGCCGGAAGTCGTGAAGGTGGCCTGGCCGGAACCGTTGAGCGTCCCCGTGCCCAGCACCGTCGCGCCGTCCTTGAAGGTGACCGTGCCGGTCGCCCCGGCCCCGCCCCCGACGGCGTTGATTGTGGCGGTGAAGGTCACCGACTGGCCGATGACCGGTGAACTGTTATTGGCCACCGCGTTGATCGCCGCATTCGCCATCGTCACTGTCAGCGTGCCGTTGGCGAAATTGATCGTATAGTTGGCCGCCGTCACGCCGCCCGGCGTGATCGGGTAAGCGCCCGCGTCGCTGCTGGCGGTGGCCGTGGTGGTCAGGTTGAGCGTGCCGCCGAGGACACTCTCAGTGTCGCCATTGACGAAGCCCGTGTAAGTGGCGGTGAAGGCCGGCAGCGCGGCGCCGTAAGCCTTCGACTTGTTGTCGGCTTTGATTGTCAGTGCGACCGGCGCGACAGTCAGCGTGCCGTCGGCGAAGACAAAATTGTAATTGGCCGAACCGAGCGACCCGGCCGCCGCAGTGATGGGATAGCTGCCCACGCCGCTGCCGGCAGTGGCGGTAGTCGTCAGACCCGGCGTGCCGGTCAGTGAACCGGCCGTGTCACCGTTGACGAAGCCGGAGTAGCTGACGGTCAGCGCCGGCAGCGCCGTGCCGTAAGCCTTCGACTTGTTGTCAGCCGTGACGGTCAGCGGAACCTGTGTCACCGTCAGCGTACCGTTCGCGAAGGTGAAGTCGTAGTTGGGTGAACTGAGCGTGCCCGCCGCCGCGGTGATCGGGTAGCTGCCCGCGTTGCTGCTGGCGGTCGCGGTCGTGGCCACGTCAGGCGCGCCGGAGAGCGCAGCCTGAGAGTCGCCGTTGACGAAGCCCGAGTAGCTGACGGTCAGTGTCGGCAAGGCCGCGCCGTAAGCCTTCGACTTGTCGTCCGCTCTCACGCTCAGTGCCGCTTTGCTGATGGTCAGCGTGCCGCCCGCGAAAGTGAAGGCATAGTTGGGTGAACTCAGGCTCCCCGCCGTCACGGTGATCGGGTAACTGCCCGCGTTGCTGTCAGCTTGGGCCGTGGTGGACACGCTCGGCGCGCCGGAGAGCGAGCCGGCCGTGTCGCCGTTGACGAAGCCCGAGTAGCTGACGGTCAGCGCCGGCAGCGCCGCGCCGTAAGCCTTCGACTTGTTGTCGGCCGTCACGGTCAGTGTGGC
>DASRDU010000127.1:0-46828 GCA_035652435.1 Blastocatellia bacterium
CGAGCCGAATTTTTTGTCAATGACGACGTTGCGGCCCCGCGGGCCGAGCGTGATCCTGACGGTGTCGGCGAGTTGATTGACGCCGCGTAAGATCGCGGCGCGTGATTCAGTCCCATAAACTACCTGCTTAGCCATCTCTTCATTTCCTCATTTGATTCACAGGGACTCAGTTACTTTTCTTCCCTGCGGCGTTGCTTTCCATTGTCTTCCGCAATTCCAGATTGCGCTTCCGTCGGAGCATCTTTTTCTTGCGCTCAATGCCAGCCCTGGATTTGTTGCCATTTCTTTTTGACATTGCTCTCCTTTCGGGCGCCTCCCGCTCTGGGCGGCGGCCAGTGTGATGCATTCCCGGCCATCCTGCCGGTTTGAGCCAGCGAACCGGGATGACCGCGGATTATTCAGCCCCAAAGCCTGACACAGTCGTCAGTCGTCATTGCTGTCGCTGTTGTTGCCACTAATCCCTTGGCTTCGCATCATTCACTTTGAGCGGTTTCCCCTGCAGGTCGTGGCCGTTGAGTTTTTCCTTGGCCGCATTGGCCGCCTCTGTCGAATTCATCTCGACGAAGGCGAAGCCCTTTGAGCGGCCGCTCTCCCGGTCGGTAATCAGCCGACAGGATTCCACCACCCCGACTGCGCTGAACAGGTCGTTAATTTCCTGACTTGTCGTCTCCGGCGAGAGATTACCAACAAACAATCTGGTTGACATAAGGATGATCCTTTCCGTAATGGTTGGAAGCGGGCCGGGCGGTTCGCAGGCACGATGGCGAGCGAAAACGGTCGGCGCCCCGAAAACTTTCGGGCGGGGCTTCTAACAGGTGAGCAATTGTTTCAAGATGACTTGGCGAGCAGACATTCTCAGCTCTGCGGTTGGTGAGCTGTTGAGTTCAGAGTGTCTGACGAATTTCAGAGAAACTGAGAAGAGAGTGAGCCAGGTTCGGTTCGCAGCCACCTTACTCCTCAGCCGAGGGCTTGTCAAACTTTAACTCCATGGTGGTAGCCTGATGGAAAGTGCTGATTGATAGCGGATGAAGCCGCGCGCGCTGCGGATTACAGACCGCTGCACCACAGTGCGCTTGCTTTCCACCGGAGGTAAGCGCAGGATGACCTTTCTTCTTCTCTCCAGGTTCCATCCTGAAGCATCGTAGTCAATCTGCCGTAAAGGAGCATCGCGTATGTCCAGCAGTGAAACAGACGGGGGCCGTAATGGTCCCCTGAGCGGAATCGAAAGACTGAAACAGGAAGTTGTAGTTCTTGAAGCCCGGCTCTCCGGACTGGAGCAGGAGAACTCCCGCTCCGTCGCTCTGTTTCAGGTGCTGGGTAAGGCTCTTGGGTTTGGTGCCGCCGGGAAGCTCGAATGGGCGCGATTCAAGCTCAAATTCAAACAGGAAGAGTTGAGTCAGCTGGAGGCTCAGCGTCACCTGCCGGAGGCGGCAGCCGGCTCCACTGCTTCTTCAACCCGCCCACAGCCTGCCCCGTCCGCCGACCCCGCTGGCGAAACAACACGACAGAAGATGGAGCGAATGGTCAAAGAGAATCCGGCTGAACTTACGTCGCATATCAGGCTGGTCTACCGGCGGCTGATTGAAGCAGAGAACTCAGCCGTCAGATGAGGACGTGAGTGAGCCGCTCACACACGGGCGGTCTCCTCAGACGGTGAAGCCGCGTCCTGCGCCCGTCAGTCTGCCCTTAACGACCTGCTCCCGGAAAATGGTAACCCCTGTATCCAATCCTCTGTGATCAATTCCTGCCAGCCGCCGTGCCTGTTCTGTGGAACAGGCACGGCGCTTTCGGCGCAGGAACCTCACTCAGCCCCTGATGAAAGCAAGAAGGTCGCGGTTGAAGCGATCCAGATGCGTGAACATCAGGCCGTGCGGCGCACGCTCATACACTTTGAGCTGACTGCCTGGGATCAGCCTCGCGGTCTTTCGCCCGGTCAGTTCAAGCGGCGCGGATACATCCGCATCGCCGTGAATGACGAGAGTCGGCACGGTGATTTTAGGCAACTCGGCCCGGAAGTCGGTCTCGGTGTCCGCGCGGTTACAATCAATGAGGGCTTTCAGTGAAGCCTGAAGACACATCCTCACCCCCCATTGCACCATCTCGGGCGAGGTTTCCGGCACGAAAAACGGTCGGGCGTTGTCGGCCAGCCACTTCGGAAAATCCCTGCTCCACGCCGCGCGCAGTCGCTCGAAGACACTTCTGTCCACCCCTTCGGGATTGTCCGCCGACTTCAGAATGTAGGGCAGGGACGGGGCGGCGAGGACGGTGCGTGCGATGCGCCCCGAGCCGTGGCGTGACAGATAGCGAATGATCTCACCGCCGCCCATCGAGTGGCCGACGAGCGTGACCTCGCGAAGGTTCAGTTGCTCGATCACTGCGGCGAGGTCGTCGGCGAGCGTGTCGTAATCGTAACCACGCCCGGGGTCACTCGACCGGCCATGGCCGCGACTGTCGTAAGCAATGCAGCGCAGTCCCTGGCCGGCGAGGTGAATCATCTGGTATTGCCACATGTCGGAATTCAGCGCCCAGCTGTGGACGAAGACGACAGGCTTGCCCGTGCCCCAGTCCTTGTAAAACAGGCTCGTGTGATCGCGCGTCACGATGAACGGCGTCCGGGGAGCCTGTGGCGTCGAGTCTCTGGTCTTCGCGCCCGCTGCCGCTTCGCCGGCGGCGATCAGGCCGGCGCCGGTGGCCGCAAACGCGACCGACTTCAAAACATTTCGCCTCCCCATGTTGTTTCTTTCTCCCGCCCGTCCGGCTTCCCCCCTTGTGGCAATGGAACGATTGAGCAGATCAGACAGCTTTCTCATCCGGAGTCTCCTTCGGGTTATGTGACAATTTCATCGGCCCAGATATTCTCAGGAGGCTCGGCCGGAGTGTAAGGCGACAGCCGCCGTGGACTTCCGCAAGCCAAGGTACTCGAGTTCGGCCATCACCAGCACCGCCAGCGCCTGGGCGACGACAAAGGCTTTGCCCAGTGCGGTCGGAGCGACCCACCCGGCGAGCAGCAGCAGAATGCTGTCTGCCGTCCAGCTGACGTTACAAGCAATGACCACCCAAACGGCCGGCTGCGGGAGACTGGCGCGCGTGGCGAGCCAGATGAGGAGTGCGGCAAAGGGCAACAGGCTCAGGCCCGCGTAACGCAGCAGCGCCACCGGCAACCCTGTCGGCTCCGTAAGAAAATCAGCACCGAGCATCATCAACAGCCCGGCCGCACCGCTCATCGCCGCGTCGGCAAGCAGCGCCCGGCGAAGGAAAGACGAAGGACTAATTATTGGCATAGCAGGCTCCTCTCCTGGTTCCGGCCCCCTTGGGTCGGAACGACAGTGAATCAGGCACCCCCGGCTTTACTGGCCGCCTGGCCAGAGCGCCCGTGCCTGTCTGGCATAATTGCGGCAATCGTGGTCAGAGAGCAATTACATCAGAGGTAATGGAGGCCACTTTCTGCTTATGCTATCGTTTGAATCCTGATGGAAGCGATTCAGACTCAACCGGTGGGCAATCTTCTGCGCAAGTGGCGCGAGCGGCGGCGACTGAGCCAGCTCGACCTGGCGTGTGAGGCCGAGATTTCGACGCGGCACCTGAGCTTTCTCGAAACAGGCCGCTCGCAGCCGAGCCGCGAGATGGTACTGCGTCTGGCCGAGCAGCTCGACGTGCCATTGCGTGAGCGCAACGCCCTGCTGCTCGCCGCCGGGTACGCGCCGGCCTTCCCCGAGCGCCCACTCGAAGACCCCGCGCTCGCCGCCGCGCGCCGGGCCGTTGATCTGGTGCTTGCGGGACACGAGCCGTACCCGGCACTCGCGATTGACCGCCACTGGACTCTGATGGCGCATAACAAGGCGGTCGCGCCTCTGCTCGCCGGCATTGAGCCCGCGTTGTTGCAGCCGCCCGCCAACGTGCTGCGGCTCAGCCTGCACCCCGGGGGGCTCGCGCCGCGGATCGTCAACCTGGCGGAATGGCGCGCGCATCTCTTCGCCCGCCTGCGCCGCCAGATCGAAGTCACCGCCGACCCGGTTCTCGAAGGACTCCTCCGGGAACTCTCCGGCTATCCACTGCACGGCGAGGCCGCGCCCGGCGCTCACATGGAATACACCGGGGTGGTCGTCCCTTTCCGACTCGCGACCGAACAAGGCACGCTCTCGTTCCTCAGCACGACGACGATTTTCGGAACGCCCGTTGACATCACCCTGTCGGAACTTGCACTCGAATCCTTCTTCCCCGCCGATGCCGCGACGGCAAAGGCCCTGCGCGGCCTGGCTGACGGGTAAGGAGAAACACCCTCGCTCACTTCGGTTGTGGATAGTGGGAAAGTCTACCTCTTCCCTGAAAGCTTCTTTTTCTCTTCGAGTCCGGCCTTTGGCGGTTGCGGCACACTGGCCCAGGCTCTTTTCAGAATGATGGAAGGGATCAGCGGCAGCGGGACCACTTCAGCGGCCGCGCCTCTCAGGATCGCTTCTTTCGGCATGCCGAAGACCACGGAGGTCTTTTCATCCTGAGCAATCGTCGCGGCGCCTTCTTCTCTCATTTCCAGCATTCCTGCGGCCCCGTCATCCCCCATCCCGGTCAGGATCACTCCGACGGCATTCGGTCCCGCCGCCCAGGCGACAGAACGAAACAGCACGTCAACGCTCGGGCGGTGGCGCGAGACCACTGCTCCCTGGCTCACCCGGGCCACATAATGCGCCCCACTTCGATGCAGTCTGAGGTGATGATTGCCGGGGGCGATGAGCGCGCGGCCTTCCGTCATGCGGTCGCCGTCCGCGGCTTCCTTCACTTCGATCCGGCAAAGCTCGTTGAGCCGGCGGGCGAAGGCCGCGGTGAAATGCTCGGGCATGTGCTGGACGATGACGATGCCGGGGCAGTCGGGTGGCATCGCCTCAAGGATTGCCCTCAGCGCTTCGGTCCCTCCGGTCGAAGCCCCTATGGCCACGACTTTCGATGTGGTGAAGGTGAGCAGATGCCTTGCGGGCGCGACCTCGGGCGCAATCGGCTGATGGACGCGCACTTTTCTGACAGGCGGCCGAGCCTCGGATGCCGCGCGGAGAGTGTCTATGAGCATCGTGGCGGACTCTTCGAGGAAACCTCTCACACCCAGCCTCGGCTTGGTGACGATATCAACGGCCCCTTCTTCGAGCGCGCGCATCGCCGCATCCGTCCCTTCGCCCGCGAGCCCCGAGCAGACCACTACGGGGACAGGATCTTCAGACATGATCTTTCTCAGGAAGGTCAGGCCGTCCATCCGCGGCATTTCGAGATCGAGCAGGATCACGTCGGGCCGCGCCTGCTTCATTTTGCCCATCGCGATAAACGGATCGGCTGCCGACGAGACGGTCATCCCCGGCTGCGCGGAAAGCAGTGCGGTCGTCACCTGGCGGACCACCGCCGAATCGTCTACCACAAGGACGTGCAACTGTTTTCGACTTTGCGCGCTGCGGTCGGAGCTTCTGTTATTGTTTGTCATCACGCTTCACCCCCGCCTTTTATGCCTTCGTCGCGACCGGGAAATAGACTGTCGGGATGGCGCAGCGCATGCGGTCGGTGATTCTGTTGAGGCTTTCCGCGTGACCCAGCAGGAAATACCCGCCCGGCGACAGATGGCTCAAAAGCTTATTCACCGTCCGGCGCCTGGTCTCGGAGTTGAAATAGATCAGGACGTTGCGGCAGAAGATCAGATCGAAGGGGCCGGGCGCCGAATACGCTTCGTCGTTGAGGTTGAGTCGCTGGAATTGAACCACCGACCTGACCTCCGCCCCGGCCTTCATCTTTCCCTCCTGCGAGCGCGTCCCCTTGAGCATAAAGCGCCTGAGGAAACTGGCCGGTATCCCTTTCGATCTCTCTATTGACCAGGTCGCCCCACGGGCCACGCTGAGCGCCTTCGTTGAAAGGTCAGTGGCGAGGATTTCGATCTTCCAGCCCTGGTCGGCAGGGAAGCGCGAAAGCAGGCTCATCGCTATCGAGAAAGGCTCCTCGCCCGTCGAGCAGCCCGCGCTCCATGCCCTGATGTGTTTCGGCCTCGCCCCCGAAGCCGCCTCGGCCAGCCACCGCGGATAGACCTGCTCGTCGAGGAATTCAAACTGGCGAGGTTCGCGGAAGAAGTAAGTCTCGTTCGTGCAGATCAGGTCGAGCATAATCACGCGCTCGCGCCCGTCGCCGCTTTGCATCAGGCGGTAGTATTCGCCGAATGAATTGAGGCCCAGCTCGCGCAGGCGGCGCGTGAGCCGCCCGACGAGCAGGGCCTTTTTCATCTCGGAAAGATATATCCCCGCTTCCCTGAGGACGAATGCCTGGAAGAGCGCAAACTCCTTGTCGCTGAGCGGTCGGATCAGTGTCTCGCCGGGATAATGAATCAGGCTCTGGTCTCTGGTTCCCGGACCGGTCATACGGCAGGCGCCTCATCACCGCTGACCGCGCCTTCTGTCGGATCAGATTGATCGCCTTCAGTCACAGAGGCCGCTGCTGATTCTTCAGCCACGAGCGAGACAGTTGTCAGTTCCTCACTCGACAACACCTGATCAATATCAAGCAGGAGGACGAACTTCTTTCCGGCCCGGCCCATCCCCAGCAGATGATCCGTGCGGACGCGGGTTCCGAACGACGGCGGCTCTTCGATTTCATCAGGCCGCAGTTCGATGACCTGGCTGACGGCGTCGGCCATCACTCCCATCACTGCCGGCTCGCCCTCAAGCTCGACTTCGACGATCACGATGCAGGTCCGCCGGGTGATCTGGCTGTCGCCCAGGCCAAACCTGACTGCCAGATCAATGACCGGCACGACCCTGCCGCGCAGGTTGATCACCCCGCGAATGAACGCAGGAGTCTGAGGGACGCGGGTCAGCGTGTCGAATTCGAGGATTTCTTTCACCTTGAGGATGCTGATGGCATATTCCTCGGCTCCGATAAAGAAGGTGAGGTATTGCATCTGTTCCAGAGTTTCCATTGTTGCGCTCATCTCGCTCGTTCCCCTTACTAGAAATGCCTGAATTCAGGTTCTTCCGCTGACAGCGCGGCGCCGTGGCCATTGTCTTCCGGGATCGCCTTTGAGAACTGAGGCCGGGTGAGAGATTGCGCGCGCCCATTCGACCAGGTTGAAGTGGCTGGCTGGGGGCGCCTGAACCCCGGGTGAGCGGTCTCCTCGATGCGGAAAAAGCTCATCAGATGCAGCAGCGACTCCGACTGCGAAGCCATCTCTTCGGCGGTCGAAGCGAGTTCCTCGGCGGCCGATGCGTTGCGCTGGGTCACCTGATCCACGCGGCTCATCGCCTTGCTGATCTGCGCCACTCCCGATGACTGCTCGCTCGACGCGGCGGCGACTTCCTGGATCAGCTCCGCCGTCTTGCGGATCGCCGGGACCAGATCGGCGAGCAGGCTGCCGGTGCGCTCGGCCACCTTGACGCTCGACGAGGCCACGCTGCTGATCTCTTTGGCCGCCGCCTGGCTGCGCTCGGCCAGCTTGCGGACTTCGGTCGCCACGACGGCGAACCCCTTGCCGTACTCGCCGGCGCGGGCCGCCTCGATGGCCGCGTTGAGCGCCAGCAGGTTAGTCTGATAGGCGATCTCCTCGATGATCGAGATTCTTTCGGCAATGGATCTCATCGCCTCGACAGTCTCCTGGACGGCCCGGCCGCCCTCTTCGGCGTCTCTGGCTCCCTTGAGGGCCATCTGTTCCATCTGGCGCGAATTCTCCGCGTTCTGGGTGATGGCGGCGCTCATCTGTTCGAGGCTGGCGGTGGTCTCTTCGACGCTCGAAGCCTGCTCGCTCGTCCCCTGCGAGAGGCTCTGTGTGGTGGCAGAAAGCTGCGACGACCCGGCGGAGACCATCTCCGCCCCCGTGCGCACTTCGCCGATGACCTGCGAGAGTTTCGCTGACATCTCCTTCATGGACGCCTGCAAGCCGCCGATCTCATCCCGGCTGGTGACTTCGATTTTGTTTCGCAGGTCGCCCTGTGAGATGCGCTCGGCCACGCCGCCGACGTCGAGGATCGGGCGGGTGATGCTGCGCGACATAAACACAGTAGCGGCGGCGCTGACGATGATCGCCAGGAGCATGACCAGCAGCATAATGAACAAAGTGCTTCTTTGCTCGATGGCCGCCACCTTGCTCATGTTTTCGGAGTGTTTGTTGGCAAAGTCATAAGCGACCTGTTCCAGCCTGCGAATCTCGTCCTTGAACTCGCCGATGGCCTGGTTGGCATCCTGCGTCGTCCTGACCTTTCCCTCGCGGATCATGGATGCGACCTTATTGAACCCTGTGCTGTAGGTCACCAGATCAGCCCTCATCTGTTTGATCGTCTCCTGATCCTCGCGATCAGTGACGAGCTTTTCCAGTTCGGAAAGCCGTTCTTCCAGCCGGTTATGCTGGTCGTTCCACTTCGTCAGGTATTCGGCCTCCTTTTCGGACGAGCCGATGTTGATGAAGATATCCTTCTCGTACCTGCGCAGGCCGAGGGTGTTGGCGCGCGCGCGCTGGGAATACTCGACCAGCTTTGAATCAACCTTGATAATTCGGTTGGCAAAGTCAGTTGCCGTAGCCAGCCCCCAGTACCCCATGGCCGCAACCACCAGCATGAGCGTCATGACCAGGCCCGAGATCAGGCCCAGCCTCTTTCCTACTTTCATGTTCTTAAGCATATGAACTCCTTATTGTGCGGGCATCAATGATGCGCGCGCTTGATCGTGTCAGTAGCCCGACCGTCAGGGAGGGCTTGCCGTGAGCCCAAGCCCTCCCTGACGGTCGGGCTACTGACACGCGCTCCACTTCCCGGTGTGCCAGGCATACAGGACTCTCTAAAAGGCCACCTGAATGCGGCTCATCACGACAAAGTAATTTCTGTCGCCCGGCCTCGGACTGCGCGGCGGGTCCTTGAACCGCTCGATGCCGAAATCCACCACGTGGCGGACGAAGCGGTTCAGATACCAGTTCGTCCCGAAATAAAAGCTGTCGGCGCGATTGGATCTGGCCGTTGAGTCGGAGATCTGAAGATTCGAATACCGGGCTTTCAGTTCCCACGCGCCAAACCCTGCGTCGCCGCGTCCATCGCCGAAGAGATTGCGTCTGGGATTGATTGTCGTGTCGGTCTTGTACTCGCCTGTAATCAGATAAGTGAACTGCGCCATGTAAGCTTTGCCGACAACGCCCGGCAGGTTCGTCCCACCCGGCCCGAGGTTTTCGCGCCCCTGACTGGTCTGGTCGTACTCGGCTCGGAACGAAGCGGGGCCTGCGAGCCAGCTGACCTCGCCGTTGGCGCGCGTGATCTTTCCGGCCACCGGCTCGGGCGTGAAGAAAGTAAATGAACGGCTCTCGCTCTGACCGCGAATACTCAAACCGCCCTGTGACCTCCCTCGGGCCACAGCGCCACCGAACGAGAGGCCCCTGAGCCAGATCGAGGAACTGGCTTTCCAGGGAGTGGCCCGCAGCCGCAGCACGCCTTCGGGAGTCGAGGTTGTGTTGAGCGCCTGAAGCCCTTTGCCGTTGAATAATCCCGCCTGATATTCGAATGTGCCTTTGTTGATCACACCGGAAACCATCAGCCCCGGACTGCGGCTGGGCGCGAGGTTATTGGCCAGTGATCGCTCGACGAAATCCAGGTTGCTCGAAGAGCGCAGTTCCTCCTGGCTGAACGGCTCCTTGAAATGGCCGAAGCGGAATTGCAGCGCGTCAATGCGGTGGACGTTGACGTAAGCGTCGCGCAGCAGCGTGCCGTTCGTGTCGGCCAGGTCGGCCTGCACTTTGTAGTCAAAGTAGCGAAACAGCTTCCCCTCGGCGGCCAGCCGCGCCCGCCTGACCAGAAACGTGTTGGCCGGATGATTACCTTCCTGATACCCGCGACCGTCGAACTGAACATAGCCCGTGATGTTTGTCTCGAAGTTCCCGTCGGTGCTTCTGAGAAATGCATGTCCCGAGTCCCATCCCGCAACCACGGCGGGCTTGTCCTGACTGGCGGGCTTCGAGCCTGCCGGCGGAGCGGTCGAAGCAGACAGGTTCGACAACTGCGCCCGGGCAGGCGACGAGGAAGCGGTCGCGCTGATTTCCCGACGTTTTGTCTCGCCGTCGTCAGTCTGTTTCTTTATTTCAAGTATCACCTGTCGCTGCTCTTCGACGATGGCCCTGAGCTGCTCGACCTCACCCCTCAGTTGTTCGATCTGAACCGTCGGCTCTTTCCCGGGATTTGAGACTTCGCGCTTCTTTGCATCCTGAGCAGGCACGCACGGCATTGAGAACACAAGCAGCGCGAAGGCGAGCGTTATGCGGAAATGACCTCCTGGTTTCATGCATTTCTCCTTGCAAATGGACTTGGGGCTGGGATTGATCTTCGGGGCTCTGATTTGCTCACGCGATGGATTGAGTCGTCACCTTCCTGAGCAGGGTCGGCACATCAAGAACAAGGGCCACGCGGCCATCTCCCAGGATGGCGGAGCCCGAGATGCCGGGCAGATTTCTGAAGAGTTTGCTGAGGGGCTTGATGACGGTCTGGTTTTCTCCGTGCAACTCCTCGACGACGAGCCCGACGCGGTCTGTGCCGTGCTGGACGACGACGATGTTTTCCCGCGCGCCCGCGCGCCCGGGAAGATCAAATAGTCTGCGCAGTCGAACGTAGGGAAGCGCTTCGCCCCGCAGGTTGATGACCCCGCAGGTGTCGGGGTGGCGGCGCTCCTCTCCGGGAAGCTCAAGGCATTCGAGGACCGAATCCAGCGGAATGACGAAGGTCTCGTCGGCGACCCCGACCGAAAATCCGTCAATGATGGCGAGAGTGAGTGGCAGCCTGATGCTGATCGTCGCCCCCAGGCCCTTGCGGCTGTCAATTTCGACTGTGCCACGAAGCGACTCGATATTGCGCCGCACGACATCCATTCCCACGCCGCGCCCGGAGAGGTCGGTCACGGTCTCGGCGGTTGAAAATCCCGCTTCGAAGACCAGGCGATAAACTTCGCTGTCGGTCATCCTGTCCGCGTCGCAGGCCAGGCCGCGCTCTACGGCTCGCTCGATGATGCGCTCGCGATTAAACCCGCACCCGTCATCGGAGATTTGAATCACGATGTTGCCCGCTTCATGATGCGCGCTGAGGGTCAGCTGACCCTGAGGGTTCTTGCCTGCGGCCCGTCTGACATCGGGCGTCTCGATGCCGTGATCCAGGGCGTTGCGAATCATGTGAGTCAACGGGTCCTTGAGCAGTTCGATCACCGACGTATCCACCTCGACATCTGCGCCCTCGATCGTCAGGCGCGCGTTCTTTCCGTGCGAGATTGCGAGGTCGCGCACCGTGCGGATGAACTGGCGGAAGGTCGGGCCCACGGGGACCATTCGCACCTTCATCACCAGTTCCTGAAGCTCTGTATAGAGACGATCTTCCTCGCGATGGGCTTCCAGTATCTGCTCGCCCGGCCCGCGGCCTGCTCGCTCAAGCATCTGGCGGATGCGTTCGCGCGCGACGGCCATCTCGCCGGTGAGGTTGAGCATCCGGTCGAGCTTCTCTATCTCCACCCTCAGCGTCCCGGTGCGGTTTACGCCGCTTTGATTGATCGGCCGGGCGGTCTCGACCGATTGCGCGGTCAGCAAAGAGATTTCTTCGGCCTGTTCCACCGCGACAGAAGAAACCTGCGCGCGGAGCTGACTCAGGAGCGCAGCGTGAGCCGGCGTCAACTCTTCATTTCCCCCGATCGCTTCAGGAACCATTTGCGCGAGAGCGTCAACCGACTGAAGCAGGAGCGTGATGATCCGTCCGGTGACGGGAAAGTCACGACGGCACAATCGCACCAGCAGGTCTTCGAGGACGTGAGCAAAACCAGTGAGCGTCTCAAACCCGAGACACGACGCGCCCCCCTTGACGGTGTGCGCGACGCGGAAGATCGTGTCCAGAGTCTCCTGGTCGTCGGGGCGATTCTCGAGTGCGATCAGAGCCTCCTCCATCTCGCGCAAATGCTCTTCCGACTCGACCAGAAAGGTCTGCATTATTGCCTGGCGATCTATTTCCATCCTGACACCTGAGCTATCTTTTTGACCATCACCGATCCGCTGACCGTGTTGAAGATCAGTTTGCGTCCGAAATCCCCGCCACTGTCTTCGGCGACGACGGGGATGCCTTCCTGATTGAGGATCTGGCGCGCGAGTTCAATGTTTTTCGCCCCGAGATCGCTGTTCACGCTGCCGAGTGCTGCCAGCACACAGGCCCCGCCGAAGAGCTTCGCTCTGAGACATTCTTTTTCGGCCCCCAGCGCGAGGGTCTTCCTGATCAGTTGTCCCATCGCCACATTGCCGAAGCGCGGGGACGAGTGCCCGCTGCGCGACCACAAGGGGAGCATATAGTGATTGATCCCGGCGACCTGCGACCGGGCGTCCCACAGGCACACGGCCACGCATGATCCAAGGATGGTCGTCACCGCGTAAGGCTCGCTGGTGGCGAACACCTGGCCGGGGTGCAGATAATGTTTCGCCAGCTCGACCGGGGCGCAGCCGGGCGATGTGATCCTTTCAGCCTCATTCATGCGACGAATTCCTTCGCTGGATGATCAGGTGTTCTGCCGGGACTCATCCCGTCACTCCGGGGTTCGTGTCCAGTCTCGCCTGCAGCCCGGTGCAATGGAGGGCGGCGGCGGCGTGAGTGCTGAGCAGATCGAGCAACTCGTGATCAAGCTGTTCGAGCCCCTGTTTCTGAGGGAGCAGATTGAAGATTGCAATCGCCCCTGTCGTTGATTCGCCCCGCCTCAAAGGCACGCAGGCCGTGAGGTTCGACTCACCGACAGGCGCCTCGTCGGAACGTTTCTGATCGGCCAGCCAGGGTTTACCGGTTGATGCCGCGCGTCCGATGGTTCCGTGGCCGAGGGGGATGCTGCGATAACTCTCGTCATTGATCCCGAATGATGCGACCAGGCGGAGCGCGGACCGGTTATCATCAACCTCGAAGATGGCCAGTTCCTCCGAGCCGATGAGATTGATGATGATCTCCTGAATGACCGACAGCACTTCCGCCCGGTCGAGCGTGGCGTGGAGGCGAAAGCTGGCCACGTATAGATTGGCGAGGCTGGCATTCTGCTGCTCGACCTCCAGGTAGCGCCCGGAAAACTGGCGGTTCTCGCTTTCGATCTGAGCCAGCTTCTGTTCCAGCCGGGTCTTCTCCTCAAGGCTTTGCTCAAGCTCATTCCGGGTGACGAGCAATTCCGCCTCGATCTGGCTCTTCTCGATCCTCAGTGAGCCGAGTACCAGCCCCAGCTCTTCGATATTGCCCAGAAGCTCGTGAAGGTAACGGTTCGTGTCGTCAAGCACCTGGCGAACGTATTTCTTCATGCCTTCATTTTCGTCGCTCATCTCGCACTCCTTCTTTCACTCGCCCACACAGTTTCTGACTTTGGTGAGCAGCTCGACGCTGTCAATCGGCTTGGTGACGTAATCGGCGCAGCCGTTCCTGAAGGCGGTTTCGACGTTGTGCAACTCGCTCCGCGTGGTCACCATGATGATCGGGATCCTGCTGATGCCGGGCCGCTGCTTGATCAGTCTGCACGCCTCAAGCCCGCCCATCCGGGGCATGATGACGTCGAGCAGGATGAGGTCGGGCCGTTCGGCGATGGCCGTGGCAATCGCCTCTTCGCCATTTCTGGCGGTGACGAGGTCATAGCTCTTGTTGAGAATCATCTTCTCGATCAGCAAAACGGTTTCCGTGTCATCTACCAGCAGTATTTTCTTTCTTGCCATATCTTTCGTCCTCAATGTTCATTAAGCGCGACGCGCGCGTTTGCGAGGTGAATCGTGTCTACGACCCGACCAGGCCAGCCAGGTCGCTGTTGTGTAAAACCAGTGAGTAAAGCAGATTCTCGGCGCTGCCGGGGTTGCTGCCCAGCAGTTCAGTCAGTGACAGCGGTCGGAAGAAGAGGAACCCCTGGATCCGGCTGACGCCGAGAGACATCACAGTCTGGAGGTCTGCCACGTTCTCCACGCCTTCGGCGATCAGCTGCGCCCCGCTTCTTCTGGCAAAGAGCGCGACCGACTCGATGATTGCCTGCCGGCAGTCATCCGCGTGACAGCCTTTGACGATAAAGCGATCCACCTTGATTTTTTCGGGCATGCAGTCAATCACCATCTGGTAGTTGGACTGCCCGAAGCCGAAGTCATCGAGGGCGATCCTGGCGCCGGCCTTTCTCAGGTCATTGAGGGCGTTGAAAAAGACAGGCCGGTCCCAGCAGGGTGTGTGTTCGACTATCTCGACCGTTATTCTGGAAAGCGGGATCGAATAGTTGTCGGCAAGTTGCGACAGGTAGGCCGGGAATTCGGCGTCTCGCCCGAGCGTCGAAGCATGAACGTTCAGGGATATATCCCAGGACGGGGGCAGGGCGCGGGCTTCTTCGAGAATGGCGGCAACACAGGCCCGGTCTACCAGGCTCTCGGCCCGCTTTCTTCGACCGTATTCAAAAAGCACGTTGGCGGTTTCAAGGTTAGTCCCCTTTGGTCCTCTCACCAGACACTCCAGCGCATTGAGCCGCCACCTGCCCTGGCCGTATTCAAGAATCGGCTGGAATAAGACAGTCAGGGCTCCAGGTTCCAGGATCAGATCCAATAGGCAACGGTCTCGCACTAATCAATTCCTCTCTTAACCAATTGGGTATGACCACAGGCAGATGTGAGTTCATGGGGACGTGACACCTCCTCTTCCGTGCGGATCAAAAAAACAATCTGCGTTATCTCCTCTTGCATTGCTCGTGAGGCCCGGGCAGCGCCCATCGTTCCTGCCTCACTATCCAGCCTGTTCATTGCAGGCGCTTGTGACTGAATCTTTATCTCGGTCTGCTTTCGTTAAGGGCGAAGACGATCTGCGCCAGCTGCGGAAGCGGTATTGGCTTGCGGAGGAAAGCATCAACCCCGCACCTTAAAGCTTCCTTCTCTATTTCGGGAGAACCGTAAGCCGTCAGGATAATGATGTGTGTCCGGGGACACCTTTCCCTGACCCAGGCTACCAGCTCAAGCCCTTCCACCCCGTTAATCCCGGTCAGGCGCAAATCCGCGACCACGACCGAGTAGTGGATGTTGGCCAGCAGGGCCTCTGCCTCCTCAAACTCACGCGCGCAATCAACCTCGTAGCCATGCGTAGTGAAGTACCCTTTCATGGCAAAAAGGATCGGGTTTTCGTCGTCTACAACGAGGATTCTGTCCGACATCAAATCTCATTCCCCCTGAGAATCATCCGATCAGCCCCAGGCAACATCCGGTGTTGATAGATGCTGTTCGTGCCGCAGGCCGCCAAACTGCTCGCGCAATCTGGCAAAACCCTTCACAGGCTCATCACAAATATCAACGCAAGGCAGACTCACAATGCCCCGGTTACCCCGTCGGAGTACCCACACAAACTGCCCCGGTCTGCCTCTCCCGTGACTCTTGCAGGGCAAGCCGGGTGCCACACACGTCGCGCCTTGCGGGCCTGCTGCCAAGTGCCACGGCGCGCGAAGATTACGAGACAGAGGTCGGCTCTCGGGGGTGTTAAAAGGTCTGAGATTCAGACGAGGATTCTAGAATCTGGACAAAGCCAGGGAGTGTTTCTTGATCTTTTGATAGAGAGAGCTTCTGGGGATGCCGAGCCTGCTGGCAGCCTGATCAACGCGGCCCCGCTCCTCTTCCAGCACCTTTTCGATATACCAGCGCTCAAGCTCCTGCAGCGTGAGGTTAGAGTTCTGCGGCCACCAGTCGGGGCGTGAATGGTCGTCGAACCGGAGGTGTTTTGCATCAAGCAGGTTCTGGTCGCCGAGCAGCACGGCGCGTTCCAGCACGTTGCGGAGTTCGCGGATGTTGCCGGGCCAGGAATACGCCTGCAGCGCTCGCTCCGCGTCCGGTGATAAATCCAGGTGGCCGCGCCCCAGGTCTGTGGCCAGGCTGCGCAGCAGCATTCTCGCCAGCAGCGGGATGTCTTCTGCCCGATCTCTCAGCGGGGGCACGACCAGAGGGATCGTGCTGATGCGGAAGTAGAGGTCGCTGCGAAACCTGTTTTCCCTGACCAGCCGCGCGACGTCATGATGAGTCGCCGCAATCAGACGGATGTCAACCCGGCGATCACGCACCTCGCCCATCCGCCGGAATTTTTTCTCTTCGAGTACCTTGAGGAGTTTCGGCTGAACCTGAAGATCCACGTCGCCGATCTCATCGAGGAAGGCCGTGCCACGGTGGGCGACTTCGAGCAGTCCCTGCTTGCTCGCGACCGCGCCGGTGAAAGCCCCCTTCTCATGCCCGAAGAGTTCCGTCTCCAGAAAATCGCGCGTCAGTCCCGCGCAGTTCAGATCAACGAATGCTTCGTCGGCGCGCGGGCTGTTGTCGTGCAGCCAGCGGGCCAGAACGCCCTTGCCCGTCCCCGTCTCTCCCTGAATCAGGACGGGGCTTTCGGCGGATCGAACCTTATTGGCCTGTTCGGCGAGTTCGCGGATGGCCGCGCTCGTGCCGTGGAATGGGTCAACCGCCTCGCGGTCCTGCCGGGATTTTCTGGCGAGCTGCTTCTGCCGGTTCCGGGTATTCTCTTCGACGCGTTGCAACAGGACGTGCAGAGTCGCGAGTTCGATGGGCTTGGTGAGCAGGTGTTCCGCGCCGATCTTGACGGCACGGACCGCCAGTTCTATTGAGCCGTGTGCGGTCAGAATCACAACCGGGACAGCCGGGTCGAGCGCTTTCAGGCGCGGCAGCAGATCAATGGCGTTGCCGTCAGGGAGCAGGTAGTCGGTGAAAACGGTATCGGGCGGCGAAGCCTGGAAAGCTTCCAGCGCACTCTGGCAGCTGTCGGCCTCATCCACTTCGTACCCTTTCGCCTCCAGGAAATCCCTGATGCCGAAGCGCACTCCCGCTTCGTCGTCCACTACCAGAACCCTGGTTCCAGACATAAGACACTCTCCTTGTCGGATGGCAGGTGCCTGGGCAAACGCCTGCTTGGGGGCTGTTGAAGTGACAGCTTACTGCCCGGCGGCCTGGAACCTCAATTCCACGACCGCGCCGCCGTCAGGGCGGTTGCTCGCCGAAACTCTGCCGCCGTGTTCATCCATGATGCGCTGAACGATGGAAAGGCCGATCCCCGTCCCCCCGCGCCGGCGCGTGAAGAATGGCTCGAAGATCTTCGACAACTCTTCGGCGCGGAATCCCGGCCCGCTGTCGCCGATGCGGCAATGAATCCAGAGCGCGCCACCCTGACGGATCTGCTCCGCCTCGACCGTGACGACCGCGCCCGCCGCAGAGTGCTGGATCGCGTTCTGGATGACATTCTGAAAAACCTGGACGACTCGCCGGCGGTCCATCAGGATCGGCGCGAGGTCATTGCCGACCCGGTTTACGATCCTGACGTTCGAGCGACTGACGAGCGCTTCGCAGGAGCGAATGGCTTTGGCGATGGCTTCGCTGATGGACCCCTGCGAGAGTTCCGGATTGAACGGCTTGCCGTATTCGAGCAGGTCGCTCATCAGGTCATTCAATCGCTTCAGCTCCCGGCGCAGGATGTTGATGTGCTGCTGATACTCTTCGCGCGCGCCGAAGCGGGCCTCGAATGCGTCGAGCGTCGCCGAGATGCTGAAGAGCGGGTTGCGGACTTCGTGGGCGACGCCGGCGACGAGCGTCCCCATCGCCGACATGGTTTCACTGCGCCGGAGTGACTCCTGCAGTTTCACCATCCCGGTGATGTCGCGGGCCACAATGATGATCCGCTCGTCAGCGCCCGGGCCCGGGATCAGGCTGGCGGTAATCTCCCAGGCGGTTGCGCTGGATTCGTCCTGCGTCTGAGCCGAGACCGTGCGGCGGCTCTCCCGGATGTGGTTGACGAGCCCTGCCGCCGCCCGCCACGGCTGGCCGCCGCCGATGGACTCCGCGGCCCGGCCCGTGACTTCCTCATAGCTTAACCCCGAAAGCTCTCTGGCCGTCTGGTTGAGCATGATGATTCTGCCCTCCGGGTCGAGAATCAGCAGGGCCGATTCGACCGAATCGAAGGTCCGGCGCCACTCCATCGCGGACTTGTGAATGGCCTGCTGGAGCTGCGCCTGTTTCTCTTCGGCCTGCTTGCGCTCGGTGATGTCATTCAACACCGAGAGCAGGCATTCCTCGCCGTCGAGCGTGATCACCTCGGTCGAAAACAGCCCCACGCGCACGACGCCATCCTTGCGGCGGAATCTGGCCTCCATGTTGCGAACCTTCCCCACTTCGCGGAAAGCTTTCGCCACTCGCGCCCGCTCATCAGCGTCAACCCAGAGGTTCAATTCGCGCGGCGTCCGGCCGATGACCTCTTCGCGGGTATAACCGCCCTCGCGCAGGAAAGCGTTGTTGACATCAATGTAACGACCGTTCGAGAGACTCGTAATGGCCATCGGGTTGGGGCTGGCGTTGAATGCCTTCGAGAATCTTTCCTCCGAAGTGCGCAGCGCCTCTTCGGCCCGCTTCCGCTCCGTGATGTTGTTGATCACCGACAGCGCGCACTCCTCGCCGTCAAGCGTAATCACTTCGGTTGAAAATATCCCCACCATCGCGGCGCCATCCTTGCGGCGGAACCTGGCTTCCATGTTGCGAACTTTTCTTTCTTCCCGGAAGACCTTTTCAGCCCGCGCCAGTTCTTCAGGGTCAATCCAGATGCCGATCTCGTCCGGCGTGCGGCCGATCACATCCCCGCGTTCAAAACCGGTCTCGCGCAAAAAAGCGTTGTTGACATCAATGTAACTAAGGTCCGAGACACTGTTGATGGTCATCGGGCCGGGGCTGGCGTTGAATGCCTTCGAGAATCTTTCCTCCGAAGCGCGCAGCGCCTCTTCGGCCCGTTTGCGCTCGGTTATATCCTGAATCGCCGCGAGAATACATTGCTCGCCATCAAGCCCGATCAGATCCGCCGAAATGAGCCTCACCCGCTCCTCCCCGCCCCTGACCCGATAGCTCGTCTCCAGATTGCGCACGTATCCCTGGCTGCGGAGCGTCTCCAGAATCTTTGTTCGGTCGGCCGTATTCACATACAGGTCGAGTTCAGCCACCGTGTGTCCGATCACTTCCTCGCGGCTCTGGCCGGACGCCTTCAGGAAAGTTTCATTCACCTCGACGATGCGGCCTTCGGCGAGCGTGGTGATGATCATCGGCAGGGGGCCGGCATTGAACGCTTTCGAGAACCTTTCCTCCGAAGCGCGCAGCGCCTCTTCGGCCCGCTTCCGCTCCGCCAGTTCGTCGCGCGCCCGTCGGAGCGCCTGATTCAGACCCGAGATCGAAAGGCTCAGCAGGATGGCCGCGAGGAAAGACCAGATGCCCTGCTCGATGAGGATCTCGGCCACCGAGTATGACAATGAGGGGCGGGGCAGGAGACCGCGGGAGATGGCATAGATGATCACCGCATTTTCCGCCAGACTCACGGCGGCGAACAGCAGCGCCATGCGCCCCCCGAGCAGGAGGCCCGTGATCATTACCCTGACGATCACCCCAGCGATGCTAACGGACTGGAGTCCCCCGCTGCCCCCCCACACGAACAATTGCATCACCCACATGCCGACGACGAAAAAAGCGCAGGCGGCGCGGACACGGCCCCTTTTCAACAGCACCCAGCTGCCGACGATCAGCGGGTAGCGCAACAACGCCCAGAGTGACTTCTCTTGAGGAAAGAAGACAGGCAGGGCGATCAGGTAGAGGGTGACGATCGCAAAGCCCACCAGCAGGATGATGTTCAGCAGTGCCGCCGTGCGCGTCTTCTCATCATCCCCGTCAAAGACGGGTGAGGCTGTAATCTTCCTGATCCAGGCGATCATCGTCACTGCTCCTTTGGAAGTTGCTCTTCAGCCTGCTGCCTGCCACCAAATCTCCTGCGGTGATAATGAACGAGCCCGCAGACAGGAGCAATGGTGAGCGCGCACATGGCCGACCTGACAAATTCGAGGCGTGGCGCGTGGCGCGAACCTGACGTTGCCGGGCTTTAGTCTCTTGTGATATATCAGTGGCATCAGTCGAAGAACCGGAGACTACCTGTTGAATTAACGGCCGAGCCCTGAAGAGATGAAGACTCTGTCGCGGCCGGGGGAGGTGCAGATGACGCGCGTGAAATCCGGAGTGACGCTCGGCTTCGTGGTTTTGTTCACCCTGACAGCAGGGCGGCTGAGCGCGCAGTCCACCGGCGACGAGTTGTTTGAGAAGAAGATTCGCCCCGTCCTCGCGGCCAGTTGCTACGGCTGCCATTCTTCAAAACTGAAATCACCGATGGGCGGGCTCGCGCTGGACACCAAAGCGGGGCTGCTCAGGGGAGGCGTTTCGGGTCCGATTATCGTGCCCGGCAAGCCCGCCGAGAGCCGCCTGATCCGTGCCCTCCGCTACAATGACGTGTATCTGAGGATGCCGCCGACGGGCAAACTCCCCGACTCAGTCATCGCCGACTTCGAACAATGGATTGCGGCGGGCGCTCCCGACCCTCGCACCGAAGCAGCCACAGCGAACGCACCCGCCAAAGCGCGGGTGATTGATTTCAACCAGGGCCGGCAGTGGTGGGCTTTTCAGCCGGTCCGTGAACTTGCCGCCCCGACCGTCAAACAATCTTCATGGCCGCGCACCAGGGTTGACCATTTCATCCTGGCGAAGCTGGAAGAGAAGGGGCTCAAGCCTTCGCCGGAAGCAGACCCGCGCACCCTCATCCGCCGCGCTTATCTTGACCTGACGGGGATTAAACCCGGCTACGAAGAGGTTGAGAGCTTCGCCCGGGATACTGACCCCGGACGCTATGAAAAGCTGATTGACCGGCTGCTGGCCAGCCCGCGCTACGGCGAACGCTGGGGCCGCTACTGGCTTGATGTCGCGCGCTATGCGGAAAACGGCGACACGGGCGGCAACCGTCAGGCCTATCCATATGCGTGGCGTTACCGCGACTGGGTCATCGAGGCTTTCAATAAAAACCTGCCTTACGACCGTTTCGTCAGACAGCAACTCGCCGCCGATCTGATGCCCGGCACTTCGCGCGACGATCTGCGCGCCCTTGGCTACCTCGGGATGGCGCCCTCGGAGTGGAAGGAGAAGATGCTGGGGAAGGAGATGATTGACAACCTTCTCTTGGAGGAATGGGACGAGCGCGTGGATGCGGTCAGCCGCGGCTTCCTTGGGATGACGGTCGCGTGCGCGCGCTGCCACGATCACAAGTTCGATCCGATCTCGCAGAAAGACTATTACGCCCTGGCGGGTGTGTTTGCGTCCACGTCGCCCGCGGTCCGGCCACTCAGGGAAGTGGATGCGGCGACCGAGGCGCGCTTCCTCTTTGCCCGGCAGCGCGTGATGGAGCTGGCTTCGTTCGCCAATTACCTCTCCAAGGCCAAAGGGCCTGAACGCGAGGCGTCCCTCAAAAAAGCTGAGGAATGCCGGTCAGAGATGGCCTCGCTCAAGGCGCAGATGGCTGCTGTGAAGGAGCGCTACCCCGAGCTGGCCGAAACTGTCCTTAAGATCGGGGCGCCCAAAGAGGACGCGAACGACGCGGGTACAAACAAAAAAGAAGAAGACCCGCAGGCGCCCTTCATCAATGCGGTATTCGACGCCGCGATGTTTGCGGACGGCGCGCACCCCGACTTCACTTCGATCATTGCCAAACCGGGTGAGGCGAGAGACCTGCCTGTCTTCGCGCGCGGGAACTCCACATCGCCCGGCGAGATTGTTCCCCGGCGATTCCTCACGGTTCTCTCAAAGAGCCCGGAGAGCGTTTTCGGAAGAGGCTCCGGCCGGCTCGAACTGGCGGAGAAGATCGTGACCGACGCCGCGCCGCTTTCGGCGCGGGTGATCGTCAACCGGGTCTGGGGCTGGCATTTCGGCAAACATCTGGTCGGCACCCCGAGCGATTTCGGCGACCGTGGCGAAAGGCCGACGCATCCGGAACTGCTCGACGATCTGGCGGCCCGCTTTATCGCGAACGGGTGGTCGCTCAAATGGCTGCACCGCGAAATCATGCTCTCGGCGGCCTACCGGCAATCGAGCCGTCCGAGGGCGGACGCCGCGGAGGTTGATCAGGCAAACCAGTTGCTCTGGCGGATGAACCCGCGCCGGCTCGACGCCGAAGCCTATCGCGATTCGCTGCTGCAGGCGGCAGGGCTGCTCGACCTGAAAATGTACGGGCCGTCGCTCGACCTTGACGCTTTGGAAAACAACCGGCGCACGGTCTACGGCAGGATCAACCGCGGGCGGATGAGCGACATTCTTCGCCTGTATGATTTCCCCAACCCATTCCAGCACAGCCCGGCGCGCAGCCTGACGATCACGCCGCTCCAGGAACTGTTTGTCCTGAACAGCCCGTTTATGAAGCAGCTCAGCGCGGCGCTCGCCAGATCGGTTGAAAAGGAAGGTGACGCCGCCGCGCGGGTTCGCAGCCTGTATCACAAAATATTGTCCCGCGACCCGGAAACCGCCGAAATCAAGGTTGCGCTCGGCTATCTCAACGGTGCAACCATAGAACAGTTTGCTCAGGTATTGCTGGCAACCAACGAGGAGATGTTCTGGCCTTGATGGAAAACTTTTTGGCCCGTGCAGATGGTTTCGAGATCCCGTCTTCTGCGCCGCGTAGCGGCGGTCTGAATTTAGCCGGAGGTTTTCAACCCCCGGTGGTTTGGCGAGAGAATCCCGCGTCGCGTCAGCGACGCTTGAATGGTTAATGGAGAGAGCATGGCAAATACCTACACCGCCTTGTTCTATCACGTTGTTTTCAGCACAAAGAACCGGGTTGAATTCATCCGCCCGGAGATTGAAGAGCGCATCTGGGCTTACATCGGCGGCGTCGCGCGCAATCACAAAATGACCGCCATTCAGGTTGGCGGCGTCGAAGATCACGTTCACGCATTGATCATGGCTCCGCCTGTGCTGGCGCCGTTTGAAATCGCCAAATACCTCAAGGGTGATTCGTCAAAATGGATTCACGATGAGTTCCCCGATTTACGGGATTTCGCCTGGCAGGATGGTTACGGCGCATTCACCGTGAGCAAATCGAATGTGCTGGATGTTGTGAGCTATATTCAAAATCAACGCGCGCACCATCAGACGCACACCTTTCAGGAAGGGTATCTCGAATTCCTGAAAAAGCATGGCGTGGATTATGACGAACGTTATGTGTGGGGGTAATTCAGGCGTCGCTCGCGCGACGCGGGGCTCGGGCTTTGCACGTTCCCGTGGGTTGAAACACCACGGCTAAATTCACATCGCCGCTACGCGGCGGCAGGAAGATGAACTTGTTCTCTACTTTTTACTGCTTATGAAATTTGATGACATTTCGAGGCGCTCATTCCTTTCAACTCTCGGCAGCGGATTCGGCTCGCTCGTGCTGGCGGACATTCTGGCCAGCGAGGCAGCCGGGGCAGAGGGGCGGCGCGTGGGGCCGCACTTCGCGCCCAAAGCAAAACGCGTCATCCTGCTCTTTATGACCGGCGGGCCGTCGCAGGTTGATATGTTCGACCCCAAGCCCGCGCTTGAGAAGTACGCCGGACAGCGCCCCGCGGAAGTGGATCTGCGCACCGAACGCAAGACGGGCGGGCTGCTCCCGTCGCCGTTCAAATTTCAGAAGTACGGCAAAAGCGGGATCGAAGTCAGTGAACTCCTGCCGCGGCTGGCCGCGACCGTTGATGACCTCTGCGTCATTCGTTCGCTCTACAGCTTCAACCCGAATCACGAGCCCGGTCGCAATCTCTTCTTCAGCGGCATTATGACCTCGATGCGCCCGACGATGGGCGCGTGGGTTTCCTACGGTCTGGGCACGGAGAATCAGAACCTGCCCGCCTTCGTCGTCCTGAGCCCGAGCCCCAACAGCCTGTGGACGAGTTCCGGATTTCTGCCGGCTGAATATCAGGGCACGCTCTTCAATAACGCCGAAACGGATCCCGAAAAGATGATCCGCTTCCTGCGCAACAAAGACCTGGACGCCCGGGCGCAGCGCGCTCAGCTCGACGCGATCCAGGCTCTCAACCGGTCGCACGCCCAATCCTTCGGCGCAGACGATTTCCTCGAAGGCCGGATCAAGAGCATGGAGACGGCTTACCGGATGCAGTTCACCGCCTCGGACGTCTTCGACATCCGCAAGGAACCGGAGTCGGTGCGGGCCGAATACGGCAACACGCCTTATGCAAACGGGTGCCTGCTCGCGCGCCGGCTCGTCGAAAGCGGCGTCCGTTACGTCCAGGTGCATCACGGCCCGGGCCAGCAGTGGGACGATCACGAGAACCTCGAAAAGGGATTGCGCGAACGCTGCCCCGATATGGACCGCGCCTCAGCCGCGCTGATCCGTGACTTGAAGCGCCGCGGGCTGCTCGAAGACACGCTCGTCATCTGGGGCGGCGAATTCGGGCGCACGCCTGTGAGCGAAAAGGGCAATGGCCGCGATCACAACCCGTACGGCTTCACCATGTGGCTGGCCGGCGGCGGAGTGAAGGCCGGCATGGTTTACGGCGCCACCGACGAGTTCGGCTTCAAGGCGGTCGAGAAACAGGTCTCCATTCATGATCTGCACGCCACGGTGCTGCACCTGCTCGGACTCGACCACGAGAAGCTGACCTACCGTTACGCGGGCCGGGACTTCCGCTTGACTGACGTGTATGGCAATGTGGTGCGGGACGTCATTGCATAAGGTTGAGAGCGCCTCGCTCGGGCGTCACTGAACGCCAGGCAGAAGATTCGACAATCCTCTGACACACAGGTAATGGAGGAAACGCGATGCCGGAAAAAAGACACGGAATGAATGCTTCAGGCAGGGGATTGTCTCGTCGGCAATTTCTGACCCGCGCCGCCGCTGGCAGTGTCGTGGCGTTTTCTGCCCCGGCAATCGTTCGCGGTCGAAGCCTGAACGACAAGCTGAATCTGGCGATTATCGGCACTGGCGGGCGAGGCGCTGACAATCTTCGTGGCGTCCAGTCTGAGAACGTCGTGATTCTCTGTGATGTCAACGAAACGAACCTGAACTCCGCCGCCGGGCACTGCCCGGACGCCCGTAGGATCGTTGATTTCCGTAAGGTCTACGATCATGCAAAAGAATTCGATGCCGTAGTCATCAGCACGGCTGAACACACGCATGCGTTTGCGACGTTGCCGGCTTTGCAACTCGGCAAACACGTCTACTGCGAGAAGCCGCTCACGCACAACATCTGGGAAGCGCGCGTCATTCGCGAAGCAGCGGCTAAAACCAAAGTTGCAACGCAGATGGGGACGCAGATTCACGCCGGTGATAATTACCGTCGCGTGGTCGAACTGATTCAGACCGGAGCCATCGGGGCCGTCACCGAAGTTCACGTCTGGGTCGGACGCGCCTGGGGCTGGCACGCCAGTGAAGCGGAAGCCAAAGCGGCGGGCGACATCGTGTTTGTCCAGGAGCGCCCGGCAGAACCAGAGCCCGTCCCCGCAAATCTGAACTGGGAACTGTGGCTGGGGCCTGCGCCGAAGCGGCCATTTCATAACGTCTACTTCCCCGGACCGAAATGGTATCGCTGGTGGGACTTTGGTAACGGCACGATGTCTGACCTGGGCAGCCATTGGATTGACCTGCCGTTCTGGGCCCTGAAACTGGATCACCCGTTGACGGTCGAAGCTGCCGGCCCGGCGCCGCATCCCGAGATTGCTCCCGCGTCCATGAAAGCCACATACCAATACGGCCAGCGCGGTCCGCTGCCGCCCGTACAACTCACGTGGTATCAGGGGACGTATAAACCTCAGATCTGGAAAGACGCCGGCATCCCGCAGTGGACGAGTGGCGTGCTCTTTATCGGTGAGAAAGGCATGCTGCTTTCAGATTACGGCAAACACACCCTGCTGCCCGAAGCCGGTTTTACAGACTTCAAGCGACCGGAACCGTTCATCCCGAAATCACTCGGCCATCACGCCGAATGGATTCACGCCTGTAAGGCCGGCGCGCCCACAACCTGCAACTTCGAGTATGCCGGCTGGCTGACCGAAGCCAATCACCTCGGCAACGTCGCTTTCCGGGCTGGCAGGAAACTGGAATGGGACGCGCGGAAACTGCGTGCAACCAATGCACCGGAAATCGAGCAGTTGATTCACCGAAAGTATCGCAAGGGCTGGAAACTGATCTGATAATACGGCAGCGCTACGGAAAGAAGCCTGACGGAGGTTTCAATGACAGACTCAGGCGGGCAGCGGTCGGACTCGACCGCGAAAAGCTGGCCTGCCGTTACGCGGGCCGGGATTTTCGGCTGACCGACGTGTATGGTAACTTGGTGCGAGATGTCATCGCATAAAGAAGGTACGGTTGGCAGTTAGAGAGCAGCCAACCAATCGCGCGTACTATCGCGCTCGCCACCCCGTCTGAAATCGAGAGAATTCGCTGGGTGTAGTCCGAGGTGCATTCATGTCCAATGTCTGGAATACCACCATTCTAACCTCTGAGGCAGAAGCCATTCAGGTGCTGACCGATCTGCGTGGCAAGCGGTGGTTGTGTCGTGGTCAATCGAGGCGCTATGGCGGGCTCGTGCCGTCGATTGACCGCGGGTCACTACAGAACCTCTCGCGGCGTGAGAAGCTAACGCTTGAGCGTCAGAGCATCGACATTTTTCGGTCAACAGCTCGGTTCTTTGCGGATCAGGGCGAACAAAACGCTTTGACTGATGACATTGTTGCGCTGATGGTATTGCGCCATTATGGAGTACCAACCCGTCTTCTGGATTGGTCGAAGTCGCCCTACGTGGCTGCATACTTCGCTGTTCAAGACCGAGATACCGATGACGGGGAGATTTGGAGTTTTGATGAGCCGCTATATGAGGATGAGAAAAAAGGGCCGGGGCCACAGCAATGGAAGAAGTGGCCTGAGACAACGAGTGACAGTAGTGGTGACGGCCTCAAATTCAGCGCGGAGTTGACCGCGTTTACCGTTGAGGAACCACCCGATTGGTTCATTTGCGGCTTCTATCCGCTTGGGTTTCCTCGTCAGAATGCTCAGGCTGGCGCCTACTCTATGACTGCACGTTTTGAACGTGACCATGCCGAGGCGATTGCGAGCCTCTTGGGCGAAAGATCCCATTACCATCTATACGTGGTTAGTGCGACGCTCAAGCCCGCACTACGAAAACTACTCCGCAGAGTCACGGTATCTGGCGTGGGTCGCTCTTTCCCGATTCTGCTGGGGCTGCTGAAACCGCGGGCACGGTCTTCCCAAGTAATATCGTCTAACTGGAATTGATCAAAGTATCGTTTGCCGGATCGTGTGCATCACTACTCTTTCCCCAGTGGTTCGGCGCCCGCCTGTAACAACTGCAAGTAACGGTCATACACATACAGCCGGTCGCGCCGTTTGCCGGTGATCTCGCGGACGATTTGCAGCTTCGCCAGGTGGTCGAGTGCCGTCCTGACCGTCGGCGTTGTCAGGCCCATCGCCGCTGCGGCGCCTGGCACTGATGTGATCGGTTTCTTCTGTAGGTGCTGATGCACGCGCAGCACGGAGCCGGCGGCGCGACCGATGCCCTCAATGCGCTGGCGGTCGGCGGCAAACAATTCGAACATCGCGGTCGCGGAGGCTGTGCCGGAGTCCGCCGTTTCCATCACGCCGCTCAGGAAAAAGGTCAGCCATTGCTCCCACGCGCCCTCTTCGCGCACGCGCTGCAGGTGGTCGTAGTATTCGTCGCGGCGCTGCTTGAAGTAAAGGCTCAGATACAGCGTCGGGTCGGTAATCGCCCCTTCCACCAGGAGCAGCAACGTGATCAGCAGGCGGCCCAGGCGCCCGTTGCCGTCGAGGAACGGGTGAATCGTCTCGAACTGCACATGGGCGAGCGCGGCTTTGATCAGCGTGGGCGTTCGCACGGGATCGTCGTGCAGGAATTTTTCAAACGCGTCCAGACAAGCCGGCAACCGGTCGGGTGGTGGCGGGACGAAACGCGCCTGACCCGGGCGGGTTCCGCCGACCCAGTTTTGCGAGCGGCGAAACTCCCCCGGCGATTTGGTGCTGCCTCGCCCGGTGGGGAGCAACACTGCGTGGATTTCACGCAGGAGCCGCAGCGAGAGCGGGAAACCTTCTTTCAGCCGTTTCAACCCGTGTTGCAGTGCCGCGACGTAACTGGAGACCTCCTCCACATCGGCGAGCGGCACGCCGGGAACTTCATCCTGTTCGTAAAGCAACAGGTCGGCGAGCGAAGATTGTGTACCTTCGATCTGCGAAGAGAGCAGCGCCTCTTTGCGCACGAACAGGTAGATGAAAAGCGAGGTATCAGGCAACAGCCGCGAAAGACCGTCGAGCCGGCCCAGCGCGCGATTGGCCTGTTCCATTAAATCAAAGTGCGCCGGAGTCAGAGCGAGGGGCGGGTCGGGCGGAAGCGGATGCGGGACAAACGCCGCAAAAGGCTCCCCCGCGGTCGTGACCCGAATCCGTTTTCTGGTCTCTCTTCGTCCCATAATCGGCGCGTACCCCTGGGAAAATTATTTTCTTAGCTGGAAATGCTAAGAAAAGATCATACCATATCTTTTCTTATGCGACCCTTCGAGTTCTTATAAGCCTGCCATTCGATTCACGTTCGTACCATGCGCGGGTTATGATTTCGGGCGACTGTTAAGAAAACTTGCGACATAACCTGCGACACTGTGGGAAAAGGTTCGGTGATGAAAAAATATCTTTCCCTCTGCATCCTTCCCGTCCTGTTTTGTCTCGCGGCCTCGATGGGCGCTTGGCCAGGCAGGGCCGTGGGGCCTCCGGTTCCTTACGGGCCGCTGCCATCCGAGCGCCAGTTGCGCTGGCACGAGATGGAGTTCTACGGGTTTGTTCACTTCACCATCAACACCTTCACCGATAAGGAGTGGGGCTATGGCGATGAAGCGCCCGCACTTTTCAACCCCACCGACTTCGACGCCGAACAGATCGTCAGCGCGGCGCGGGAAGCGGGGATGAAGGGGCTGATTCTGACCTGCAAGCATCACGACGGGTTCTGCCTCTGGCCGTCGAAATACACCGAACACTCCGTCAAAAACAGCCCGTGGAAGGAGGGCCGGGGTGACGTGGTCAAGGAAATCTCCGAGGCGTGCAGGAAACAGGGGCTCAAATTCGGCGTCTACCTGTCGCCGTGGGATCGGAACCATAAGGACTATGGCCGGCCCGAATACATCACTTATTTCCGCAATCAGCTGCGCGAATTGCTGACCGGCTACGGCCCGGTTTTCGAAATCTTCCTCGATGGCGCCAACGGCGGCGACGGCTATTACGGCGGCGCGCGGGAGACGCGACGGATTGACCGCGAGACCTACTACGACTGGGCCACCACATGGCAGATGGTGCGCGAGCTTCAGCCGGGGGCGTGTCTGTTCAGCGACGCGGGGCCGGACGTGCGCTGGGTCGGCAACGAGCGCGGCATCGCCGGCGATCCGTGCTGGGCCACTTCAAATCGCGAGGAGTTCGCTCCGGGCCGGGCCGACGCGGCGCGCCTGAATCGTGGCGACCGTCCGGGCACGCACTGGGTTCCCGCCGAATGCGATGTCTCGATCCGGCCCGGCTGGTTCTATCACGCGCAGGAAGACAGCCGGGTCAGGACTGCGCAGAATCTGCTCGATCTTTACTACTCTTCGGTCGGGCGTGGCGCGTCGCTCCTCCTCAATCTGGCACCCGACCGCCGCGGCCGGATTCCGGAAGTTGATGTGAAGTCACTCCGCGAATTCCGTCGCCTGCTCGATGCGACGTTTGCCAGGGATCTTGCACATGACGCGAAGGCGAGCGCCAGCAACGTACGCGGGAACGGCGAGGCGCGATTTGCGGCGCAAAACGTCCTTGACGGGCGGCGGGATACTTACTGGGCGACCGACGATCAGGAGAAGACTCCGGAGCTGATTCTCGATCTGGGGCGTGAAGCCACCTTCAATGTCGTCCGCCTGCGCGAGCATCTGCCGCTCGGCCAGCGGGTGGAGGCGTTCGCGCTCGACGAGTGGCAGGGCGGCCAGTGGCAGCAGTTCGCCGGCGGCACGAGCATCGGCAATTGCCGGCTCGTGCGCGGCAAATCTGTGACCACATCGAAGGTTCGGCTGCGGATCACTCAGGCGCCCGTTTGCCCGGCCATCGCAGAGCTGGCTCTTTTTGCCGAGCCGAGGTAGCTGGCGTCTTACCCGTGTCAATTCAGCCTCTCTGGACTGAAACTTTTTGCCCGCCCGCGTCACTAACTCGCCACATACATCCGCTTTTCAGGAGGACAATATGGAAACTCTCTGGCATGACCTGCGCTATGGTGTGCGAACGCTGCTCAGGCACAAAGGCTTCACTCTGGTCGCCGTACTCACGCTGGCCCTGGGGATCGGGGCCAACACGGCGATGTTCAGCGTGCTGAATACCTATTTATTCCGGGCGCTCCCGTACCCGGACTCGGGCCGGCTGGTGCGAGTCTTTCGCACTTCGCCGCATTCGCAGAGCTGGCCGCATTCGCCGGCGAACTTCATGGATCAGCGCGAGAAGAACACCGTCTTTGAGCAGATGGCCGCCTTCAACGGGATCAGCCCCAACTTCGTCGTGGAGGGGGAATCTGCCGAGCGGTTGCAGGGGCTCGCTGTGACGGCGGACTTCTTCACGGCGCTGGGCGTGCAGGCGGCTTTGGGCCGGGTCTTCACTGCCGCGGAAGATCAGCCGGGCGCGAACCGGGTCGTCGTCCTCAGCGACCGGTTCTGGCAGCGGCGTTTTGGCGGCGACCCGAATGTCATCGGGCGGACGCTGCAACTCGACGGCGAAGGCGTGACGGTCATCGGTGTCATGCCGCCGAGCTTCGAGCATCCGCTCCTGTGGGGCACGGTGGATGTCTGGCGCCCGCTGGCGTTCGCCCCTGATCAGCGCCAGAATCGGGGAAATAACTACCTGAGATCCTTCGCCCGCCTGAAGCCCGGCGTCTCAATCGGGCAGGCGGAGCAGGCGATGAAGTCGCTTGCCGCGACCATCTCGAAAGAGACTTCCTCGAATGCCGGCGAGAGCCTGCGGCTCGAACCGTTGTCCCGATCCATGTCGGATGAGATCGGGCGGAAGGTGATGTGGTTCACATTCGGCCTCGCCGGCTTCGTGCTGCTGATCGCCTGCGCCAATCTGGCCAATCTCCAGCTGGTCCGCACGGCGGCACGGACGCGCGAGTTTGCGGTCCGCGCCGCGCTCGGCGCCGGGCGCTTCCGGCTGCTCCGGCAGTCGCTCACCGAGAGTCTGGCCGTCTCGCTGCTGGGCGGCGCGCTGAGCCTCTTGCTGGCGCTCGGGGCCGTCGAATTCATCAGCCGCCGTCTGTTTGGCGAACTGCCCGGCGCGCGCGTGACGCTCGATTACCGCGTCTTCGGTTTCGCATTGCTCTGTTCGGTGCTGACCGGGCTGCTCTTCGGCACGGTGCCGGCATGGCTCGCCTCGCGCGCGGACGTGAATCAGGCGCTCAAGGAGAACCTGCGCGGCTCGACCGCCGGCCGTTCGCACCACCGCCTGCGGCACGTGCTGATCGTCGGCGAGGTGGCGTTCGCGCTGGTGCTGCTCACGGGGGCGGGGCTCTTCCTGCGGGGGCTCGAACGCTTCGGCCAGCTCAACCCCGGCTGGCGCGTGGACGGGCTGCTGACGGCGCAACTCGGACTGCGGGGCACCAACTACACAACCCCTGCCCAGCGTGGTGCCTTTTTGCAGCGGCTGGAAGAGCGTCTCCGCGCGCTGCCCGGCGTCCGGCAGGTCGCACTCTCCGCCTCGCAGCCGGTCTGGGGCTTTAACAGCAGCGGGGGCGTCGTCATCGAAGGCCAGCCGGAGGCGCCGCAGGGGCAGTGGCCGGAAGTCTTCTTCGAGCCGGTCAGCACGGGCTACTTCGAGACGCTCGGGGTCAGGCTGCTTGAGGGCCGCTTCTTCACGCCCGCCGACACCGCCGACCGGCCCGCAGTGGTGATCATCAATGAAACGATGGCGCGCCGCTTCTGGCCGAACGAGAGCGCGGTCGGCAAGCGCGTCGGCCGACCGGGTAACAACCGGAACTGGGTGGAGATCGTCGGCGTCGTCAATGACATCAGTTTCCCGGGGAGTCTGGGCGAGCCTTACACGCGCCTCGAATCCTTCCGGCCGATGGCACAGTCGCCACAGGGGAGCATGGTCATCTCATTGCGCACTTCCTCAGCTCCCGAAGCGCTCGCCAGTGATTTACGCCGCGCCGTCGCCGAACTCGATCCCACGCAGCCGGTGCATCGGGTCCGCGCTGTGCGCAGCCTGATTGAGCAGGGCCTGGGGAACATCTCGCTCCTGGGCACGCTGCTCGGCGCGTTCGCCGCGCTGGGACTTGCACTCTCGGCCATCGGGATTTACGGCGTGACCTCGTACTCGGTCGCACAACGCACGGGTGAAATCGGGATTCGCATGGCGCTCGGCGCCCAGGGCCGTGATGTACTGTGGCTCGTCCTGGGCAAAGTTGCCCGCCTGATCCTGCTCGGCGCCCTGCTCGGATTCGGCGGCGCTTACGCGGTGGCGCGGTTGCTGATCTGGGCAATTCCCACCTTACCCACCCGCGATCCGGCGGCGCTGGCCATCATTACCCTGACTCTCGTGGCCGTGGCGCTCGTGGCGTGCTGGCTGCCGGCGCGGCGCGCGACGAAAGTTGATCCGATGATTGCGCTCAGATACGAATAAGCGATCAGCGGTCAGCCAAACACTCTGGCTGAGAGCTGACGACTGAGAGCTGACAGCTTCCGGAGGGATTATGCAGACACTCTTGCAGGACCTGCGCTACGGCGCGCGCACTTTATCGAAGAACCCGGGGTTTACACTGATTGCCGTCATCACGCTCGCCCTGGGCATCGGCGCGAATACGGCCATCTTCTCGGTCGTCAACGCGCTGCTCTTCCGCCCATTGCCTTTTCGTGAGCCGGGCCGGCTGGTCTGGATCGCCAACACCGCGCCCGGGGGCGGCGGCGGGTTGTCACACGTCACGACGCGCGTCGCGAACTTCTCCGACTGGCGCAAAATGAATCAGTCGTTTGAGGACCTGGCGGCTTACTTCGCTTTCTTCGATTACGGCAGCTACAACCTGATCGGCGTGGGCGAACCCGAACGTTTGATCGGCGTCGGCGTGTCGCAGAACTTTTTTGCGCTGCTCGGAGTCCCGCCGCTGCTCGGGCGCGGCTTCAGCGAAGAAGAGTGTCGCTGGAATGGCAGCCCCGCAGTGATTCTGAGCCATGCCTACTGGGTGCGACGCTTCGGGGCAGACCCCGGCGTGGTCGGGCGCTCGCTCACGCTCAACGACAAGCCCACGACGGTAGTGGGTGTGATGCCTGCGACCTTTGATTTCGCCTCCATCTTTTCGCCGGGTTCGAGGGTTGACCTCCTGACGCCTTTCCCGCTGACGCCGGAGACCGACCGCTGGGGCAATACGCTGGCGGTGATCGGGCGGCTCCGCCCGGGCGTGACGATTGGACAGGCGCAGGTGGAGTTCGAGCTGCTCAATCAGCAGTTGCAGCAGGCGCACCCGGAACGCTGGCGCTGGGGCGCTAAATTGACGAGCTTGCAGGAGCAGATCAGCGGGCGGTTTCGCCGCGCGTTTCTGGTGTTGTTTGGCGCGGTCGGCTGCGTGCTGCTGATCGCCTGCACCAACCTCTCGAATCTGCTGCTGGCGCGCGCGGCGACGCGGCGCAAGGAGATGGCGGTGCGCCTCGCGCTCGGCGCAGGCCGGGCGCGCCTCATGCGCCAGATGCTGACTGAAAGCCTGCTGCTCGCCTGCGGCGGCGCGGGTGTCGGGCTGCCGCTCGCGTTCGGCGCGACGCGCGCACTGGCCGCGTCAAAGGCGTTCAGCATCCCGCTGCTGCAGACGGTCGAGATTGACGGGACGGCGCTCGCCTTCACGCTGCTCGTCGCGTTCGCTACGGGGCTGCTCTTCGGCATCGCGCCCGCGCTGCAGATGTCCGGCGCGGACGTGAACGAAGATTTGAAGGATGCCGGTCGCGGTTCGAGCGAGGGCAGGCAGCGCGCCTGGGTGCGCCAGGCGCTGGTCATGTCGGAAGTGGCGCTCGCGTGCGTGCTGCTGGTGGGCGCGGGCCTGCTCATCCGCAGCTTCAAGCGGCTGCTGGAAGTTGATCTGGGTTTCAGGCCCGAACAGGCTGCCGCCTGGCGCATTGAGACGGGCGGGCGATTCCAGAACAACGCCGAGCAGGTCGCCTTTTTCGCCGAACTGATTCGAGCTGTCGAAGCCGTGCCGGGCGTCGAATCGGTCGGCCTGACCGACACGCTGCCGCTCGGGCGCAACCGCAGCTGGGGCGTGCGCGCGAAGGGCGAGACCTATCCGCAAGGACAAATCCCCATCGCCTTCCCGCGCATCGTTGATCACGGCTACATCAGGACGATGGGCATCCCGCTGCGCGCGGGCCGCGATTTCACTGCGCACGACACGGCGGAGAGCGAGAAGGTGATGATCGTCAACGAGACGATGGCCGAACGACTCTGGCCCGGCAGAGATGCGGTCGGTCAGGTCGCAATGCTCGGCAGGGATGAATGGCGTGTCGTCGGCGTCGTCGGCAACGTGCGCCACAGCGCGCTCGAACAGGAAGCGGGTCTGGAAATGTACCTGCCGATCACGCAATCCGGCTCCGGCTCGGTCGAGCTGGTCGTGCGGACGAAGGTGCCGACCGAATCGCTCGCCCCCGGCGTGCGTGCCGCGCTCGGCAGGGTTGATCCGAAGCTGCCGGCCAGTGAATTCCAGACGCTGGGGCAGCTGGTTGATCAGGCAGCTTCGCCCAAACGTCTGGTGACGCTCCTGCTCAGCGGCTTCTCGCTGCTGGCGCTCGTGCTGGCGGCCCTGGGGATTTACGGCGTGATCTCGTATTCGGTCTCGCAGCGCACGCACGAGCTTGGCATCCGCATGGCACTGGGCGCGCGGGCCGCCGATGTGTTCAGGCTGGTCGTCGGGCAGGGCATGCGGCCGGTAGCGATCGGGCTGGTGCTGGGCCTCGTGGCGGCGCTCGCCCTGACGCGCCTGATGGCGGGACTGCTCTTTGGCGTCAGCCCGACCGACCCGGCGACGTTTATCGGCATCGCGCTGCTGCTGGCAGGAGTGGCGCTCGTGGCCTGTTATGTCCCGGCGCGGCGGGCGGCGAAGGTGGATCCAATGATTGCGCTCAGGTACGAGTAGATAGTCACCGGAAATCAGTAATTGGCGGGGTCTTGCGATGCAAACCACCGGCTGACAAATTCTGACGGCCCTTTTCGGGGAAATAATGCAAACACTAATTCAGGACTTACGATTCGGATTACGAATGCTGGCGAAAAACCCTGGTTTCACCGCTGTGGCCGTGTTCACGCTCGCGCTCGGTATCGGGGCCAACACTGCGATCTTCTCCCTCGTCAACGAGGTACTTCTCCGCTCGCTCCCTGTGAAAAACCCCGGCGAGCTTGTCCTCTTCCGCAACATCGAAGGCCGGGGAGGCCGCCTGTCTCGGGCCGGAGAGAACAATGGCTCCATTGATCCCGCCACTGGCCGGAGCGCCAGCACCTCGTTCTCGCTGCTCGCTTTCGAACGCTTTCGCGCTCACCATCCGGCGCTCGCCGACGTGTTCGCGTACGCGCCGTTCAACCAGATCAACCTCGTGATTGACGGCCAGCCCGAAACGAACGTCCTGGGCCAGCTTGTTTCCGGCACCTACTACAGCGGCCTTGGGGTGCCCGCGATTCTCGGACGTACGCTCACACCGGAGGACGACCAGCCCTCCGCTGAGCCGGTCGCCGTCATCTCTCACCGTTACTGGCAAAACCGTTTCGGCGGCAATTCGGGAATCATCGGCAAAACGATTCAGGTGAATAAAGTCCCGACGACGATCATTGGCGTCACTCCGCCCGGCTTCGCGGGCGCGATGCAAATCGGCGAATCCGCAGACATCTCCGTGCCCCTCGCGCACCACGCTCGCTTTCAGCCGGACCGCGGCGAGAGCAGAGCCAGGCCCTGGTATTGGTGGATCCGTGTTATGGGTCGTCTCGCACCCCGGGCTACCGCCAGACAAGCGAGCGCGAGCCTGGAGCCAATCTTCCAGGAAGCCGCCCGCGAAGGCTGGCGCGCGGGGCAGTCGCTCGATGCCGCGCCCCGTGACATGCCTGAACCTTCGACGCTGGCCGCAGACCCCGGCGGCCAGGGCGAAAACGACAGGCGCCGCCAATATGCCCAGTCGCTGCGCATTCTGATGGCCCTGGTCAGTCTTGTGCTACTCGCCGCCTGCGCCAACGTCGCCAATCTGCTGCTCGCTCGCGGTGCCGCCCGCCGCCGCGAAATCGCCTTGCGCCTCGCCCTCGGCGCCAGCCGCGCCCGCATCATTCGTCAGCTTCTCGTCGAAAGCCTGCTGCTGGCCTTCCTCGGCGCCACGCTCGGCGCGTTGTTCGCGCAATTGAGCCGTGGCCTGCTCGTCGGACTGCGCCAGTTCGGCGGCTCCCCGGCCGTCCTCAATCTGCCGTTCGACGGGCGCGTCTTCGGCTTCACCCTCGCCGTGACTGCCGCCACCGCGCTGCTCTTCGGCCTGGCGCCCGCACTCCGCGCCACACGCATCAATCTGAACGCCGAGTTCCAGGGCGGCATTCGACAGCCTGGGGCTGGTGCCCGCTCGCGGCTCAGCCAGGCCCTCATGGTCGTCCAGATCGCGCTCTCGCTCGTGCTGCTCGTCAGCACCGGACTTTTCGTCCGCACGTTGCGCAACCTGCAAAACATTGATCCCGGCTTCAATCCCCACCAACTCGCTCTCTTCCGCTTGGACGCCGTTTCCGCCGGCTACACTCAGGAACAGTTCGCCGCGCTGCAAGCACGTCTGCAAGCACGGCTTGAAAGCATCCCCGGTGTGCGTGCCGCCACGTTCTCGCGGGTCGCGCTGCTTGCTGGCACGCGGAGCAACCGCAGGATTACCGTGCCCGGTTACACGCCGCCGCCAGACGCTTCGATGGGTTTCAACCTCAATGGCCTCGCGCCAAATTTTCTCGCCGCGATGGAAATTCCGCTCCTTCTTGGCCGTGGCTTCACCGACCATGACGCCGCTGCCGGGCCGAAAGTCGCGATCGTCAACCAGGCGTTCGCTCGAAAAATTTTCGGCGACGAAAACCCCGTCGGCCGCCGCTTCATCTTCGGCAACACCCCCACCGCCAGCGCCGCCGAAGTTGAAATCGTCGGCGTCGCCCGCGACGCGAAATACACCGGGCTGCGCGAGGCCCCGCCCCCGACCATTTACGTACCCGCGACCCAGATGCCGGAGGGCGTCGCCAATTACTGCGTGCGCACGTCCGGCAATCCCGCCGCGCTATTTCCCGCAATCCGTGCCGCCGTGAAGGAGCTTGATCCCACTCTGCCCGTCATCAACCTCCGCACGCAGGACGAGCAGATAGAGCGCATCAACTCGGAGGAACTGCTCTTCGCACGGCTCTCCGGCTTTTTCGGATTTGCCGCGCTGGCCCTCGCGTGCGTCGGACTCTACGGCCTGACGTCTTTCCTTGTACTCCACCGCACGGGCGAAATCGGCCTGCGCATGGCGCTCGGCGCGCTGCCCGCGCAGGTGTTGCGGATGATCCTGCGCGAATCGCTCGTACTCGCCGGCTTTGGCGTTGCGCCTGGCTTCCTGGCGGCGTATGGCAGCAGCCGATTCATCCAGTCAATGCTCTTTGGCCTTTCGCCCACTGATCCGCTGACCTACGGCTCCGTCGCCTTGATCCTGATCGTGGTGGCGCTGCTCGCGTCCCTGCTCCCCGCTCGTCGTGCCGCTCAGGTGGAACCGATGATGGCACTCAGGAGCGAATGATGACGTCCGATAAGAAACGATGAACGAGGGAAACTTATGCAAACACTCTGGCAAGACCTGCGCTACGGCGCGCGCATGTTGCGGAAGAATCCCGGCTTCACCGCCGTGGCCGTACTCACCCTGGGGCTCGGCATCGGCGCGAACACGGCGATTTTCAGTGTGATCAACTCGGTGCTGATCAGGTCGCTGCCCTATCCGCAGGCAGAACAACTCGTGAGAGTTTGGGAAACGCTGCCAGGCGGCGGGCCGGCAGGCGTCACCGCTGGCGCATTCAAGGACTGGCGCGCCCATAGCTCTAAATTGGCGCACGTCGCGCTCTTTAAGGATGTACGGCTCAACCTCACCGGCAGCGGGACGCCTGAACACGTCACCGGTTTACAGGTCACTACGGAATTTCTTTCGGCGCTTGGCGTCACGCCAATGCTCGGGCGGGGCTTTCTGGCCGGGGAAGATGCGCAGGGCGGCAACAACCGGGTTCTCATCCTGGCGCATCAATTCTGGCAGCGGCGCTACGGCGGCGATGCGAGCGTGGTCGGACAGACTGTTTCGCTCAATCAGATTCCTTACACGGTCATCGGGGTACTGCCGCCCGGCGCGCTGCTGCAAGACGAGGCCATGTTTCTCCTGCCCTTTATTGTTGATGCAGACACTGACACGGTGCGGTGGACGCGCGACTACGGCTGCTGCGGCGCGCTGGGCCGTGTAGCGCCGGGCGTCACACTGGCCCAAGCCCGGGCTGAGTTGCGGGGCATCAGGCAACAACTCGCCGCTGAATATCCTGCATCAAGAAAAGACTGGAGCGTCGGCCTCTTCCCGCTGCAAGAAGATGTAACCGGCGACGTTCGCCCGACTCTCAGAGTCCTGCTGGCGACAGTGGGATTGGTGCTGTTGATTGCCTGCGCGAATGTTTCCAACCTGCTGCTCGCGCGTGGTAATGCCCGCGCCAGGGAGCTGGCCATTCGCGCGGCGCTCGGCGCTCAGGCAGGGCGCATCATTCGCCAACTGCTCAGCGAGAGCCTGCTGCTCGCTTTGGCAGGCTGTGCGTTGGGGCTGCTACTCTCAGTCTTCGGCATCAAACTGCTGGCTGGGATGGTGACGGGGCAGCTTCCACAAATGCTGCGGCCTGAGCTGGACCTCAACGTACTCGCGTTTTCAATTTTGATCGCCTGCGGCTGCGGTCTGCTCTTCGGCCTGCTCCCGGCCATTCGTGCGAGCAGACCGGATCTGAATCGCGTGCTGAAGGAGACCGAACGAGGCGCGCAGTCTGCTTCCAGGCGGCGCTCTCAGTCTCTGCTGGTGGTCGCCGAATTCGCGTTCACGCTGGTCTTGCTGGTCGGGGCGGGCCTGTTCCTGCGCAGCTTTGTGCGGCTGCTGGAAACAGATCCCGGCTTCAATCCAAAACAAGTGCTGGCCTTCGACCTGTCATTCCCCAGGGCCAGGTACCCGAAGGCCGAAGACCAGCAACGCTTCCTCAAAGAATTGACCGGGCAGATCGCGGCCTTGCCCGGCGTCGAGGCCGTGGGCGCGGCGACCACCCTGCCGCTGAGCAATCGTATGCGCGGCGGCAGTGTGAGCCGGGCGGATAAACCTGCGCGTGACGGCTATGGCGTCAGAGATGATTTTGTCAGTGGCGATTATTTTTCGGCCCTGCAAATCAAGCTCCTGCGCGGGCGCGCGATTACGGAAGCCGACAACCTCCCCACTGCGCCGCGCGTGCTGGTGATTGACGCGAAGATCGCTCGTGACCTCTACCCTGACGAAGACCCGATTGGCAAAACGCTCAATTATGGGGATCAGTCCTGGGAAGTCGTGGGCATCGCTGCGCCCATTCGCCACGAGGGCCTGAGCATTGATCCGAATCCCAGAATTTATGGCCCGCGCGCGCATTTTTCTTACCCGACAGCCGGGATGGTGGTGCGCTCTGCACTGCCGCCTGCCACACTGGTCGAGGCGGTCAGAAAAACCATTCTCGCAGTTGATCCCGATCAACCGATTGCCAACGTCCGTACGCTCGAAGAGGCTGTCCACAATTCGCTGGCCCGGCAACGCACTACGCTGGTCCTGCTGGGTCTGTTTGCCGTAATGGCCATCAGCCTCGCCTGCATCGGCATCTACGGCGTGATGTCGTACTCCATCGGGCAACGCGCCCGCGAACTCGGCATCCGCATCGCCCTGGGCGCACAGCGTCGGGAAATCATCCGGCTGGTTCTCGCAGGCGGCATGAAACCGGGGCTCATTGGCATCGCAGTCGGGCTGGCCGCGGCGTTCGTCCTGTCGCGCCTGGTTGAGAAACTGCTGTTCGAGGTGAAAACACACGACCCGCTGGTCTTCATCGCTTCCGTGTGCCTGCTCGGAATGGTGGCGGTTCTTTCCATCTCCATCCCGGCACGCCGCGCGGCGCGGCTTGACCCGATGGCGGTGCTGCGGGCCGAATGAGCGCCGGGAAAACGAATCCATGTGCGGCAGTCAGTTACTGGCGTGGCGCGCTGAAAAATTGAAGCCCTCGCCTGGACCACCATCGGCCGACAGGCATAAACTCCTTTCACCGCCGGGGTGCCGCGGGCACGCGGAGACGGCGCGGGGAAGAAAAAGAGAGTTGTGAGTGACTCTTTGCTCTTCCCGCTTTTCTTCTTTATGCTCTGCGCCACCTCCGCCAGCGGCTCGCCGGCGGTGGAGGTGGCTTTTATAATCCGCCCTTTTGCACCAGGCAGCCTGTCATCATGAATATTCCTGTACGACTCCTCGGCCTGACAATTCTCGTTTTGTCTTCCCTCAACTGGCACCACGGCCGGCTGGCAAATGAACCGCCTCAGGTGCCGGATGCCCGCGCCGCTTTGATGAAGGCCGATCATAAGCTGTGGAGCCAGCCGGCGCCGGACCTCTTCCGGGCGAAGTTCGAAACCACCAAAGGCAGCTTTGTCATCGAGGCCGAGCGCGCGTGGGCGCCGCGCGGCGTGGACAGATTCTACAACCTCGTTCGCGCGGGCTTCTTTGACGACTCCCGTTTTTTCCGCGTGCGCGCCGGCTACATCGCCCAGTTCGGCATCCCCGGCGACCCCGCGATTGCGGCGGTGTGGAGGGACGAGCGAATCCCGGATGATCCCGTCCGGCAGAGTAACCGCCGCGGGTTCGTCGGCTATGCGATGACCGGCCCCAACACCAGAACGACGCAGCTCTACATCAACCTGGCTGATAACCAGCGCCTCGATGCGGAAGGCTTCGCGCCCATCGGCAGGGTGGTTGAAGGGATGGAAGTTGTGGATCAGCTTTACGCCGGCTATGGAGAGGATGCCGGCGGCGGGATGCGCGGCGGAAAACAGGGGAAGATTTTTGAGGGTGGCAATGCTTACCTGGATCGGGGGTACCCCAGGCTGGACAAACTGGTGCGGGCCGGAATCGTGGTGACAGGGAAGTGAAGCAGCAGTCCGGCATCCACGGGCGGACGACAGTGTAAACTCCGGGAGTGCGCGGCTGGCTGACAGGACAAGGTGAGGCGTAAAATGCCCGTGCCGTTCGTAACGACGCCTGAATGACCGATTCGCAGGGGTGCGGTATGAGACTTCTCCTTTTTCTTTTTCTTTCTACCCTGATTCCTTTACAGGACTGGCCTGAGTTCCGAGGGCCCACGGGGCAGGGCCATTCGGATGAGCGCGGGCTCCCGCTCAACTGGAGTGAGACTACGAACGTGCGGTGGAAGGTCGCGATTCCGGGAAGGGGGTGGTCTTCGCCGTCCATCCGGGGGGATCGCATCTGGCTGACGACGGCGACTGAGGAAGGGAAATCGTTGCGCGCGATCTCGGTTGACCGCAACACGGGCGCGATCCTCCAGAACGTCGAAATCTTTCGCCTCAAATCAGCGGGGCAGATCAACCCGAAGAACAGCTACGCGTCGCCGACCCCTGTACTCGAAGGCGACCAGGTCTACCTGCACTTCGGCGCCAACGGGACCGCCTGCCTTACTCAATCGGGCGAAATCATCTGGAAGACCCGGCTGGATTACGATAACGGGCAGCATGGCCCGGGCGGCTCTCCCATTATCTATGATGACCTGATGATTGTGAGCTGCGACGGCCTGAACACACAGTACGTCGTGGCGCTCGACAAGCTGACCGGCAAGGTGCGCTGGCGGAAATTCCGCGAAGGCTACCAGGCCTATACGACCCCGCTCGTCGTGCGATTGCCCGCGGGCGATCAGGTCATCAGCCCGGGCGCCTTCCGCGCGATTGCCTACGAACCGCGCACGGGCAGGGAACTCTGGCAGGTGCGGTACGGCGAGGGGTTCTCGAACGTGCCGCGCCCGGTCTGGGGCAACGGGCTGGTCTTCATCTGCAGCGGATTCCAGGAACCCTCGCTGCTGGCGGTTCGTTTGGATGGCCGCGGGGACGTGACGAAGTCGCACATCGCGTGGGCGATCAAGCGGGGCGTGCCGCGGACGCCCTCTCCGCTGCTGGTCGGCGACGAGTTGTATTTCATCAGCGATAACGGCATCGCCACCTGCGTGGACGCGAAGACCGGCAACGAGTACTGGCGGGCGCGACTGGGCGGCGATCACTCGGCCTCCCCGATTTATGCCGACGGGCGGATTTACTTCCTCAGCGAGGAAGGGGAGTCGGTTGTGATCGCGCCCGGGAAGGAATTCAAGGCGCTCGCAAAGAACCAGCTCGACGGGCCGACGCTGGCCTCGATGGCCGTCTCGGGCGGCTCGATCTTCGTGCGCAGCCAGACCCATCTCTACCGCCTGAGTAATTAGCCGGCTGCGGCGTTCGCTGACTATGCAATTTACACCTGATGCTGACGTTGATGAGCTGCTCGGCAGTCTGCTCGACCGGATGCGGCAGATCCTGGGCGGGAAGCTTGTCGGCTTGTATCTCTACGGCTCGCTCGTCACAGGTGATTTCGACAGGCAATGCAGTGACATTGACCTGCTGGCGGTCACGTCAGCCGATATTGATGAGCAGGAATTCGAGCGATTACGAGAGATGCACAACGACTTCGTTGTCCAGAATCCGAAGTGGGACGACCGGATCGAAATCGCATACGTTTCCGCCGCCGCGCTCAGAACGTTCAGGTCGCAGGCGAGTCAGATTGCCATCATCAGCCCGGGCGAACCATTTCATGGCAAAGAAGCGGGCAAAGACTGGCTGATCAATTGGTGGACAGTGCGTGAGAAAGGCGTCGCTCTTTACGGCCCGGCGCCGGCGACACTCATTGATCCGATTTCACAGGAAGAATTTCTGCACGCCGTCCGGGAGCAGGCACGGGAGTGGCGAACGTGGGTATACCACATGCATAAACGACCGGCGCAGGCCTATGCCATCTTAACGATGTGTCGCGCGCTCTATGCGTCCAGAAATGGTGAGCAGGCGTCGAAAAAACAGGCGGCCCGGTGGGCGCAGGAGTGCCTGCCGCAATGGGCTCCGTTAATTCAAAACGCGCTCGGCTGGCGTGCCGCCTGGCGCGATGAAGCGGTGGATCATCCGGCCACTTTCCCCGAAACCGTGAGATTCGTCCATTTTGTGACAGATCAGATTACCGGGCATCCGGCGGGTCAGTAACTCCGACGCGTGTCGGGTCGGCAACGCCCGGATTCAACCGACACGGCAGTTGACGAGTACCGTGCGGCGAAAAGGAAGGCGATGATGTATTGCCCAAAATGTGCAACGTCAGTATCTGATGAGCAGAAGTTTTGCAAAGCCTGCGGGTTCGACCTGCAGGTCGTGTCTCAGCTGCTCTCGGTTGAATCCGGCGCGGATGAATCGGATGAAATCGAGCCTGCCGACAGCAGAGGCTCCCGGGGGCAGAAAGCGAGATTACGAATCCTGGGGACGATCACGCTGATGTCCGCACTGATGATCGGATGCCTGATCCCGATCAGCCTTGGGCTTCTTTCCAATTGGACAGGCATTAACCAGTTGATCCTGATATTGAGCGGGGTGGCCGGGCTGATTCTATTTGCCGGAGTAATCCTGCTCGTCTATGCCGACACTCTGCCTGATGCTCAGCCGGACAGAGAATCTTTCCGGCTGCCACCGTTGCGACGGTCAGTCACGACAAATCAACTGTCACCAGCCGGTCAGTCCGAATCGGCGGCGGATTTCAATGAACGCACAACCGATCTGCTCAATACGCCCGCCGGAAAAGGCTCTCGCGCCTGACTTGGGGTGCAGTATGACAAATAAGCGCTGACAGGCACATTTGCGGCCCTTCAAACAATCACCGCATGAGGGAAACTCTATTGGCCACCCACAAGCAGCAGCCCCTTTTTCCGGATTCCGGCATGCCCCACGCAGGGCGGAGTGTGAAGACTGAACGTCTGCCCACAAACACGACGACTGCGGGGCATCCGATTCACCGCTGGTTCAACTTCATCGCGGGCTTTTCCCCGGAGTTCGTCGGTCTGGTCTGCCGCGAGGCCCTGACGAGTCAGGAACCCGCCGTTCTGCTGGACCCTTTCGCCGGCTGCGGGACGGCGCCTGTGGAAGCCGCGGCGCAGGGGCTCGAAGCCGTCGGGTACGAGGCTCATCCTTTCTTTGAAAGGATCTGCCGGGCCAAGCTCTCCGGGCGGCAGGCCGCCGGTCACCTTGGAGAAATCGAAGAGGCGATCATCACCGGCCTCGGCCAGCCCGTCTCTGCCCGTGTACTCGGAGACGCGCCGCGGGCATTCCTTGAGAAGCTGTTTCCGCCCGGCATTCCTGCACAGTTAATCGGCGCGCGAGAGTCACTCGCCGGTCGGGGCCTGCTGGACGACCCGCTCGCGTTTCTGGTCTTATCCAGGACGCTTGAGCGCTGTTCGCATTCGGCCACGGACGGGATCTACAAGGCCCCGACGACGAAGAAACGCGCGCTGTCACCGCGGGAGGCCGCGACCGGCGTCTGCGAGATGGTGCGCGCGGACCTGGGCGCGATCAGTGACGGCAATCTGGCACACAAGGCGCGAATTTTCGGCAGGTCATCCGAGGCGATGGTTGAGATGGAGGACGCTTCGGTCTCCGTCGTCGTCACCTCTCCGCCCTATCTCAACAATTTTGACTATGCGGAGATGACGCGCATGCAGCTTTACTTCTGGGGAATGGCGTCTTCCTGGGGTGAGATCACTGAGCGGGTTCGCAGCCGCCTGATCGTCAACACGACCACCGCGCTCAAAGGGCACAAGGAGCGACAGGAGGGCTACCGTGAGGAAATATCACCCCGGGTGCGGGACGACCTGGACACAATTGTTCGCGCCCTCGCCGGGCGGCGGACGCAAAAGGCCGGGAAAAAGGAGTACGACCTGCTGGTTTATCCCTATTTCGCCCAGATGACGCGCGTCTTTCGCGAATGCCTGCGCGTGATGAGGCCCGGGGCGCGCCTGCACGCCATGATCGCCGACTCGGCCCTCTACGGAATCCACATCAGGGCCCCACAGATACTGAGCCGGATTCTTGGTGAACTCGGCTTCGCTGATGTCGGGTATACGCTCGTGAGGAAGCGGGGCCACCGGTGGGTGCTGGAAAAGCGTGAGGGTGCGGATGAAGGTCTCGGCGAATACCACGTCCGCGCGACGAGGTGAGGGCGGTGAGATGAACAACGTCACCCTCTATCAACTCGCCGACGCGGAGATTCGCAGATGCATCAGCGCCTGGCTCGACCTGACGCGGGAAACGCACGACCTCTCAATCGTGGAAGAGCGGCACCTGCTCGACCCGCGGAAGCGAGTCATCCTCCTCGCCGGGCTTGGCGTCCGCCAGTTCAACGTTGATGCCTCGCAGGCCGTCGAAGAATGGAGGCGCCGCGCCGCGATCCCTTTCGATCTGGAGACGGCCATTACGACGGAGGTGTACCGGCACATCCGTGAACTCGGGGCGACGTTTCTTGACAGCGTGGAGAGGGTGTCGAATGGGTTCACTCACTTTGACCCCGTATTCATTCAGGAGAATCCGTACCTCCTCCCGCTCCTGCAGCACCTCGCCGGGGTATTCAGCAAATCGAAACTGAAAGAGCTGGTCGGGCCGGTGTCGGATAACTCCATCTCAAAGCCCGCCGCCCAAAGAATGGCGAAGCTCCTTGGCGAGCGCGTGGACGCAAAGATTGTCAACAAGGGCGAAATCCTCCAGCGGCTTGAGTCCACGCTCGAGGGGATCGTCCGGGACCTCATCGGCCGCGTGCTGCTGGAATCCGTCGTCGCGAGCGCGCTCGCAGAGCAGCAGGTCCCGTTCCAGCGCGAGGAAGAATATTCATCCCTCCGCGGCGTTGTTTACGACTTCCGCGCGGACTTCGTTATCCCCGACGCGGCTTCACCGCGGGCATTCATCGAAGTGAGAAAGTCATCATCCCGGCACGCGTCACTTTACGCTAAGGACAAGATGTTTTCGGCGATCAACTGGAAGGGAAATAACCCCGGGCTCCTGGCGGTACTGGTTGTTGACGGGCAATGGACAAAGGAAACTCTCCTTGTGATGGCCAGGGTGTTCGACTATGTGGTACCGATTGGCCGTGTGACAGAGTTGGTTGAGACATTGAAAGCGTACCTGGCCGGGGATGATTCAAAGCTCAAATGGCTGATCGAGTTTCGGATCGAGCGGTACAATCCTTCGGAGAAGGGTAGTCTGTAAGGCCAACCGTCATATCAAGCCACGCGTTCCGTCGGCAGTTCGGGGCTTTGACGATCAGGCCGTGTACCGCGCCTGATGACAGCCCGCATTGGATATGCGAGGGCAGGGATAAAATTATGAGCAGTTTTTTTCGAGTGCGAAAGGCCGGCTTCCTGACTGGCTGGTTGTTCTTCATTTTCCTCTATGTCTCAGGGGGAGTAAGCGAAGAGCCGATAAAGGTAACCGTTTGCCAGTTGAAAAACGATCCTGCCGCCTATAACCACAAGCTGGTTCAGGTAACAGGATTCATATCACACGGCTTTGAAGATTTCACACTTTTCGACCCGGGCTGTTCATCCTGGCCTGCTGTCTGGCTGGAATACGGCGGGGTTGCCGCCTCCGGCACGATGTATTGTTGCGGGATAACGGCTGATCGCAGCCGCCCAAAGCAACTCACCGTAGAGAAAATATCCATACCTTTGGTTGACGGGTAGTCATGAAAAAGTAATGCTGGCGGCAACCTCCTGATTGTAATGGCAGATGAAGTACTTGATCGCGCCAATGTGGTTGCGCAGGCTCTTTGAAAAACTCAGCGCCTCGCGCACCAGCCGTGACACTCGCTGCCGCA
>DASRDU010000128.1:0-38591 GCA_035652435.1 Blastocatellia bacterium
ATTAGGCTTGTTGCGATGTGTAAAATCAATATGTCAGATAGAAGTTCCAGAGACCTGCGCACACGCCTAAGATCACGTTGTATAGCTCGATGTCGTGTACGCGCAGGCGGTCTGACAAGATACGATAGCGTTTCATCCCGCCTATCGCATGTTCGACAGAGATCCTTTCGCTGGCGAGTAACTTGTTTTCGCTCTTTTGTTCAGCGCTGAGCTCCTGCTTCTTCTTTTTCTTGTGCGGGAGCAACAGTTCTTTGCAAACATAATCCCGCTCGAAACCGAGGAAACCTAAGTCAACCCGCACCCGGAAGTGCTTAAACCAGTCTTGTGCGGGCGGGAACTCCTCCTTGAACATGCGGTAGTCATGCGTTTTCCCAACCCGGCAGTGACTGACGTACAAAACTTTTCGCTGCGGGTTACTCAGGATCACGGACTTGACCGTGTGACACTTTTTTTCCCGGAGTAGTTCTCTTTCTGAGCCGCGTCGTCACCGGGCCTTTGCGTGCGTTGCTCGGTGCCATCAAAGATCAGGGTCTCCTCGTTTTTGAGGTACGCGGCGAATTCGGCGGCGTCCTTGAATGCGCGCTGTGGTAAGCAACCTGCCGTGGCGAGGGCTTGTTCCAGCACTCGCAGGCCGAGTTCCTGGTTGCGCTTCGCGTTGGCCGTGTCCATCCCGCAGACCAACCCGAGCAGGTCGTAGGTCAGACCGGCTTTCAAACTGAAGAGGGTAAAGAAGAGCAACTCTTCTTCCGAAGTCAGGCTGGGTGTTACTTCAAGGTCAGTCTGCCGCTCAGCTACCGATTTCCCGTATAGGTTAAGGTAGCTGGTCGTGAATAACACGAGGAGCTGCTCAAAGCGAGCCTGGTCATAGCCCGTGGCTGCACGCCACTGACGTTCTGTTTTGAGATCTGAAATTTTGAGCTTCATGTCTCCAACTTAGCAGTCCGTTGTCTTGACGGCAAGCTCACGTGAAATCAACAAGTTGCGCCGAATCTCTTTCGTCGCAACAAGTCTATTACTATAAGCGGCAACTGCGGCCCGAAGCTACAAAAGTCTGCCCGAAGCCGGAGACGAATCACCGGGAGCCCCCGGCCACCGGCGAGATGGATTCTATCGAGAATGCCTGTCTCCATTCATGAGGTTTTGGTGATGATCCGGTGATGTCGCGGGCGAAGTGCCTGCTTCACAGACCCCTTGTCGCGTGCTATACAATTGCCAGAGAACAAACAGCAGACTCGAATCGTAATCAATCCGCCGTTCGCCATCAGTTGAACGGCGGAAGGAATGAATGAATGAACGAATCGTTTCAGTGGGTTTCGAGTGAGAGCTTCGAACAGGAAGCAAGGCAATTAACGAACGCGCCATCAACTGGTGATGAGGAACTGCTCGACGCTTATTCGCAGGCCGTCATCGGCGCCGCCGAGAAAGTCAGTCCCTCAGTCGTCAACATCGAGGTTTCGCAACGCGCGCGCAATCGCCGCCCGGGCGACCCGCGACTGCCCGGCGAACACCGCGGCGGCGGGTCGGGCTTCATCTTCACGCCGGACGGCTTCATCCTGACTAACAGCCACGTCGTGAGCGGCGCGAACCACATCGAAGTGACGCTGGCCGATGGTTACACAGCGTCGGCTCAGGTGGTCGGCGACGACCCCGACACCGACCTCGCCGTCATCCGCATCAACGCGCCGAACCTCGTGCCGGTCTCGTTCGGCGATTCATCGGCGATCCGCGCCGGGCAGGTCGTGATCGCGATCGGGAACCCTTACGGATTTCAATACACTGTGACCGCCGGAGTCGTCAGCGCGCTCGGTCGCTCGCTGCGCGCGCGTTCGGGCCGGTTGATGGATAACATCATTCAGACCGACGCGGCGCTCAATCCCGGTAACTCCGGCGGGCCGCTCGTCAATTCGCGCGGCGAGGTGATCGGAGTCAACACCGCGACGATTGCCTCGGCGCAGGGCATCTGCTTCGCGATTGCCATCAACACCGCGAAGCACGTCGCGGGTCACCTTATCAGAGAAGGCCGCATCCGGCGCAGCTACATCGGCGTGGCCGGGCAGGTCGTGCCGCTGCACCGCCGCCTGATCCGTCACCACAGCCTGAGCGTGGAGAGCGGGGTGCTGGTCCTCTCAATCGAAGACGGGAGCCCCGCCGAGCGGGCCGGAGTCCGCGAGGGCGATGTCATCATCGGCTACAACAACCGTGCGATTGCCGGGATTGATGACCTGCACCGCCAGCTGACCGACGGACAGGTGGGCAGGGAGGCGCTGCTCGACGTGCTGCGCCGCAACGAACGAATCACTTTGAAGATAGTTCCCGCGGAGTCGCGGAGCTGAAGTTCACCAGCAACCCGAAATCGAAGGCTGGTGGCGTGGGCTTTGATTCACGCCGCCAGCCCGTCCATCACCAGATCCACCAGAGCGTCGGCGTACTTCGGCGTCAGCGAGCCGTGACCGACGAGCAGCCGGTAATATACCGGCCCGTAGAGCGCGTCGAGCGCGACTTCGGGGTCGGCGTCGGCGCGCAGTTCGCCGCTCTCGACACCTCGCCGGATGACCCTCTTCGCCTCTTCGCGGCGCGCCGCGAGGTAGCGTGAGCGGAACGCTTCGGCCAGTTCTTCATCCATCTGACCTCCCCCGATGAGCGTGGCGATGGTCCGCCCGCTCGGACTGTTCATCACTTTGACCAGCGACCGGATCTGACGGCGAATGTCTTCGCGCACCGAACCCGTGTCAGGAAAGCGGGCGTCGGGGCAGTTCGCGGCGAGGAAGGCGTCCATCACGATGCCGGCCTTGCTCGGCCAGCGGCGGTAGATCGTCGCCTTGCCGACGCCCGCGCGCGCCGCGATGCCTTCGATGGTCATCGCCGCAAACCCGATCTCTTCGAGCAGTTCGCGCGCCGCGTCCAGAATGCACTGGTGCGTGACCGGGCAGCGCTTGCGCCCCGGCGCGCGGGACTCCCGGGAGTCCCCGCACGCCTCGGCGGTCGGTTGGGAATTATTTTTTCCGGCTCTGGTGCTTGACATCGCTACCCCTCCGGGGTATTTTGCAAATCGAGACGTATCGTATCGAAATTATGGAACCGGCGCAAGCGGGCCGGCGTTAAGGCACCTTGAGCAGGTTATTCCGGCGCAGGAGGTGACGCCCATGAATTCCGACCCTGACCTTTTCACGCCGATTCAAGCGGGGACTTTACACGCTGCCGGGCGTGGTTGTCACGGCCCAGCTGATGCCCGGGGACCTGGGAAGCGGCCTCGGGCGAACAATAAATAATTTTCTGAAACTTAACATCAATTTTACGAAGAGGAGAGAAACTCATGAGCAAGTCAGATAAGAAAGTCGCACTGGTGACCGGGGCCAACAAGGGCATCGGCCTTGAAACCGTCCGCCAGCTGGCCGGGCAGGGCATCACGGTTCTGCTCGGCGCGCGCGATGAGAAGAAGGGCGCGGAGGCGGCCGGCAAACTTAAAGCCGAGGGCCTCGATGTCCAGTTCGTTTATTTCGACGTGAATGACCGGGCCAGTTACGACTCGGTCGCGAAATTCATTGCCGACAAATTCGGCAGACTCGACATCCTCGTCAACAACGCCGCGATCTCGAATGATGGCGCGTACAATGCGAGCAACCTCCCGATTAATCTGCTGCGGCAGACTTTCGACACCAACTTCTTCGGGCTGATCGAGTCAACACAGAAGCTGCTGCCGCTGATCAGTAAGAGCGAGGCGGGCCGCATCGTCAATCTCTCAAGTATCCTTGGGTCACTGACCATTCACAGCGACCCGAAGGGCGGGTTCGATGACTTCAAGCCGTTCGGGTATGACTCCTCGAAGACCGCGCTGAATGCCTTCACAGTGCATCTGGCGCACGCATTGAGGGACACGAAGATCAAAGTCAACTCCGCGCACCCGGGCTGGGTGAAGACCGACATGGGCGGAGAGGCCGCCCCGCTCGAAGTCGAAGAGGGCGCGAAGACATCAGTCCAGCTCGCGACTCTGCCCGATGACGGCCCGACCGGCGGCCATTTCCATCTGGGCCAGCCGGTGCCCTGGTGAAATCCATTAACAGGTACGGACTGAAAATACCAACGCAATTACGAAAGGGGTTTTGATCATGAGCAGTGCAAAGACGAACTCACGAGTCTGGTTCATTACCGGGAGTTCCACCGGCTTTGGCCGGGAGCTGGCCGAAGAGGCTCTGGCGCAGGGGCACAAAGTCATTGCGACGGCACGCCGGCCCGAAACGGTCGCCGACCTCGTGAAGCAATACCCGGACGCGGCGCGCGCCGTCAGGCTGGATGTGACCAGGCCGGAAGAAGTCCGGGCCGCCGTGGATGAAGCGATCAAAGCTTTCGGGCGCATTGATGTGTTGGTGAACAACGCGGGCTACGGGCTGATCGGCGCGATTGAGGAAGGCAGCGATGAGCAGATTCGCCGGCAGTTTGAAACGAACTTTTTCGGCGCGCTCAATGTCATCCGCGCCGTGCTGCCGACCCTGCGACAGCAAAAGGGCGGGCACATCCTCAACGTCTCTTCGGTCGGCGGCTTCGTTTCATTCCCGGCGGTGGGTTATTACTGCGCGACGAAGTTCGCACTCGAAGCCGCTTCCGAAGCGCTCGCCGGAGAGGTCGCACCCCTGGGAATCAAAGTGACGATTGTCGAGCCGGGCGCATTCCGCACCGATTTCGGCGGTCACTCGCTGGCCGTCGCGGAAGACCGGATCGCGGACTATCCCGCGACGGAACAGTTCCTTGGGTGGTTGAAGGAAAATGACGGCAAGCAGCCCGGCGACCCGCGCAAAGCGGCGAAGGCCATGATCAGGGCCGTTGAATCGGAAAACCCGCCGCTGCGCCTCGCGCTCGGCGCTGACGCCGTCGGCGGGATTGGGGCCAAATTGCAATCCGTCAAGGCCGACATTGACCAGTGGCGGCAGGTGTCGGTGGACACGGCTTACGAAGGCGCGACCGCCGGCGCCATCGGCGGCTGAGAACGCAGGGCAGAAATCAGAGAGAGACAACCAATAACCGAATGTCAGATGGGTGACGCCGGGGGCAATCCCTGCTCCCGGGGAAGAACGAATTGATTTCTAACACCTCCCCCGATTTCAACCTGTCAGCATGACTTATTCACACGAAGGAGAAAGCATATGCCAGTCAGATCAGCGGAAGCAGAGTGGAAAGGGAATCTCACGGAAGGCAAAGGCAGCGTGAAACTCGGCAGCGGCGCGTTCGAGGGGCCGTACGACTGGCGCTCGCGTTCAGCCGACGGCGCGGGCACCAACCCGGAAGAACTGATCGGGGCCGCGCACGCCGGGTGTTTCACAATGGCCCTGTCGGCGCAGCTCGGGAACGCCGGAATCACGCCGACGCGCATTCACACCACGGCAAAAGTTCACCTGACCAAAAACGAAACGGGCTTCGTCATCCCGAAGATCGAACTTGAAACCGAAGCCGAAGTCCCGGGGATTGATCAGGCGGCGTTTCAGACGCACGCCGAGACCGCAAAGACAAACTGCCCCGTGTCGAAGGCGCTCGCCGGGACGGAGATTCATTTGAAAGCGACGCTTCTCCAGGCGAAACAATCTCAGAGGGAGGGAAACTGAAGATGGCAACGATGAAAGCAGTGCGCGTGCATTCCTACGGCGGGCCCGAAGTCCTGGCTTATGAAGATGCGCCGCGCCCTGAGCCTAAGCCCGGTGAAGTCCTGATTCGCATCGCCGCGACGGCAGTCAATCCGGTTGACTGGAAGATTCGCGAAGGGGAGATGAAAGACTGGTTGCAACTGCCGCTGCCACTGATCCCGGGCGCGGAATTTTCCGGGGTGGTTGAAGAGGTCGGCGCTGGTGTCAGTCGTCTGAAACAAGGCGATGAGATTTATGGTTACACCAGCCTGATGCATTGCAGCGCTTACGCTGAACACATCGCCGCGAAGGAGTCAGAGGTGGCGCTGAAACCTTCCTCGCTCGATTTTGTGGAAGCCGCCTCCATCCCGGTCGGCGCGCTTACGTCGTGGCAGGCGTTCGATCTGGCCGGGCTCTCCGCCGGGCAGAAGGTGCTGATTCACGCCGCCGCGGGCGGAGTCGGTTCGCTGGGCGCGCAGCTGGCAAAGATCAGGGGCGCGTATGTGATCGGCACCGCTTCGGCGCGCAACGCCGACTTCCTGAAAGCCCTGGGCGTTGACGAAGTGATTGATTACACGAAGACGCGCTTTGAAGAGGCGGTGAAGGACGTGGACGTCGTCTTCGATCTGATCGGCGGTGAAACGCAGGCGCGTTCCTTCGAGGTGCTGAAGAAGAGCGGCTTCGTGGTTTCAGCGGTTCATCCGCCGCCGGAAGAACTGCTGACGAAGTACGGGGCTCAGGGCGCCATGGTGGCCGTCCAGCCGAATGCCGGGCAGCTTGAAGAGTTCACCGGGTTCATTGAGTCGGGCCGACTCAAACCACTTGTCGAAACCGTGCTGCGGCTCGATGAGGCGGCCAGGGCGCAGGAACTCAGCCAGGGCGGCCGCTCGCGCGGCAAGATCGTGCTGAAGGTGACAGATTGAATAACTAATGGAGGCACTATGTCAAAGATGCGTGTCGTGCAGGTCTCTCGCCCGAACGGGCCGTTTGAATTCGTCGAACGCGAAATCCCGGAGCCCGGCGCCGGGTCGGTGCGAATCAAGGTCCAGGCCTGTGGCATCTGTCACAGCGATTCGCTGACCAAAGAAGGAACCTTTCCGGGCATCCAGTACCCGCGAGTCCCGGGGCATGAGGTCGTCGGACTCATTGACGCCGTCGGCCCGGGCGTTGCCGGATGGCAGGCCGGCCGGCGCGTCGGCGTGGGCTGGCACGGCGGGCAGTGCGGGCAGTGCGATTTCTGCCGGCGGGGTGATTTCTTTGCCTGCCAGTCCGCCGCCGGGATTACCGGGATCGCCTACGACGGCGGCTACGCCGAATACATGATCGCCCCCGCGAGCGCGCTGGCGCTGGTCCCCGACGAGCTTTCGTCTGCCGAGGCGGGGCCGCTGATGTGTGCCGGGCTCACCACTTTCAATGCCCTTCGGAACAGCGGGGCGCGGCCCGGCGACCTGGTCGCCGTCCTTGGGGTGGGCGGGCTCGGTCATCTCGGCGTGCAGTTCGCCGCGAAAATGGGTTTCAGGACTGTGGCCGTCGCGCGGGGGGGCGACAAGGAAGCGCTCGCCAGGGAACTCGGCGCGTGGCATTACATTGACAGTCAGGCGCAGGACCCTGCGGCGGAGTTGATGGCCCTGGGCGGCGCCAGAGTGATTCTTGCCACCGTGACGAACGGCGAAGCGATGAGTGCCACCCTGGGCGGTCTGGGCACCAACGGGAAGCTGATGGTACTCGGTGCCCCTGAGTCGCTCGAAGTGTCCCCGTTCCTGCTCATCGGAGGGCGCCGGTCGGTCGCGGGCTGGTACTCCGGCACCTCGATAGATTCGCAGGATGCGCTCTCCTTCAGCGTTCTCACCGGCGTGCGGTCTATGAATGAAGTTTTCCCGCTCGAGCGTGTCAACGAAGCCTACGAGCGCATGATGAGCGGCAAGGCACGGTTTCGCGTCGTTCTCACAACCGGGCATTGAATCAGAACACACGCATTGGTACGGTACCGGGAGTCTCGGGCGACCGGGTGATCCGGTGAAGCAGGCTTTCCGAAAAGTACCCGGTCACTCACGCTCCCGGCATCGTACCGGCGGTTGTCAACAGGAGGGAAGAATGAAAATCGCGATAGTCACGTTTGATGGATTCAACGAAATTGATTCCATCGTTGCCGCCCACATCCTGAACCGCGTGCAGGTGCCCGACTGGAAGGCGGAAATTACCGCCCCGACGCCGACCGTCACTTCCATGAACGGGGTCGTCATTTCATCACAGCGACAGCTGGAGTCATTGCCGGAGGCTGATGCCGTGATCTTCGGCAGCGGGCGCAGGACGCGGCAGGCCATCGCGGATGCGCCACTTATGGCCAGAATTCAGGTCTCGCCGGACCGTCAGCTCGTCGCCTCGCAATGTTCAGGCGCGCTGGTGATGGCGCGTCTCGGATTGCTCGGAGACCTTCCCGCCTGTACAGATGTGGTTACCAGACCGGAGCTTGAAGCGGCGGGGATCAACGTGCTGGACGCGCCATTTTACGCCGCAGGGAACATCGCCTCGGCGGGCGGCTGTCTTTCCGCTCAATACCTCGCGACGTGGATTATCTGGCGATTCCTTGGGAAGGATGCGGCGACAGACGCCCTGTCTTACGTCGTCCCGGTCAGGCAGGAGGCGGAGTATCTCTCTCGGGCCATTGAGACCGTCGCGCCTTACATTTCGACCGGCAGACAGAACGATGCCGCCGCCTGAAGGGGCGGGCAGCGGGGCCGACCCGGCCGCAATTCCGCGTTTATCTTCCCAATTACGGAAAGCCTGATTTAGACTACGCGCTACCTGTCAACTTCAGGAGGCGTCATGAAGCTGCCGTCTGCGCGTCAACTGCTGTTACTGCCATTGCTGCTGCTGACCATCCTGCCGGTCGTCTGGCCGTTGCAGTTTCGGCCATCCCCACGCCTGCCCGATTACCTGCGTAACGATCATTCCGCTCGCCTGCCTGAATACACTTTCGCGCGCCTGATCTATTCATCCCATGGCTGGCGCGAGACGTGGACGACTGATTACCCGAAGGCCGACCACCAGTTCATTTATGGGTTGCGCGGCTGGGCGAAGAGCCTGCTGGCCATCGCCGATGATCCGACGACAGTGTCAATGTCTGACCCGAGGCTGTTCACTTATCCGCTCATTTACGCGGTCGAGCCGGGCTTTATGGAGTTATCGGAAGAAGACGCCGAACACCTGCGCGAATACCTGCTGCGCGGCGGGATGCTGATGCTCGATGATTTCTGGGGTGAGTACGAATGGCAGAACGTGCAGAAGCAGATGAAGAAGGTTTTCCCGGAATATTCAATTCAAGAGCTTCCGCTGAGTCATTCACTTTTTCACTGCTACTTCGATATTGAAGAAGTCGTCCAGGTGCCGCAGTCGGATAACTGGATTTACTATCACCAGACATCCGAGAAGGGCGGCATCATTCCACATTACGAAGGCATTATCGCTGAAGACGGACGCATCGTGGTTTTCATCGCACGCAACATGGACAACGGCGATGCATGGGAATGGATAGACGATCCGCGGTATTCGCTGAAGTACGGCCTCGCGGCCTATAAGCTCGGAATGAATGTCATCGTCTATTCAATGACACACTGAAGGAAAGAACAACCGGATACTCACTCCGGCAGGCAGTATGGGATCAGGTTCGCCCTTTGGTCGCGAAGCGGTAGAGTTCAGCGAGGTGATCGGCCTCAGCCTCGGCCCGCTCGATGACGAAATCAACTGTCCTGCTCCCGTCGCGCCGTGCCGTGAGCTTGTAAATCGCCCGTCCTTTCTGCCTGAGGCGGATGACGTAGTGCAGCTTCCCCTTATTGGCCTGAATCGTCGAGGGCGGCTGGAACCCCCACCTGAGGCTGCCCGCCATCGTCTCACGAAGTAAATTTCTGAGGATGATGTTCTCCTGTTCCTGCGAAGTGCCTGCGGGTTTCATAATCTCCAATTCGCCTTTCACCTTTTAACTTTTGCTTTGCCGTTACGCTTCACCGTGATGACGTAGAGTTGCCGCGTCTTCTGCCCGTCGCTGGCGACGCCGCCGGCGAGTAACTGCGTGCTTTCACGATTCCAGCACGGCGCCGGGTCAATGCGCAACTCACCCGTCGTGTAACCGCCCTGATCAAAGCCCTCCGTCCGCGTCCAGGCACCGTCGGAGCGCCGGAGGATGGTGTAGTAGTTTTTCCCCTTCTCGCCGTGGCCGTTGACGAACCACATGCCGTCGGGCGAGAGCGCGATGTCGCCGCCGGGGCTGGGGAAGATCTCGGGCGTGCCGAGCGTGCCGACGAACTCCTGCCGCTCGACGTCGAAGAGGATCTGGTCGCCGCCGCGGATGCCGATCAGCCGGCGGCCGGATTCCCAGTCGGGGTGCCCGCCGATGTGCGCGGCGAGCGGGCGCAGCCCCGTCCCGTCGGGCCTGATCGTGAACGGCACGTCGAGCCGCCGCTCGCGCGTCTCGAAATCGCCGCGGACGAAGAAGAAGATGCGGCTGTCGTCGCGGCTCCAGAGCGTGTGGTTGATGAAGAGTTCCTTCGCGTCCGCCTCCGGGTGCGTCGGGCGCAGCGCGTCGGCCAGTTGTTTGAAGGAGACGAGCAGCCGCTTCTGCTTCGTCATGGCGTTCACCTTGAAGATTCCATCGTCTTCGGGGTGCTTCACCCCGACTGTCCAGTCGCGCGCGCCCGGGTAGCCGGTCACGGGCCTGAGCCGCGCGAGCCGTCCGTAGTTGATGCCAAGGAACCAGGTGCCGCGCTGCGCCACGCCGCCGTTGCCGACGGGCGTGTCGGCGAAGCGGTACTCCGCGACGCGCTCGCCGTTTTTGCCCTTCAGGATGTCGAACAACACCGTGAACACTTCCTGCGTCTGCGGGTCGCGGTCGTTGAAGAAGAACTGCGTGTCGGGCTCCGCCGGGTTCCAGTAAAGCATCGTGCCCTGCTGGAAATTCCACGCCCGCGTGCGATCCACGACCCGGGGCGCGTAATTGTTCCGCGTGTCGAGCAGGACGATCTCCGCGGCCTCGCCCGGCTTCGGCATCCGCTCCTGAAAGTCCGTTTGCAGCGCCACTATGTAGCGCCCGCTCTGGTTCCACGGGATCGTCCGCACGTGCCCGATGTAGCCGAAGAAGTGGTGCTTCGGGCCGAAGGTAATCTGCCTGACCTCCGTGGTGAAGTCGGCGGTCGAGTCGTCGTCGGCAACACGCCTGGCGGGCAGCGCGACGGCGGCAAGACACGCAATCAGGGATAGCGATACCAGAGACAGTAATATTCTCATGGATCCCTTTCTGACTTTCACAGTGCGCAACTACATCTGCCGCAGGATCGCGAACGCTGCGACGGATATCATGTATGCTCATCAGCGCCCAGGCCGAATCAGCGGTGCGTTCCTTCTATCTCCGTCCGCACCCGGTACAAGCCCTTCCCGGCGGTGATGTAGAGCGTCTTCATATCAGCGCCGCCAAACGCGCAGTTCGTCACCGTGTCTTCCGGGACGGGGATGTACCTGAGCAGTTTGCCGGCCGGAGAGAAGATGTGAATGCCGGGTCTGGTATCGAGCGTCTCGCTGGTGCCGCGAAGGCGGTGCAGACCGGCCGCCACATACAGGTTCCCCTGAACGTCAATCGCCATTCCGTCGCCGCTCCGACCGGGATAGAAGTTATGAAACACACGCATGTTGGTCACGCTCCCGTCCGGTCGCAGGTCATAGGCGCGGATCATGCGCGCGCCGTTTTCAGCCTTGTTCGTTTCGACCAGATAGAACGTCCGGTCGTCGGGCGAGATCATCAGGCCGTTGGGCCACTGGACGTCAGGCCCGGCAAGGATGCGAGTTACCCGGCCATCCGGATCAATGCGGTAAACGCCATAAGAGGGGACCGTCGGCGCCGGCCTCCCACGGACGACCTCCTGATACGGCGGGAGTATTGGTGTGCGCGCCTGCTCAGTGAAATATATCCGGCCCTGACCGTCGAAGGTGATGTCGTTGGGAGCGACGTACCTCATTCCTTCGTAGTTGTCGGTCAATACTTCGATCTGCCCGGTCTTCATATCGGTCCGCGTGATTCTCGGCGGCGTCCCGAGCGCGGAGTCTCCCGCCTCACAGACCAGCAGCCGCCACTCGGGGTCAAAGACCATGCCGTTCGGGTAGTTGGCAGGCTGGCGGAACGTTGAGAGCGTCCTGTCCGTGGCCAGCCTCATGATGCGGTTATTTGCCGCGTCTGTGAAATAGACGTTGCCTTCGCGGTCCGCCGCCGGGCCTTCGGTGAAAGCCACGATGGTCGCGACCTCGACTTCCTGCGCCTCAGCCATAGAACACCCCATCAGCAGCGCGAATGCGCTGATTGCCAGTAACCTGTTCACGTTGATCATCATTTTGGCAGATTCGGTTCATCCAGGCTTTTGACCATCCTGAAAAGCGGCGTCCCGAACAGATTATCGGGGCCTTCGTCACTTCGCTGAAAGCCGTGACGCTCATAGAGCCGTATTGCCTGAGTGAGAAAGGGAGTCGTGCTGAGAAACAAGCCCCTGAACCCGTTCCGAGCGGCGAACTCTTCAACGCACTCAAGCAGCCCGTGCCCGATCCTCTTCCCCTGTGCCGCCGGATCAACCGCCATACTGCGGATGTAGAGTGCCTGCCCTTGGGGAACCACTGACACCGTCCCGACGACAGCATCATCAAGCACGGCCACCCAGATCGGCCCCTCACTCAGCCGGCCCCGGATCTCTTCGGGTGAAGAGATCGTGACCGCAAACGCCTCCGGCGTATAGGAAGCTTCGTACCCGGCGAATGATCTGTGCAAAACAGACGCTATGGCGAAAGCATCATTTGCCACCGCCCTTCGTATTTCCACCTCAGGTCGTACTTCCTCGTTCATACACGTCACCCGCCCGGGTGCCCGACCGGTGAAGCTGATCGGGGTCAGGGAGCCTCAGCGAGAACCACTTCTATCCGCCGTGAAAGCTCGGTCTCTGAAAGCCGCGTGGGGGAATAGAATCGCACCACACCCTTCCGGTCTATCAGCACAAAGGTGGGCGTGGCCGCGACCCCGTAGCGCACCATCGTCTCCGTATCAATCGAGATCGGAACGTCCTCAAGCCCGCCGTAAAACTCTGCCCAGACTTTCTCGATCTGCGCCTTCTCTTCGGCGGGTGTCGCGGGCTTGTCCTGCGCGCCGGTGCCGTAAAGGCGGGTCGGGGCGATCACGACCAGACCCTGCGGGCGATACTTTTGCACCACGCGGGCGAGCGGGGCGGCCTGCGCCTTGCAGTCGCCGCACCAGTGCGCCCAGAGGAAGAGCAGCACCGGCTTGCCCCTGAGCGCGGCGAGGCGGGGCGGTTCTGCCTTGATGAAGTTTCCGGTGTTGAGTTCGGGCGCTGGCTGGCCTTCGAGTGACAGTAAGTTGACGGTCCTGCGGATGCGGGCGCGGAGTGAAACGTCTTTGGCGCGGGCAAACTCCCCCTCCAGAAACCGGATGGCTGCTCCGCGGCCCTCGCGCGCCGCGAGCAGTTTGCCTTCGACCTCAATGGCCGCGCCGAGCGGCGCAAGCAGTTCGGGCTTCTCCTCGCGAATCTCGCGGCGGAGTTCCGCCACATAAGCCGCCGCCGCGTCGGGTTGCCTGAGCATCTCGGCGCCGCGGGCGAGCCAGCCCACCGCGTCGAGGTATTCCGCGTCAACCCCGTTCTTTTTCTTGTACTCTTCGACCGCCGCCACGCTGCTGGCGAGATCGCCCGCCGAGAGTTTGGACCTGACGACCCGGACGAGTTCGCCGGCAGCGCCTGTTGGCAGAGCAAGGAAAGTCAGGGTGAGGAATGAAAGAAGAATGGTTTTGAATCTCAAGCGTCAGTCTCCTTTATGCCTTTCAGGCCGGGAAATCTCAGGGCTGTTCGGCAGATCAGTGGCAGGTGTCACCGCATGGCAACGCTGGCCCGGCGGCTCAGATGCGGCTGCTGATCAGTTGCCGCCGGGTTCGCAGTCGAATGAATCCGGATAATAGTCAGCAGTAATACAGCACATGATGTCCGGGAATTCACCCCAGAATTGTTCAAGCTCGACTCGCTTTAGTATCAGCGTTAACTCTTCATACTGTTCATAGAAAACAGCAAGCATGGGGATCCCTTCCCGGTAGAGGCAGAGGTGATGGAGGGTTACATAAGCTGGCGGGTTCTCACTGCCCCATCCTGAATAGCGACTGGGTTCTTCGAAAGCAAAAAGCCGGTTCAATTCTGTACCTCGCAAAACCTCAATGGATGCAGGAGTCAGGTCCCAGAGCTGAGCCTGATCACGCACTTCCCACATACAGAAGTCAGGAACGACGCGCCTCGCCGTCCGTTCATTGAAATCCGCAAGCTCTTTTGAAAGCTGGTCCGCCCGCTGTCGGTACAGCTCAAAACTATTCAGGGCGAGTACCCAGACGTAAAACTCTGTTGCCCCCGTCCTGTTTGCCCAACGTACAATCTGCCAGAATCTATCCCCGTCAATGGATTCAATATTAAACTCAACTACGCAATATCCGCTCATTGGGTTCGTTACACGGGCTTTCAGGTGGGGTGACAGATTCTTCTGTGTCTGACTGCCCCCACAGATTAGCCATTAGGGTTTTATCGGATACCAAGCTGGTCTGGCCTGAGGGCGCTCCGGCTTTATATCACTTTGCGTTCCTGACCAGAGGGCGCTGCAATGTGGAATAAAGACAGCCTGAATCAGCGGCAGCGCGGAGTATAATGACGCCTCGCACCGAAAGCAATCTCGCGTCATCAGCCGTTGCCATAACCGTCACGGGAGGCCTGAAAACCATGTCCGGAGTTCAGCCGCAGGTCTATCGCGCGGAGGGAAGTGGTGGTACGATCTCGGGCATGGTGTGATTACAAGCAGTAACATCCAGGCGGAGGTGAAAGTATGAATGACAGAAGGTCATCGCGCCGCGTCATCTACCAGACCGAAGTGTCACTGCTGGGGTCAGCCTCGCCCCCCTTCAAGGCGTACTCTCAGGATCTGAGCCTTGGCGGAATGTACCTCAACACGCAGCAGCAGTTCTCGCAGGGGATGATCCTCCAGTTGCGCTTCACGGTCGAAGACGCCGAGATCAGGACGATGGCCGAAGTCGTCCACTGCCAGCCCGGCGCTGGCCTGGGCCTCAAGTTCCTCAGCCTGACCGCCGACCAGGAGGCGATCATCCGGACAGTAACTGAATCTGACGAATGAGACGAAGCGTAAAAACTCCCCTGCTTCTGCTGATTCTGTTCGTCGCCGCGCTGGCCCTCGCGCAGGGCCGTGATTACTTCAAAATCATCGTCGTGGATGAAGAGACCGGGCGCGGGGTGCCGCTGGTGGAATTGAAAACCACGAGCGGCGTGCGTTATTACACCGACAGCAACGGCATCGTCGCCTTTGACGAGCCGGGCCTCCTGGGGCAGGAGGTTTACTTTCACGTCAGCAGTCACGGCTACGAATACCCGCAGGATGGACTCGGCAATCGCGGCGTCGCGCTCAAAGTGACGGGCGGCGGGAGCGCCGCGATCAAAATCAAGCGCATTAACATTGCCGAGCGGCTCTACCGCGTCACGGGCGAAGGCATCTATCGCGACAGCATCCTCACGGGCCACCCGGTGCCGCTCAAACGCCCGCTGCTCAACGGGCAGGTCACGGGACAGGATACGGTCATCGTCACTCCGTATCGCGGGAAGCTTTACTGGTTCTGGGGCGACACGGAAAAGCTCTCTTACCCGCTCGGCAATCTCGCCGTCTCCGGCGCGACTTCAGAATTGCCGGGCAGCGGCGGTCTTGATCCGGGCGTCGGTGTTGACCTGACTTACTTCGTCAATGAATCGGGCTTCAGCAAGGCGATGTGCCCGATCAATGTTCTTGGCCTCAAGTGGCTCGAAGGGCTGATGACGGTCAAAGACGAAACGGGCACAGAGCGGCTGCTCGCGCGATATGCCAGCATGAAGGATCTTGAATATGCTTACGAATGGGGACTCGCTATTTTCAACGACGAGAAGGAAGTCTTTGAGCGGCTCGTGCGCTTCGACCTGCACGGCCCGCACCGTTCGGCTCACCCTTCCCGCGCGCTCGTTGACGGCGTTGAGTATTACTACCTCCTTCCCGATCTCCGCGTGAAGGCGGATCTCGAATCACTCAAAGACCTCAACGCTTACGAGGCGTTCACTCCGCTGCGGGCCGGGAGCAGATACGACAAGGCGGCATCCAGACTTGATCGCGACCCTAAGGGTCGGCTCCGCTACGGCTGGAAGCGGGGAACCGATCCCATCCACGAACACGAGCAGCGCGGACTCATCGCCGCCGGGCTGATGAAGCCGGGGGAGTCATGGTTTAGCCTGCACGACATCGAAACCGGTAAGCCCGTGGACGCGAGCGCTGACTCCGTCTTCTGGAATGACTTTCGCAAAAGATGGGTAATGATCGGGGAGAAGTGGGGGCAGGTGTGGTACGCCGAGGGCGACACCCCGCTCGGGCCGTGGGGCTACGGCAGGAAGGTTGTGACGCACGACCGGTACACCTTCTACAATCCCACGCAGCACCCGTTCTTCGATCAGGAGGGCGGAAGAGTTATCTACTTCGAGGGGACTTACAGCAATACATTCTCCGGCAACCCCGATCAGACGCCGCGTTATGACTATAACCAGATGATGTACCGGCTGCGGCTTGACGACCCGCGCCTGTTCCTGCCCGCGCCGGTTTACCGTGTCAAGGGAAGTGACGGCGCGATACGTTACCTGCTGCGCGAGGGAGTGGAAGCAGGGAACTACTGGAACGGCATCGAGCAGGCTGCTTTCTTCGCCCTGCCGCCGGATCGCAAATCCGATGGAATGATCCCGATTTACGCAGTGACGAATAGTGGCGGAGTGATTCTGCAACGCGATTCACCGAATGCTTCGGCGTCGCCGCTCTTTTACGCCCTGCCTGTCGCGACGCCGGCAGAAACGGCGGAGACAATCGCCGGGGCATGGCAGTGCAAATTGAAAGGCGCGGATGGTTCTGCCTTGCCATTTATGCTGAGAATGAAACTGGAAGGCGAACTTGTGACGGGCGCCGCCGATACGGGCGTGATTACGAATGGAACATTCCGGCAGGGCCGGCTGGCGATCAACGTGAAGAATGGCGAGGACACATACACTCTGACGGCCGCGGTCAGAAAGCAAAAGCTGACTGGCGAGTGGAAGCAGCACAACACCGGCACGGGCGGAACGTGGGAAGGCGAACCCGCAGATCAGGCGCAGCAGCCGTCCGGATCACCCGCGGTCGTTGCGCTCTATGAATACCGCAATCTGAAAGGAAGTGCGCGGTTATATTCAACCAGAGCTGATCTGCCCGTGAAGACGATGAAGCGCTCTGCTGACCCGCTCTGCTACGTCTGGAAAAATCCGATGCCGATGCTGATCCTGGATCGCAAGGCAAAGCCTTTGTTAAAGCAAAAGTAAAAAGGTAAAAGTAAAAAGTAGAAAGACGCAAATACTCCGGTCACCATCGGACGACTGAACGCTCTCTGCTTTTTACTTTTGCCTTTTATCTTTTTACTTCTGCATCAGCCATTGCCGCATCTGCTCCCCGGTCAGGTTGCCGCCACAGACGATGGTGCCGACCATCTGGTCGCGGAACATTTCGGGCCGCTCCAGAATGGCGGCGATCCCGACCGCGCCGGAAGGCTCTGTGACCACTCCGGCATGGCGGCACAGCAGACGAATGCCCTCGATGATCGTCTCCTCGCGGACCAGAATCGCGTCATCCACAAGGCCGCGCATGTCCTCAAGCGCCTGCGGGACCGGCACGCGCACCGCAATGCCGTCGGCGATGGTGTGCGTCTGATCGTGCGCGATGAGTCGCCCCGCGCGCCAGGATTCGATCATGGCCGGGGCCCCGGCGGCCTGCACGGCGATGATGCGAGTCCGCGGGCTGCGGGCTTTCATTACCCGGGCCACGCCGTTGAGCATCGCGCCATTGCCGAGCGCGATCAGCAGGGCGTCGAGCGGCTCGGGGAACGCGAGCAATTCGAGACCCATCGTCCCGGCGCCTTCAAGGGTCTCGATGTCGAGGCTGTCTTCGACGAATCGGGCACCCTGCTCCGAAGCGACGCGCCTCGCTTCGAGCTTCGCGGCGTCAAAGTCTTCGCCATGCAGGATGACGTGCGCCCCGAGCTTCCGCATCCGCTCGACCTTGAGGTGGTTGGCATGGGTGCCGGCAAAAACGGTGAGCGGCAATCCCTTTTTCCGGCAGGCCCAGGCCATTGCCTGACCGAAATTCCCCGCGCTCGCGCAAACCAGGCGGGCATCGTCTGCCGCCTGTGAGACGAGTAAATCCGCGCCGCGCCCTTTGAATGAGCGGATCGGGTTCAGGGTCTCGATCTTGAGCGCGAGTCTCGTGCCCAGCTCGTCACTGAGCGGTTCGCAGACGAACTGCGGCGTGTGCAGGAAGACCGGGTCAATAATCCGGGCGGCCTGCCCGATCCGTTCGAGCGACAGGCGGTACGCTGGTTCCGTCATGGTCAGGGGGGGATTGTGGTAAGGAAGCCTGATAGTCGCTGTCAGGCTTCCTGCTTTCGAGAGTATCAGTCCGCAGTAAAACTGCCGATCACGGCAGCTCGCGGACGCGGATGTTCCTGAACTCAACCGGAGAGCCTTCTGATTCCAGACACAGGTAGCCCTTTCGGGGATCGCAACCGCTCCCGCCGGAGACTTCCTCGCTGTTGACCCACAGCCGCACCTCGCCGTTGATGGCGCGGACGTAGTAGTGGTTCCACTGGCCGACGCCTTTGCTGAGTTGCTTGCGGGGGAAGCTGCGCGAGCCGTTGGGTGAGGTCGGCGGGAATGGATTCATCTTCGATTTGCCCACGGCAAAGACGTCGCCGTTGGTGGTGAACCAGTCGCCTTTCTTCCCGGTCCGCTTCTCGTATTGTTTCGTAAAGCCGTGGTCGAGGATCTGCACCTCGATGCCGTACTCCGGCAGCTTGTCGGGTTTCAACTCCCTGACCGCCTCTTCCGGCGCCCACAGGAAGACGCCGGAATTGCCCGCCGAGCGCAGGTGGCGCCACTCGACGACCAGCTCGAAGTTGGTGAAGATCTGCCGGGTGCGCATCACCCCGGTCGGCTGGCCCGTGCAACTCAGCAGGTCCTTCTTCCAGGACCATGTGTCTGGCCGGCAATTGACGTTGGTGAAATCCTTCTCCCCGAGCGCCCGCCAGTCCGGCCCCGTGCCGTCCACGAACGCCTTCGGACGGTTCTGCACCCTCTCGGCCAGGCTGGGAAGCAGGTAGAGCGTTGCCATCACAATCATTCCGACGAAACTCACAATCCGCACTAAAAATGCCTGGTTCATAGCTACTCCTTATTACTCAAATCTATGGCGTGAGGCCGATACGTTGCAAGAGCGTGGCGTATCGTGAGTCTGCGCGGAGGTCATCAAAGTTCGGGCCAGACCGGAGGGCCGGTAACACGATTGAGCGATCCTCGCAGGCTTTTTGCAGGTACGCGAAGGCCTGATCCTTCTCGCCGAGGAAGGCATGAATCTGCGCGAGGTAGAACGGGCTGAGGCGCCCGCGCCCGACGCGCTCCTGCTGCAGCTCAAGCCACCTGCGCCAGTATCCTTTCATCCCGCCGGCATCATACGCCTGCCGGAGCGCGGTCAGCCAGGCAGCTTTGGCATTCTGAAGCCTGAGCGCTTCGATGAATTCCGCCACCGCCTGGTCGTGCAAACCACGGTACTCGTAAGCCCAGCCCATCGTCCGGTGCAATGAGAAAGTCATCGGGTCGTCGGGGGCCATTTTGAGCGTGCGGCGGAATTGTTCGAGCGCCCGGTCGTACTCGCGCGCGCGGAAGAAAATGTCACCCAGGCCCCGGCTGATTGAGAAGCCAAGAGGATCGAGTTCCTGCGCGCGTTTCATCTCCGCCTCCGCTTCAGCCGACTGCCCCATGGCGGAAAGATAAAGCGCATACATATGATGGGCATGCTCGTAGTTCGGATTCAACTCGATGGCGCGCCTGAATTCGCTCCCGGCCCCGGCAAAGTCCCAGTCGTAACGCGCCCTGACGACCGCGAGCGACGTGTGCGCCTCGGCCAGCAGGTCATCCAGCTGGAGCGCCCTTGTCGCCGCCGCCTTCGCTTTGGGCAGCGCGGCGCCCTGGCTCTGTTCTTCGGAGTCGTAACGGAAGCCGAGCATCACGTAAGCGTCAGCCAGACCGGCCCAGGCGAGTGCGTAGTCCGGGTCGTAGCTGAGGGCCTGCCCGAAATAGTGGATGGCTTCTTCGACGGCCGGGGTCGCCCGCCGGCTCCAGCAGGAACGGCCTTTGAGGTAAGCCTGGTAAGCGTCCGGGTTTGCAGTGAACCGCTTGTCGAGCAGCCTCTGCTCCTCGCCGCTCAGCCTGAGGGCCAGCGCCTGCGTGACCCGCTGGGCAATGGCGTCCTGCACCGCCAGCATGTCGGTAAACTCTTCGTCGAACTTATCGGCCCAGAGCGGCGCGCCGTCGCGCACCCTGACCAGCTGCACCGTCGCGCGCAGTCGCCTGCCCGCGCGCTGAAACCTGCCGTCGAGCAGGGCGTCCACGTTCAGCTCACGCCCGGCGGCCATCAGATCCTGGTTTGAGCCGCCGTACTTGAGTACAGCGCTCGTCGGCCGCACGACGATTCGCCTGACGTTGCTCAGCTGCGTGATCAGAGCGTCGGCCAGTCCCACGCCCAGGTCTTCATCGCCGCCCGCGGCGCCGAGCGGCCTGAATGGCAGCACGGCAATGGACTCAATCGCGGCCTTCATCTCCGGCGGTTTTGGCTTAACCGAAAACGCCAGGTAAAAAAGCGTGGCGATCACGACAATCACTACCGGCCCTGCGAGGGCGGCAGCACCGAGCCACCGGCGGCGGGGGAGGGAAGGAGAGGAGAAGTGGGCGAGTGGGGGAAGAGGGGGGTGGGGGACAAGGGGGCGGGGGGACAAGGCCGTAGCGCCATCATCGCCCGGTTGCCCGTTCTCCTTTTCTCCCGCTCCCCTTGTCTCCTCCTCCCCTCTTCCCCCCGTCTCCCCGTCCCCCACTCCCCCCGTCCCACCCTCGAACTCACGCGCCTCGCCGACGAAGCGGTAGCCGCGGCGCGGGACTGTCTCAATATAAATGTGGCCGTTCGAGCCCTCGCCGAGAGTCTTTCTGAGCAGGTAGATATTTTGCGTCAGGTTGCCTTCGTCAACCACGCTGTCGGGCCAGACCAGTTGCATCAGATCGTCTTTCCTGAGTACCTCCCCACGGTGCCGGACCAGCACGAGCAGCGTATCCACGGCCTTCGGCGTCAGCGGCAGCGGCTCGCCATCGCGCAGCAGCAGGCGGTTCGCGACATCAATGCGGAATGCGCCGAATTCGTAGAAGTGTTTGAGGGAATTGCCCATGAACGCTCTGAAAAATAATTGAGAAACAATTGAGCGCCGTCCTCAGGACTTGAGCGCGGGTCCCGACTAGTATCCGCAGCAGGCCGGGGCGGTGACACAAGGGGGCATCAGTTTAGCAAAAGGCAGCCACCTGGAACAAAACTATTGAAGGACAGGGCCGGATTTCGGCCAGCCTGAAAGGGAGAATGAAATGATTAAATCGCAGCAGCCAGGATCGGTACAGTCGCCGGTACAGTACGCGAGCCTCGGGCGAGCGGAGGTGCCCACCACAGCCACTCGCCAAAGGCTCCGCTCGCTCACGCTCGCGGTATTGTACCCATGTTGTCTTCTCTTTGCCTGCGCCGCCACCGCGTCCGCACAATCAGCCGACCAGATCATCAACTGGCATTTGAAAGCCGTCGGCGGCACGAGTCAGCTCCACCGGATCGAAACCACAATCTATACCGGCACGGTGACGAACCCGGCCAGAGGGGAGTCAGGCCGGTTCACGCTGCGGCTCAGACGGCCTGACCGGATGCTGATCGAACTGGCGCTGGGCCGGGACGAATCGCAGGCCGCTTACAACGGGCGCTCGGCCTGGCGCAGCGACGGGCGCGAAGGGCTGCACACGCTGACCGGCGCGGCGGGCGTGAGCTTCAAAGCCGAGGCCGTTTATCGCAACGACCGCTTCCTTGATTACAAACGCGCACAGACGCGCGCCGTGCTGACGGGGCAGGAACAGGTGGGCGGGCGCCGCGCCTTCGTGATCGAGTTGACGACGCAGCAGGCCGCGAGACGCCGCATCTGGATTGACGCGCAGAGCTACCTGCTGCTGCGCGAGGAGCAGCCGGCGGAGGCCGGGACCGAGACGATCAGCTACGGCGACTATCGCCGCCTGGATGGCGTGCTTGAGCCGTTCGCATTTGAGTTGCGCCGGGGCGAGACGGTGTTGCGCGTGACGCTCGACCGGGTCGAACACAACCGGGCGCTCGATGACGCGCTCTTCGATTTCCCGCGCACGGCGAGCGATGCGCTGCCGGACGTGCCGGAATTGTTGCGGGCCGTGATGGGCAATCAGGAGCAGCTCGAAAAACTACAGGAAAGTTATACCTGTATTGAGGAGGTCACCGAGCGCGAGGTCAACAAAAAGGGTGAAGTGGTCGAGACGGATTCGCACACTCAGGAGGTCTACTTTTACAAGGGCTACAAGATCGAGCGGCGGATCAAAGACAACGGCAGGCCGCTCAGCCCCGACGCGGATGCGAAGGAGATCAAACGCGTCGAGAAGGCCATTCATGCGGTGGACGAGCGGGAACGAAAAGCCGCCGAGCGCCGGAGCAAAGGCGCCGAGCCGGAAGAGAGCGGCGACCTGCACCTCAGCCTGAGCGTGTTTCTGCGGATGTGCGATTTCACCAGCGCGCGGCGCGAGCGTTTCAGGGGCCGCGAGGTGATCGTCTTCGATTTTCAGCCGAAGCCGGACGTGAAGGCGCGCAACCTGAGCGAATCCTTCGCGCAGCGCATGTCCGGCGTGCTGTGGGTGGACTCGGAAGCCCGGCAGGTCACGCGCGCCGAGGTCCGGCTCAATGAGAAGCTGAGCGCCGTGGGCGGCGTGCTGTCACTGCGCCCCGGCACGGCGGTGATCTTCGAGCAGGCGCGCGTCAATGACGAAATCTGGCTGCCTTCGCTGCAGGACGTCAATCTCTCAGTGCGCGCGCTGCTCTTTATGAGCGCGAACCTGAATCAGCTCTCGCGCTTCAGCGATTATCGCAAATTCAAAGCTGACGCCGCGGGCTACGAAATAAAAGAGCCGGCGAAGGAGAAGAATCCTTGAACGCTGCCGCCGCTGTCATGGAAACATCATCGTTGCCGGAACCGATTCAGGCCCGCGAGCGCATCAAGACGCTCGACATCCTGCGCGGCGTTGCGGTACTCGGCATTCTGCTCGTCAACATGGGTGGCTACAGCCGGCCCGAATACTTCCCCGTCGGGCAGGTCTGGCCCGGCCTGGCCGACCACGCAGTCACCCGGCTGATTCTGTTCTTCGCGCAGGGCAAGTTCGTCACGCTCTTCTCGCTGCTCTTCGGCGTCGGGATGGCCGTGCAGATGGAGCGCGTCGAGGCGCGTGGCGGGCGTTTCGTGCCGCTTTACGTGCGCCGGCTGCTGGTCCTGCTCCTCGTCGGGCTCGCGCACGGGCTGTTGTTGTGGGACGGGGATATTCTGCACACCTATGCGGTGTGCGGTTTCGTCCTGCTGCTCCTGCGCCGACGTTCGCCGAAGACGCTGCTCGTCACTGCGCTGGCCTGCTGGGCGCTGACGTTTCTGCTTTACGCCGCGGTGACCGGCGTCAGTCTCTATCAGCACTTCGATCCGCGGGGTGCGAGCATCTACTTCACCATGGATCCTGCCGACGACGAGAAGCAGGTCGCGCAGGAGTTGCGTGTTTACACGGGCGGGACATTTGGTGAAATGGTCGGGCTGCGCGCCGGCACACTGCTTTTCGACTGGGTGGCTGATCCTTTCGTCCTCGCCCTGCTGTTGCTCGGGCTTTACATCGGGCGCCGGGGCATCCTGCAGGACGTGGCCGCGCACGAGCCGTTCCTGCGCAGGGTGCGCTGGCGAGCTTTCTGGATCGGGCTCGCGGGCAATCTGCTGTTTGCCATCGGCGGCTCGATTGACCCGTCGCCCGTCTCGGTGCGTCAGAGCGTGGGGGCGCTGTGCGCGCTGTTTGCCGCGCCCTCCTTCAGCTTCTGTTACGCGGCGACGCTGGCCCTGCTCGCGCAGACTGGAGCGTGGCGGCGGCGGCTCGCGCCGCTGGCCGCCGTGGGTCAGACGGCGCTGACCAACTACCTGCTGCAATCGCTCGTCTGCACGACCATCTTTTACGGCTACGGGTTGAAGCTCTATGGCAGCGTGAGGCCCGTCTACGCGTTGCTGCTGACGCTGGCGATCTATGCGGCGCAGGTCTGGTGGAGCGGCTGGTGGCTGCGGCGCTACCGCTTCGGGCCGGTGGAATGGCTGTGGCGCTCGCTGACTTACGGCCGGCGCCAGCCGTGGCTCAGGGCAGGCTGAATCTCGCAGGGGTTGAAGATGGCGGCCTCCCCTGGGAGCGCGAGCGTCCCGCTCACGCTCCCAGGGGCAGTTGCCGCGATTTATTTACAGCAACAATGGTTTTCAATACCGGAGGCGAACAATGAGTAATTTGAGACTCCCCAGTATCGTTGGAATTGTCATCCTGTTGGGTTTTGTTGCGAATGGGCAGGGCTCCCTGACTCAAACAACTCAGCCGCCGTCTGCCAAAGCGGCCGAAACGAAATCAGCCGTGGCGCAGCCGACGCTTGAGCAGATACTCGATAAATACGTCCGGGCCATCGGCGGCAAGGCGGCGGTTCAGGCGCCGACCTCCCGCGTCATGAAAGGGGCCATCACCGTGCCGGCAATTGACGCGAAAGGAACCATCGAGATTTACGCCAAAGCGCCGAACAAGGAATTGACCGAGGTCTCGTCTTCCGTCATCGGAACCTCGCGAACCGGCTTCAATGGCACTGTCGCGTGGGCGGAAGAGAACGGGGAAGTGAAGGAACTGGCCGTCTTCCCCAGGCGCGAGGCCGATTTCTATCTGCCGATCAAACTGCGGGAACTCTTCCCGAAAATCGAACTCAGGGGAAAGGAAAAGATCAGCAACGCGGAAGCCTGGCGGCTCGAAGCCCCGCGCGGCGGCAATCCCAAACGCTGGTACTTCGACGCTCAGACCGGCCTCCTCCTGCGCACCGAAGTCAGGAACGCGGAAGGCAAGCTGATCAGGAGCGAAGATTACGAAGACTACCGCGCGATTGATGGCATCCGGATTCCTTTCACCCTGCGCGGAACAGATGAAAACGAGATCGAGTTCATCATCAAATTCAGCGAGGTCAGGCACAACGTCCCGATTGATGATGCGAAGTTCGAGAAGCCCGCGCCGAAATCATCGGGAGGCCACCTTCAATGAAGCCGCGACAGATTGTCAGCCCGCTCGCTCTTCTCCTGATCACGCTATCGGCCGCGCGAATCAGCGCCGCGCAGGAAGCGCCACTGCAGGGCTTCGATGATTACGTCAACAAGGCGCGCGCCGAGTGGGCGGTGCCGGGCCTCGCCGTCGCCGTTGTCAAAGATGACAAAGTGGTTTTCGCCAGAGGCTATGGCGTGCGCAAACTGGGCGACCCCGCGCCCGTCAATGAACGCACCATCTTTGCCATCGGCTCGGCGACGAAGGCGTTCACCGCCGCCGCGCTCGCCATGCTCGTTGACGAGGGAAAAATCAGGTGGGACGACCCGGTGACGAAGCACCTGAAGGGTTTTCAACTTTATGACGCTTACGTCACGCGTGAAATTACGGTGCGCGATCTGCTCTGTCACCGGAGCGGCCTTGATCGCGGTGAGGCGCTCTGGTATGGCTCAAACCTCGACGCCAATGAGATTCTGCGCCGCATCCGCTACCAGAAACCGGCGTGGAGTTTTCGCTCGCACTTCGGCTACAACAACATCATGTTTCTCGCCGCCGGCCGGATCATTCCGGCGGTGACCGGCAGGAGCTGGGAGGATTTCGTCAGGGACCGCATTCTCGCGCCGCTCGGGATGACTTCAACCAGCACGAGTGTGGCGGCCCTGAAAAACTTCGATAACGTGGCGACGCCGCACACCAGGACGGCGGGCGAAGTAAAGCCGATTGCGTGGCGGGCGAATGATAATGTCGCCCCGGCGGGCTCGATCTGTTCGAGCGTGTCAGACATGGCGCGATGGCTGCGGCTGCAACTGGCTCAGGGCTCTTATGAAGATAAAAAGCTCCTGAGTCTCGGCGCCGTCGAAGAGATGCAGAAGCCGCAGATGATCGTACCTTATGATGCCGGCACCGCACTCGGAGCGCCAGATGCCCGCTTCATGAACTACGGGTTCGGATGGTTCCTGCACGACTATCATGGGCGCAAGGTCGTCCGCCACGGCGGCAACATTGACGGCATGGTGGCGATGGTGGGAATGATCCCGGAAGAGAAGCTCGGCGTAGTCATCCTGTCCAACCTCGACCCGGGCGATCTGCCTTCGGCGCTCATGTACCGCGCCTTTGATGCATACCTTGGCCTGCCCGCGCAGGACTGGAGCGCGCGGATGCTCAAGGTCATGCGGATTGCGGAAGCGCGCCGGAAGGCAGAGGCGAAGAGGGATGAGGAGCTGCGCGTCAGGAACACCAGACCATCGCTCTCGCCGGGGGCGTACGCCGGCACGTACAGGAATGACTTCTACGGCGAAGTGAAGGTGACCGAGCAGCAGGGCAGGCTGCTCTTTTATTACAACGAGGTTTATTCGGGCGAGCTGGAACACTGGCATTACGATACGTTTCGCATCACGTGGGGTGGCGCGGGGACGGGCGACGCATTCGTCACTTTCACGCTCAGCGCTCAGGGCCGGGCGGACGAAATGAAGGTGCAGAAACTCGATGATTTCAAGCGTGTGCCGGAATCAGCATCAGCCCGCAAATAGTTATTCGCGGGCAGGCGGGCAGGCGCTTACTTTTTCGTCAGCCAGCGCCACACCCGCCACGCGAACAGCAGCGGCCACGTCGTCAGCACCGCGCCGAGGGCGAAGGCGGTGCCGCCGTGACTGTAGAGCATCTGCTGCAAGCCGCTCAGCGCCTGGTCGTTGATCAGATAAGTCCATGTTGACGAAGGCCCGCGCAGGCCCGCCTGATCAATGTTGATCCCTTCTTCCGTAATCTCCGCCGCCGCGAAAGTCCCGGCGATTCGCTCTTCGATGGCCTGCTGCAATTTCCAGAACGCCTCGGCGATCTGCTTGTGGAACTCGTGCAGCGGGTCCATCCGGCCGATGCTCACCAGGTGGATCTCCTCGCGCAACTGGGCGATGAAAGCCAGATGTTCGGCCCAGGCCTCGTCAATGTGATGGAGCGTGATTGCGCGCTCGGCCTGCTCGGGAATCTCCCGCCCGAAGCGGGCGCGCAATGCCTCATAGCGTTCCGGCACCCGCTCCGCGCACAGCCCGGGTTCTACTTCACCCGTCAGCACCATCATTCGCCATTCCTGCAGCTTTTTGCGCTGCTCCTCCACCAGAGAGGAATAACGCCACAGGGTCTTGCGGATTTCGTAGTTCTGCCCCTCGACGATCCGCTGCAGCCGCTCCACCTCGCGGCGGATCACGGGATGCTCGACGGGCTCTGACTGCGGGGCCGGGCGCAGCTGCGCCGGGATCAGATGATCAATGCCGAAGCGCACCATCAGGTTATCTTCCAGACTGACAAAGAAGCGTGACGCGCCCGGATCGCCCTGCCTTCCGGCGCGCCCTCTGAGCTGATCATCAATGCGCCGGCTCTCGTGCCGGTTGGTGCCAATGACATAGAGCCCGCCCAGGCCCACGACCCGCTCCCGCTCTTCTTCCCCGGCGCCTCCCAGTCTGATGTCCGTGCCGCGGCCCGCCATATTCGTCGAAATGGTCACCGCCCCGACGGCCCCCGCTTCGGCAATTATTCCGGCCTCGGCCTCATCGTTTTTTGCATTGAGTACCTGACACTCCACGCCAGCCTCTCGCAGCCTGTCCGCCAGCAACTCCGATTCCTCCACGCTGCTCGTGCCGACCAGAACAGGGCGCCCCTTTTCATGCGCCCGGCGAATCTCCCCGACGAGCGCCTGATGCTTCGCCTCCCTGTGAGTGAAAACAACGTCCGGCAGGTCCTGCCGAACGCACGGGGTGTTGGGCGGAATCGGCACGACCTTGAGGCCGTAGAAACCATCCAGCTCTTCTGCCGCCGGCTGCGCCGTGGCGGTCATGCCGCTGAGTTTGGGATATTGCCTGAGGAAATGCTGCAAGGCGATTGAGCCGAGAATCCGCCCGCCCGGCTGAATCGGCAATCCTTCCTTAGCCTCCAGGGCGGCCTGTAGCCCGTCGGGCCAGCGCCTGTCATCCACGACTCTCCCGGTAAATTCATCTACTAACTCGATGCGCTTGTCGCGAACGATGTAATCCACGTCGCGCCTGAGCAGCGCCCGGGCGTGGAGCGCCTGATTCACTTCGGTCAGCAGCATGATATTTTCCGCCCGGTGCAGATCGCCGCAGGCCAGTTCTGCCTCTACGCGGTCACACCCCTGCTCGGTGAGGAATACATTCCGCCCGTTCTCATCCGTTTCCCAATCCTCTCCCTCTTCGAGCCCGCCCACAATTCCGGCGATTCGGTAAGGGCCGGCCTCCGAATCGGGCCGATCCCCGGCAATCACCATCGGCACCCGTGCCTCATCAATCAGGGTGGAATCGGCCTCGTCCACAATCGCATAGTTGAAGGGCCGGTGGGCGAGTTCCTCAGGCTCGCGGCACAGGTGTGAGCGCAGGAAATCAAATCCCGCTTCTCTCGCCGTGGCGTAGGTGACATCAGCCGCGTATGCCGCGCGTCGCGCATCGCCCCCCATCTCTTCCTGGACGGCGCCGACACTGAGCCCCATAAACCTGTAGACCGGCCCCATCCACGCGGCGTCACGGCGCGCCAGATAGTCGTTGAAAGTCAGAACATGTACCCCGCGACCAGCGAGGGCATTCAGACAGGCCGGCAGCACCGCCGCCAGAGTCTTACCCTCTCCGGTCTGCATCTCCACCAGCTTCCCCTGATGCAGCGCCACCCCCGCCATCACCTGAACATCGAATGGGCGCATCCCCAGCGCCCGATGAGCCGCCTCTCTCACCAGGGCGAAAACCTCGACCAGCAGCTCATCCAGCTCAGTGCCTTGTTGCGCCATCCCCTTCAGCGAAGCCGCGATTGCCCGGAGCCGCTCGTCTGTTTCACCTGCGAGGCTTTCTGCATGGTGATTGATTTCATCAAGGGCCAGCCGGTATGGAGACAGGTCATCTTCAATCGGCCCTGCCCCGCGCCATTTCTGCAATCGCTGCTTCCATTGATCAGCACTCATGGCAACTGCCTTATAAATGCGGATCAGTACCGCGAGCTGTAGCGAGCGTGTCCCCACTAAGCGGCCGCTGCCGCAAGCTACGCTCGCTACAGCTCGCGGTACTGATCCGGACACGCGATAGCAATCCTCTGTGGCATGGGAATTCAGCAGGTGATGACTGCCCGGAACGCATAGAGTAACCGCCTACCTTCTTGCATCCGGGCGAATGAATGGCTCATCTACATCAGGTGAAGTCAGCAGGCTGTAGCACGCTGGTTTACGATAGGCATTCCCCCACGCCTCCCGCTTCCGGTAAGCGCGAATCTCTGCCAGGTCGAATGGCGCAAGGAAGATTCCTTCCTGTTCTCCCGCCTCTATAATCAGCGTGTCTCTCGGCTCACCCTCTATTTCCCTGTAGGATACGGCGTCAAAGGCGACCGAATGCCCGTTGTCCTTTGGCGCGGCATAATTGGTCATGGCGACGCCGACCATGTTCTCGTAAGCCCGCGCGCGGAACTGCCCGATCCGGCCCGCATCCAGCGTGCAGGCGTTCGGGGTCAGGATGATCTCCGCCCCTTGCAGCATCAGAACGCGCGCGCTCTCAGGGAATTCGCGGTCGTAGCAGATCATCGCCCCGACCTTCACCTCCCCCCGTTCGGTGTCGAGCGTACACACCCGGAACCCGTCGCCCGACGTCAAAGCCGCTTCGCGGTCAAAATCACACGTATGCACCTTGGCGTAGGTCATCGCGACCTCGCCGTGCCGGTCTATCAAAGAGACGGAGTTGCGCGGCGCGCCGGGCCACCTTTCCAGATAGGTGAGGGCAATCGCCATCTTCAGTTCTTTCGCCAGACCTCTGAAATGCGCCACGAAAGAGTCGTGCTGAGTAACGGCTTGTGCCTGCCAGCGTTCGCGGGCGCCCGGCTGATCCGGGTCAAAAAAGGTGTACCCGATGTTCCACATCTCAGGGAAGAGCGCGATGTCCGCGCCCATGTCGCGCGCGCGGCGACAGAACAGCTCCCCTTTGGCGAGGCTGGCGGCCTGATCATTGCCGCAGGCCGCCATCTGTAATAGCGCGATTGTCAGCAGACTCATACAGGCCTCAGGAATTTGCTCCCCGCTGTCACAGGTCAGCCAGCAACTGGTTGATGTACTCGCCAATCCGCAGGACGACTGAATCTGCCGCTTCAGTCCGGGCGTCAATGAAGCATCCGCTCCAGTTGTCCCAGCCGAGGACGAGCATCAACCCGTCCCTTTCGTAATCGAGGAAGATCTGATCCCAGCCCGCCACGGGCGGCCTCGTCAATAAAGTCCGACCCGGCCTCATAGATTTCGTAGCTCTGGCGGCCACTCGCGTTCCTGTGGAACCACCCGGTGAGTTGTCCGGCCATTTTCTGCGATCATTCCCCGGGGCCGATCATTCCGGCTGCCGGTTACCCGCATGGGTTGAAAGCTCCTTTACGAGGTAGATCATCTGCCCGATGTGGTGGTGAAAATGGGCCGCGCAGCGGAGGAAAATGCCGAAGCGGTCTTTGATGAAATCGGAAACGCCGACTGCTTCATATTCGTTCGCCCAGGTATCGGCCGTTTGTTCCCTGAGGGTCGCGATCACCAGTTCCACCGCCTCATCCAGTTGCCTCAACACGTCTTCTTTCGACGGGAAGTTTGTTTCCGTGAATTCACGCTCCCGATCACGGACGTACCCGGTGCCGGCGATCTGTGTGCCAATGTAGTAATTCAGGTTGCCAATGAGGTGCAGCGTCAGGTGGCCAAAACTATTCCCATAATCATATGGCCTGATCCAGAACTGTTCTTCCGAGAGCTGTGCGGCCAGGGCGTGGACCCGCCCGGCAAAATCCCGATATGAGTTGATAAAACCGCCGGCCACCGTATTCGACAGGTTATTCATTCTCTTTTTCCCGCGCAAACGCGCGTCAGCCGGGGCTACCCTCGTGGTTGCAGGATCAGTGTTGCCTGTGAGGTCACAGCCCGCCATCTGCCTTTCACTTTCTCAAACAGGTAGCTTACCCGGAACTGCCGCACGTAAGGCTCGTTATTGATCTTCCCCTTGATTGTTATACGGGTGTGTACAACAGCCAGACCGCCATGAACCCACACCTTATCCTCGTCGTGCTGATCAGATTCGATCGTGGCGGTGGGCGCGGCCTTGTACGAGTCGAGTACCTGCGGCCTTGTCATAATGCTGCCGTCAGGGTTGATGTGATAGTAATCATCCGAGTAGAGGCGCCCGAGGGCCGCGACATCGCGCCTGAGGCCGGCCTCGGTAAGTCTGTCCAGAAAAGCGATCACCTCTCCCGCGGCTTTGGCCTCTGTGTGGTTTTGCGGTTTATGCTTCTGAGCGAGCGCTACTGTCGCTGCCGCGACAACCAGGATCAGTACACCTGTTACTCGAATCATAAAACCCACCCTCGCATCTGCCCGGCGCATGTTGACGGTCATCTGACTGCCCGGCTCCGGACGCAGGTTGCCAGGCGAGCGCCCCTGACTTAGCCGCTTCGGGCATCACAGGTTCCGAGGCCTGTGATGCCCGGGAGAACTATGTCATTTATTGTTGAGCGCAGTCAGCCGCGCGGAAAGGCGCCCGGCCTCATGACATGTTCGGCAGGTGATCGCGTTGCTGGCGGCGGACTGGGGATTTTCCTTCCACTGCTTTGCCACCGGCTCGTAGGGGGTGCCGCGCAATTGTGTGAGAATCCGGTCGAGGTACTGGGCCATCTCCTCGGTGTGACCGGTGCGCTGGGCCGACTGCGCGAGGCCGGCCAGAAGCTCGCCGCGGATGTGTACCGGCAGCTTGTCAACGAAGGAGGATTGCTGCTTCCAGAGCTGCTGGTAAGCGTCATATGCCTGCGCCCAGGCGGCGGCGCGGTTCTCCTTCGGCAGCCGGTCGGCAAAGAGTACCAGTGTGCCGCCGGTGATTGCGGCCACACCGCCGTTGTCCGGGCTGGCCTGTCGGGCCTGTGAGAAGAGGTCGAGCGCCTGCTGGTATTTCTGCCTGAACTCATCGCCCCGTTTATCTTCCCAGGCGCGCACGGCGCGGTACAGGGCCGCGCTGCCGCTCCAGGCGAGCAGGTCGGATTTGGCGGCGGGACGTTTTTCGAGCAACAGCTGAACGTTCTTCTCCCCTCTGGAAAAACGCTCCATATCATCGGCCAGAAAGCCGGCGAAGATGTCTTCCCGGACGAGAGTGTGAACGGAAAGCCGTGAGTCCGAGAGCGGCGGCTCAGGCGACTGGGCCACCGCCGCGGTCACGAAAACGGCGGCAAGAAGAATTCTGTTGATGACGTACATAGCTTGCACCTCCATGGCTGGAAAATCAGATTTCGGTTTGAGTCCGGCGGCAGGCTGGTCCGCGAATCAGTGACCTGTCGCTTCATCACACCTGCCATAATCATTCAGGCTCTGGCCCTATTGTCGCGTCAAATACACCCACCTCGAGAAAAAATCCGTCAGATCCCTGCCGCTCGCCTGCTCCATTGCCTTCTTGAAGTCGTCGGTCACTACTGACTTGCCGAAATACGTCCGCGTGTAATGCCGGATGCCCGCCCAGAAGGCGCGCTCGCCCAGTTCCTCGCGCAGCAGGTGAAGCACCAGGGCTCCTTTATCATAGACGAGCCTGCGGTCTTCGGGGGTCGGGTGCAGCCAGTCTGGAAAGGCGAGCGACTTATCCTTGCCCGCGCCGCGCACCTTCTGGTAAATCGCACGGGACCGCTCAATCTCGCGCAGGTACTCCTCCCGGCCGAAGCGGTGTTCTTTATACGCGGCGGCCATGAATGTCGCCATGCCTTCGTTCAGCCAGAAGTGAGTCCAGTCGCGACAGGTCACCATGTTGCCCCACCACTGATGCGCGAGTTCGTGCGCGCCGAGCCAGATGGCGCGCTCGTCCCCCAGCACTTCGCGCCCGTAACTTTCACGCAGCGCGGTGAAACTGCTCATCTCCTGTTCGACGCCGCCCGCGGCTAATACCTGCGTGTAAGTGGCATCGGCGTACCTGACGCCCGCGCGCTCCTCGTAAAAACTGATCATATCTGCCGTGTTACGGAAAATGCGGCGCAATTCCTCGTCGGAGTACTGCGTGGCGAGGTAGCGCAACTCGACGCGACCGCGTTTTTCCGTGAGCGTGCGAAAGCGCCCGGCGGCGAAGCCGAACGTGTAGGTCGGGACGGGCGTTTCCTGTCGCCACTCATAAACGACCTTGTCGTTCGGCAGGTCGCGCCGCGCCGCCAGACGGCCGTTGGCCACCGCGCTCAGGTCCCGGGGCAGGATCAGGTTCAGGCGGAGCGTCGCTTTATCATCCGGCGCGTCAACGCAGACCATCCACCGGCTCGTGGAGAAGACTGTGTAGACCTGCGCCTGCTCGGGGAAGAAACGAATCCCCGAACGCGGCGCGCCATGGTACTCGATTTCAATCTCGCGCTTCTCGCCCGCTTTCGGCGGCGGCAGCAAAGAGACGCCCAGGCGGCGATCCTGCCGCACAAACTTTTGCTCTCTTCCGCCTTCGCGCACCGAGTCTATGGCCAGATCGCCGCAGTCAAACTCGACCGCGGACGGATTGTCCGTCCGTACGATGAGCCGAATCAGAACTTTTCCCGTGACCATTTTATTCGCGATGTCCGGCTCAACCTGCGCGTCGTAATGGACGACATCAAAGGGCGCCGCGGATGATTTCGCCGCCGACTGCCCGCCTGCTTCCGGCGCGAGTGACGCATAGAACAACAACGGAAGCAGCGCCGGCCCCGCGCATCTGAACAGCGGTGAATGCCTGTTGCCCGGCAGGCCGGCTGCGGTGCGCTTCTTTTTCAAAGCCCCTGCAAAAATTGGGATGATGCCTCGCTTCATTTATAGTAACGGCGCGATCTTTTCGGCGGCCTCTTTTGATGTGATGACAGGATGCACCTCGAAATCAACGAGGTCGCTCCAGTTCGCCATCCACTCATCGAGCAGCGCGGGGTCGTCCGTTTCCATCACCTGATAGCACCGCTCAAGCTTGTCATCAACCCAGCTTGAGATATAGATCAGGCCCTCGGGCGCCAGGCGGCCCCGGTCGCGAAAGCGGCGATACACGGGCACGGCGTCTTTGTCCCTGAAATGCTCGATCACCATGTAGAGCGTCTTCGGCATCGTCAGCCTCCATTGCCGGCCCGTCTGTCGAAACCCTGCCGCGCTCACAATTCGCACGTGGCGAGGGGCCGGCTTGTTGTACGTCAGGACCCGGGGAAAGGTTGATGAATAAATCCATCTTTCAGCCGTCGCAACTGCCCCTCGACAATTTCCCGGACGCGGGCGACGTGCGTTTCATTAGTCCTCAGGTGGCTTACGACGAGCCTGATCGCAAAACGCCCGGACAGTTTCGTGTGCGACAGGAAAGTTTCGCCCGTCTGATTGACCGCCTGCATCAGCCGCTCGTTGAAATGATCGAGCGCCTCATCGTCCATCCCCCGCGGGTGAGCGCGAAAGCAGACCGTACTCAATGGCACGGGCGCCAGGCGTTCAAGCTCTGAGTGCGCGTCAACCCACCCGGCGAACTGCCGCGCCAGCCTGACGTGTTCGCGGATTCTGGCCGCGATGCCTTCCACGCCGAAGTAACGAATGGTGAACCAGAGTTTCAGCGCCCTGAACCGGCGTCCGAGCGGGATGCCGTAATCCATGTAATTGACGACCTCATCGCCTTTCGCCGTCCGCAGGTATTCGGGCACCAGGCTGAAGGCGCGCCGCAGCGCTTCGGGTTTGCGCGTGTACAGCACGCTCAAATCCAGCGGTACGAAGAGCCATTTGTGCGGATTGATCACCAGCGAATCGGCGCGGTCACATCCGTCAAGCACTTCACGCATCTCGGGCACGACCGCCGCCGCGCCGCCGTGCGCCGCGTCAGCGTGCAGCCACAAACCCTCGCGTTCGCAGACGCCGGCAATCGCCGGGACCGGGTCAATGCTCGTCGAGGAGGTCGAGCCAACCGTCGCCACCACGCAGAACGGCAAACGGCCCGCGCCGCGATCCTCGGCAATCGCCTCTTCAAGGGCCTGCGGGTTCATCCGGTACTCGTCATCAACTGCCACCCGGCGCACGCTGTCGAGTCCCAGCCCCAGCGCGACCGCCGCCTTGTCAATTGACGAATGGCCCTGTTCGGAAGTGTAGATGCGGAGCTGCGGCACGTCGCCGCGGCCCGCCAGTCCGCGTTCACGAACCTTCAGTTCGGCGACCTGCTCGCGCGCCGCGGCGATGGCGTGAAACGTGCTGCTCGATCCGCCGTCGTAAATGACGCCCCAAAATTCCGGCGGCAGTCCGAGCATCTGCCTGAGCCAGTCGAGCGTGACCTCTTCAAGCTCCGTCGCCAACGGGCACGCTTGCCAGAGCATGCTGTTGACGTTGAATGCCGCGCTGAGCAGTTCGCCCAGAATCCCGGGCGCGCTGCCCGATGAAGTGAAGTAGGCGAAGAAGCGCGGGTGGTTCCAGTGCGCCATGCCGGGCATGATCACGCGATCAACGTCGGCGAGAATCTCGTCCATCGCCTCGCCTTCGGTCGGTGGTGCTTTCGGCAGTCTGTTGCTCGTGTCGCCCGGCTGAACGTCGGGGAAGGCGGGCAGGTCGCCGACGTTGGCGAGGAAGTCCGCGATCCAGTCAATCAACTGATGCCCGTACTGCCTGAATTCTTCGGCGGGCATATCGCCGGAACTCTGTGGAGTGGGTTGGTGTAAAGACAGTTTACTCACCCGGACACCCCGTTACTTATATCTTTTTTCAAGTTCAGCAACTCTCTTTTCAAGGTCTGCAATCCTTTCGAGAGCATTTTGAAGAGTTGGAAGAATAATATGCCCGCTCGGTTCACCCGAGAACAGTGAGCGCATTTTCCCGTAGAACTTTGCGCCTGAGCATAATTGCCTGGCTCGCCCGGTTATTGCGCCACGACTCCTCAAAGCGGGATCGAGTACTTCAAAAGCTATCACTTCGGCGGCCTCGCGGAATGACAATTCTTTGAAATCAGAATGCGCCCACCAGCGAATTTCTGTCACATAATCCGGATTGAGATGTACAGCAGATGTTCCGGTAGCGACGCTGCTGTCGCGGGTAATAAGATGCTGAGTTATTCTTCGACGCAGGGATTCAGCTATCCCAGCATAAGCGACGTGTAGATTACGTTTTCGCCCGCCATACAAGGCATATACAGCTGGTACATTTGGCAATTCTGATATCGAGGATACACTGTCCATTGGTTTCGGATTCGACAACTCGCCGGTGTACAGCATTCTTGTTCAGCAGGCCGCCATGGATATTGACGGTAATCCGGGCAGCTTAAGACAGCCCCCGCCACTCACTCGAAATGATGGATGTAAGGCGATTCGTGCTTACGCCGGTCATTAACTGTCGAGTATCGCTTCCGCATCAATCGTGATGTGTACATCATTACCCACGACGAAACCTCCTTTGTCCAGAGTGCTGTTCCAGCTCACGCCAAAGTCATGACGATTGATCACTGTCTCCGCAAGGAAGCCCGCGCGGGTCTTCGGCCCCTTGTCAACGCCATCTTCCCACCAGGGCGTTTCCCACCGACCCAGGTAGCGGACATTGAGCGTCGCTTTGCGAGTAACTCCACGAATTGTCAGATCACCGGTGACGAGATAGTCGTGATCGCCAATGATCTCTATCCGGCTGCTCCTGAAAGTTATGTCGTGGTAATTACCCACATCAAGAAAGTCCGCGCTGCGCAGGTGGGCATCACGCTCCGGCTCCCCGGTCCAGATCCCTCCGGCATCTATTACCGCCTCGACCGAGGCCGCGCGCGGATTTTCCGGGTCAAATTCGAGTGAACCATGCACATTCTTGAAATGTCCACGGACATAACACACCATCATGTGCCGGGCGCGGAATTCGGCCGCGGTGTGTCCGGGTTCAAAAGTCCATTTAGCCATTATCGAGCCCCCCGTAAATCCGGATCTCCTTGTTATTCTGCGGCGCCTGAGGTCCCGGGCCTGCGTCTGCAGGCGTCAGCCCGTCCGCTACGGGCCAGGCCCCGGGCAACTCGCGGCAGCCCCCAGGCCGCCTCATTCGAAATGGAGGCGGAGCCCCGGCAATTCTACCCCCGACAGCTCAGTGTTCCACGTCTCGCCGGCGCGGATCGGCAATGGTGAGGTGAGCGTGCCGGTGGTGACGATCTCGCCGGCCTGTATTGGTTCGAATTGCTGCTGATCCTTCAGCACCTGCCGCAGGTGCATAGCAGCCAGGACGGGGCTGCCGAGTACATTCGCCCCCGCTCCCTGCGCTTCTACCCTGCCGTCCTTTGCCAGCGTGATCGTGAAGGTGCGCAGTTTGCGAGCCACATCACCCAGGTCTGCGACTTGTCGCCTGGGGCCGACCACGAGCGCACCGTGCAAACCGAAAGCCGCGATGGTATCGGGCAACCTGAATTTCCAGTTCGGGAAATGGCTCTGGACGATCTCATAGCCATGGGCGATCCAGTCAACGTGCGACAGCAAATCGGCTTCATTTTCCGTGGCACCGGGGGCGTCGGCGAAATGAAGGACGATCTCAGGTTCGATCCGCGGCTGCACCAGATTTCCGATTGCGAGGCGTCCGGAAGGCTCGTCGAGGTACGTCACGGTGCTGTCGTACACGTGCGCCCAGACCGGGGCCGACACGCCGTATTCGGACCAGATCCCCCGATTCGTAAAACCGATCTTGCGGCCGACAGGCTGCTCGCCCCGGGCGCGGCGCCGGCGCAGAATCTCCGCGCCCACCAGATACGCTGCGCCGGCGTCGAAACCGGGGTCACGGGCCGTGATCGTATCCAGCGTACTGCTTCCGTCGAGCGCGGCGAGCAACTCAGTTGCGATTGTCTCAGTGTGCATTCGATCTCTGCCCGAATCCCTCCGACAGAATAGATGCGAGCGAACCCGCCAGGGGCGGGTCGGACTGACAGCCGTCTACTTGTTTAAGTTCACCGGGACTCCCTGAATTCCGCCGGCGTAGTTCTTTCTATACTCTTCCATCTCGTCGGCGAGCGCCGAGTCAAGCTTCCTCAGATGCAAATGAGAAGAGATGCCAACCTTCACCATCCTTCTCGAAAGTGGTCGGTTCAATGTCTTTGCCGAGAAACCCGCCAATCACATGTCCCCAGAACTCCTTTGCCCTTTGATTCCGATCTATAACGCGCACTTCCCATCTCCCCGGAAACATTTTCCAAACCTCATGCGCGACTTTCATGCCAATGCCGAGCCTGCGATAGCCGCGAACGATGAAGAATTCTGCCATATCCCAGATGTCCTGGTCATCGGATATTTCAGACCCCCTTCGCACGAAGACAAAGCCAGCTGGATGACCGTTAACCATGATGAGAAATGGATGACGATTCGGCTCTCGCCAATATAAGGCGAGATGCTTATAGCCGAAGCGACCATCTGCGCCAAGTTGTAGGTCGAGGAACTCGCTGAAATCATGTGCATATAGCTCAAGCAGGTTAGCCAAAACCGACTCTTGCTCTGGTGACGCGGGAACAATCTCAGGATTAACTGATGAAGTCGTTTGAGAGATTAGCATAGCAGCGCTATAACTGACTATCTCAAAACTGAAAGTGACAACAAAATGTTGTAGTTATCAGCATTGAACTGAACTGTCTCTTCAGGCACGCCATGCGCTATCCTTCCTGTGAGTCCAAGCACAAGGAGGAATAACTACATGGCGCACCTGAAC
>DASRDU010000129.1:0-166287 GCA_035652435.1 Blastocatellia bacterium
GCCTGACGGCGCTCAAACAGCGCTTTGTCGAAGAAACTTTCAAGGAACGGCTGGATCGTTCTGACGCGAGATGGCGCAGAAAACTCGATCAATTGCGGGCGGCAGCGTGAGCCAATAGGTTCACCTGTCACTTTTCAGTCACCTGGCATTCCTTCAGCCAGTCGGCCAGCGCGTGCAGATCCTCCGTCATCACCCCGAATTCCTGCACCGGATTGGCGCAACTCTCGGGCGGCGCGGCCACGAAATGCGACGTCGCTCCCACATCGATGCCGGCGGCATGCAGATTGACCCGCCGCAGCGCCGACGCGCGCTCCGCCACCTTGATGATTTTGCCGGCTCTTTTCCGGGAGTTCTGCGTGCGGGTTCGGGACATCGTGCTGCTCCTTTCGTTCAGGCAGGCGTCATTGCCTGCAAACGACGCCCGCCCGGGCGCAGGAGAACGGAAACGAGACAAGCTCTTCAACGGGATCAGCACTCGCCTGTCTGCAGCGAGGCTGTCACCAATGTTCCGGACGTGATTTCCTGAGACCAGACTCCGGTTCGGGTACCTGAGACACCAGTGCCGCGGCGGCCTTCACGACCCGGACGTGCGTCACCGCGACTTTACGGAATCACCACATACTTTACCAGACGCGGAGCGGAGCCCTTTATGCCGCGCACTGTTTCATCCGCCCCCGCGCAGATCACTGAAGTCAGATTCCGGTGCAACGCTTTGTTCGGCGCGGCTCGCAGAGAGGAGTAATGCCTACTCCCCCTCGTACGACTCCTTCGCCGGTGGCGCAGGCACTTCATCCTCGCGCACCCTCTTCACATTTACACGCCGCACTAGCTCCCTGTCAGGCAGCACCACCAGTGTCCCTTCAATACTCCCCCCTGTCACCTTGAATTGCCACAGCCCGTGAGTCTGGCCCTTAGTGAACTCGCCCGACAACTCCCCTTGGCTATCGTCGTACCGGAACTCCAGCTTACCCATCGGGACACGCTTACCATTGATGATCTTGTCTGCCAGTAGCAGTACAATTTCAGGCTTGCCAGCGACAGCCTCGAAGCGGTAGACAACCACTTCATTCTTACAAGCCGGGCGGTTCCCTACACAGATGGACTCTCCTTTCCACGTGCCAAAGATGGCAGGTGAGGTGATGATAGAGAGGATAGTGGCAGGCTGGCAGAGAAAGCTCGGACTAAAATAACTTACGGCTGCAAGCATGAGCGATGCCTGAACGAATGTTCGCATGAGTTTATTCATAAACATCTCCCTTCCAGCTTTCTGCAATTCACAGCAAGCGCCGAACACCCGGCATCAGCGGCGAGCCGCTCACACAACTTTCGATGAAGACAACGCTGTGCGGCGAGTCCGCTGCAGGCTATTGTTATACCGCCCGTAGATAGAATCGCGCTCCTACACTATGGGTTCTTGCACCGTAATCTTTCCTGCTCGGCAGGCGAGCAATCATCACAAGTAATTGGCGGCTTTTCACCCCGCACCTCAACCTTATACGGCGGATAAAATATCGGCGTCAGGTCTGTAACCGGAGCGCATCTCGGCATAATCTGAAAAGCAAAGATAAGAGTTGCCGTCCGATTGCCATAGGCATCTTTGGCAGGAGCAAAGCGCCATTGTTTAGCGGCTCGTTCGGCAGCGCCAGCAAGAAGCTGATGCCCCGACGCTTTCGCAGACACTACTTCGCCATTAGAATTTATGCTCTCCTCAACCGTAACTTCGCCGCCCACATGAGCAGTTCGGGCAATGATTGGATACGGTGGAACAATAGCCGCGACGACAGCAGGCGACTCAATGGCTGCGGAACGAGAGGATGCCGTGATAACAATTTGCAGCCCAATGAGTAGAGCCATCGCCAGAATTAAGATCGTTAAGAATAGTCTGTGTTTCATTAGCTTACTCCTTGTTCCCTGATTCAAAGGAAGCGGTATAACGCCACCGCGGAGCTGCCGCCGCTCGACCTTCCGGCGTCACCCGAACTGCTCAGGCGGCGGCTGCATCCGCTTAGCTGAGGACTGGTCACAATTAAAGCCAGTCAGGTCAGTAATTTGCAAAACGGATTTTGCCGGTCCTATCGACCTCGACAGCTGCCGATAGAAACCATCTGACGGCTCTTTGAAAAGAACAAGCCGCGCCCGGACAGTGGCCGAAGCGCGGCCTCCTCCGTTAGCATAGCAGTGTCAACTTCTACACTCTGGAGGTCTTGCTATGCTACCTGAACTGAGCCTGCTTGTCAGGCTCGTCCGGATGGTCGATGACGCGCCCACGCCGCCGCCCCCGAGACGTCCGCGTGGCGCGCCGGTCGCGTATCCGGAAACGATCTTCCTCAAAGGGCTGCTCGTCATGTTGCTGCGCCAGATCACGACGCCACACGCGCTGCTCGCATTCCCCGATCAGGACGATCCGGCTATCGTTCAGCTGCGCGACGAACTGCAGGACGGAGGGATCATGCCGTCACGCCGGACGTGGGAACGGCGCATCAGGAAACTCCCGGCGCGGCTGCCTGAACTGATCGGCTCGCTCGGACGCGAACTGGTCAGGGAGTTGGAACCGTGGCTCTCAGCGGCGGGGCAGGAGGATGGCCACGCGGCTTCGATTGACAGCACGCCGCTCAAGACCGGCGGTGGCATCTGGCATAAAAACGACCGTCAGAACGGGGTGATCCCAGATTGACACCGAGGCGGGCTGGTCGAAGTCGGGCTATCACGGCTGGTGGTTCGGCTACAAGCTCCACCTGAGCGTGACGACCGGGCGGTTGCTGATCCCGCTGGCGGCCGCCCTGACGCCGGCCAATGTCGGGGACAACCTGGTCGCGCCGGGACTGATCGCCGAGTTGCCGGAGGAGTTACACTTCCTGCTCGGCGACACTCATTACAATGACCCGGAGTTGCGCGTGTTGTGTGCGGCGCGCGGCCTCAACCTCGTGACGACGCGGCGCGGGCCGCATCCACACACGGATGGCGGAGTGGAGGTCCGGCGGATCTTCCATCAGTTGCGCTCACAGACGATTGAGCCGTTCAATGGGATTTTCAAAGACCTCTTCAACTGGAACCGACAGATGCCGGCGCGGGGTCTGCTCAAGACACAGTTGTTAGCACTGGGCGGAGTCTGGCTCTATCAACTGGCGCTGCGCTATCAGCACCGGCTACAGCTGGAGCCGGGTAAAGGGATGAAAGCTCTACTCAAGGCGGCATAGGTTGCTTATCGGTGATTTATGACCAGTCCTCGCTTAGTCAGGCCGCCTCGCGAGAGCGCGGCGCGGCCTAAGGGGTGAAGAGGCTACCACTGTAGCCTGCGTTAGCACGGCGATGCGCCGCGCCCGAGGCGGCTGATCCGCGGTGGCGTTAAGCCGACCGTAGGGCCACCTTGTTACAGCCTACCTCTGCGAGGCCGGCTTAACATGAATTGTGTTGACGATTGGGCTGGCTACTATCAGGCAGCACTTCCCAATAGTAGCCAGTTCTACCTGGTATCAGGCAGGAGCTTCTGCCTGATATTAGCCAGCCGGGCCTTTCCACTAACCGGCAAGGTGGATGGCTCGATTCGGGATTTCAGCCCCAGGGTAACTGCTTTGCCGTATCTCAACTCCCACAGTTGAAGTCCGCGATTCCACTTTCCGCCCGCCTGCCTCACCAGGCGCTGGAGTTCAACCTCTACTGCTACAATTCGGACTGTCAATCAACCTGTCTTTTCCATTACCGATCAAGGCTCATTGAGTTGATCCAGCTGTAGACACAGGGCGTTGTTCTTTAACGTGCTTCTCGAACCAGTTGATCATTTCCCACAGCACGTGTTCAGTTGACTGGCGCGACGAGTAGCCGTGCGCTTCAAAGGGCAGTGTCACGTAACGCACGTTGCCGCCGTTGCCTTTGATCGCCTGGTACAACCGTTCGCTCTGAATCGGGAAGGTGCCGGTGTTGTTGTCGGCTTCGCCGTGAATGAGCAGGATCGGCTCCTTGATTTTGTTGGCGAACATAAACGGCGAAACCTTCAGGTACATCTCCGGGGCCTCCCACAGCGTGCGGCGCTCGCTCTGGAAGCCGAACGGCGTGAGCGTGCGGTTGTACGCGCCGCTGCGCGCTATCCCTGCCCGGAACAGGTCGGAATGCGCGAGCAGGTTCGCCGTCATAAACGCGCCGTAGCTGTGGCCGCCGACGCCGACGCGGTGGCGGTCGGTCACGCCCATCTCGACGGCCTTGTCAATCGCCGCCTGCGCGCTCGCGACGATCTGCTCGACGTAGGTGTTGTTCATCGTCTCTGGGTCGCCGACCACGGGCATCGTCGTGTTATCGAGGATCGCGTACCCCTGGGTCAGGAAGAAGAGGTGGGTGTAACCGACAAATGTGGTGAAACGATTCGGCGAGCCGCTGACCTGGCCCGCGGTGCTGGCGTCGCTGAATTCGAGCGGGTAAGCCCACAGCACAGTCGGCAGCTTCTGGCCGTCCTTGTAATCGGCGGGCAGGTAGAGCGTGAACGACAGATCCACGCCGTCGGCGCGTTTGTATTTGACCAGCTGCTTTTTGATGCCGCGCACCTGCGGCGTCGGGTCGGCAAAACTGGTCAGTGCTTTCGGCGCCGAGCCGTCGGCTGACCGCATAAAATAATTCGGCGGTTCGCTCACGCTCTCGCGGCTGGTGATGAATTTCGACCCGTCACCCGCCGCGAGCGCCACCACGGATTCATAGTGCGTCTCGTCGCAGTGGAACAGCCTTTCGGCCTTCAGGGTTTTCAGGTTGAAGCGATCCAGGAAGGGGCGATCCCCTTCCGGCGTTGCGCCGTTGCCGGTCAGGAAGATGTCATCGCCATTCATGAGCATGACGCGCATGCCGGTCGGCAGAGTCTTCATCACCGGATTACCCGGATCCTTGTAGCGATCCTGCGACGACAGATCGAAGATCACGCGCGGTTCCTGACCGGGATTATCCAGGTTGATCAGAAACGTCCTGCTCCAGCGGCGGCTGCGGTCGTAATCGCGCAGGAAGGCGACATCGCTTCTTTCGCCGAAGGTCAGCCCGGCGAAGCGGTGTTGCGTTTTTGCGACCTCAACCGGCTGGCCGTTGAAAGGCGCCTTGAGCATCAGCACGCGGTCACGCAGCGGCACTTTCTTTTTCGTGTCACCGCCATCGAGCGCTTCAACCCAGACGAGCGTCGCCGGCTCGGTCGGCCGCCATTGATACCCGCGCGGCCCGGTCGGCACGCCTTCGAGCGGCACCTGATCGGCGAGCGGCAGGCTCGCGAGTTTATACGTCACCTTGCCCGTGCGGTCTGTCACTTCGACTTCCTTCGGGAAGGCGGAGGCGGGCTGCAAATATGAATAAGGCTTGTGCTGGGTCACGACGAGAATGTGCTGCCCGTCGGGCGCGGGATCAATCAGGTTGTAAATCGCGGGCTTGCCCAAGGGGGTAATGGCACCTGTGTTCGCGTTGACCAGCGCGAGCTGCGAGGTCGCGTAATAATCGAAGAGCGCCTCGTCGTGCGCGCTCTTCAGCAGATCCTGATAGGTCGCGGCGGGCGATTGTTTGCCGTAACTTTCCTGTATCGTCGGGCCGACAGGCACTTTCGGCGCAACGGGCGCGGCGCCGCGCTTCGCGTCAACCGTCTGAACTATCAGCGTGCGGCCGTCCGGCATCCACTGGAACGGCTCGCCGTAGACGGCATTGACCTGCACGCCTTTCAGCCTGGTCAGCTTTCCGGTCGTCGCGTCGCCGACCCACAATTCGATGCCCGTCGGGGTCGTGTTGGCAATCGCAAACATCTTCCCGTCCGGCGACCACGACGCGTTGCCGAATCTGGCGCCCGCCGGCACGGCGAGCTTCTGCTCTTTCCCGTCGGCTACGTTTTTGAGCGTCAGGCCGGTGACGGAGGCCCCGAAGCGGCCCGAGCGGTGCGGGCCGTTGATGTTCGGGTTGACGCGCAGCCCGGCGAGCCGCAACATCGGTTCGGCCAGCTCGGCGATGGACGGGTAACGTGAGTGATCCAGCAGCAGCATCCGGTCGCGCGTCGGGCTCAGGGAAACCAGCGGCGGCGGCGGCGCGTCGAGGATGTCGGTGACTACTTTCGGCGGTTTCTGGTAACCTTGTTGTGCCAGCGCCACGGGCACTATCAGCAGTAAGACAATCAGACAGGGCAGGATTCTTTTTCTGTTTCCGAAAAACATGGACTCCTCCTTTCGAAGCATGGCCAGCGAAATCGTTCTGACTGAAATCCCGTTGATGCGAACGCCGCGCCTGTGGCTGCGGCCCTTCGCCCCCGAAGACGTGTATCCGGTTTTCGACTTATACAGCTCGCCCCGCGTCATGAGCTACAACGTCTTCCCGCCGTTCACCCGCATCGAGGAGGCGTCGGAGTTGCTCGACTTTCACGCCGTCCTGTTCGCGACGCAGCGCGGAATCCGCTGGGCCATCACGCGACCTGAAGATCAGGAACTGATCGGTACGTGCGGCTATCATAACTGGCGGCAGCGCTGCCGTGAAGCCGAATTGAGCTACGAACTCTCGCCCGATTACTGGGGGCGGGGGCTGATGAGCGAGGCGCTCTCATCCGTGATTGACTTCGGCCTCAGGGAAATGAACCTGACCTGCATCCGGGCGAAAGTGATGAGGCAGAACACGGCCTCGATTCGCCTGCTGGAGAAGTTCGGCTTTCGGCCGGCTGAAGGGGTGAATGCGACGGAGTTGCAGATTCAGCAGGGGCGGGAAGTGTGCTGGTACGAACTGAAAGTTCCGGCGGGAGCTGACTCTGCCGTTACTTTGAGAGTGTGATAAGCTCTGCCCCGAGGTGTTCTATGGCAACAACCACACAACTCATCACTGCCGAAGAATTGTCGAAGATGCCGGACGACGGCTTCCGCTATGAACTCGTCAAAGGAGAACTGAGAAAAATGCCGCCCGCAGGACACCAGCATGGGAAGATCGCGATGCTGATTGCGATCCCTCTGGGGAAGCATGTCCTCGACCATAAGCTGGGAATGGTTTATGCAGCCGAAACCGGATTCCTCATCGCCCGTGACCCCGATATGGTGCGCGCGCCTGACGTATCCTTCGTCAGGCACGAGGTGATTGACAAAATCGGGGAACCGGACGATGCATACTGGCCCGGCGCACCTGACCTCGCGGTCGAAGTCATTTCGCCAAATGACACATATACCGAAGTGGAAGAGAAAGTCTCCGACTGGCTCGAAGCCGGGACGCGAATGGTCATCGTCATCAATCCGCGCCGGCGCGATGTCAAAGTTTACCGCTCCATCACTGATGTCAAAGTGCTGACCGAACAAGACACGCTTGATGGAGCGGATGTCGTGCCGGGATGGAAGATGGATGTCAGAGAGTTGTTCGTCTGAGGTTCGGAGTTCCGCCCCGGCCAGCCGGGGCGGAACTCCGAACGGATTTACCTCGGCTCAGTGCCCCACCAGTATTGCGCACCCAGCTTTTTCTGCGCGGGCCACACCTGATCGAGCGTCTCCCCTTCAAACAGCTCGCCGTTCTTCATCACATACCTGATCGTATTCGTGTTGTGAATGTCGAGCAGCGGGTTTTTCTCCAGCACGATCAGGTCGGCCAGCTTGCCGGCTTCGAGCGAACCGACATCCTGATTGAGGCCGATGGCCTCCGCGCCGAAGATCGTGGCGACGCGCAGGGCGTCGTGCGTGGACATCCCGCCCGACTGGATTGACCACAGCTCCCAGTGACAACCGATGCCCTGCATCTGGCCGTGACCGCCAAGGCCCACGCGGCCACCGGCTTTGACCACGGCGGCTGCTCCGGCGGCGATGCCCTTGTTGCCGTACTCGTCGGGGTGGAACCACTGGCCGCGGCGGCGCAGCATCGTCATCAGCAGCTCGCGCGGGACGAAGCGCGCCAGCTTCTGGTTGCCGACCACGTCGGTGTTCTGGAAGAAGTAGTTTTCAGTCCACGGCGCGCCGTAAGCGACGAGCGTCGTCGGCGTGTAGAACGTCTTCGACTGCGCGACGAATTCGGCGATGTCCTTGTAGAGCGGCTGGATCGGCAGCGCATGCTCGTTGCCCGAGAAGCCGTCAATCATCTGCGAGAGGTCGAGCTTCATATCCAGTGCGCCTTCGGTCGTCGGCGTGATGCCGTACTCCCTGCACGCCATCGCGACCCACTGCCGCACGACGCGGTCGCCCGCGACATATTCCTTGAGCGTGTTGGTCTGGTATGCCTCCTTGTAGCGCCTGATGTAATTGCGCGTTGCGTCCTTGTCATCGAGCCCCGAGCGGTCAAACACGCCCGGGCCAGTGGTGAAGATGCGGGGCCCCAGGATCTCTCCCGTCTCGACCAGATCGGCGTAGGCGTAAACGTCCGTCGTCGCCGATTGCGGGTCGCGGGTCGTGGTCACGCCGTAAGCCAGATTCGCGAGGTATTGCCACACCTGCGTCTGATGCACGTCGCGGGGCGGCCACATGTGGGCGTGGACGTCAACCATCCCGGGCATGATCGTCTTGCCCGTCACGTCAATCACCTTCGCCCCCGCCGGGTAAGCGGCCTTGCCCTTTGCCGGGGTCGGTTTGATTTCTGTGATGCGGTTGTCGGTGATGACGATGTCGCCTTTCTCGATGACCTCGTCACCTTTCATGGTGATGATGCGCGCGCCGGTCAGCACTACCGTGCCCTGAGTTTTCTGGCGCGCCATTTCGACGGCGAGGTCGGCGCTTTCGGATTTGTCGGCGGCGATCTGCTGGCGGTAGAACTTTATCCCCCACGACCACGTGACCGATTTGCCGTCCGCCGACCAGTTCAGATAATCGCCGCCTTCGGCCGACATTTTTTTCACCGGCACCGAAGAAGCCGGGCCGACCACGCTGACGTTGACGGTCTCCTTGCCAACCTTCGGAATCGTCACGAGGTAATGTTTGCCCTGCACCTCGCAGAAAGCCTTTTCGCCGTCGGGCGAGACTTTGATCATGCTGGCCGGGGTCGGATTCGGCGGCGCGCCGCTGCCGGTGATTTTCAGATGCACGCGACGATCCATTCCGTCGAGCCGCACCGATGTCAGTCCCTGAAATGTCGTTACGTAAACGCGGTTCGGGTCGCTGCTGAAATGCGGGTAGCGCCCGCCCTGCGCCGAGGCGATCAGAGTCGAATCGCCGCCGCCGGCCGGGATGTACCGCAGGTCGGTCCCCGTGCTGCCGCCAACGCCAGTGATTTCACCTTCAGTTTTCCCATGCAATAGCGCTTCCGTTTCGGAAGCGAATTCATGCTCCTGCCGCAGGTCGGAGAAGAGCTGATCCGAAACCGCGCCCGAGGTGAAAACGATCTTCGAGTTGTCAGGCGAGTAAGCCGGGTAAGCGTAAAACGCTGCGCGCCTGGTCAGTTGCTCGGGCTGGCCGCCGTCGGCCGGCACGCGGTAAATGTGCCCACCCGCGCGTGACCACGTGACGAAAGCGATGTAGCGCCCGTCTGGCGACCAGGCCGGCATGAATTCGCCGACGGTCAGATTCGTCAGCCGTCGCGGCGTGCCCGAGGGCAGGTCGCTCACGTAAAGCTTATTGAAGGCCGTAAAGACGACGCGCTTCCCGTCGGGCGACATAGCCGGGTAGCGGATCAGGCGGGCCTTCACATTCGCGCTCTCATCCACGCGGTAATTGAAATGCAGCCGCGCCGCGATGTCGGCCTCGACTTTCGCGGTGAACGGGATCACGGTCGCCTCGCCCGTTTCGAAATCAACCCGCTTGATCTTCCCGTCAATCGGCACGACGAGCGATTTGCCGTCGGGTGTGAACGCGTAGCCGGGGAACGTGTCACGAGTCGCGCGTGATTCCTGATCGTCGCGCGTCACGCCGTTAATCAGCCACCGCTCTTCATTCGTTTCGAGGTCGCGCACACGCATCGCCGTCTTCGTCTCGTAGCGCGTCACATAAACCAGCTTCTTCCCGTCGGGCGAAAGCAGGGGCCGCATCGCGCTGCCCTGCGCGTTGGTGATCGTCGCTGTCTCGCTCGTCTCGCGGTCAAAGCGCACGATCTGCCAGATCGGGAACTGCGCGTTGTAATTGAAAGCGCCCGTCCGCTGCGCGTAATAAACGAACCGCCCGTCGGGCGAAGCGACTGCGCCCATCCTGTTGAGCTGCGGCCCCGGCGGTGGCCCCTGCTGCCCCGGTGTCGGTGGCGGCGGAGGCGGCGGGCCAAGGCTCACCCCGCTGCCCCCGTCCTTGTGCCACAAGTAAACGTGAAACGTGCCGATGCCGCGCTCCGATTTCGACGCGATGATGTAGTTGCCGTCAGGCGTCCACGAAGGCGACAGGAAAGCGAGCATCCCCGCGCCGCGGCCTTTGGTGATCGGCTTGACGTCAGTGCCGTCGGGCTTGCACACCCACAACTGCTCGGCGCCGCTGCGGTCGCTGATGAAGGCGATCAGCTTGCCGTCTGGCGAAAACTTCGGCTGCGATTCAAAGGACATTCCGCCGACGATCCGCTTCGCCTCGCCGCCTGTTGCGGGCATCGTGTAAATATCGCCGAGCAGGTCAAAGACGATCATCTGCCCGTCGGGCGAAACGTCAAGTGACATCCACGTGCCTTCGTCGGTCGTGAACGTCACCTTGCCCTCGGGCTTGAGCGGGAGTTCTTCTTCCTTCTTCTTGTCCTTGTCGTCCTTCTTCTCCTCCTGCTTGTCGCTTTGCGCGAGGGCGGAAAGAGATGAAGCGATCGTGAAAGTAATGAGCGCGGTAATGAGTAAAAGGATGATTGGTCGTAATCGTCTCAAAGGGGTCATAGCTTTGTCTCCTGAGTAACTCAATAACAATTCAGTTAAGCCCTGCGGAAGCAGAGTGACGCAGGTTCTGAATGTTGATTGACTTGAAATACAAATCTTTTCCTCTTCAGAAAATCTTCCCCGAAGCTTATGCAGGCGGATGCTGCCCTGACACTTCCTGCCGCTGACCAGAAGACATCGTGGCGGCAATCCATTCAAACAACTCATCAACTGAACATGTGATTCCGTTACCACCGGCATTCAACACTTCTTCTCTTCGCTTCGAAACTTGCGGGGCTGACGTATAGATATAAAGAGGCTGACTGAATCCCGCCTCTCTGACCGCTTTGATGAGAGAGAGCCCCGCTGTTGGATATTTTTCTCCGTCTTCCTTTCTGCCCATATCTGAGATGAGCAGATCAAAGGATTTCTCCGTCGAGGCCAGCATCTGCATGGCCTGTTTTGTGGATAAAACCTCGACAACAATCATCCCCTCTTCCCGCAATTGTGCAACCAGGCCCGCATTGTTTTCAGGATAATCATCAACCCAGAGAATATGACGAGATTTTGCATGAGTAGCTGGTCTTACAACTTCGCCTTCTTCATCTAACAGTATCCCGTCAGGAATTACTGAGGCAATCATGTAATTATGACCGTGAATAGCTGCCCGAAAAAGGTTACTAACTGCCATTGCATTTTGTGGTCTGCCAGCAGGATCTTTTGCCAACATTCTCCTTACAAGACCATCTACCGATGCAGGAATCTCAGACCGAACAGATAAAAGAGATGGCGGTTGGGTAGTCAGATGCATTCGCATGACTTCGTGAATTGACGTGGAATTGAAAGGCAGTTCATTAGTCAGCATCTGAAAGAGCATGACGCCAAGTGAATATATGTCAGCCCGTTTATCTATCAGCCCTCCCTGTTGTAGCTGTTCAGGGCTGGCGTAGTGAGGGGTTCCCATTACTGAAGAGACCAGTGATCCCGCAGTATCACCCAGTATCTTACCGATGCCGAAATCAAGAACCTTGACCTGCTCACTGCCGTTCAGGCGTCTGGCGATCATGACGTTGGCAGGTTTGAGATCGCGGTGAATGATGTTCTGAGTGTGCGCGGCGTGTAAAGCTGCCGTCATCTGTTCAAGAATGAAGGCCGTTCTGTCAAGGCTGAGCGGGCCTTGCCTTGACAGCTCTTCGTCAAGGGTGTGTCCGTCAAGCCATTCCATCACGATGTAAGCGAGTCCATCAGGAGTACGCCCGGCATCTTTGATATCCACGATGTTCTCGTGGCTGATACTGCCAGCTATCCGTGCTTCCTGTTCAAAAAGCTGGAGGACACGTTCGTTGTTGAGTGCAAGGTGAGGCAGAAGGATTTTGAAAGCGACCCGGCGGTCGATCCCTGTATGGCGGGCACTATACACAGCCCCCATCCCCCCAACTCCGACAAGAGCATCAATACGATACCTGTCAGCCAAAGTGCGCCCGACAAGTTGGTAAGGATCCTTGAAAGAGAGTTGTGCGCCATCCTGAGAACAATAACGAATGCCTGACTCATAATTCTTCTGACAAGCGGGGCAGAATTTCATATCAACACTCCCTCATGCCTCTTAAGGTTGAATCAGAGTACGCGAAAATCCGGACAGTACAGTTAGCAGCCGACAGCTATTGAAGCCTGTCAGCAATGATTGACTCTAACCAGATCATTACTGCCTTCGGTACCGCACTACCTACTTCACCGCCGCCTTCGCCATCTCCTCACCTGGATGATAAGCGCGTTCAAGGTTCGCCTTGATCTCTTCGAGCGTGAAGAAAGCGGGCTTGAACTGTTGCTTCGAGTAAAGCTCGGCCTGATCGAGGTAATGCTTCGAATTCTGGTCGTGACTCTGGCCGAACGGCACGAGCGAGCGGGCCTGCACCTGCGGGCCGAATTCGACGACGCTGACGAATGAGTGGCCGACGATGCCGTAGCGCCGCTTCTGCCCCTTCACGGTGGGCGAGTAGAAATTGAAGACGATGCCGATCGGGTCGCCGGGGCCGCCGGCGACGGGCAGGCTCGGCTTGTCGTCGCTGAAGGGTTCGAGTACGCCGCTCGTGTGGACGCGCTGCAGGCGGTTGATCTCGCCCCACGCCACCTTCCACGTGCCCCAGCTCTTTTCAATATCGCCAAGGACGTTTTCGAGAATCGCCACTTTCGGGTAAGGATCGCCTTTCACCGCGGCCTGAGCCTGCGCTTGCAGGCTCGTGTAAAACCAGAGCGTGAAGACGGTCATCGGGACTGAATCAAGCGTGCTGACGCCGTTCCAGGCTTTCAGCGTGGCAAGGGCTTCGGCGGTCTTTTCGGCGCGCGCCGGGTCAGCGGCTTTCACCTTCTCCCACTCGGCCGCGAGCAGCGGGATTTGTGTTTCGGCTTCGATGACTCTGGTGTCAAAGGCGGCGTGCGCCCAGTCGTCGAAGGAAAATTTCTCACGCTCTGACAAGACGCGGCGCGAGATGCGCGAGCGGGCGTTGTCTTTCTCGCCGACCATGTAAGCGGGGAACTTCGCCCTGTCGGGGTTGCCGTTCTTTTCATCGGTCGCGAGGAAGGGCGTCGCGTTGCAATTCTGCGCCCAGCCGGCCGGCGGGTTCAGTATCTGCGGCAGCTCTTCGAGCGAGTGATAGCCCTGCCATTCCGCACCCGGGTCGCTGCCGTCAACAGGCTTTGACCAGTCGTATTTCGTGTCGCGTTTCGGGACCGCGCCGTTATACACATACCAGATGTTGCCGTCGCGGTCGGCGTACATCATATTGAACATCGGCAGCGCCACGCGCGACATCGCGGCGCGGAATTCCTTCAGGCTGCGCGCCTTGCTCATCAGGTAACGTTGCTCGAACGAGCCGCCGTCCTCGTAACGCGACATGCGAATCGCGAGCGGTTTGCCGTTGCGCAGCGCCACAATCGGGCCGTGGTGCGTGCGGCGGAATCTGAACTGGCGCGCCTCAACGCCCTTGTCGGTTTTGACTTTGATCGTGTCCGTCCATTCGGTCGCGGTGCGATAGCCGTTGCCGTATTTGTAATTGAGCGGATTTTTCGGGTCGTCGAATTTCTCTTCCCAGAGATCCACGATGTCGGGGTTGTTGACCGTGTGGCTCCACCCGAGGAATTCGTTGTGTCCGAGCGTGGGAAAGGGCGAACCGGGGAAGGAGGCGCCGGCCATGTCCCAGCCGCTGTCGCTGTGTACGTGGCCTTCGATCCACTGCCCGGGGCCGAAGAAGGGCTGGTGCGGATTGACGAGGAGCATCGCATGTCCCGCCGCGCTCTTCGCCGGTGTGACGGCCCAGGTGTTCGAGCCGGTCATCGCCGCATCGGTCAGTTCCTGCGCGATCTCCGCCTCGCGTTCGGGCGTGAGCGGCGGCAGCGAGCCGGTCATTCCGTTCGCCTTCACTTCGACAATCGCGTCGCGTTTCTCCTTCGCCTGCAACCCGGCCTTGTTGAAGATGAAGAGCTGATATTCGGCAAAGCGCCGGAACGCGATCAGGTGCCAGGGCTCGAAATGCGTGATCAGGCGCGGTTTGACCTGCGGATTTTTTTCGAGGTAGTAATTCAGCGCGTCAGCCGTCGCCTGGCAGAATTCCTGCACCTGCTTACTCAGCTTCTGATATTCGGCCTGCGATATCTTCACGACTTCGAGCTGGCGGTTGAGCAGGTCGGAGTCAAGCATCCTTTCGCCGTAGACTTCCGAGGCGCGGCCGAGCGCCTGAATGTAGCTGTCTTCGATCTGCCAGAAGTTGTCTTCGGCCTGCGCGTAAATGAAGCCGAACATCACGCCCGCGTCCGTCGGCCCGTACACATGCGGCACGCCGTATTTATCGCGGTAGATCGTCACCGAACCGGCCAGCCGGGTGACGGCTGTTTTGCCGCCAGCTTTGCCTTTGGCCTTCGCGAGAGTTGACGACGGGAATGGTGCGATCAGGAGAACGGCGATCAGAAAGACGGGCAGGAATGCGCGCAGCGGGCGTGATGGCTTCATTGGTTTCTCCCTGTTGATGTACGGCGGGCTGGCGAGTACGCCGATGTTTTCTGGAAAGATCAGTTGAATTTGAGTTCGCCTTCCGCACAGGCGGCGGCGGGCTCGCCAGCCCGCCGTACATAAAAAGCTAAAGAGTGAAAAGCACGCCGCCCTTCACTCTTTATCCTTCACTATTCGCTCGTCACTGTCTCCTGCTCCGGCTCGTCGAGCCTGCTCAGCTTCCTGAGCAGCCCGTTCCAGGGCGGGATGACGATTGAGACGTTGCCGTAACATTTCACCTGACAGCCCAGCCGGATCGGCGAATCCTGCTCGCCGGTGAAGCCGGAATAGCAGAACGTATCATTCATCCGGTTCACTTCGCGGCCGGCGGGCTCTGAAACTTTCGAGGTGTCAGAGAGGATGCCGACCCAGCAGGTGCCGCAGGCCGCCGTGCGGCACTCGACCGGGATCGGGCCTTCGCCTTCCATGCAGCGCGGGTCGCGCAGGTGGTGCGGGCGCTTGTCCTGCTGCGCGGCCATCGTCAGATCCTGTGTGTTTATGACCGGGAACTTCGCTTCCGGGTCGTTTTCGTTGAAGATGACGGTGAAGCGTTTGTCCACGGTGCGCAGAAAGCCGAAGAGGCCCTGGCTGCTGTCGGACTGGCGCTCTTTCAGAATCTGCTCCGGTGATTTTGAGATTTTCTTCCCGACCGCCGCGGACGGTCGCTTGAAGAGTTCGCCACCGACCTGCTGCAAAGTCATAAACGCCGCGGCGGTGATGCCGACGAGCAGCGATCTGTCGGCTCCGGACTGCGCGGCGACTTTGCCGGCCACGTCGAGAATCTGATCCGCCAGCGCGAGGCTGTGTGGCGCCGCAGTCGCTTCGGCATAAGCCGCCACCGTTTTTTTCACTTCCGGCCAGTAACGGTGGCCGTATAAAAAGTGGGCCGAGCTGTCCACCTGATCCGCCAGCCTGTAATTGCCTTTGAGGATCAGATCGCGCGCCAGCTTCTCGGGGTCTGGCGACTCGTCGAGCGCGCGTTTGAGTTTGAGCGGGAAGAAGGCAAACCAGATTTGCGTCGCCCGGGCGTCCACCGGGTGGATCGAGGGCAACAGTTTCCGGATGACCTGCTCCCACGCGGCATCGTCGTGTTGATTCAAATAAGCCTCAAACAAACTCTGAGGATTTCCCATCAGTGATCACTCCTAACTGAATTCCGAATAAAAAATGAATTGCCAAAGGTTACAAGCCAGGGATGAGAAGCTGGTGACCGGAATGCTCTGACATTACGCGCCGAAACCTTTGTGATGTGAAAAGATACCCGGACGGTGCGGACTTGGGCAAGCGCGCCGGAGCGGTTTCGGGTTTGCGACCTGACACGTTACAATGGCGGCGCATTCCTTCCAGCGTCCATCCTTTCGGGAGGCTTTTATGTACTTCAGGCAATTCTATCTCGGCTGCCTGGCGCACGCTTCGTACCTGATCGGTTCAGAGGGCGAGGCGGTCGTGGTTGATCCGCAGCGCGACGTCGGACAATACATCACTGAAGCAACGGCGCAGGGACTGGCGATCAGATACGTGATTGAAACGCATCTGCACGCGGATTTCGTCAGCGGGCATCGTGAACTCGCGGCGCGCACCGGGGCTGAAATTATCTTCGGCCGGAGGGCCGGCGCCACTTTCCCGCATCGGCCGGTCGGGGACGGCGATGAGATCAGAGTCGGCAAAGTCGTGTTGCGCTTCCTCGAAACGCCCGGCCACACGCCCGAGAGCATCTCGGTGCTGGTGACTGACACTGCCGTTTCGGATCGGCCGCAAAAGGTGCTGACCGGCGACACGCTTTTCATCGGCGATGTCGGGCGCCCCGACCTGGTGGGGTCGAAGGGCTACACCGCGGGGGAGATGGCCGGGATGCTTTATGACAGCCTGCGCGAAAAGTTATTGAAGCTCGATGACGCGGTCGAAGTTTATCCGGCCCACGGCGCGGGTTCGATGTGCGGGCGCAACATCTCGAAAGACACCTCCTCGACCATCGGGCAGCAGCGGCAGTTCAACTACGCGCTCAAGCCGATGGCGAAAGACGAATTCGTGCGGATGATGACGACCGACCTGCCGGAAGCTCCCGCCTATTTCCCAAAGGATGCGGAGATCAATCGCACCGGCGCGCCCGCGCTCGCAGAGCTTCCGCGCCCGACTGAGCTGACCCCGGAAGAAGTCAACAGGCTGGCGCAGCAGGGCACGACAGTCCTTGATGTCCGCCCGTCTGCAAAATTCGGCACGGGCCATGTCCCGGGCGCAATCAACATCGGCCTCGGCGGGCAGTTCGCCTCGTGGGCCGGAACGCTCGTCGCGCTTGGCACTCCCATCGTCATCGTCGCCGAAGAAGTCGCCGAGGTTGATGAAGCCGTGACGCGGCTGGCGCGGGTCGGGTTTGAGAGCGTCAAAGGATACCTTGGCGGCGGGATGTATGCGTGGGATCAGGCCGGGTTGGCGCATGCCTCCATTGCGCAGATGCCGGTTGATGAGTTGCACCACCAGCTTGAAGAGAAGGCTGATTTGCAAATCGTGGACGTGCGCAAGCCGGCTGAATACCAGAGCGGCCATGTGCCCCGGGCGGTCAACGTCGAACTGGCCCACCTTGATGATCACGCGGCGCAGCTTGACCCGAATCGCCCGACTGCGGTGATCTGTCAGAGCGGCTATCGCTCAACTGCGGCCACCAGCATCCTCGCGCGCCACGGCTTCCGCCGGCTTTTCAACGTCGTCGGTGGCACGAGCGCGTGGATCAGTGCGGGATACGAAACCGAGCAGGGGCTTTCCGTAACCGGTCAGTAGTAAAAGGAGAAAGTGAGTGGCATATGGATAACCTGCTGGCGGCACGTTCACAGATGGCGATGTCGCTCGCCTTTCACATCCTGTTTGCGGCCGTGGGGATCGCGCTGCCGCTGATGATGTGTGTGGCCGAGTGGCGGTGGCTGCGGACGGGCAAGGAAGTTTATCTGACGCTCGCGAAACGGTGGGCTAAAGGGGCGGCGATCCTTTTCGCCGTCGGTGCGGTTTCGGGCACGGTGTTGTCGTTCCAGCTCGGGCTGCTCTGGCCGGGGTTTATGAAGTTCGCGGGCGCGATCATCGGGATGCCGTTCTCGCTCGAAGGCTTCGCCTTCTTCACCGAGGCGATCTTCCTGGGCATATACCTTTACGGATGGGAGCGAGTCGCGCCGCGCACGCACCTGCTCGCGGGCCTGGTCGTGGCGGCGAGCGGCGCGGCTTCGGGCATCTTCGTCGTCATCGCGAACGCGTGGATGAATACGCCGACGGGCTTTCGCATGGTTGATGGCAAGCCCGTGGATATTGACCCAATCGCCGCGCTCTTTAATCCGTCGGCCGTGTCGCAGACCGTTCATATGACGCTCGCGGCTTACGCGGCGACGGGGTTTGCGGTGGCCGGCATTCACGCCTTCCTGCTGCTGCGCGATAAAGACAACCTGTTTCACCGACACGCGCTCGCGATTGCGCTCGCGGTCGGCGGCGTGGCGGCGCTCCTGCAGCCAGTGAGCGGAGACCTGCTGGCGCAGGCCGTCGCGCACAATCAGCCGGTCAAGCTCGCCGCCTTCGAGGGGCATTTCAAAACCGAGCAGGGCGCGCCGATGCACATCGGCGGATTGCCCGACGAGGCGGCCGGAACCACGCGCTACGCGATTGAGATCCCGTACGCCCTGAGCCTGCTGGCATTCCATGACCCCCGGGCCACGGTCAGAGGGCTCGAAGATTTCCCGCGCGACCAGTGGCCGCCCGTGGCAATAGTTCATCTGGCTTTTCAGGTGATGGTCGGGGCCGGGACGGCCATGATGCTGGTGGCGCTGTGGGGCGCCTGGCTCGCGTGGCGGCGCAGGACGCTCGTTGATTCGCGCCACTTCCTGATGGCCGTGGTCGCCGCTACGCCGCTCGGTTTCATCGCGATTGAGACCGGCTGGGTTGTGACCGAAGTCGGGCGACAGCCCTGGATTATTCAGGGGGTGCTGCGGACGGCCGAGGCGGTGACGCCGATGCCGGGCCTCATCGTCCCGTTCATCACCTTCCTGCTGCTCTACCTCTTTCTGGCCGCGGCCGTAATCTGGTTGCTCTGGCGGCAGGTGGCCTCGAGCCCGCACGTCGTGCCCGCCGAACCGCAGCCGCCGGGCAAGGAGAAAGACTATGTTGTCGCTTGAAGTGATCCTGGCGGGCGCGATGCTCGTGTCGCTCAGTTTTTACTCGCTGATGGCCGGCGCCGATTACGGCGGCGGGGTGCTTGATCTGGTGGCATGGGGGCCGCGCAAGCGGGCACAGCGCGACCTGATCGCCGAAGCCATTGGCCCGATCTGGGAGGCCAATCACGTCTGGCTGATCCTGGTGATCGTCATTCTCTTCACCGCCTTCCCGCCCGCCTTCGCCGCCATCGCGACGGCCCTGCACATCCCGCTGACGCTCGTACTCATCGGCATTGTGCTGCGCGGCTCGGCGTTCACCTTCCGCGCTTATGACCGCAAGGACGATTACGTGCAGCGGCGCTGGGGGCGGGTCTTCTCAATCGCCAGCGTGATCACGCCCGTCCTGCTCGGCGTCACTGTCGGCGCGATTGCTTCGGGACGAATCACGAGTCAGGCCGCGACCGTTGATTTTTTCAGCTCGTGGCTGGCGCCGTTCCCGTTCGCGGTGGGGTTGTTCGCGCTGGCACTGTTCACGTTTCTGGCGGCGGTCTATCTGACGCTTGAAACTGACGACGCCCAGTTGCGCGAAGACTTTCGCCGTCGGGCACTGGCAGCGGCGATTGTGGTTGGCGTGATGGCGCTCGTCGTCTTTCTGCTCTCCGCCACCGGCGCGCCGCGCGTCCGTCGCGGCCTCGGCGCCAGTTGGTGGACGTGGCCGTTGCAGATCGCCACGGCAGTGATGGCCGTCGGGGCCATCACGTCATTGTGGACGCGCCGGTTCAGACTGGCGCGGTTCTGTGCCGCGGCGCAGACGACGCTGATCCTGTGGGGCTGGGCCGCCGCGCAATTCCCTTACCTCGTCGAACCAGACCTGACAATCCACAACGCAGCTGCCCCCGACATCACCATGCGGCTCGTGCTGATCGCGCTCGTGGCCGGCGCATTTTTACTGTTCCCTTCCTTCTATTACCTCTTCCGCGTTTTCAAAAGTGGCGGCGTCAGACAGGCGCATTGATTGCGGCAGAGGTTCAATCAGGATTGCGGCTGACAGGCGCGGCAATCTACAATCCGCAACCCCGGTCACATTATTGAAGGGAACCATCAACCTAAATGAGCGCCACCGCGCAAACCACCCGTCTTGTCCACGGAGTCTTTGGAGTTAAGCAGTCAGCAGAAATTTTCACTCTCATTCCCGGCACCGCGCTGGCAGCCGCGGTTATGCTCGCGGCCCTGCCGGTCGCCGACCTGCTCGGTCAGTGGCTGCTCAGGCTGCGCGGCGTTGATCCGGCCGGCAAGGCCACGCCGATTTCCGGCGTGACCGTCGCCATCATCCTTGGCATCCTCGTGCGCAACCTCATCAGACTTCCCGACGCCTTTCAGTCGGGCTTCCAGTTCTGCGTCAAAAAGCTGATGCGTCTCGGGATCATCCTGGTCGGCATCAAGCTGAGCGTGCTGGACGTGCTGAAGCTCGGCGCGTGGGGCATTCCGGTGGTGATCGTCGGGATCACGACGGGGCTAGTCTTTGTCACGTGGTTCAATCGCGCGCTCAGACTGCCCGACAAACTCGGCACACTGATCGCCGCGGGCACGGGCATTTGCGGGGTGACGGCGATTGTCTCGATTGCGCCCGCGATCAAAGCCGATGACGAAGAGGTCGCGTATGCCGTCGCCAACATCACGGTCTTCGGGCTGCTGGGTATGCTCGTCTACCCGTACGTCGCGCCGCTGCTGCTGCACACGTCCGAGCAGATCGGGATGTTCCTGGGCGTCGCCGTGCATGACACTTCGCAGGTCATCGGCGCGGCGATGGCGTACAAGGAAGTCTTTCACGACGACAAGGTGTTGCAGGCCGCGACGGTGACCAAGCTCACCCGCAATCTCTTCCTCGCCGTAGTCGTCCCCTTGCTCGCCTTCCGCCAGTTGCGGCGGGAAAGCGATCAGCCGTCACCCGGCCGGATTGATTTCAAAAAGCTCCTGCCACTCTTCATCCTCGGCTTCGTCGCGATGGCCGTCGTGCGCTCGATTGGCGACGCGACGTTGCGGCAGGGCGCGGCCTTCGGCATCCGGGACGATGTCGCATGGAAATCGCTGACGACGACCGTCGGCGAAGTGTGGGGCGCGCGTTACCTGCTCGGCACGGCGATGGCGGCAGTGGGTCTGGGCACGAGCTTTTCGGTTTTCAAGGGCGTCGGGCTGAAACCCTTCGCAGTTGGCCTCGTCGGTGCGGTGCTGGTCGGGCTGGTTGGATTTCTGATGGCGCTGCTGCTCGGCCAGTTCGTCAGGCTCTGAGCCGGGCATAAATTCGATTGACGATCACTGCCTTCATAGCAATAATTTCCTGCCCTGTTCTCGGCCGTTTATTATTTCCGACCCTTTAATCATTCAGTTGCAGCCAGTCCGGCTGAAGGCTGCGCTGACCAGGGAGTAAACAAATGCATATTCGCGTTCGCCCATCCTGCCTGCCTGCCGCCCTTTGCCTGTCTGTTGTCATCCTGCCATTCCTTTTTCATAACCAGACCGCGCTGGCGCAAACACGGCAGAGCAATTTCGGCCTGGATGAGGCCAGGATGGTTCTCAAGGTCATTAAGGAGGACGTGAGCAGGAATTACTATGACCCGAAGTTTCATGGCATTGACCTGGATGCCAAATTCAAGGCCGCGGAAGAGAAGCTGAAAGGGGCCGAGTCGGCGGGCCAGATGATGGGCATCATTGCGCAGACATTGCTGGATTTCGACGACTCGCATCTGTTCTTTCTGCCGCCGCCGCGGATGAACCGCACGGAGTACGGGTGGGAGATGCAGGCAATCGGCGCTGACGTTTATGTTTCGGCGGTCAGGCCCGGCAGCGAGGCGGAAGCACGGGGGCTGAAGGAAGGCGACAGGCTGATTTCCATTAACGGCTTTACTCCGGATCGCGACAACCTGTGGAAGCTGCAATACCTTTTCAGAGCCCTCAGGCCGCAGCCGGCTTTGCAAGTCGTGGTGCAGAGCCCGGATGGCAGACAGCGTCAGCTCGACGTGCCCGCGAAAGTGAAGGAGGGCAAGCGGGTCATGGACCTGACCAACGCTACTGAGGTCGGGGACTACGTCCGCCGTCGCGAAGAGATTGACCACTTTTATCACTCACGCTGGCAGGAATTCGGTGACGACCTGATCATCTGGAAGATGCCGACATTCCAGATGGACGAAAGGGAGCTGAACGTCATGCTGGGCAGGGCCAAAAAGTACAAGGCCCTGATCCTTGACCTGCGCGGCAACGGGGGCGGTTATGTTGACATCTGCCAGCAGCTGGCCGGGGCTTTTCTGGAGAAGGATGTGCTGCTCGCTGAGCATAAGGGGCGCAAGGAAAACATGAAGCCGATGAAGGCAAAGAAATCCATCTACCCTTACAGCGGGAAGCTGGTGGTGCTGATTGACAGCGACTCGGCGTCGGCGTCGGAAATCCTTGCGCGCGTCATTCAGCTTGAAAAACGAGGCACAGTCATCGGTGACCGCAGCGCGGGGGCCGTGATGCGGTCACGCCACTACAGTCATGAGATCAGTTTTGGCGCAATCATCCCATACGGCGTCAGTGTGACAGATGCCGACGTAATTATGTCGGACGGCAAAAGCCTGGAAAAAGTCGGCGTCATGCCAGATGAACTGCTGCTGCCGACCGGGGCCGATCTGGCAGCGAAACGCGACCCGGTACTCGCGCGCGCAGCGGCGTTGCTGGGAGTAAAGCTGGACCCTGAGAAAGCCGGCGCACTCTTTCCGATTCGATGGCTCAACCAGTAATCCTGACGAAAATGCCACGCGAACGGGCGGGCGGATCACGAGTCTGCCCGCCCTCTTTCATTGGGGAGTTCCCGTTGCTTATTTACCCTTCCGCTTTCTGAAACCAGCCAGCCCGGCCAAGCCCGTCCCCAGAAGAATCAGCGTCGCCGGCTCAGGGACCTGTGCCGGGGTGGATTGCCATGTCAGCGTGCCCGTCAGGTTCGTCGTCGTGCAGGGCACGCCCGTCCCCGCCAGATCATCAATCGTCAGCGTGAAAGTCCCCAGCGTCGGCGAGACGAACGTCAGCGTCTGAGGGCCGGGGAAGGTGACTTTCAGGGTGGAAAAATCATGCGAGAGCCGGCCGGTGATCGTGCCAATGAAGGCGTCCGCATTGCCCGCATCCAGCGGGACGATCTGGCCGTTGACCTGCAGGGTCGGGGCGATCCTCAGGTCAATGCCGAAGATCGGTCCCTGGGTGCCGAAGATGTTTGAGTTAGTCACAAGGGTCAGCAGCGTCACGTTGATTGACTGCCCGGGCATGAGCTGCACGTTGAATTGCGGGTCGCTCGACCTGCCGATAGTCACACTGCTGCCGCCGCTGATCGGGTCGGTGGCCGTGACCGTCTGAATGGTCCCGCTGCTGTCGGCTTTGCAGAGCTGGCATGGCAACGTGTTCGATTTCGTCATGCTGAAATCCACCGTGCCGACGAGCTGGACCGGGTCGGCAAAGGCGCTGGCCGCCCCGGCGAGTACGACGAGCGCTGTGAAAAGCATTCTCAGAATAAGTGATCTTCCACTGACAGACATTGGGTTGTTCTCCTTCTTAAATGCGTGAAGACAATGTTTGGGGGATAAAGCTCGTTGTCCGGGGTGAAGACACCCGTCCGTGGCCACGCTCTCAACCCAGTGAAATTCGGGAGACCAGCAGCCACACAACACCTCTCCGAGCCCCGCGCCTGGCGGCGAGGGCGGAGAGTTCGGCTTTACAGATTGACCGGCTGAACCGTATGAAATTATCAATCAGCTAGGACTTTCACTTTTTCTTCGGAAAAATTCATGAGGCTGGTGTTGTGATATTGCGCCTGCCCGGCAACGGGAATATATTGGTTGCCATCCACAAGGTAGTTGTATCAGCCGCACCAGCCGGTAAGAGGTAGAGTAAATGGACAAAGAAACTGTAAAAGAAAACGAATCAAAAGGCGAAGAGTATTCCTTGCCTTGTGGAAGGTGTCTATTTGAAACATATCACAAAGTTGTGATGTCAATAGATGTTGATGGCGAGGCGCGAGACTGGGATTACTCCTACACAAACAAATATCAGATCGTTCAATGCCAAGGATGTAGAACTTTCTCCTTTAGGTATTACCATACAAACTCTGAGGACTTTTTTCACGATGACGAGGGCGGCACACTTTATGCCGTGACACAGAACTTATACCCCAGCCGTGTGGCTGGAAGACAGAAGCTCAACCACACCCATTTTCTGCCCCCATCAGTTGCAAGTGTCTACGAAGAAACTCACTCTGCCCTTTGTAACAAACTGCCTGTGTTAGCAGGGATCGGGATCAGGGCATTGATTGAAACAGTTTGCAAGGAAAAGGCTGCAAGCGGCCATAACCTTGAACAACGAATTGATGGCTTAGTTGGAATGGGTGTGCTGACAAGCGAAGGAGCTGAAATTCTTCACAGTCTAAGAATACTTGGCAACGAGGCAGCACATGAAGTTAAGCCTCATTCTGAAACGACTCTTGGAACAGCAATGGATGTGGTCGAGCATTTGCTTCAAGGCGTATACATTCTGCCTAAAGTTGCGGGGCGTTTGCCAAAGCGAAATTCGACAACCACGTAATATTACGCCGAACACTAATTGCAGCTGATGCCGGCCAATGAATGCTTCGATTACTACAACCGTCCCAAGCCAGCCCCGCTGAATAATGCCATCCGGCTACGGCTGATAGTCCCGCCACAACCAGCGCAGCGAATCCGGCAATATCGCCCGTCCGTGCCGGTCGCTGTGAAAGCCGTGCCCCCACTCGAATTTGTAATCGTAACTGGCAAACGCGAGCGCCTTCGCCATCTCCTGATTCGCGAGCGGCCAGTTACCGTTCGCGTTATCCAGATCGTTCGCGCCGTCCTGCAAAAACACGCGGATCGGTTTCGGCGGCTTCGTCTTGCGGACGAGCGCCGGGTAGTTGTGGCCGCCTTCGCGCAGCGTCGCGCCGTGGGCGATGTTCGTGAAGCTGCCGACCCACGAGAGTACTTTGCTGAATTCGTTCGGGCGCTGCCACGCGACGGTGAAGGCGCAGATGCCGCCGCTGCTGATGCCCGCAATCGCGCGGCTCGCCGCGTCGTGGCGCAGCTTTATGGTCTTCTCCACTTCCGGCAGAATCTCTTCGAGTAAAAATCGGGCGTACTGGTCCGAGAGCGTGTCGTATTCAAAACTGCGGTTGGATTTGCCATCCGCGAGCGTGCCGGGCGCGAGGAAGATGCCGACCGTGACCGGGATGTCGCCTTTGGCAATCAGGTTGTCGAAGACCGCCGGCGCATACTTCACCGCGTTCTGGCCGTCCTGAAAGACCATCACGCAGGCCGGCCTTTCGGGCTTGTACTGGGCGGGGACGTAAACCCACCAGTCGCGCGTGGTGCCGGGGAAGATGCGGCTCTCCCACTTCGCCTGCTGCGTGACTTCCCCTCGGGGGACGCCGGGCTGGACGACGCTGTCCGGGTGAGTGGTGTAGACCTCCAGATTGCCGCCGCCGAGTTTCTGCATCCCGATTTCGTAATGCCACTTCATCGCCGCGCCCCAGGTCAGCGTCTGCGCGAGCGCGTAGACATCTGTGTTGCCGACGCGCAGCAGCGGCATTCCGAACATCCCGTCGTCGGAAACTACTTTGGGAGTGGCGATGGCGTTCGGGGCTTCGATGGCCCAGGCAACGGTGAGTTCATCAACCTTCGGGGCGGCACCTTTCAGCAGATTGTCCCGGCCGAACGCGGTGCGAATGCTTTCGGCCAGCGATTCCGCGGCCCCGCCCGACGGCTTCGCGGCGAGCGCCGCCTGCAATGACTTCGGTGTCAGCGCGTCAGTGGTCTGTGTCGCCGCGCGCTGATTCAGCGCCAGAGATGAAAGCAGGATCGCGATGATCAGTTTCGTTCGTGATGTCATATGAGCCTCATGGTCAGGAGATGTGAAAAACAAGCTGGTCAATTGCAACGTGCCAGCAGGTCAAAAGCCCTTTTCACCGCAGAGGCGCAGAGAACGGAGAGGTAACGCAGAGAGCAGAGAAACCTCTGCGTTGTCTCTGCCTGCTCTGCGCCTCTGCGGTGAATACGACCGTCTAACCTCAGTATCGCCGGCCCCAGAACGGATAAGGGTTGGCTTTGCGGATTCGACTGATTGTTTCCTTATCCGGCGCGAAAGGATTGCGCAGAGTGTCAGGCAGCGGCAGGCGATGCGTCGTGCGGAAAGGCGTTGCCTTGACCTTCAGGTTGTAAGCCATCACGAGCAGCGTCTCAAGATTCAGCACGTCCTGAACGTTGTAGGCCAGCAGCGTTTCGAGCGACTGCGGGTTCCTGCTGCGCTGATAATCCTGCCAGAGCAGCACGGCAAAATACCCGTCAACCTCAGCCAGTTCCTTCCGGTCAATCCCGAGCTTCCTTTCGCAGCCCTTCAGGCCGCCCGTGTAACCCAGGCTGCGCAGCACGTACATCAGGTCAATGTGGACGTGGTTGAGCTTCGTCCTGAAGGATCTTTCAATGAACGGCACGTCGAAGGCTTTGCCGTTGTACGAGACGATCACTTTGTAATCGCGGATGTCGGTGAGGAAGTCAGTCAGGTTCTGCTCGCGGACGTAATGCCTGACCTTCTTCCCGTCATAGAGCGCGATGGTCGTGATCGTCGCGCTGCGGCCAAGGCCGGTGGTCTCGATATCCACGTAGGCAATCGAATCGCGGAACTCGGGAAACAGCCGCCAGTTCTGATCCGCCGGCAGCAGCGCGTCGAAATACCGGGCGTCGTTCCTTTTCAGAGACTCGGCTGACGCGCTCAGGTGATCGGCGATTGAAGCGTTCACGCCGCGCGGCAGTGTGATCGCCCCGCAGACGTGTTCCCAGCAGCGGATGCCTGATTCCCACAGCTGCTGCTCCGCCCTGACGCTGACCCCCGGGATGTGACAGAAAGTGTTCTTGAGCATGGCGGTCAGCACGGAGGCTACAGGAAAGCACCGGGTTTGATCAACCGCCCCGCGCAATTCAGTAATCGAAACGCTCGCGCAGATGTTTTGGAATGATCGGGCAGGCCGCGGCTGGCGCGCGAAACAGCCGGTGACGAATGCCCGCAATCCAGTCGTAAACCCGGTCGCGCACAGCAGCCGGGATGATCGAGCTGACAGTGCCGATCAGTCGCCAGATTCCGCCGAGCCTTTTCATCAGATGGATCACTGCCGATGAGCGAACGAACAGTTCGCCTTCCGTCGTTTGCACGATCACGCTGTCGGGCAGGCCCGCGCGTTTCGCTTCGGGCACGGCGGCGCGGAAGGCGTCGCTGTCGAGCGGGGCGAAGCGAAAGGCCTTGCCGCTGCGGTCTTCGGCGAGAATGAAGCGCACGGCGCGGTGGCACAGGCCGCAATGCCCGTCGTAAAAGACCATCTCCGTCGCCGCGGCTTTCATCGGTTTGACCCATCCCGGGTCGAAGGTGAAGAGGTGCAGCATCACCATCCCTAAGGAAAGATCGGCGAAATCAATCAGCGCGATCAGGCCCACGTGCAGCGCGAGCATCAGCACCCAGATCACGGGCCGCACGCGGCGGAAGAGCGCGAGCGGCGCAAAGCTCAGTTCGAGGGCGAGCGCCCCCCACGTCACGAGCTTCAGCAACGCCGGCGGCAGCGCGAGCAGCACGTCTCTCAGGACGCCGGGCCGCGCCAGCGGATTATTCAGCACGCGCTCGATGGCCGTCCCGTCCACCCACGACGGGCTGACGAGCTTCGTGTAACCGCTGTAGCTGTACCCGAGCGCCATCAGAATCCAGACGGCCAGCCAGACCGCCTGCGGCATGCGCCAATCGCTGCCCGGATCAGGCTGGCCGCGCCGCGCCAACGAACCATACGGCGCCGGCGGCAGACAGGCATGCGCGAGCAGTAACACGCCGATATAAGGCAGGCTCGGATTCGCAATCAGCGGGTTGCGCCCGAACAGGCAGGCCAGCACGTACCACAACACCACTGCGGCAACGCGGTCATACAATCCGATTGCCAGCAGAACGCTCAGCGCCGCGGCGACGCCAATGATGGCGGTGACAAAAGCCGGCGCGTCGTAAAGCGCGAAGATGTTCGGGAAGATTCTGAGCAGCGGGCTCAGGGTTCCTTCCGGCAGCACGCCGCGATTTGAGAACATCTCCGCGCCCCAGGGGATGAGCTGCACGAAGTGGACGAAGAGGTATGCGCCGAAGATTGCACGGAAGACGCTGTATTGTCCGCCAGTCCATTGATTGTGGATTGCGGATTGTGGATTGCGGAGTTGTTCGGCGAGAACTTTCATTGACATTGCGCCTCCAGGACTCGCGGCAGGTGATTCATTGTAGTCCCCGGCAGCGGTTCATAGCGAATGCGCACGCGCCCGGCAACGCTCTGAGGGTCAATTCCCATTTCGCGCAGCAGCGGCGCGTCGCCGCACAGGGCGTAATTCGTCACCGCCTGAAACATCGGCAGCAGTCTTTCATCGCTCGCCATAACGGGGCCGCCTGCCAGTACCGCGCCATAAACGTTGCGGCGGTTGTATGGCCCCGCCATTCGCCGGTAAATTTCGGGCGTCAGCTGAACCGAATGCACACAACCTCCGCGATCAGTCCATTCCAGATAGAAGCGCACGGAGTAAGCTTCGAGGCCGCGCACTGAGGTGAAGACTTTCGGCGCGGGTGCGGCGAGCGTGGCCGCGCCGATGCCTTTGAGCGCAGTCACGCCCGTCAGGTCGCCCGTCATCTGCAGGAGGCCGATCACGAGCAACAGAACGGCGGCCTTGTTTGCGTTGATCTTCATAACCCCGCCTCCATCGCGTCGGTTTTAGTCACTTCGATGCCGCAGAGCATGGCCAGCAGGCGATGCTCGTTTTTCCCGAAGCCGCAGCGCGCGTGCCAGCGGCGCGGGTAGCGGAACGTGCCAAACAGCATGTCCCAGAGCGGCAGGTCAGAGTAATTGTACGAATGAATCCCCTCCTGATGGTGCAGGCAGTGGCTCTCGGGCCGCTGCACGATGAAGCCGACCCAGTAAGGCGTTTTCACATTCCAGTGGTAGAACAGCTCGGCCACGCCGCTGATCAGCACCGTCCCGGCCACGGCTTCCGGCCCGAGCCCGATCATAGACAGGATTACGCTCGAAATCAGGGCGTTGGCCAGCAGCTCGAACGGGTGCTTGTAAAAACTCGCCAGGATTTCCAGCCGCTGCGGGCTGTGGTGGAGCTGATGAACCCAGCGCCACAGGAAAGGCACTTCGTGGCGCCAGCGGTGCCACCAGTAATAGACAAACGTGATGACGAAATAGCCGGCCACCGCGCCCCACGTCTCGCCCATCCAGTCCGCCGACCAGAACTGATGGAGCAGGAGCCAGCGCGCCCATGTCCTGCCCGCCAGCCAGACGACCCCGGCCTGCGCCCCGTTGAGCAGCACCACGCGCCACCACCAGCCCTCCACCTTCGGCCACCAACGCCCCGGCAGTGTCGCCTCAACCGCCATCATCACGCCGGCCACACACAGCACGATCAAAGGAACTATCATTTGCCTGACCTCCCTGAATAAAGAACATCAGATTGATGACGGCGGCGAAATTAGCGGAGGAGGGAATGAGCGGGACAGGTGAGCTTGTGACAGAAGCTGCGGTGTCACAAGGGGCGGGCGGACTATGCACTGGAAGCGTGCGACATTGATCTATACAAGGTTTTGCCGCGTAGCGGCGGGCGGAATCGGCACATTCCTCACACTTGTGCAGATACCAATGGGGTCCGCTCGCGAGTGCGTAACCGAATGCCCCGAATTTATCCCGGCTTCTAAAATTTATGTCCGCGGTTGTTGCGGATCTTGAGGCGGTAATCGTCGCCCTTGATCGTCACGACCTTGCACATCTCGTGCAGGCGCGAGCGCAGGCGCACGCCGACGCGGTCGGTCAGCGTCTCGTCGGTGGGCGATGAGACTTCGTCGGGGTAATTGGAAGTGAAGATCGTGACCTTGCGGTCGTTGTAGCGCGTGTTGATGATCTGCGTCATCGTGTCGCGCACCCAGTCGGTCGGCTTTGAGGCGCCGAGTTCATCGAGTACCAGCACCTCGGCCTCGTAGATCGGGGCCAGCACCTTCAGCTCGGAATTCTGCGACACCGGATTGTAGCTGTCCTGGATCTCCTTGAGCAGGTCGCGGAAGTCGTAGAACAGGCATGACACTCCCTTGTTCTGCACGAGCGCCCTGATGATCGCGGTCGCCAGGTGGGTTTTGCCGACCCCGCACGGGCCGAGGAAGAGCAGCCCGATGTCGAGGTTCGGGTATTCGTCAACCAGATGCTTGGAATCGCGCAGCGCGTAAGCCTGAGTGAGAAAATTCTGGGTGGTCGGCGAGCCCTGCGGGTGGTAATTATCGAACGAGCAATCCTGGTAGCGTTTCGGGATGCGGACGGCTTTCAGCAACTGCGCGCGCCGGTCAGTCACCCGGCAGCGGCACGGCCGGACGCCTTTGCCTTCAACGTATTCCCAGCCGGTGTCCTGGCAATGCGGGCAGGGATCGCTGGCCCGTTGCAGATTGCTCTGATCGAATGCCATCCGAGGTGCTTAACTGTATCGGTGCAGGGAAAGTTGCGTGAGCTTTCCGATAATCCAGTTCGTGATCGTCTGTTCTGAAGCGAAGCGGAGTATATGAAAGGCACCCCGGCAATGCAAGACGAAACGCCCCCGGATGGCGAGTCATAAACTTTATTTTCGCGCCTGAGAGTAAAAAGAGCCGCAGCGCTCACCGGGGTGATGTTCATCGCTGCGGCTCTCATGGACAAACGTCCTTTACTCCTGCGTAACAAGCTGAATCAGGCAGTTCTTCCAGACCGAAGCGTGTTCATCAGCGGGGGGCTGACAAAACCGCGCCGGATAACCGAAGATACGACTGACAATTGATTACCCAATGTGCGACTCTTTTTTGCAAGTTGTTGATTCTCAAGAGTGGATTTTTCAGACCTGAGAGCCTTTGGGCAAAACCAGTGATGAGATCAAAGGATTTATCAAGAGTCGCACATTAGGTTTGATTGAAAACCCTGAAGGATGAATTATGCCGACTGAAAACATCAGCCCCGACGACCGGCCTTCGCGCCCGCTCGAAGGCGTGAAGGTTCTGGAGATGGGGCAACTGCTTGCCGGGCCGTTTGCCGCCGCGCTGCTCGCGTGGTTCGGCGCGGAAGTGATCAAGATCGAGCCGCCCGGGACGGGCGACCCGCTCCGCCAGTCGCGCAGGCTCCACAAGGGCACGTCGCTCTGGTGGTCGAGCCTCGCCCGCAACAAGAAGTGCATCACGCTCGACCTGCGCACGCCGCGCGGCCAGCAGATCGCGCGGCAGCTCGCCGCAAAAGTTGACGTCCTGCTCGAAAACTTCAAACCCGGCACGCTCGAAAAGTGGGGCCTGGGTTATGAAGAGCTGAAGAGACTCAACCCGAAGCTGATCCTCGCGCGCGTCTCGGGCTACGGGCAGACGGGGCCGTATTCACCGCGGCCCGGTTACGCGAATGTGGCGGAAGGCCTTGGCGGGCTGCGTTACCTCGTCGGCTTCCCTGACCGCCCGCCCGCGCGAGCGAACCTGAGCCTGGGCGATTCGCTCGCCGGATTGCACGCCGCGCTCGGCGTCCTGATGGCGCTCTATCACCGCGACGCGAAGGGCACGGGAGAAGGTCAGGTGATTGACGTCGCGATCTACGAGGCCGTCTTCAACATGCTGGAATCCACTGTCCCCGAATACGACAAGCTCGGCGAGGTCCGCGAGCGGCAGGGGGCCAGAATCAGCGGCATCGTCCCGACAAACACTTATCTGACCGGGGACAGTAAATGCGTGATCATCGGCGGCAACGGCGATTCGATCTACAAGCGGCTGATGATCGCCATAGGGCGCGAGGATCTGGCGAGTGACGCGAGGCTCGAACGCAACGAGGGGCGCGTCCGACACGAAGCGGTGATTGACGCGGCGATTGCGGAATGGACGGGCCGGCACACTTACGACGAAATTTATGCGACGCTCGACCGGGCCGGCGTGCCGGTCGGCCCGATCTGCAGCGTGGCGGATATTATGAAAGACCCGCATTACCAGGCGCGTGGGATGTTCGAGGAAGCCGATCTGGGCGAAGGTGATAAGGTGAAGCTGCCGACATTTATTCCAAAACTGAGCGCGACGCCGGGCGGCACGAAATGGATCGGCCCTTCGCTGGGCGCGCATAACGAAGAAATTTATCGCGGGCTGCTCGGGATGAGTACGGAAGAGATCGCACAGCTTACCGCCGAAGGAGTCATCTGACGCGAGTCGGGCTCACAGGGAATACAGATGGGGTCAGGAAAAAAGGGAAACCGAAGAAAGGATTGGAGCGGGAGACGGGACTCGAACCCGCGACGTCCAGCTTGGGAAGCTGGCATTCTACCACTGAATTACTCCCGCCCTTGCGATGCGAGCCAGATGCTAGCAAATCTGACTGGCTGAGGCAAATTGAACCGGGACTTTTGTGAGCTAGCGCACGCTGAAATCCATCCACTGCTCGACGCGCCTGTACTTCGGGCTGGCGAGCGCGTCATTCACAATCAGGTGCAGCACGTAATCGCCCGGGGCCAGACCGCTCAGTTTCAACTGCCCGCCGACGGGGATGTGTTTGAAGTCATCGCCGGAGACTTCGACCGGCCGCGCCGGAGCCTGATAGATCGGCTTGCCGTCACGATAGACTTCGGTCTGGGCGGTGAGTTGCGGTCGTCCGGTGGTCTTGTCGGGCGTGGCGTTATAGATCACCGCGTCGTATTCGATGACGCTGCGGCTCGAAAAGCGCCGCACCGCCGGAGTCGGTTGGACATCGCCTTCATCTTCACCCTGCGCAGGACTCTGCGACGGCTGATTCGCGGCCTGGCTTGCCGGCTGTTTCGCTTCCCCGCCCTGCTCGCCGCGGATCAGGAACAGGCCGGACAGGGTCAGGCGGTTATTGGTCAGGTCGGGGACCTGAATGAACTGCCCGGCGGAACCGAGTCGCCCGGTTTCCGCGTCGCGGATGACGGCGCGGAACTGATAGGCTCCGGGTTTCTTCAGCACCAGATCATGCTGATAATCGAAGCCCTTTGCCACGGCGCGCCGGTACCGCGCTTCGTCCATCGCCAGCGTGAAGGCGCGCCCGCTGGCCTCGACCACGGCCCCTTTCTCGTCGAAGGTGAAGGCCGCGATCTCGAACGTCGCCGTCTTCTCGCCGCTCGCGCCGTCCTTGAAGGTCAGCCCGGCGGGTTCGATGTGCATCAGCGAGCGCACGAACGAGCCGCCCTGCGGCGTGTTGAGGAAGAACGAGGTCATCTGCAACTGCACGTCGCGCGCGCCGAAGGGCGAAAACAGCGCGCCAAGGATCTGCTGGTCGCGCGTCTGCGGTTTTCTCGCCTTCGCCTCAGCTTCCGGCACGCCGAAAAATCCGGAGCGCGTCCGCACGGCGAGGCCGGACCGTTTGAGCCTGACCTTGATTGAATGGAAGCGCCCGTTGAATTGCGCGTCGTCCGGGTCGAAGCCGAGCAGGTAATAACTCTGATTGTCGTGCAACGCTTTCTGCAACCCGAGGTTGAGGTCGTTGCTGTTGAAAAACGCGAGGCCGCCGGTTTCGCGCGCGAGGAAGGCCAGCCCTTCCTGCGAATCAAACAACGACTGCGAGGCGCGGCTCAGCTGCTCCGCCATCTGCTGCCCACGGATTCCGCCCATATTGTCAGCCGCCGACGGCGCGAGCGTGAGTAACCCCTTGGCGTCGAGCGAATAGATGACGACACTCGAACGGTTCGCCAGGTCAACCAGCCGCCGCAGGCGCTGCAGGACCAGTTCGTTATCACCATTCTTCTTGAAGAGCGGGAAGCCGTCGGAGACGAGTACGGCCAGCTTCCTGCCGGGCAGTTCGTGCATGCCGCGGACGACGAAATTGAGCGCGCCGAGCGTGCCGACGGTGAAAACCGTTTCGCGAAAATCCTCGATCCGGTCATCGCCCTGGTTGTCGGGATCCCCGCCGTTATCAACGCTGCCAAAGCGCGGCATCATATTTCGGCTTTGCGGATTCCAGACGAGCTTTTCAATCGCGGCCAGGAGGATGCGCTTGTCGTTCGTGAACTGCTGCAACGCGCCGAGGCCGCGCCCGGTGCGAATGATGGCGACCAGATCGCCATCCTGCATCTGCGTGTTCACGAACTTTTTGAGCGCTTCCCGCGCGTAATACGTGCTTTCAAACGACAGCCCCAGATCATCAACCACAAACGCGATCACGCGCCGCACCTGCTCCTGGGCGAGCGGTTTGGTCGGGACCGTGGGCGGGGCCGGGTTATTTCCGGCCGGCGCCGCTTCGGCGCGTTTCGCTTCCGGCAGTCTGATCAGGTGGAAGTAAGAGAGCTTCTGCTTCTTCCCGTCAACAAAAAGCTCGAAGTCATTTTCACTCAGGTCATCAACGTGTTCGCCTTTTTTGTCGGTGACGACCGCGTCAATCTGGACGAGCTGTGTGGTGATGCGGACGACGCCTTCATCCTGCTCCTGAGTTTGCGCGGGCTCGGGCTTTGGCGGTTGCTTTTGCGGCTGGCCCGCCTGTTGCGGCCCGGCCTCGACAATCAGGCACAGCAAAGCGACAGGAACCATCACGCTCAGGAGCGTGAAATTGAGATGATGACGCATAGTTCTCTCCCTGAAGATCGATCAGCGGCAGCGACGACGGCGGGTGAGCGGTGCGGGGTGAGTATAACTGAGCGGGAAGGCCCGAAGACAGCAATCTTCAGCTAGTCCCTCGCCCGGCGGCCATTCGACCGAGCGATTCGTACCAGTTGAAGAGCGGCAGTTCGGTCGGGGCGGTGACGGCGCTGAAAACCTGCTGGCAGAGGCCCCGGAACGGCACCAGACTCTCGCGCCGCCACCGCGCCATCAATGCGTCGAGCGGCATTTCGCGCAGGTTGCCGAGCGCGTACCGGCGCGCAAATCCATGCTCGATCGGCACGACCATCCCGTCAGGCTCGATCACCACCGGCGAAACGAGTTCGGCAAAAGGCAGCGCGTCAGGATCATCAGGGACGGTTTCGGCGAAGAACTTCTCGCGATTTTCAATCAGGTATTCACGGTCGCTCAGATCGAGCTGGATGACCATCCGCTCGCCGGCCAGTTCTTCAATGCGGGCGACTTCCACGAACGCGTAAGCGGACTCGGTCTCATCCGGGCGCTCGCCGGTCATCGTTTCGCGGGCGCGCCCGACCTCTTCGAGCGGATGCACCTGCAACAGCTGCGCGCCCTGTTCGAGCGCGAATTCGGCGACCCACTCCAGTTCGTTGAGGTTGTACTGAGTCAGGGTGAAGATGAAGCCGAAGGGGATGCCGGTCGCGCGCAGACCCGCCAGGTTCGACTTCATTGCCTCGAAGGCCCGCGCGTTTGCGCGGACGCGATTATGCGATTCGGGGACGCCGTCCAGACTGACTGCGATCAGATCCGCGCCGCCCGCGAGTGTCTTCAGGCGGCGCGCGTCGAGCAGCATGCCGTTGGTGGTGACGGTCGTCACCATCCCGCATTCGTGCGCCCGGTCGAGCAGGTCACGCAGCGGTTTGTAAAGCAGCGGCTCGCCGCCCGAAAAGCTGGCGACGGTGAAACCTTCGAGACTGGCGTCACTGATCGCCTGCCGGAGGAGCGCGGCTTCAAGTTCGTCGCGCTCCTCCGGCCCGGACACCGAGTAGCAGTGCCGGCAACGCAGGTTGCAGCGCCGCGTCGGGTGAATTTGCAGGATTCTGGATGCCCCGGTCGGTGCGGCCATGGATTTTCAGCGGATCATGGAAAATGGAGAATGCTCCCCGTGATTCAGTGATCTGCTGATCCTGCGATCAGCCTTTGACCTTGTTCGCGGCTTTGGCTTCGAACTCGACGCGGATGTTGTCGGGCAGCGGAGTCCCTTTGGGAAAGAGCCTGAGCGGTTTGTGTATGGCATCGCGAATCCCGAGGACGAGGCCGACGCCTTCCTGAGCGGCGCCGGGGCTGGGCGCGGTGAACGATCCCCTGATCAAATCGGGCCGCGGCGTGCCGTTGATGATCACGTCGGGTTTCAGCTTGAGCCGCCTGAGCGAGGCCACGAGGCTCTTGAGTTCCTGAGGGCTGAACCCTCCGGTCGCCCGCGCCGCATTCATCTTCTGTGAACCTGTCTTCTTTTCATCTGCCATAACCAATTTCTCCCTGGTTATCAATCTGCATGGACTGAAGGGTAAATCACTGCCATCCGCCTGAACCGGCCCGTTCCGGTTCAGGCCTGACGAGACACGACCCCGTCAGGAGTCCCCGAACGATGGTCACATTCAATGAATTTACCTTTGCTTGTTTGCGATGGCGGCAACTTAAAGGAGACTGCGGGGCCTGTCAAGAAATAATCCCGGGTCCGCCGCGATATATTTCCTCTTCAATGCGGGCGACTTCGCGGCCCGTGCCGCCGCCAACCCGCGGCTCGCGGCCTTCCAGCACGGCCTCGGCGAAATCATCAATCAACGGCTGCTGAAGATTGGGGTGCGGCGGATGAGTTTCGGCGCGCTCGCCGGCGGCGGTTTTGATCGTCATCAACCCCTTGTTGAGAATCGGCACATGGATCGAGCCGGCGGTGCCGAAAATATCGAGAGTGTCCTGCGGCTCGAAAGTCGTGTGCGTGACGGTCAGCGTGGCGCGCGGGCCCGACTCGAATTTGAAGAAGGCGGCGCTCGTATCCTCGACTTCGCGGGTGAACCGCAGGCTGTCGGTGAAGGCGGTGGTGCCGGTGACCCGGCCAAAAATATTGATCAGCACTTCGATCCGGTGGCAGCCGAAATCCATCATCGGCCCACCGCCGGATTGCGCCCGGGTGATGAACCAGGCGCGCGGGTCATCGGGCTGCATATTCATATACTCGAAGGCGTTGATCTGCGCGATCATCGGCTGGCCGATCTCGCCGGAGGCGATGGCGGCCTTGATGCGATTGACGACCGGATAAAAGTGACGGTAATAAGCGATGCCGAGTTTCACGCCGCTCCTGCGACAGGCCGCGATCATCCGGTCGCATTCGCTGACGTCGAGCGCCATCGGCTTTTCGCACAGCACGTGTTTGCCCGCTTCTGCCGCGGCGATGGTCTGTTCGGCGTGCAGATAAACCGGCGTGGCAATGTAGACGGCATCAATTTCAGGATCACCGAGCAGATCGCGCCAGTCGGCGTACCACTTCCGCGCGCCGAACTCTTTCGCGAACGCCTCGGCCAGTTCGGCGCGGGCGCGGCTGACGGCGACAAATTCGCTGTTTTCCAGATCGCGCAGGGCCGGGGCGACCCGCTTGCGCGAAATGTCACCACAACCGATCAACCCCCATCGGACTTTATTCATTGCGGCTCCTGAAAAGATTTGTTTGGAGTACCGGCTTCAGCCGGGTTTTGCTTTCCCTGCTCTAAAAACCCGGCTGAAGCCGGTACTCCAAACCTCTACCCTACACCTCACGAATTCTGCCCAGTTCACCGATCAACAGGTGAACCAGCAGGAATGCCAGTAAATACATCCCTGCCCCGGCAATGAAAAGCGGCGCAAAGGAAATGTTCTGCACGACCTGACCGATGTAATACTGCGTGACCGCTCCGGTGAGCGCGCCAAGGCACCCGCCCAGGCCAGTGACCGTGCCGATCGCGGTCTTCGGGAAAACTTCGGCGGGCAGGATCACGTTCCCCCACGCGGCGTGGCCGAACATAATCACGGTGACGAAGACGACCGCGACCGCGGGGCTGCCGACCCTCGTGACCATCAGCCAGCAGACGGGCATCAGCAATGAAATCCCCAGCATCGTGGCCTTGCGCGCGCGGTTGAGCGGCCAGCCCAGGCTGATCAGAAAACGCGGCATAGCCCCGCTGAAGAGGTTGCCGAGCGTCAGCGCGGCGAACGGGATCCAGACGTACATCCCGACTTGCCCGAGCGTGAAGCCGCGCTCCTGCTGGAAGTATTTCGGGATCCAGAAGCTGAAGAAGTAAGAGATCGGGTCGGTCAGCACGCGCGCCATCACGCAGCCCCATGTCTCCGGCATCCGGATCAGCCGCCCGAGCGGGGCCGGGGCCTCGCCCGACTGCGGCGCGGTCTGATGATCGGCGAGGATCATCTGTTTCTCTTTCTCGCTGATGCGCGGGTGATGCTGCGGCAGGTGATAACTGAACGACCACGCCAGCACCCAGATGAATCCGAGCGAGCCCGTAATAATGAACGCGTAGCGCCAGCCGAAGTTGATCGCGATCAGCGACACGAGCGGCGCGGCCACTGCATTCCCGAGCGCCGTGCCGGCGTTGAAAATCCCGACGGCCAGCGCGCGCTCGCGCATCGGGAACCATTCGGAGACGGCCCTCACGCCGGCGGGAAAGTTCGCCGGTTCCGCAGCCCCCAGCAGCAGCCTGAAGAAAGAGAACTGCCCGACCGTGCGCGCCAGCGCGTGCATCATATTCGCCACCGACCACGCGGAGACGAAAATCTGGAAGCCGCGCCGCGTCCCGATGTTGTCAACGATCCGCCCGCTGACCAGGTACATCACGCTGTAGCTGTACAGAAATACCGAGGTGATGCTGGCGTACTGGACGTCGGTGAAATTCAGTTCCTTCTGAATCGTGTTGGCCAGCACCGAGAGCGTCTGGCGGTCGAGGTAATTCAGTTCCGAAGAGAGGCACAGCAGGACGGCAATGTACCAGCGCAGGTGGGGAATGGGGCGTTTGTTCATGGCCTTTCGGGTTTCGTTTCAACTGCCCAATGATGGCGCGCCTCAGACAACAGTGACGCGGTCTGGATGCCACCTCTCTCCAGTCAGGACTCTCTCTCCAGTCAGGACTCGCCGTGGCGGTTGATCAGACTTTTCAGAAGGCGCGCGCGCGCGATGCGCGAGGCGACGCCGGCGAGCAGCAGTTCGGCATGAATCGGCTTGGTCAGATGATCGTCGCCGCCAGCGCGCAGGGATTCAATCTGCGCGTGCGTCTGATCCTGCGTGGTCAGAAAAATGATCGGCAGCGCGGCGTGCCGCTCGTCCTGACGCAGGTAGCTGGACAGCGCGTAGCCGGAGACGCCCGGCAGCAGGACATCCATCAGAATCAGGTCGGGGTCGAAGGCCACGAGGTCGTCCTCGAAATGCGCGAGGTCGGTGCAAAGCCGCACTTCATACCCGGCGGCTTCCAGCACGGCTTTGATGAAGGCCGCCTGCTCGGGGTCGTCTTCCACCGACATCACGCGCCCGGGCGCGGGCCGCCTGCTTTCCAGCAGATATTTCAGCCGTCGCGCGACGGTCGCCCCGTCAACCGGCTTGTCAAACCAGCCGTCCGCGCCGCTGCGAATCGCCTCGACTTTATCGAGTAACCCGGCGTGTTCGCCGATCATCAGGATAACCGGGCTGCCTCCGCCCGGGAGGTGGCGAATCTGCTCGGTCAGTTCCGTGCCCCGCCCGTCCGGCAAGGTCATTTCAAGCACGATGCCGGCGGGCAGATGGGATTCCAGCGCGTGCCACGCTTCCGCCCTGCGGCCGACGCCGAGAACCGTCGCCCCTTCGTGACCGAACAGATCGGTCAGCTCACGACATAACGCTTCATCGCTGACGGCCACGAGGACATAGGAAAATGGCGGCGGTGAGATAAAGTCGGCGGCGGATGACAGATTGCCGGCAGATTCTTCACCGGCGGATGATGAATCCGGGATGGCGGACGGTGGCTCGTAATTCTGATTATCGAACAATTCCCGCTTCAGGTCGGCTAGGCTCAGGCGCCAGCGGGCGAGGTCATCGCGCGTCGGGACTTTGTTTTCACCGAGCAGCGTGAGGCACTCCTCTTCGGCCTGCCGGCCGAGGGCCGAGACGCCGGGGAAGCCGAAGGTGCTGCCCGAACCGGACAGGCTGTGGAACTGCCGCATCAACTCGCCCAGCGCGTCGGCGGCCCCGGCGCTCTCCGGCGGCAGTTGTTCGAGCGCATCGAGCGTCTGCTCAAGACGCTCGAACCGCTCCCGGGCGGTGTGCAGAAACTGCGAGCGAAGTCCGTCGAGGATGGCGTCGAATTCAGGCATGGCGGTTTCCGATCCTGTCTGACCGACCTGTGAGTGCCTGCCGGACCTGCTCGGAAAGCGTCCTGGGATCGAATGGTTTGGTGAGGACTCCGGCCACGTCGAGCGCCCTCAGGCGTTCGACTTCCGAGGCCATGGCTTTGGCCGTGAGGAAGATCACCGGGATCGCGGCAGTCGCCTGGTTGGCGCGCAATGCCGAGAGCGTGGTCGGCCCGTCCATTGAAGGCATCATCACGTCGAGCAGGATGGCGTCAGGCATTTCGGCTTCGGCCTTCCGCACGCCGTCCGCGCCGTTGCTCGCGTCAATCACTTCCATCCCGCCGATGCGGCTCAGGCTCATCCGGGAGATCAGCCTGATGTCGTCCTCGTCATCAATAATCAGGATTTTCATGTCAGTGACAAGTGTCAGATTCGGGATCGGGAGTTTCCCTCAGACCGTCCTCGTCGCCTTTTTTCCGTCGCCGCTGTCGAGCAGTTCCCTGACCAGTCCGAGTAACTCCTCGCCCGTGGATTTGGACTTCATGAGAAATCGCGTCGGGCCGAGTTGCAGGCGCCCGCGCTGCTGCGAGTTCAGATCGCGGCCAGTGTAGACGAGCAGCGGAATGCTCTTCAAGTGCGGCTCCCGGCGCAACGCCTCCACGACCTCAAAACCGTCGCCGTCCGGCAGCCCGACGTCCAGAATGATCATCCCCGGCGTTTCGCGGCGGACATGCCGAATCGCCTCCTCCCCGGTGCGCGCCGTGCAGATCCTGAGGCCGCCCCGCTCGAGTTGCCGCCCCGTGATGTCGAGCAGTGATTCGTCGTCGTCCACCAGCAGGACGTGACAGGCTTCCGCGTCCGGCAGGATTTCGCGGATCGTGCTGATCAGTTGCTCCGGCGGGGCCGCCGTCGGCAGCAGCACGGCCAGCTGTTCGGAAAAACTTTCCGAAGACAGAATGATCCGGCTGCCGGTCATGACCACCGGCAGTTCACTGAGCCTCGCGTCGGCGCGGATTTTATTGATCAGCTCGCGGCAGGCGTTGCCGGGCAGCGGTGCGTCGAGGATGACGAGCGCGACCACCTGCCGTTCGAGAACTGCCCACGCCTCGTCCGCCGTCGCGACCGGCACCGCACGATAATTTTCCTTCTCCAGCACCGAAGTCAGAAAGTCGCGCTGCGCGGCGTCGGCGCTGCAAACCAGGACCCGCGCGCCTGCCGGACGGCGATCCGAAGGATAACTGCCGGCCGATTTGTGACTCGCCGCCTTCGCGGGGATGCGGAACCAGAAGGTGCTGCCCCGCCCTTCCTCGCTTTCGACGCCGATCCTGCCCTCGTGCTGCTCGACGATGTTGCGGCAGATCGCGAGGCCGAGGCCGGTGCCGCCCTTCTGCCGGTCATCGGAAGCATCCACCTGCCGGAAGCGCTCGAAGATCTTGTCGCGGAACTCCGCCGGGACGCCGCGCCCCTCGTCCTCGACGCGCACTTCGACCCAGCCGTCCTGCTCAACGCCCGAGACAGTTACCTCGCTGCCGCCGGGCGAAAACTTGATGGCATTCGAGAGCAGGTTGACCAGCACCTGCACCAGCCGGTCGCCGTCGGCCAGCACGGTGATTTCAGTCGGAAGGATATTGATCCTGATCTGCTGCTGATCGGCGAAGGCCTGCACCGATTCACGGGCGCGTTCGAACACGGGCGCGAGCGGCTGCGTCACCGGGTGCATCTCCATCTTCCCGCTCTCGAGCCGTTCGAGATCCAGAATGTCATTGATCAGCGAGATCAGGCGCACCGTGTTGCGGCTGGCCACCGAGAGCATCTCTCCTGCTTCGGACGGGATTTCGCCGAGCGTGCCGCTCGCGAGCAGGCTGAGCGAGCCGCGGATCGAGGTCAGCGGCGTGCGCAGTTCGTGCGAGACGGTCGAGATGAACTCCTTCTTCAGCCGGTCCACCTCGTGCCGCTCCGAGAGGTCGCGGATGTTGCCGACGAACTGGCGGCCTTCGGGCGTATTGAATTCATAAAACGAAAGCTCGAAGGGGAAAATCTCACCGTCCTTGCGCTGCCCCTGCCACTCGGTCACGCGGCCGAGGGCCTTCTCGCGCGAAGCCTTAAGGAATCTGACCCGGTCGGTGCCGACCGACGCCGGCACGAGCAGCGCCAGGTGCTGCCCGACCAGCTCTTCGCGCGTGTAGCCGAAAATCATTTCCGCCGCCGGGTTGATCAGCTGGATGAAGCCGCGCTCGTCAGTGAGGATCAGGCCGGAGAGGCTGTTTTCGACGATGGCGCGAACGCGGGCCTCGCTCGCGCGCAGTTCGTCTTCGGCCTGTTTGCGCCGGGTGATGTCGCGGAAGATGCCGCGCGTCGAAACGGGCCGGCCGTTTTCGTACCGGCAGTTGATGCTGCCCTCGACCATGATCCGCCGGCCGTCCCTGGTCACGAAGACGGTCTCGATCTCGCCCACCTCATCGCCGGAAAAGACCGACCCGAGAGCTTTGAGACAGTGTTCCTGCTGCCCGGGGTCAATGATGTCGAGCATGTTCAGCCCGGTCACCTCGTCGGCCCGGTACCCGAGCGTTTCGAGCCAGGCGCGGTTGACGTAAAGCAGCCGGCCGTCCGGCCCGACGCTCTGGATCAGGTCGCTGGCATTTTCAAACAGGTCGCGGAACCGCTCCTCGCTTTCGCGCAGTTTTTCTTCCGCGCGCTTGCGCTCGGTGATGTCGGTGATCACGGCCATGATGCCGCTGATGTCCCCGACGGCGTTACTCACCGGCGCGGCGGAAACGCTCAGGTCAATCAGCGAGCCGTCCCGTTTCTCACTGCGCATGTCCATGACGCTGAAGGGGACGCCCTGCATGACGACTTCCTGCATGGCCCGGAAATCCTCGCGCAGATACTCATCCACGAACGGCAGCTCGTTGCCGGCCAGTTCCGCTTCGGTCCAGCCGAACATGCGCTCGGCGGCCGTGTTCCAGACCCGCACGCGGCCTTCGGGGTCGAGCATAATGATCGCCAGGGGCGAGGACTGGACGAGCGTTTCGAGCGTCTGGTTGGTCTCGCGCAGGGCGTCGAGCGCGCGCCTGAGTTCGGTGATGTCATTCGCCACCACGAGCCGCGCCTGCCGCCCGCCGAAGACGATTTCGTGCGACGTGACGTCAACGTCAATGATGGTCCCGTCCTTCCGGCGGTGCTGCCAGCCGGCCGACCTGAGGAATTTCGGCAGCGATTCCGCGGCCGTGTTGAGCAGCTTCGCCCGGTCGCCGCGCGGCCGCAGGTCCATAATCGTCATCGCCGCGAACTCTTCGCGCGAGAATCCGTAGTGGCTGACCGCCGCGTCGTTGACCATCAGGAAGGCGAGCGTCTCGCTGTCGTGGACCCAGACCGGGAGCGGGATGCTGTCGAAGAGCGCGCGGTAGCGTTCTTCCGATTCGCGCAGCTCTTCTTCCATCAGCTTGCGCTCGGTGATGTCGCCGATGATGGCGATGTAACTCTGGAAACTCCCGCTCTCGTCGTGCAGGGGCGCGACCGAGAGGGCAACTTTGATCGCGGTGCCGTCCTTGCGCTGGCTGTTGAGTTCAAGGCCCGTGAAGGATTCGCCTTCCCTGACCGCCACGCCGAGCGGCCTGTCTTTCTCCATCCGGTCCGGCGGGATGATCGGCAGGACGTAGCCGATGACTTCCTGCGCGGTCCAGCCGAAGAGGCTTTCGGCCGCCTGATTCCAGCGCGTCACCTTTTCTTCCGCGTCGAAAGTGATGATCGCGAGCGGTGAGGATTCAATCAGCGTTTCGAGCGTCCGGTTGGTCTGGCGCAGGACTTCCTCCGCGCGCCGCCGCTCGCCGACCTCTTTTCTGAGTTCGGCGTTGGCCAGGGCGAGTTGCGCGGTGCGCTCTCTGACGCTGCTTTCGAGGTAATCGTTGAGCTTGCGAATCTTCTCTTCGGTCCGCTTCCGGTCCGAAACGTCGGCGGCCTGGGCGAGGATGGCCGGGCGGCCGGCGAAATCGAGCGCGCTGTAAATCACTTCGACCGTGATCAGCGTCCCGTCCTTTTTCCGGTGCTGCCACTGCCCGCCCGGGTTCAGGCCGCCGGTCGCGGTGGCGACGGTGTCCACCAGTTTCGGCACGTCTTCCGGCGGGCGAATGTCGCGCGAGGTCATGCCGAGGAATTCATCCCGCGAATAGCCGTAACTCTTCACCATCGCCTCGTTGACGGCCAGGAACGAGAGCGTCTCGCGGTCAAAGACGTACATCGGCTGCGGGTTCATCTCGAACATCATCCGGTAGCGCTCTTCCGACTCGCGCAGCGACTGAATCTGCTGATCGAGCCGTTCACGCAGCGTCCGCGTCCAGTTGATCGCCAGCTGATAGCCGAAATATCCCGTGACGATGATGAAGCCGAAACTGACCAGATCAATCAGCGAGAGGCTTTCGACCGCCGAAGTGATCATCCCGATCAGCGCCTGATCCCGCAGGCCGGCGAGCGCGGCTTTCAGGTTCAGCCGGGCGAGGTAACTGGCGCCGATGACGAAGAGCGAGAAGATGAAGAGCATCAGGCCGAAGACGAGCCCGATGTCGTTGGTGCCCGGGGCCTGCCAGGGGCGGTTGAGCGCGAGCCTGTTCTTCCAGCGGATCACCGGCCGGCCGGCGGCCCAGAGGATCGGCCACGTGATGACCACCGACTGCAGGAAGGCCCTGATCCACGAACCCCGCCACAGCATGAGGGTGTCGCTGGCATCAAGCCGGTGAGCGTAAGCCCAGACGAAAGCCCCGCCGGAGCTGACCAGCGCGGCAAAGAAACTGACGAATAAATAGAAGACCAGCGACCTGTTCGAGCGCAGATCAACGGAGATCGGGGTCGTGCGGTAAGCCAGGGGGATGATCATCATTCCCAGCGCGATCGCGGCGGCCATCACGATGGCCGAAGGGAGCGACATCCCGTGCCACAGCAGCGTGGCCACAGCTCCCAGCATAGTCGCGCCGAACCCCCAGACTGAGCCGAACCAGAAAGTCAGCAGGGCGCCGATGATCAGCGGCGTAAAAAGCGTCAGGTGGAATCCGACCCCGCTCACCGTGAACTCAAAACCGCGCCAGTTGTACTCCCGCGTAACGACGCCGGAGACGATGCTGAGGAGGATACTGGCCGCCCAGAGCAGCAGCACCAGGCGGCGCAGCGGGCCCGCCGCCGGGTTGATGACGGCGGAAAACGAGACCGGGCTGTACAGGAACTGGGTGTCATCGGCCCCCGGCCCGACAGGTTTCTGCCAGGGATTGTCCACGCCGCCGCGCACTTTTTGTTTGTCTGCTGTTGCCACGGATTTGTCGGGACTTCCCTTCAGGGTTCCGGTTCGGTTTCAGATATTGAGGGGCAGCCCGCTCGGATCAGGCTGTTGAGGGCTCTTCGGGTTCACATTTTGATACATTTCCGAAACCCACTTCAACAGAATAAATCCGGCGCCATTTCCCCCGCCGAAAGCCTGCGCGCGTCAGGGCTTCAGAAGATGGCGGGGCGCTCGACGCCGACCAGCAGCCGTGCCAGCCGCAGGTAGACCCAGACCAGCAGCGCCGTCGTCAGTGAAATCACGACCGCCACCGCCACCGCGTCCGGCCGCTCCGCCAGATTCACGCTCAGGTAGCGGTGCTGCGCCACCACCGAGAGCATCGCCGGGTACGGCCTGCCCAGAATGAAGGGCACTTCGAACGCCCCGAAGATAAACGCAAAGACCACGAGCGCCGCCGAGACGACCGCCGGCGCCACCAGCGGGAGTGTGACGTAACGCAGGCGCTGCCATGGGGAAGCCCCGAGCGTCCGCGCCACCTGCTCGTATTCGTCGCCCACGCGCACGAGCAGCGCCAACGTCATCAGCGCAATGAACGGCGTTTCCTTGAACACGTAAGCCAGCATAATCCCGACGCCATACCGGTCATTGACGAGCGCAGGGAAATCCGCCGGCGCGCTGATCACTCCCAGCGTAAAAGCCAGCCGCGCGATGAGCCCGCTCGGCGCGATCACGTTGATCAGCGCGACGGCCATGGCCAGATGCGGCACGGCCAGCGGGACCTGGAGCAGCGCACTCGCGAGCCGGCTGCGCGGCGCTGCCGTGCGCAGCGCGAGCGCCAGCCCGAGCCCGGCCGTGGCCGAAATGGCCGTCGCCCCCGCCGCCAGCCCGAACGTCAGCCGGAGCGAAGCGTGAAATTCGGCGTCACCGAGCAGCGCCCGGTAATGCGCGAGCGTGAAGCTCTGCTCGCCGGCGGGCGCGAAATATCCAAGGCTCTCGACCAGCGCGAGCCCGAGTCCGCCGGCAAACAGCCCGGCAATGACGGCCAGCGCCGGGGCGAGCTGGAGCGCGAGGCCGAAGCGGCGAGACCTGCGTAGATGGGGCGGTAAAAGCTTCTTCGACACAGAGATGATTCCGAAAAAATCCCGGCGCTCGTTTGCCGGGTGACCGGATGATGAATGATTTTCGGCGCCGGGCAGTCTATCACAGCACCGCCCGGGTGAGCGGCCCGGCCGTTTCGGCCAAAAGACTTGACAGCGGGTGGATAATGTCTCGCAGCTTAATCCGGGGGAAGCCGTCAACCCCGGCGGTTTTCCTTCCCTGACGATCAATCTGATTCTCAAGGAGAGGAAAATGAAATCTGTTCGGTTGTTGTTACTCGCGCCGGCGCTCGGCGCCCTTCTCGGTTCACAAGTTCAGGCGGCTCCGCCCATCCGCGTCGCCGTATCCCCGCAAAGTCAGACTCAGAGTGACGCCTCCAGGTTATACCAGGAAGGCGACGAGCATTACAAAGCGGGCCGTTACGCCGAAGCCGTCGAAGCCTTCACAAAAGCCCGCCAGCTCAGGCCCGAGGTCGCCGGAGTCCATCAATACCTCGCGGCCTCGTATTACAGGCTGAAGCGTTACGAGGAGGCGGTCGTTTCCTACAAAGAGTCTTTGCGACTCAAACCGGATCAGTATACGGCGTGGCTCTACCTCGGCAACTCGCTCGACTATCTGGGCAGATATACGGAAGCCGTCGAGGCCTACAGAGGGGCCGCGCGCCTCGACCCGAAAAATCCGGAGGCCTATACCGAGCTGGCGGTCGCCCATTACGGTCAGAAGAAATACGCCGAAGCGGTCGAGGCTTACAAACAGGCCGCCGTCCTCAACCCCGGAGACGCCAGTGTGCAGCGGGGACTGGGCGAATCGCTCCACAAGCTCGGGCGCAGCACGGAGGCGATTGACGCATTGAAACAATCGGCCCGCCTCAAGCCGGACGATTCGCGAACCTGGAAGAGCCTCGGCAACGTTCAGGAGGCGATGAAGAATCGCGACGAAGCGCTGGCCTCGTATAAAGAAGCCCTCCGCCTGAAACCCGATTACCCCGACGCCCACCTGGGGGTCGGCAACGTGTACTACAACACCGAGCGATACCCCGAGGCCATCGCTGCCTACAAGGAGGCGGTTCGCTACAGCCCCGCATGGGCGACGGCGCAGTGCTATCTGGGTGATTCCTACTACCACGCGAACCGGAAGCAGGAGGCGCTCACCGCCTACCGGGAGGCCGTCCGGCTGAAAGCCGATTACGCCGAAGCGCATTACGGGCTTGGCAAAACCTGGGCCGACCTGGGTAATATCAATGCGGCGACGGATGAGTACAACATCCTCAAGGCGTCAAACCAGAGCCTGGCCGAGAAGCTCTCGAAACACGTCAGCCTGATGAGGCAGTTGAATTGAGGAATTCCCTGATCAGTGCCGGAACGCTCTCTGGCCATCAGCTTCCGGTACTGATTACTGACGACAGATGCGAGGCGCTGTCCACGCAGGCAGCGCCCGCGCCCCCGGGAGAAGGGTGAAAATATCCGCCACGATCATCGTCCGCAACGAGGAAGACAATGTTTCCGCCGTCTGCGAAACCGTCGCGTGGGCGGACGAAATTGTCATCGTTGATTCGGACTCGACCGACCGCACCGTCGAAATCGCCCGCCGCCATACTGACAAGGTTTTCAACCGCGAGTTTCGCGGCTACAGGGACAAGCACGAATTCGCGGACGCGCAGACGACCGGCGACTGGATCTTCTGGATTGACGCCGACGAGCGCGTCACGTCTGAATTGCGCGCCTCGATTGAGAAACTGCGCCAGGCCGACCCCGCCACGCTGCCCGACGGCTTCCGCATCGCTCGCCGCACACAATACCTGGGCCGCTGGATCAGGCACTCCGGTTGGTATCCCGATTACCAGATGCGGCTCTACCGCAAGGCCGCGAGCTACTGGGACGGCGTCGCGCCGCACGAAACCGCCCGCGTGCGCGGCCGGGTCGAAACACTCCCGGGCGAATTCCTGCATTACACCAGACGCAACCTGAGCGAGCATCACCGCGTGCTGGATTCCTACACGACGCTCGCGGCTGAGTACCTGCACAAAAACGGCCGGCGGGTGCGCTGGCCCGATCTCTTCATCCTGCCCGTCTCGGCCTTCATTCGGACTTATGTTTTCAAGCAGGGATTCCGCGACGGCATTCAGGGATTGATCATTGCGATGTTCACGGCTTACAGTGTGTTTTTGAAATACGCCAAAGTCTGGGAACAACAAAACGTCAGCCGGGAGAGTAATCAGTCATGAGTATTTCAGCCCTGCCCCGCAGCCGGAATTTCAGCCTGGCGCTCGTGGCCCTGTTGCCGCTTCTGATTTTCAGCCGCGCCGCCGTTGCTCAGACCGGTCAGGCCGATGCGCCTTCGCGGTTCGCACAGCTTGATGGCAACAAAGTCCATTACAAGAGCCTCGGCAAGGGCGACGAAGCACTCGTCTTCGTCCACGGCTGGACGTGCAACATGGATTTCTGGAAGGAGAATGAATCGGCTTTCGCCGGCAGGACGCGCGTCATCCTGATTGACCTGCCCGGCCACGGCCAGAGCGACAAACCGCAGACGACCTATTCGATGGATCTATTTGCGAGGGGGATTGAGGCGGTGTTGAGAGACGCCGGAGTGAAGCGCGCGACGCTCGTCGGCCACAGCATGGGCACGCCGGTCATCCGCCAGTTCTACCGCAGATATCCCGAGAAGACGCGCGCGCTGGTGATCGTGGACGGGTCGCTGCGACCTTTCGGCGACAAGGCGGCGGTGGAAAAACTCATGGCCCCCATGCGCGGGCCGAATTATCAGGAGTTCGCCGGCCGCATGATTGACGGGATGGTCCGGCCCGTCAAAGATGAAGCCCGCCGCGCGGAGATCAAAGCGGCGATGTTGCGCACGCCGCAGCACGTCGCCGTCGGCGCCTTCGACGCGATGCTTGATCCCGCCATCTGGCAACAGGACAAGATCACCGTCCCCGTACTCGCCATCCACGCCAGACAGCCGATGTGGACGCCGGAGTATGAGCAGTTCGTGCGCGACCTGATTCCCCATCTCGACTATCAGGTGTGGGACGGCGTCAGCCACTTCCTGATGATGGACGAGCCGCAGAAATTCAATGACGCGCTCGCCGCATTCCTCGTCGCCAACAAACTGATGAAGAAGTAATCAACCCGAGGCTCCCTCATGAAAAAACTCTCCCTCATTATCCTCCTCGCGCTCGTTGGAATCGGCGCGATTACATTCGGTTACGTCTGGTTTTCACGGGCCGACGACGTTGTGTTTGAGGCCGTCCGCCAGCAGGTGCCGCACGCCGAATTCAGCAGGTTCGCCGACCTCGACGGATTGCGCGTGCATTATCAGGAAAAGGGCAGCGGCCCGGCGCTCGTGCTGCTGCATGGCTACACGTCGCTCGCTTACACGTGGAAAGACGTTTTTGACGAGTTCGCGAAAAAATACCACGTCATCGCCGTTGACCTGAAAGGTCACGGCTTTACGGCCAAGCCCGACGGCGATTATCGAATGCCCGCTCAGTCGGCGCTGGTCGTCAGGCTGCTTGATCATCTGAAGATTGATCAGGCGATTTTCTGTGGCAATTCGATGGGCGGCGCGGTCTCGCTGATGACCGCCATCAACCATCCGCAACGGGTGAAGGGACTGATCCTCGTGGACAGCGCCGGGATACGTCTGCCTGACGGCAGCAAGCCGCTGACTGATGACGTCCTGAAATGGCCCATCCTTGGCCCCGCGTTTGCGGCGCTCGCGCTGACTTCGGATTCGATGATACGACAGGGCATGGAACGGGCTTATTACAATCGCTCGATCATCACCGACGACCGCGTTGCCGCCTACTATCGCCCTGTTCAGACGCGCGGCGGCCAGCAGGCCGTCATTCTGGCGAAGCGGCAGTGGGACATGCTGCCGATTGAGCAGGCGCTCGGCAAAGTCACGCAGCCGGCACTGATCATCTGGGGCGCGGAAGATCAGATCATTCCGCTCGACTTGGGGAAGCGGATGAATTCCGCGATTGCCGGGTCGCGCCTGATCGTCTTCGACAAATGCGGCCACGCGCCGCAGGAAGAGATGCCCGAGCGCCTGGCGGGCGAAGTCAACAGTTTCATCACCCGGATCACCGGCACATCCTCCGATGATCGGAATGATGTGCCACAACAGGCTCAGGCGCGCTGAAATTCCATGGCGCCTCTTCCCGAAAGACTGAAGGCTTTCTGGACCTCAACAGGCACCTGCGCAAGGCCGGGCGTTTCAATCCCCGAAGTTGAAGATTTCGAGGCCCGCAATGGAGTCTGTCTTCCGAAGGACCTGCGGGATTACTTCCTGTTTGTCGACGGAATGGACGAAGACGTTGATGATGAACTGGTGTATTTTGTGCCTCTTCATGAGGTGAAAAGCGTGAATGATGGTCTGGTGAACTTCAGAGGAATCCCGGATTACGGCGGCATCGCGGAAGCCTTGCCCGATGCGCAGCGGTGGTTTGTTTTTGTCAACTACATGATGGGTTCTCATGTCTATGCCATTCGACTCCCTGCGAACTCGTCAGCCCCCGCCCCGGTTGTCTGGATTTGTGGTTCGTCATGGGGAGCCGTCGCTGATACATTCTCGGATTTTGGCGAGAAATACCTGGCTGACAGGGATAACCTTTTGTGGGGCTTGAGATGAAGACAGTGATTCTCTGCGGCGGGCGCGGGCTGCGGCTCGGTGAACACGGCGCCTCGCTGCCGAAAGCGTTGATCGAGATTGGCGGGCGGCCCGTCTTGTGGCACCTGCTCAAGCTCTACGCGCATCACGGGCTCAGTGATTTCATTCTCTGCCTCGGCTACCTTGGCGACGAGATCAAGCGGTACTTTCTGGAACATCAGTGGCTCTATTCCGACTTCACGCTGGAGCTGAAGCCCGAGAGCGATTACGCGCTGCACAAGCACCAGACCGCGAGCGAAGACTGGCGCATCACCTTCGCCGAGACCGGGCTCGACACGAACACCGGCGGGCGGCTCAAACGCATCGAGCGTTACCTCGGCGGCGACGAGGAATTCTGCGTGACTTACGGCGACGGGCTGGCCGACATCAACCTGCGCGAGCTGATCGAATTTCACCGGCGGCACCAGCGCCCGGCGACTCTCACCGCCGTCAACCCGCGCTCGCAGTTCGGGCTGCTCAGGATGGACGAGTCGGGCGCGGTCACCGAATTTCAGGAGAAACCGATGATCGAACAGTGGATCAACGGCGGCTTCTTTGTTTTCAACCGCCGCGTGTTTGATTATCTGGATGACAACTCTGTCCTCGAACGCGAGCCGCTCGAACGGCTGGCGCGCGAGCGGCGGTTGATGGCTTACCGGCATTCCGGTTTCTGGAAATGTCTGGACACTTACAAGGATCACCTGGAATTCAATCAGATGTGGGATGCGGGCGCGGCAGCCTGGAAAGTCTGGTGAAGGAGTGACGAAGCGGTAATGAAAAGAGTCTGTGTTTTCTGTGGCTCCGGCGTCGGGGCGCGTGATGAGTATGCCGAAGCGGCGCGGGCGATGGCCGCCGCAATGAAGAAAAGAAACATCGGTCTGGTTTACGGCGGCGGTCACGTCGGGCTGATGGGGGTGATCGCCGACGCGGTGCTGGCCGGCGGCGGCGAAGTCATCGGCGTGATCCCTCACGGGCTGGCCGTCCGCGAAGTCGGACATCAGGGAGTGACCGAACTGCGCGTCGTTCATTCAATGCACGAGCGCAAGGCATTGATGGCCGACCTGTCCGACGGGTTCATCGCCTTGCCCGGGGGCTTCGGCACGTTCGAGGAGTTCTGTGAGATCATCACCTGGGCGCAGCTCGGGATTCACCGCAAGCCCTGCGGGCTGCTCAACGTCGCGGGCTATTACGACCCGCTGCTCGCGCTCTTTGACCGGGCGGTCGCCGACCGCTTCATCCGCCCCGAATACCGCGCGCTCGTGCTGGAAGAGAGTGACCCTGACCGGCTGCTCGATTTGCTGGTAAACTACCAGTCTCCCGTCAGCGAAAAATGGATCAGTCGGGGCGAAACGTGAAGGTGTGGCAGACTGCCGACCCGCCACCGCAGACGGCGAGTGCTATGGACAATGACCGGAAAGGAATTCAGGAGAATGAAACAGGAGATATTGAAATCAGATGATTACTCACGGATGAAGCTGATGCTCGCGGCGCTCGTGCTGGTCGTGTCATTCGGCCTGAGTGGTTGCAGCAACCGCGATGAGGTTGCACAGAACGCTTCACCCAGCCCCGCCGCGCACGGTCAGCATCAGGCCGCGTCGCCCGCGGCCACTACCGCCACCGAGCAGCCGACGCCGCGAGTCCCCCACTTTTTCGCCAGCGCCGAAGCGGCCAAACCCTACCCGAAGACGCTGCCGCCCGAGCAGTTCTCCGACCCGGGCGCTTACCATGCTTATCGAGTCGCGCAGAAGATCCCCGACGTCCTCGCGCAGCAGCCCTGCTACTGCTATTGCGATCAGGGCTTCGGCCACAAAAGCCTGCTCGATTGTCACGCCGACACGCATTCGGCCGAGTGTCTGGTCTGTATGAAGGAGACGCTGCTCGCCGAAAAACTCAACAAGGAAGGCAAAAGCGCGGCTGACATCCGCGAGGCGATTGAACGCGGCGAGTGGAAGGAAGTTGAAATGCCGGCGACGAGATAATCATCACTGACTGGTATGTCTTTCTGGAACAATCGTAATGCTTTCGTCACCGGCGCGACCGGCTTCGTCGGCGCGCACGTCGCGCGGATGCTCGTCGAGCGGGAAGCGCGGGTCGTCTGTCTGCAACGCGACTCGGTCAGGGCCAGTTCGCTTGACCTCTTCGACCTGCGCCGCCGCGTCACGGTCATCAACGGCGCGGTCGAAGATTTCGCGCTGATGGAGCGAGTCCTCAACGAATACGAGATCGAATCCGTCTTCCACCTCGCCGCCCAGGCCATCGTCGGCGCCGCCAACCGCTCGCCGCTCTCGACTTTTGAGACCAACATCCGCGGCACGTATTCCCTGCTCGAAGCCTGCCGGCAGACGAAGGCCGTCGCCCGCGTGGTCGTCGCTTCGAGCGACAAGGCTTACGGCACGCATGAACACCTGCCCTACACTGAAGAGTATCAGCTTAACGGCCTCTTCCCTTACGACGCCTCGAAGGTCTGCACCGACGTGCTGGCGAGGTCTTACGCCCACGCGTACAAACTGCCGGTCGCGGTGACCCGGTTCGCGAACATCTACGGGCCGGGCGATCTGAACCTGTCGCGCATCATCCCCGGCACCGTCGTTTCCGTGCTGCGCGACGAGGCGCCGATCATCCGCAGCGACGGCACGCCCGTGCGCGAGTTCGTTTACGTTGACGACGTGGCGCGCGGCTACCTGCTGCTGGCCGAAAGGATTGAAGAGGCGCGCGGCGAAGCTTTCAACTTCGGGACGAATCAGCCGGTGCAGATGCTTGAACTGGTCAGGCGCATCATCGAAATCGCGGGTCGGGCCGGCAGGCTCGAACCGAAGGTGATGCTGCAAACCCGGATCGCCGGGGAGATTGACGCCCAGTATCTGTCTGCCGAGAAGGCCGAAGCGCGGCTCGGGTGGCGCGCGGAGGTGGGTCTGGATGAGGGATTGAAATGGACGATTGAGTGGTACCGCGAGCATCAGGACGAAGTCAGGTAGAGCAGGGGCAGTGATCCTGATCACAGAAAAATTTTTCCGCGCCACCGGTCGAATTTCTTTGACAAACCCACGCACTTCCTCAAGAATGCGACTGACGGCTTCTTCCGAGTCAGTTCAGAAAATCTGCTGTGCAGTTCTTACCGGCCACGCACAAAAGTTTTCACCACTCACTGCCACCCCCAACACTGGAATCAACACCGTTGACGTGTTGCCGGAGATGGTGATCACTGTCAACCCGAACGATGATCGAAAGCCCTGAGGTGCCCTGTGCAACGCCTGACTTACATTACTCTGCTCGTGGGATTGATTATGATTACGGCCTTCGCCGGATTGTGGTGGAGCCTGCTGAAACCGGCGAAGCCGGCGACCGGCCTGCCTGCCATCGAGGCGGTCAGGTCTGACAAGTAGCCCGATGCCGCCAGTCTTTCCGGCTTAAAGCAAGCTTCCCTCCCCTGCATCATGATCAATGAATGCAGCTTTATTCAGCTCGGCCCGGCCCGACACTCTGATCCCATCCACATAAACGGCTCGCGGGTGTTCGATCCCGGCGAAGTAAGCCAGCTCGCGGTAATCGTCGCAGTCGTGAATCACGAAATCGGCGCGTTTGCCCGGCTCCAGCGACCCGACCTCCGCGCCGCGACCGAGACTGTGAGCGGCATTGATCGTGGCGGCAGTGATGGCTTCGGCGGGTGTCATTTTCATCTGCGCTGTGGCGAGCGTCAGCACGAGCAGCATCGAAGGCACGGGCGAGGAGCCGGGGTTGAAATCGGTGGCGAGAACTACGGCGAGTCCGGCATCAATCATGGCGCGGGCATTCGGGTAGCGTCCGGAACCGATCATCAGCGCGGAAGCGGGCAGCAGCACCGGCTGCACGTTTGCCCCCTTGAGCGCCGCGATACCTGCCGCATCCGTCTGCTCCAGATGATCCGCAGTCACGGCGCCGAGTTCCGCCGCGAGTCGTGCGCCGCCTGAGAGCGACAACTGATCCGCGTGCAGGCGCAGCCCGAGCCCCAGACTGCGCGCCGCCGTCAGGATCCGTCGCGTCTGCGACAGGTCAAAAACGCCCGTTTCGCAGAAGACGTCGCAATACTCAGCCAGCCCTTCCGAGGCGACTCGCGGCAGCATTTCATTGACTACCAGATCAACGTAATCGTCGTGGCGGTCACGGTATTCGTCGGGCACTTCGTGCGCGCCGAGAAACGTCGGCACGTAACGCAACGGCGTTTCCGCAGCGAGCCGGCGGATCGCGCGCAGCATTTTCAATTCGGCTTCGAGTGACAAACCGTAACCGGATTTCGCTTCAACAGTCGTCGTGCCAGTGCGCAGAAACCATTTCGCGTAACGCTTCCCCGCACTGACCAGTTCATCCTCGCACGCGGCCCGCGTGCGGCGAACAGTTGAGCGGATGCCACCACCTGCCGCAGCGATCTCCTGATATGTTGCGCCGCCCGCCCGCTTTTCAAATTCATCAGCGCGGTTGCCCGCAAAGACCGGGTGCGTGTGGGCGTCAATGAAGCCGGGCATCACCACGCGTCCCCCGGCGTCAACGATTTCGCAGTCAGCAGCGATCAGCGGCTCAATATCTTTCCGCGAACCGGCGGCCTCGATGTGTCCGTTACGAATGAGCATCGCACCATCAGCAATGATTCCGAGTTCGCGCATCTCTGCTCCAGTACGCGGGCGCGCCGGGCCACCGAGCGTGATGAGTTGGGAACAATTGATGATGGCGCAGGATTCAATCACTCAGACACCTCTATGCGCTCTCCTCAGTCACACTGTTGAAAGGCGGCAACAATATGGTCGCGCTTGCAGTAGTGAAAAAGCACCTGCACAAAATCAATGCCGGTGAAACCGCCCGCACCTCTGGTCTCATCACCGATTGCGGCAAGAAAAGGCATGACCCTGCCACACTCAGGGCAGGTCACTTTTTCTGCGAACCGGCCGTCACCCTGATAATCAGGATTTTTCTGAACGAGAAAAGGCTCTCCGCCAATCTGGTGCTGTGGGAAGCAAAGGTGGGGCTTTTTCTGTCTCACTTCCCATTCATCTGCCTTCCCTTTATTCAGCGCCTTTATCACTTCCTGATCGGCTTCGGGAAGCGGGGACAATTCGACGAATGCTTCAGGAAAGAAACGTGGATAACCGCTGTACGGGAAATCCGCGCGTGTCCCTCCCCTCCCCACGGCAAGTAACCTTATCGCATCATTACCGGTGAACTGATAAAAGAATGGGCGCTGGGCCACATTGCAGTTCCAGCAAAAGAAGAGCGAGACCATTTGAAATGGGGACTTTGGCAAACCCAGTCTCGGATCTCTGGTATCAAGCGCCAGAAATCTCAGCAGGGGCTTTCTGCAATTGAGACACTTCGCCCCCTTCACGTCGTGCGCCCCACAAAATACGTGTCTGTAACCTCTCTCCCTGGCAGGGCGGGTCAAATACTTCAGGAAGTAGCCCTGTTTGATCAAAGACCTGAATCCCATCGCTACTTATCGGTAGAAGAAAAGGCAGACAACCGATTCAGCAACCCCGAAGCAAACGACAGCAGGCATGCCGCCGTAGTCATCACTGTCGCATTCGCCACATCTTCGGTCGGATCAACTTCGACCAGATCCATCGCGCGCACCTTCGGATGATTGCCGCACAGCCACGCGGCGCGCTTCAGTTCCCAGGGCAGCAGCCCGCCGGGCCGCGAACCGGGCGTGGCCGGGGCAAACGCGCGATCAAGCACATCAACATCCAGATCGAAGTAAATCGCGCTGACCCGTGACGAGAGGTAAGCGAGCGCATCGCCGACGGCCTTTTCAATCCCCTGCCCGCGGACCTTGTCCATCGTCACGACTTTGATTCCGGCTTCACGGGCGACCTGAGCGTAAGCCTGCGAGTTGGCAAACCCAAGGATGCCAAGCTGCACGATGTTGCCGCCGGGCAGCCCGTTTTCGAGCAGCGCCCGCACCGGGTTGCCGTTCGACAAGCCGTTGTGCGTGTCGCGCAGGTCGAAGTGAGCATCCAGCGTCAGCAGGCCGCAATCTTCGAGCGAACCGGCAATGCCGTGAACTCCGGGCCGCGTCACTCCGTTGTCGCCACCCAGCACGACAACCGCATCGGCATTTGCGAGAGCCTGCCTGACGGCTTTACTCAATGGTTCCAGAGCATCTTCGAGTTTTGATTCGGCCAGCGGCAGATCGCCGAGGTCTGTGGCTTCAAGCAGACGCAGATCGGCATCGGTCTCGATGTCGTAGCTGCTGAACTTCCACAGCACCTCGCGCACCGCAGCAGGGGCGAGGTCGCAACGCCCCGGCGTGATCGAACCGAGACGCACGGGTGCGCCAAGCACAGCTATGCGGCCGGTCGTGTTCGCGAATCTGTCTCCCGCAAGCCACGCGCTGGCACGTGGCCAGTTGGAATCATCTGGTGTCTGAGAAACCATCTGGATCAGTTTCCGCTCCGCTCTTCGAGCATCGGCATTCTGATGCCATGTTCCTTTACCTCGTCAATCGCTTCTTCATAGCCTGCATCAGCATGCCGAATGATGCCGATTCCCGGATCAGTCGTCAGCACCCGCTCCAGCCTCTGCGCGGTGCGTTCTTCCCCGTCCGCCACGACCACCATGCCGGCGTGCTGCGAGTAGCCAATGCCGACGCCGCCGCCGTTGTGAATCGAAACCCACGAAGCCCCGGCCGCCGTGTTGAGGAGCGCATTGAGCAGCGGCCAGTCGGCAATCGCGTCCGAACCGTCGCGCATCCCTTCGGTCTCGCGGTACGGCGAGGCCACCGAACCCGTGTCGAGGTGATCGCGGCCAATAACGATCGGCGCAGCTAGCTCGCCGCGTTTGACCAGTTCATTCATCGCGACTCCGAACTCCGCGCGCTCGCCGTAACCGAGCCAGCAGACGCGCGCGGGCAGCCCCTGAAACTTCACGCGCTCGCCCGCGAGCCGGAGCCACCGTTCCAGCACCGGGTCTTCCGGGAACATCTCGCGCGCCAGGTTGTCGGTTTTGCGAATGTCGTCGGGATTGCCCGAGAGCGCGACCCAGCGGAACGGCCCGCGCCCGTGACAGAAGAGCGGGCGGATGTATTCGGGCACGAAGCCCGGGATCTCGAAGGCGTCCGCGACGCCGACCTGCGCGGCCTGCGCGCGGATGTTGTTGCCGTAATCGAACGTGACCGCGCCCAGGCGTTTCAGTTCGAGCATCGCCTGCACGTGACGCCCCATCGTTTCCATCGCCCGCTTTGTATATTCGGCAGGGTTGTCGCGGCGCAGCGCGAGTGCTTCATCGAGCGTCAGTCCGTTCGGCACGTAGCCGTTCAGCGCATCGTGCGCGCTCGTCTGGTCGGTCAGCACGTCGGGCACGAGGCCGCGCCGCGCGAGTTCCGGCAGCACGTCGGCACAGTTGCCGACGAGGCCGACCGAGACCGCTTCGCCGCGCGCGCGCGCCTCGGCGATGATGTTCAATGCATCGTCCAGGTCGTAACTGATCTGATCGCAGTAACCCGTCGCGATGCGCTTTTCGATGCGCGCCGGGTCAACATCAATGCCGAGGAAGCAGGCGCCGTTCATCGTCGCGGCCAACGGCTGCGCGCCGCCCATTCCGCCCATTCCCCCTGAGACGACCAGCCTCCCGGCGAGCGAGCCGCCGAAATGTTTCACGCCGACCGCCGCGAAAGTCTCGAACGTCCCCTGCACGATCCCCTGGCTGCCGATGTAAATCCACGAGCCGGCGGTCATCTGGCCGTACATCGTCAGGCCGAGTTTGTCCAAACGATGAAACTCGCCCCAGTTCGACCAGTGGCCGACGAGGTTGGAGTTCGCGAGCAGCACGCGCGGCGCGTCTTCGTGGGTGCGGAAGATGCCGACCGGCTTGCCCGACTGGACGAGCAGCGTCTCATCGTTTGCGAGATCACGCAGGCTGCGCACCAGCGCATGGAATGCCGACCAGCTGCGCGCGGCGCGGCCCGTCCCGCCGTAAACGATCAGCTCGTCCGGCTTCTCGGCGACTTCGGGGTCGAGGTTGTTCATCAGCATGCGCAGCGCGGCTTCCTGCTGCCAGCCTTTGCAACTGAGTTGATTCCCGTGCGGCGCTTTGACGATCTGTGGATTGCTCATGGCGTATTAATGGTCGAGTCTGTTTTCAATTGCGTCTCGCGGGTGCCGGTGATGGCGCGATGATGACATAAACTCCGGCCCGAAAACCAGCGCGCGGGCAGGAGTCATTGTCAGTCAATCAGGCGCTACGATAACATCCTGCCGCACGGTATCCACGCGTTCATCTTCAGGCAGGATTCTGCGGCGCAGGCTGACAGAGCGGGTAAATGAGTTATCTCAAACTGAAATCGCTTACAACTGTGACGATCATTGCACTCTGTGCGAGCGCTGCGACCTTCCAGCGGGGTGATCATTCAGTGCCGGCCGGGCAGAGCAGGCCGAAAAAGGCCGGCGTGATTGCCCCCGCTCAGAACGGGCCGACAGATTGCAAAGGGCTGAGTGTTTCCTGGGATCAGTCGCTGTTTACCGGGATGAAGGTTGAGACGGTGAAGGCGACTCCGATGTCGAATCCGACCGACAAACCTGATGGATATTACCCCGAACACCTGCGCCTGAGTTTTTCAGGCTCCTACCAGCTCAGGGTTAAGTCATCCTACGAACCCGAAATCAACATTTATCCAGTGGCCGGATTCCGAGCTGTTTTTTCCGTTGCGCCTGAAAATGCAAAATCATTCCCCGCTGAGATTCAAAGGCTGAAGAGACTTATCTTCAGGCAGCCAAAGTTCTGGCCGGGGGAAATCCCTTACCCGCTTTCCCACGACGCGAGTCAGATGTTCCATGCGAAGCTACGCTACGCTGGTTTTGATAATGGCAAAGGGGTGCTGTTTCTCACCCAATATACTCAGGACATGATGCTGGTGACCAATGAAAGCATCATCTGTAACTTTCAGGGAATCACCAGTGATGGGCAGTATTACATCGAAGCGGATTTTCCAGTCAGCACGCCCACCCTCCCCAACGAAAACAGCGCCACCAGGCACGATGGCTACAGGCTGCCGATGAACCCCGGCAGGTCAGGCGAGAAAGTTCATCGGGCGTACGTCAACCGAATCGCCCGCAGACTCGATAAGCAGCCTTCAGACCAGTTCACCCCGATCTGACACGCCTTGAAAAGCTCATCCGCTCGCTTCGTGTTGAGACCAAAGCTCCGTCGAAGACAGGAGAGATTAAGTGAAAACAGCTTTTCTTATCGCCTCACTTTCCGCCCTGACTCTTGTCTCCGTCAGCGCTCTTGTCAAAGATGCAGGTAAAACACCCGACCCGATCTCCCAAAGCTCCCGGACTGAGTCGGGAGTAATACCCGGACAAACGCAGGGCGAGATGAATGATGAAGCCTGTGGAAAATACAAAAAGGCTGACGCTGAACTGAATCGTATTTATAACCGGATTCTCCGTGAATACGCGAACGACAGAATCTTCCTCCGGAAACTCAAAGCCGCCCAGCGCGCCTGGGTTATCTTCAGAGACGCGCACCTTGAATCAATCTATCCTGATCCCGATCCGCACACGTACGGCAGCGTCAATCCTATGTGCCGATGCACAGTCCTCAGTGAATTGACAAACGAGCGTGTCAAAACCTTGAAGGCCTGGCTTGACGGCATAGAAGAGGGCGATGTTTGTGCAGGCAACGTCAGAATAAAGCGGGGGAAATAACAACAAGCGGTCCCGAGTCCGCCACGAAAGGAATCTTCAAAATAATGTCCACATCATCAATCCGCAATCCGCAATCCACAATCCATAATCCCGTCGTGGTCGCGCTCGACGTTGACAGCCCGGGTCAGGCAATCGCTCTGGTCGAAAAGCTGCGCGGTCTGGCCGGGATGTTCAAGGTCGGGAAGCAGCTTTTTACCGCCGCCGGGCCGGACATCGTGCGGCGCATCACAGGGATGGGCGAAGAGGTTTTTCTCGACCTGAAATTTCACGACATCCCGAACACCGTCGCGGGGGCCGCCGTCGAAGCCGCGCGGCTCGGCGTGAAAATCTTTAACTTGCATGCGCTCGGAGGATCGGCGATGATGCGCGCTTCCGTCGAGGCGGTTGATGCGGTCGCCTCACGCGAAGGGTTGCGCCGCCCGCTGATTCTGGGCGTGACCGTGCTGACCAGCCACGATCAGCAGTCGCTCCACGAAATCGGTATTGACAGTCTGGTGGAAGATCAGGTGGTCCGACTGGCCCGGCTGTGCGAAGCGTCTGGCATTAACGGCGTAGTCGCCTCGCCCCGCGAGATCAGCCCTCTCAGGCAGACGATCACCAGTTCAAATTTCGTTATTCTGGTTCCGGGCGTGCGTCCGGCGGGGGCGGCATTGAATGATCAGAGCCGGGTCATGACCCCGGCCGATGCGATCCGGGCCGGGGCCGATTATCTGGTCATCGGCCGGCCGATCACGGCGGCACCCGATCCGGTTGAGGCCGCTGAAAAAATTCTGAAAGAAATTGGATCAAATCGCGAGCTTGTGCGTTAAATTACGGGTGACTCTCCCGCCAGCCCCTGAGGTCACAGTCATAAACACTAATTTACTGAACGAATTACCCAGAACAGACAGGGCGGAATAGTTTTAGATGTTGTTTCGTAAACCAGCTCGCAGCCTCCTGACCGGAGTCCTGGTTCTTTGCCTTGCCAGCATTGGCGTGCTGGCCATGAGACTGCTGCCACAGCAGCCATCACCACAAAGAGGCGGCCCGCTCACGCCGCCGCCAAAAATTTCCACTGAAAAATCCGGCCCGCTCGGCTCGGCGCCCGCCCCCGACGGAGGGCTCACCGTCGGCGAGCGACTGACTTTCAATATCTCGTGGTCGAATTTTGTCACAGCAGCGCGGATGGAACTCGAAGTGGCAGGCCGGGGAGCATTCTTCGGGCAGGAAGGTTATCAGCTCCGCACCAGAGTCGAGACGGTCGGGTATGCGCGGTCGCTGCTGGCGGACGTGGACAATCAGTACAATTCCTACGTTGACGCCACGACGATGCTGCCCTACCGGCTGGAGAATTCGACGCGGCAGGGGCGAGCGAGGTCTGATGAGCTGGTCACTCTCGATCAGGCGAAAAACGCCGCGCGTTATGGCGACGGGTCAGAGACCAGAATTCCGCCGGGCACCCGCGACCTGCCCGCGATGCTTTACGCGCTGCGGTACCGCGACCTGAAGCCCGGCACGAGCCACAAATTCACCGTCCTGTTCGGCAAGACAGTCACGGAAGTCGAAGCCACGGCGAAGCCGAGCGAGCGGGTCATTACGCAGGCCGGCGCTTTCGACGCGATCCGCGTGGACTTCAATTCCAAAGGCTCGTCATTTGACGCGGGCAAGTACCGCGTGCGGGCGTGGTTTTCCAACGACGCGCAGCGCCTGCCGGTACTCGTGACGGCGCGACCGCCGTTCGGCGAGTTGCGCGCCGAGTTGTCCAGCTCGACGATCAGCAACAAGCCGAAGACGGACATCAGCAGGAATCAGGGCGCGACTCCGCTCCTTGCGACGACCGGCAACCCGCCCCCGGGCGCGGTCTTTGAAGCCATCTCGCTCGGTGAAGTCCCGCCCGATAACCTGCCTTTCCTCGTCGGCGAGCGGCTGAATTACGACATCTCTTGGGGGAACTTCGCTTCGGTCGGGAAGGCGAATTTTTCAGTGCGGCGGCAGGGCAAGTTCGGCGACCACCGCGTCTTTGAATTCGTCACCGAGACCGCCAGCACGGGTGCGGCGCGGGCGGTGATGAGCATCAACGACATCTTCACCAGTTATGCCGACGCGGAAAAACTGATGCCGGTGCGAACCGAGCTGCGGCTGCGCGAGGGCAGCCGGGACAAGGAGATCACGGCCGATTACGACTGGGCCGGGAATGCCGTGAAGCTGAGCAACGGGACGGGCGTGGCGGTGAAGCCGAAGACGTTCGATCTGGTTTCGCTCTTTTACGCGGTCCGTGCGGCTGACCTGAAGGTCGGCTCGACTTATACGTTTGATTTCCTTGACTCCAACCACCGCCTGAAATCAATGACCTTCAAAGTCATGAAGCAGGAGACCATCGGCAGCCCGCTCGGCGCGCAGGAGGCGTTGCAGCTCGACATCCTCAGGACGGAAAATCAGCAGCTGATTTCTCAAGCCTGGGTCACCAACGATGCCCGCCGCCTGCCGATTTACATCGCCGTCCGGCTGCGCATCGGCGAACTCCGCTTTCAATTAACCAGCCTGTCAGGGGCGAGATGACCCGTCCCCTGCCGGTGCCCGTTACGCCTCTCTTCCCTCTCTGAACTCACGACCAGCACGATTCCATTCAGCAAATCAGATTATCCGCCAGGGCTTTTCGCCGGGCTTTCAGCAATCCCTCTTCATTGGTAATGCAAATATCCAGATCGCGCAGCAACCCATCCTGCAAACTGTAAATCAGCCCATGGACTGACAGCTCGTGGCCGCGCTGCCAGGCGCCCCGAACTACCGTCGTCTGACAGACGTTGATGGCCTGCTCGATGACATTCAGCTCACACAGTCTGTCGAAACGTTCGTGCCCGTCGGCGATGCCTTCGAGCAGCGCTTCATACTTATCCCTGACGTCCTCGACATGCCGGAGCCAGTTATCAATCAGACCCAGCCTGAGTTTTTTCATCGCGGCTTCGACGCCGCCGCAGCCGTAATGCCCGCAGACGATGATGTGTCTGACCCTGAGGACGTCAACCGCAAACTGAATGACCGAGAGGCAGTTCAGGTCGGTATGCACGACAACATTCGCGACGTTGCGGTGGACGAACATTTCGCCAGGATCGAGGCCGACCAGCTGCGTCGCCGGCACGCGGCTGTCCGAACAGCCGATCCACAAATACTCGGGCGTCTGCTGCCTCGACAGGCTCTCGAAAAAATCCCGCCTTTGCGCGCTGATGCTTTCAGCCCAGGCCCTGTTCCCTTCGATCAGTTTCTCAAGTTTTCGCATCTTCCCTCATGATGAATTGTGATTGATGGGTGAAACTCCCTCGCCCCGGCCCCCACAGAATTTACCAGCCTCGGCAGAAAAAGACGATGGGCCGGACAATTTAGTTGAAAATGGATTTCATTTTTACTAGAATCCATTTCCCTTTTACCGCCGCCATCAGCCGGACCCGGTTGCGGCCTTGCGGAGGACACATCTGAAATGCCTGTTGCCACTGCCGAACATCGCACCATCACGCCCTCATCAACTGATCAGCCCCTTGTTGCCACGCGCAAATTGAAACTGCTGCTCGTCGGTAATCCGAACGTCGGCAAATCGGTCATCTTCGGCTGGCTGACGGGCAAATACGTCACGGTCTCGAATTACCCTGGCACAACAGTCGAAGTCTCGCGCGGCGGGATGCGTTACGGCGGGCGCGACTGGGAAGTGATTGACACGCCCGGCGTCAATTCACTGGTGCCGCAATCCGACGACGAGCGCGTGACGCGCGACCTGCTCATCAATGCAGAGCCCGACCTGATCGTGCAGGTCGCCGACGCCAAGAACCTGCGCCGCACGCTGCTCGTCACCGCGCAACTCGCCCAGTTCGGCGTGCCGATGCTGCTCGTGCTGAACCTGATGGACGAGGCGCGCAGCCGCAACATCGAGATTGATGCGGCAGCCATCAGCGAATTATTCGGCATCCCTGTGGTCGAAACCGTCGCGACCGACGGCGAAGGTCTGGACAAACTGCACAAGCTGCTGGGCCGCGCCAAAGTCCCGAAAGACCCGCTCCGGGAAAAGTACCATCAGATTCTGACCGGCGAGGCGCTCAGAGGCACCGCGGTCGAGAACGGAACGGCGGGCATGCCTTTACCGCTCGCCATCGAGTGGCTGCAAACGCGCGACACTGGCTTGCGCGCCGCAATTGAGCAGGCGCTTGGAAACAACTCAAACGGTTCTGCCAATCACATCGCTGACGCCGGCAGCCGGCTGCGATTGCGAACGCTGACCGCGCGGCTGGAAGAAACTCGAAATGGCTTTCTCGATGAAGCCGTCGCGAAATACAAGAAAGTCCTGCCCGGCGTGGCCGCCGATGCGCAGGAGAGCTTTTCGCTGAAGCTCGCCTTCGCGGCTCTGGCAGCCGGAATCACGCTGTTTCTTTATACCGAGGTCGCGCGCCGCTCGGGCTGGCCGAACCCTTACGATGCGGCGAACGGCTGGATCGAAGGGAGCCTGATCCCGGCGGCGCAGGCATTTTTCGCCCGGCTGCACCTTGGCCGGCTCTTCACACTGCTCTTCGGCACATTCAACGAAGAGAGCAAAGCCTGGGAAAATGGTTTCCTCTACCCGCTCGTCACACAACTGGGGTTGCTGATCGCGCCGGTGATGACCCCTTTCGCGCTGGTCATTCACAGGTCGAAAAGCTTTGCCGAAAAGCTCGGCGCCTGGTCGCGGGACTGGAAAACGGGGGTGCCGGTGCTGTTTGTGGTGCTGCTGCTCATGTATGAATTCGTCGGCGTCATTGGCGCGGGCACACTCGTTGACGCGATTGAAAACAACGTCTTCAACGGGCTGCTCAATCCGGCGTTTCAGGCGATCATCCCGTCCGGATTCATCTACGACTTTCTGGTCGGGCAGTACGGCCTGATTTCGGTCGGCCTGACCTACGGGCTGGCGATCGTGCTGCCGATTGTCACGACCTTCTTCATTGCCTTCGGACTGCTCGAAGACAGCGGGTATCTGCCGCGGCTGGCGATTCTGTCTGACCGCGGGTTCCGCTTTATGGGCCTGAATGGCAAGGCCGTGCTGCCGATGGTGCTGGGGCTCGGGTGCGACACGATGGCGACGATGACGACGCGCATTCTGGCGACGAAGAAGGAGCGCCTGATTGCGACCATCCTGCTCGCGCTCGGCGTCCCCTGTTCGGCGCAACTGGGCGTGATCCTGGGCATTACGGGATCGCTCAGTTACAAGGCGGTGCTGATCGTCTTCGGCGTCGTCGTGTCGCAGATGATGCTGGTCGGCTGGCTCTCGTCAAAACTGATCAAGGGGGAGCGCGGAGATTTTATCTTCGAGATCCCGCCGATCCGCGTGCCGATTGTCAAAAACGTCTGGACGAAGACGCGCCAGCGGATGAAGTGGTATCTGAAAGAGGCTCTGCCGCTCTTCGTGCTGGGGACGCTGATTCTGTTCATCCTCGACCGGCTGCGCGTGCCGACGCCGTGGGGGACGATGAGCGGGCTCGGGTTGATCGAAGGGGCCTTGTCACCCGTCGTCACCGGCGTTCTCGACCTGCCGAAGCAGACGGCGCAGGTGCTGCTGCTCGGCTTCCTGCGGCGCGATTATGGGGCCGCCGGGTTGTTTCAGATGGTGCATGACGGCGTGCTGAGTCCGGTCCAGATCGTCACCGCGCTCGTTGTGCTGACGCTCTTCATCCCCTGCATCGCCAACTTCTTTATGATCGTCCGCGAACACGGGACCCGGAAAGCGCTCTACATCCTCGCCTTCATCACTCCTTTCGCCATCGCCGTCGGCGGCGCGGTGAGCTGGGTGCTGCGGACACTGCACATTCACTTCTAAGATATGCATCAGCGGGTTTCCGAAGAGATAGTCGAAGTCCTCGAAGCGGTCTGGACGAACGAGGAGAAGGGTTCGTCATCGGCTGACCACATTGCGGCGGACGCAAAGACCGAAGTCACCGAAGAGCTGCTCGCCGAATGCGAGCGCGAAGGTTACATCACGCGCAACGGGCGCGCCGAGATCCGCCTGACGGCGCGTGGCCGCCAGACGGCTGAAGAGGTGATCCGCCGTCACCGGCTGGCCGAACGACTGGTCGTTGACGTGCTGGGCATGACCTTGGAAGAGAGCGAAGCTGACGCCTGCGAATTCGAACACCTGCTCGCGCGCGGCGTTACTGACGCGATCTGCACGCTGCTCGGCCACCCGCGCCACTGCCCGCACCACCACCCGATCCCGGCGGGCGACTGCTGCCGCCAGGTTGAAAGCAAATTTGACGCGGTCGTCACCACCGCTGACCGCCTCAACATCGGCGAACCGGCGCGCGTCGCCTACATCAGCGCGCGCAACTTCCCTCGCATTCAGAAGCTCGCCTCGCTCGGCATCTCGCCCGGCGTGCCCATCAAAATTCATCAGCGGTTCCCCAGCTTTGTGATTCAGTGCGAAGAGACGCAGATCGCGCTGGAAGAAGAGATCGCCCGCGACATTTACGTGTGGCGGGATTGAATGCAGCAGCCGTCTTCATCAGAAAAGTAATTCAAAGCATCTGCCCTCTCAGTGTCTGATTCGCCCGTCACTTTCAGCCTCCACCGACATATCCCATCACCGGATACGGCTCCCGCAATAAAAATTTTCGCGGCCTGAGCCTTTTCGTTCCTGCCTGCCGCATGAGTCAGATGAAGTCATTCCAGCTTTTGTAATCAGCGCTCTGCGAAACTGCGGCACGGCAAATGACATCTCTGCCCGAGAGATAAAACAGAATGGAGAAGGTATCCGATGAGACAGTCAAATTTCTTCCGCTTCGCTCTGGCTTTCACGCTCATCGTAGCCCAGCTGCCGCCGTCAGTGCTGGCGCGAGTCGTGCCGGACACGATCACCGGCACTCTCGTCGGGCGCGTCATCAATGCGGATGGGGCGACGCTCCCGGGGGTGCGCATCATCGCGACGAATCAGGAGACCGGTAATCAGCGCGCCACTCTGACCAGCCCGGAGGGCCGTTACCAGATCACCTTCCTGCCACTCGGCGTCTATACCATCGAGGCATGGTCAGAAGGAATGGTCGTCGTCAAGCCGACCAGACAGCCGATCAAGACTGCGCTCAACAAAACCGTCGAGACCGTCCCGGATATCACCCTCGGCCCGACCGCGCCCGCCGCCACGACGCCTCAGCCCGCACAGGCTCAGGTTGAAGAGGTCGGGCAGCTGGTCAACTTAACGGACGCCACGCGCCGCGCCAACACTGATGACCGGACGGCATCGCTGCTGCCGCTCGCAGCCGTCCGGTCATTTGATGAGCTGGCGCTGCTCGCCCCGGGCGTCGCCCCGCCGCCTGAAGTCAAAGGCGTGGCCGGGCCGGGTCTGGGCGCAGGCATCGGCACGGCCGGACAGTTCTCAGTCAACGGCCAGCGCGCCCGCTCGAATAACTTCACCGTGGACGGTTCAGACAATAACGACGAAGACGTTGGTGTCAGGCGGCAGGGCTTTGCCTCGCTGATCCCGCAGAGCATTGAAAGCATCAGGGAATTCCAGATTGTCACGAGCCTCTGGGACGCCGAGCAGGGCCGCAACCCCGGCTCACAGGTCAATGCGGTATCCAAATCGGGGACACGCGAGCTTCACGGGTCGGTTTACGGATTCTTCAATCACGACGCGCTTAACGCGCGGAACTTCTTCGACTACGCTCAGGATCAGGCGCCGGCCAGCTACGCGCTCACGGCCGTTCCCAGATCCTTCGACCCGCCGCCCAGCCCCACGCGCGTCCCGGTCATTCTTTTCGGCCCGGGAGCGCCCGGCGGTCAGGCCGTCAGACTCTCCAACCCGTCTGAGGATAAGGATCACTACCTGCGCCATCAGGACGGGGTGGCGTTCGGGCTGCCATTTTCAAAGAAATATTTCGGTCCGCTCGGTTCGGGCGATCCGGCCAGGACTTTCTTCTTCGGTTCTTTTGAAAGGCAGGAGGTCAGGGCGCGGCAGGAGACGCATTTCTCGGTGCCGACGGTCGAGCAGCGCGGATTCTTCGGCTTGGGGGCGAGCGGCTACAGCATTGATCAGAGCAGGTTCCCGCCGACCTCCGCCGCCGGCGATGCGGTCTTTTCGCTCTTCCCTTTCGCCAATAATCCCATCGGGCCGTATGGCGAGAACACCTTTACTCAGGTCTTGCCGGCCAAGGCGACTGGCACGATCTTCTCGCTTAAATTCGATCACAACTTCACGCTCTTCGGGCCGGAAGTGCGGCACACTCTGACGGGACGCTACAACTTCACCAACGACCGACATGAGGTGCCGGCGGTCGGCGGCGCGATCTTCTCCGGCGTCGAGCCGCGGGTCGGGACGCAGAATCTGTCGCTCTTTCTCAACAGCCAGTTGACTCCGAGGGTCGCCAGTCAGTTGAGGAGCAGTTTCGGGCGCACGCGGCTGCGGTTCGCTGCCCTGCGCAATCCACTCAACCTGCCCTCGCAGTTGATCACCAATGATCCGGTGAACAGCCCCTACCTGCTCAACCGGCTGGTACTGGCCAACTATTCCTCAACTATCCTGGCCCCTCCCGGCTCCGCGCCCTTCCGGTTTCCATTTGCCAGCTACACGACGCTCACTGACGACAGCGGGCAGCTTGCCACCACCGAAGCGTTTCTCGGGCCGGCAGGGCAACTGGTGGTCACGCCCTTCAGCGCGGTCGGGGCAGACACCACGCTCTTCCCGCAGGCGCGCGCCAACAACACAATTCAGGCGGCTGAGACGCTGACGCTCTTTCGCGGCAACCACACTTTCAAATTCGGCACTGACATCCGGCGCACCCAGCTCAACAGCATGCTCAATCGCAACTTCCGCCCGCAGATCGTCTTCGGCGGGGCGCCGGATCTGAGCGGGAGCAGCCTGTTTGACCCGCTCTTTGCCCAGCAGCCCGTGCTGGATTCCTTCCGCCAGCTGACTTTCCGCGTGACGGCGAAAGGGAATCCCTTCAGCCCGACGCCCGGCTTTTACAGCGGTTCGGATCTGGCCGCGCTGGGCGTCCCGACCGGCATCTTCCAGGCGCTGACGACCGGGAAGACCGATACGGCCATCGCCCTGCGCTTCTGGCAGCAGAACTTTTTCTTCAACGACAACTGGTGCATCAGGCACGGACTGACATTGGATTACGGACTGAGGTATGAATACAACAGCGTCCCGCGCGAGGCGAACAATCGCATCGAGCAGACCTTCAGCGGCAGCAACCTGCCGGCGCCCGATCCTTCGCTCAACCTGCGCCTCCGTTACCCGCGACTGCCCGACAGAGTTGTCGCGTCACAGCAACTCGTGAGCGCCTTCGAGGTTTCGCGCCGGGCGCTGGAACAATTCCTGGACGGGCGCGAGGGCATCTATGACCCGGACCGAAACAACTTCGGGCCGCACATCGGGTTCGCATGGGATCCGTTTGCCTCAAGCAGCACGCAGGCGGGCAAAACGGCCGTGCGCGGCGGCGCGGGAATTTATTACGACCTCGCGCTCGGCAACGTCGTCAGCCAGTCGCGCAACGTCTTCCCGAACTTCATCCCGTTCAGTCTCGATTCCAGCACTTTCGACATCACACAGTCATACGTCAAGCCGCCGCCGGGCTTCCCATCTAAGGGCTTGCAGAACGTCTTCAATCCATTCTTCAGCATCTTCGGAACTCAGGGGAGAGTCTGCCCTGACGTCACAGCCGAGGGCCTTTTCGGGTGTACGCTGCTGACCAAAGACGGGCGGCTGAACGTGATCGCGCTGCCGCCGGGGGCCGTGGTTCCGGTCCTGGGCGTACTCTTCGATTCGCCTGCGCTGAGCGGCCAGCCTTCAGGTTCGGGCCTGGCTTTCACGCTGCCTGACCGCCACCTGCGCTCGCCTTATGCCCTCCACTTCAACCTTCAGTTGGAGCGGGAATTATCGAGTGACTACCTGGTCAATGTGGCCTACGTCGGCACGCGCGGGATCAGGTTGACGCGCTTCCGCACCCCGAACGGCGGATTGAATTCGCTGCTCGTGCCGTTCGATATTCTCGGCCTGACGCTCGACCGCGAGCGCGAGAAAAGGGCGCTGCCAGCCATCTCCCTGCCGCCGCTGCCCGGGAAGAATTTCTTCTACCGCCCGACTCCGGGCCTCGGCGCATACACCGTCTTTGATTCATCCGCCGCATCGAACTATCACTCGTTGCAGGTCGGCGTAACAAAGCGGTTTTCCAAAGGGTGGCAGATGAGTGGCACTTACACGTGGTCGCATGCGATTGACGACGTGTCGGACGTTTTCGATGTGGCGGGCGCGTACAACCTGCCGCAGGACGACAGTAACCTGCGGGCCGAGCGCGGCAACGCGAATTTCGACATCCGTCACCGCTTCGTCCTGAGTACGATCTCGCATCTGCCTTTCCTCGCGCGCTTCGACAACGCTGCCGGGGTCAGAGGACTGCTGCTGGGCGGCTGGCAACTGGCGCAGGTTTCGACCTTCCAGACGGGCCAGCCGTTCACCGTGAACACTAGCTTCGATATCAACCTCGACGGAAACCTGACCGACCGGATTGATACGCTCAACGGTCTGGAGGTCAGTGACGACAGACAGCAGCGATTGCGCCTCACCGCGCCGCTCGCGACGGCGCTGTTGCCGCAGGACAACGGCCGGTTCACGCTGAGAGACGGACGGGTCGGGCGCAACACTTTCCGCGGCAGTGGTGTATTGAAAACCGACCTCACTCTGATCAAAAACTTCCGCGTGAAGGAAGGCTGGTCGTTCGTGCTGCGGATCGAAGCCTTCAATCTTTTCAACCGGACTCACTTCGGCCTGCCCGTGCGCATCCTCGAAGCGCCGGCTTTCGGACGCTCGGTTGACACGTCCGTCAATCCGCGACAGGTGCAGTTCGCGCTCAAGTTTGCTTTCTGATCGATGGAGTAAAGGTGTGAAGTGCTGGTGATGACGGATCGAACGCGGCGGCCCTGCTCAATCCGGGATGTAACGCGGCAGTTCCGGCAGCAGCTGATTGACGAAATCCATGCCCTCTTTCAGCGCCGCCTCTTCGCCCGCAGCACCCTCATTAATCGGCAGCATCACGCGCACCAGTGCGCCGTCAGTCCGCTGGCGCGTGACCGCGTCCTTCACCGTGTAGATCATGCCCCAGTACTCACTCGCTACGGCGCGGCCACGCCCCTGATACCAGTAGAGCGTCAGCATCCGCGCGTTGTCCTTGGTGATGACGAACTGATTGATCAGGCCCTGACCGGCGGAGGGCGCGGCAGTGACGCCCAGGCTCGCGCGCCGCTCCATCACCCACCCGGCCCCGGGCAGACAGTTCTGCGGCGAATGGTAGGTGCTGCCGTTGCGCTGGCTGGCGAAATAGCCGATGAAGAGAAACGCCGGCAGGCCCTGGGTATTGAGGTATGTGCGTTGCAGGTAGTCGTCAGGTTTGAGAACTTCCAGGGTGCGCGCGTCGAGGGTTTCGGTCTCTTTCTCACGCCATGAGCCGAGTTGTTTTGGCAGCCCTTCGAGCGCGGCGCGCGGGGGGACTTTCTCCTGCTCGCGGGCCTGCACCAAGTAATTGACCCAGGTGCCCGCGAGCAGCAGGAAAACCAGCATTGAGGCGAAGGCGAGGTTCTTTTTCATCACGGATTCCCGCGCCTCAGTGCCCGGGATGCGGGCCACTACGGTGCGGCTGAGTTCGGATTCTTTTCTCAAACTCGGGGTCATGGGAGAGCCGGATAAGGTTGATGATTACTCGTCCCGGTCAGACACTCTGAACACGCCTTCGGCGAAACAGCCGCTCGGCAAAATTCATCAGCCGCGATATTGCCATAATCAGCAACAGCGCGACGACGAAAATCAGCCAGCCGGAAAACCCGTGCATAAAACCTTCCGCCGCTTCGGGCCCCCACCGGTTCGCCATCAGCCCGGTGCCGGCGACGCGCGCCGCGTTGGCGATGATCGCGACCGGGACGACGGCGGCCACGATCGCGATCCGCCGCCACCACTTCTTCTCGGTGAAATAAGCCCACGTTACGGCTAGCGTCGTGAGCGTCATGAGCGAACGGATGCCGCTGCACGCCTCGACCACCTGCAGCTTCATGCTCGCCAGTTCGATGACGTTGCCTTCGCGCAGCGCCGGGATTCCGAACTGGCGAATCGCCCACGTCGCGTAATCCGAGGCGATCAGTTGCAGCGGGAAGGCGATCCTGTTGAAGATGGTGGTCGGGATCGGGATCGCCAGCAGGAAAAGCCCGATGGGGAAGGCCAGCAGACGCAGGTGCCGCCAACCACCGAAGTAGAGCGTCAGCCCGGCGAGCGCGACGACGAACGAGACGCGCGAGACGTAATAAATCGCCCCCACCAGACCGGCGACAAGCAGCAGGACGGCGGCCAGCATAGTCACGCTGCCGGCCAGGCGCCGGGGCTGGTCCGCCAAAGTGAGCAGGCGATCCCGGTTCGTCCAGATGATGTATCCGCTGATGAAAGGGATGAGAAAGCCGTGCGAGTAGTTATCATCAACCCACCAGTCCTGAATGAGCCGCCCGAGGACTCCGCCGTAGAGCCACAGCAACGCCAGCCCAATCGCCCCCGCTCGCAGCAACCCTGTTGAATCACGATTGACTTCCTGCACGACGCTCCTGTCGGTCGGGGGCAGACCGTTTGCTCCGGCGGCGAAAATAACGATTTTTGTCACCGCCCGGTTGCGGAATTTGGCATTCGCGCTGCGACCGGCAGGCTGTAATCACGCAACGCGGGCATCACCTTAACAGAAAAATCACGCCGGGAAAACCACTGCCGCCACAACCTGAGACTTCAACCCAAACTTCACGAAACACTTCCAGGGCGATGATGAAGTTTCACTCCGCGCCCGAGATAAGGCCGCGCGCAACCAGAATGACCGAGGCCCCCGGATGGCACGCGGCTTGTAAAGATACCTGGCGTGTGAGTTTGATGTGCTTTGCAGCCGGTATCGTCCACCTTACCAGACCAGTCCGGCAGACGATACCGGCCGCTTGTTTCATTCGCTCTTTTATTCAGTCATATTTGCTTTACCAGCTCGGACGAAGAAGCTTTGGCTGTTTCGTTCGTCACGTGCGGCGTAGTCGGAACGGGGCACTGGCTACGCCGCATTCACGTTTCTGCTCCGAATAAGCATCCGAGTTCCACCGACAAAGGCAACCTCGCAGCGATGCGAAGACGCAGATTTCGAGTCTCAGTCCGGACTTGTTCCGGCGCCGAGACGGTCGAATGACCGAAGTGGAAACTGTCTGGACGACGGCTCGCACGTTACCGGGCCGCGCCAGAGTACGAGCGCAACCGAAAAAGCAATGCCGGCCGAAAGAAATCTGATCGCAACCTGACAGGGAGATTCACCGTCATCCGGACGCTGAGATTCCCTTTTCGCATTTTCAGGCTGGCACGTCAAAGTCCGACCCCGGAACTTTCAATCCTCCCTTCGTTGCGCCCTGTCACCTCCACCACGACCGCCTGCCATCCCCTGACGCGCGCCTCGTCGCGCCGTCAGTAGGCCGCAGCTACGTCATCCGACAGCCTGTCATCGTCCGGGACTCGCCCAGGAACCAGCGCGATGTCTGACAGGTTTGCTCCATTCACCCCGTTACCGACCTCGTTCAGCCGGCAGCGGAAGCCAACAGGCAACAGGCGCCGGGCAGAATCAATTGCCCGGCGAGGCGGCTGGCTCCGGGCCCTGCTTCCGGCGGCGATCATTTCGTTTTGCGTCGTCTCTGCCTCACTGGCGCAATCGCCCGGCCTGAGCATCCCGATCAAAGTAAACAGCGCTTCCCTGCCAGTCACCATCGGCGTGCCGCTCGGCGAGGCCGCGGACGTGCGCGACGCGGCGCAACTCGGCGTGACTGACCCGAATGGAGCGCCCGTGCCCGCGCAAATGCGCGTGCTGGCGCGGTGGCGCGGCGCGGCCACGGATACCAGCAAGCCGATCAAATGGGTGCTGGTTGATTTCAAACCTTCAGTCACTGGTTCATACCGGCTCACGAGAGTATCGGCTCAGGCCACGCCGCCTGTTCTTTCGGTCAGCAGTTCGGCCGACAAAATTCTCGTCACCACGTCACGTCTCGGCCTTGAAGTGTCAGGGCAGGGCAACTCCCTGATCACGGGCTTCCGGCTGGATGGAACCAGTCAGCTCCGCGCGCCGGTGACGGTGAGCGCCACGGTGCCGCGCGGCGGGGTGGTGGTGAGGATGGGCAGCAGCAGTGAAGCACTGTACCTGAATGACGCCAGCCTGCTCAATCCCGGCGAGATGGTGCGCTTCGAACACCGCGCGAATCTGACGTGGGAGACGGCAGGCTTCACCAGGCTCTATGTCAACGATGCGACCCTGCTCCCGGGTCACCGCTACCTGCTCGACGAAGGCACGCCGCGTCAGGAAGAGGTAATGGTGAGCGCCTCTGCGGATGGGCAGCTGACGTATGACGCCCCGCTCAAATTTAATCACCCCGCCGGCTCGACGATCCGTGATCTGACGGTCGAGCAGGACACGGCGACCATCAAATCAATTTCGGGCCAGCTCGTGCAATTCGCCGCGCCGCTCAAACAGACACACTCAACTAAAGAGCGGCTGAACGTCATCAGTCAGGGCGGCAATTCGCCGGTGACTGCTTCTGCCGTCATTGACCATGCGTCAGTCGAAGAGGCCGGCTCGCTCCGCACGGTCATTCGACAGGACGGGCATTTTGTTTCCGCGACGCCGGGGATCGTCGGGCGGGTGTTGCCCGATGTCAGCTTCACCGCACGTTACTACATTTATGCCGACCAGCCGTTCATCCGCGTGCGCCTGCGGCTCGTCAATCACGGGACGTATGGGTACGGCGCGGATCGCGCGCAGCAGCCCCCCTTCGCGCAGCACGCGCTCGTCCGCAGCCTCTCCGCCTTCTTCCCGACCGTGAGCGCGGGCTCGGGCAGTCTCAGTGTTCTCACCGCCGCCGACGCTCACGCTCGGGTGGCGGCCAGGCAGAGCGGCGCCACGCTCGCCGCCGGGGCCTTTGAGATTTCGGCCCCCGAATTCGCCGAGAACTTTCCGAAGGCGATGAGCGCGAATTCGGGCGGGCTGCGTTTCGACCTGCTGCCCGACGTGGGCAGCGATCATAACTTTGAGGGCGGGCGCGCAAAGACGACGGATTTTTACCTCGGCAGGCAGACGGGCGCGGCGATGGCGCTGACCAGTTCGTCCGCGGCCACACTCGACCCGGCTTACATGGCGAAAACCGGCGCCGTCCGCCCGGCCATGATCGAGCGACGTGCCTGGTCGCAGGTTTACCAGCAGGACGCCGAACTCGGCGAGGCGGCTGCCTCAGCCGAGCGGCTCTTCGCCTCGGCTTACGCCGTAGAGGCCTGCGAAGGCGACAGCCACCAGCCGCCGCAATCGATCTTTGAATACCGGCTGCGCGGCGAGTACGGCGAGCATTTCGGCTGGCAGAATTTCGGCGACCTGGCGTGGGGCGATGGCTACGACAATCTGCATTACGACCTGCCGTACCAGCTGCTGCGCGAACACCTGCGCACAGGCGACGCGCGGGCCTGGCAGATCGGCAGCGAGATGGCGCGTTACCGCGCCGACTGGGGCCATTACCACGCGGACGATTACTGGGACAGCTGGCACGCGCTCAACCTGCGTGGCCTGTCCTTCTATGAAAAAGGGGCGCACGGCAGTTACCGCGAACCGGTCTTCTCGCACCACTGGATCGAGGGCCTGTGGCTTTACTGGGCGCTCACCGGCGACGAGGCGGTTCACGAATCGGCGGTGGAAGCGGGCGACGCCGTGGAGCGATTCAACTTCACTTACGATAACGTGCTGAGCTGGAACGAGCCCCGGATGGCCGGCTGGCCCGCGCTCGCGATGGTCGTCGCGTGGCGTTACAGCGGCGACCTCCGTTACCTCGTTAAAGCGCGCGACCTCGTTTACCTGCTCATGCAGACCGAAGAGGATTTCGGGCGCAAGGGCTATTACAGTGCCGGCAACGACGCGATACAGCCGCTGATGTGGAGCGGCTACTCGCAGCTCGGCGTGATCGAGTTCTGGCGCGAAACCGGCGACCAGCGCGTGGCCGCGTTCATCGTGCGCGTCGCCGACTGGGTACTCGGCAAAGGCGGGCTCTCCCCCGTGCTGCTCGGCGGTGAGCGGCTGGTTGACGGCAGCTATCGCCCGCTCGGGACATCAATCTACTGGACGCCCGATAAGCCCGGTGAAAATGTGATCACCGGTCTGGGGATGATGCATCTGCCGGTGTTGACCACGGCCGCACGCATCACCAACCGCGACGACCTGCGCCGGCGCGCGCGCCAGCTCTTCCGCGACGTCACCTTCTACCGCGATTTCGCAGAAGGCCCGCTCCCGCCAGCCAGCCGGTCAACCATCAATTTCCGCTCGTCTTATTTCGCGGCCTCGTCCCCGAAAATTTACGGCCAGACCGGCTTGGCAATAGCCGATTACCTGGCGGAACTGAACGGCTCGATTACGCTCGCGCAGGCCGTGCCCGCGCTGCCCGCGCCGAAGCCCGTTTCGACGCCGATCACCCCGAACCCCACGACGCCGGTCTCGTGCCTCGGCACCATGGCTTTTTCGGGCCTGACCAACGTGGCGCTGCACCGCCCGGCCTCGGCTTCGAGCGTGCATCTGTGGGGCGACGCGACCGACGTGCCCGGCGCGGCCAACGACGGGCTGATGGAGGTCCCTGATGGGCGCCACTCGCTCTGGCATTCGGAATCGAACACCAGGCGGCTCGAATGGTGGCAGGTGGATCTGGAACAGCCCACCCGCATCAGCGGCCTCGAAATTCTCTTCCGCACCGACATGAGTCAGGCCAACACGCGCCGCAACTTTGAAGTGCGCGCCTCCAACGACCCGACCTTTGCGACTTCGACGCTGCTCGCCGCACAGGGGCCCGAGCCGCACCCGTTCCGTCAGGCGTGGCAGGCCAGAGTCAGCGACGCCAACACGTACCGTTACGTCCGCGTGCGCAAGACCGGCATTGATGCCGACGAATACGGCGAAGAGTATTTCAACCTCTCCGAAGTGCGCGTCTATGCGGCCGAGTCGAACGCGAGCTATACGGGCTCTTCCACCGACCCGATTTCTGTGGCCGAACTGAGGTCGAAGACGGTGATGGTGGGGCAGACGCTCAGCTTCACGCTGATGAAAAACAGCCCGTGCGGGCAGCCGGTCAGACACACCGTTTACGGCCTGCCGAAGAACGCCGCCTTTGACGGCGACACGGGCGCTTTCACGTTCACGCCGTCGGACGAGCAGGCCGATCAGATGTATCAGGTCTCCTTCCGCTCGGGCGACGCGAGTTCCGAGATCACGACCAGACTCGACATCGCCGTGATCCGGCCGGGAGCGCCGCGCGTCACGATGCTCGCCCCGGCCGGGGCCGCGCGTCTGGTGATGAACGAGACCGCGCTGGTTTCGTGGGCGACCGAGGCGACGTCGCCGGTCACGAAATATCAGGTCAGGCTTTCGACCGACGGGGGCGCGACCTGGCCCCGGCTGATCGCCGAACTGCCGGGCACTGCGCAGCAGTTCGCGTGGAAAATCCCAGACTCGTCGCCGGAACTGCGCAGGTCGCTGGTGAGACTGATGGTGACGGCGATTGATTCAAACAATCGCATCGGGATTGACTGCACGCATGAAGATTTGCAGGTCGCCGCCTCGATGACCGTCACGTCCTCTGCCAGTTATCGCCGCGAGACGCTGGCCGCGGGCGCAATCTGCACGGCCTTCGGCGGCGAACTGACCGGCGACGGCACGGCGGTGGCCGACCGGCTGCCGCTACCTTACGAAATTCGCGGGACCAGAGTGCTGATTACCGACAGCCAGGGCCGGCAGTTCCAGGCCCCGCTCTTCTACACCAGCCAGTACCAGATCAACTTTCTGCTGCCCGAAGAGGCGGCGCCGGGCGAGGCCGTCGCGACCGTCATCTCCTCGACCGGTGAGGTTTCCGAAACGAGGATCAACGTGGTCGCGGTCGCGCCCGCACTCTTCACCGCCGACGCGAGCGGCGGGGGCGAGGCCGTGATGATCTCGACGACCGACGGCGCGCGTTACGAAGCGGGTGCCGTGAAACAGGTCCCTGGCCGCGACGTTTACGTCGTACTGTTCGGCACGGGCTGGCGCGGCGCGAACGCCGGAGTGAAAACCCCGGTCACGGTCGAAATCAATAACGTCACGGTGCCCGTCCTCTATGCCGACAGGCAGCCGGGATACGCCGGGCTCGATCAGATCAACTTCCTGCTGCCGCGCAATCTGCCGGCGGGGGCGCATTCACTGGCCGTCAGAGTCGGCGGCCTCGTGAGCAACACAACGGTGATCCGCGTCTACTGATCACCGGTTCCGGGCTTGAAATCCTCCATCAGGACAGGGCAGGTCTGAGGCGGGGATTTCGAGGGGAGCGCGTCGTACTATGGGCAGGCGGCGCGCTCTTTTATTTAAGGCAAAAGTAAAAAGGTAAAAGGCAAAAGTCAGAATGCCGAGTGGCGCCGGGATTGACCAGGGTCGCCCTTCTTTCTGACTTTGCCTTTTCACTTTTTCCCTTGCCCGTTATGCGAATTTGGCCGCGAAGTAGAACAGGAGCAGTAGCAGGACGAAGCCCAGCAGGAGCAGTGAGGTCACGATGACCAGGTGGTTGTGCCGGGGATTGACTGTCGCGGGAAAGGCGCGGGTGAAGAATGCCTTGCTGTTACCATCGCGGGCGGCAACGGCGGCTTTGCGGGGGGGGAGATTTTTTGAAGCTTCGACTCCGGAGTGATCGTGTCTGAGCGCCGGCTGCGGCGGGCGAGTCCTGGAGGCTTCAGCCGATGAGGGCTCAAAAAGCGTGCGCTGTTCGGCCCTGTTTCGCGCCCGCACGCTCTCGCCCGGCACTACGGGGACGACCGCCGTATGGTCGCCCGAGGGGTCCCTGATTTCCACCGTGGTTGAAAAATCGTCGGGTCGGGGCGAGGCCGCGCGCTTTTCTTCGACCGGCTGCGGAGCCGGAGGCGGCGGGGCCGCATTGAAACGCTGTCGCACGAGGGAGCCGCACCCGTTGCAGAATCGCGCCGTGTCTCTGATCTGCTTTCCGCATTCCTGACAAAACATAGCCGTCGGTGATCAGTGGATCACTCTTTCTCCTCAATCAGTCTGGCAACCTGTTTTTCGAGCGCGCGCCAGTTGCCGGCGCCGCGGCGGATCGCGCGTATTTTTCCCTTGCGATCCACCAGCACGATGGTCGGCAGCGAAATGACGCTGAAGTGATCATCATTCGTCAGGTCATCCTCCCTGCCGACGGCGATCGGGTGCCTGACGTCGTAACGTTTGACGAATTCCTGAAGACTTTTCCACTCCTGCTCCGGCTTCAGGTCGTCTTCCTTGTCCGAGCGCCCGTAAAAACGCGTGATGCTGATGGTCACCAGGTCCTGACTGCCGTATTTGTCCTCGAGGGCGCGCAGGCGCGGGAAAGCTTCCGCGCTCGGGGCGCTCCACATCGCCCAGAAATGCAGGATCACAACCTTCCCCTTGAAATCTTCCGGCTTGTAAACCGTCGCGCCCAGCCACCGCTGGAGGGCGATTGACGGCGAATTGCTGTTGATCAGGTTCGCGGCCACCAGTTCCGACTGGAAGACTGAGAGCATGCGCGGCGAGGCGAATCTGGATCTTTCCACCTGGCGGCGGAATTCCGCCGCCTCGTTAGTCCTGCCGACGCGGTGGAGCGAAACAATGACCAGCGAGGCCAGTGCGGCCTGATCGTGGTCACGCGCCTCACGGTTGAGCGGATCCATCATCTCGATCTCGCGCTTCCCCAGTTGGAACATCAGCATGTAACCCGCCCGCGCCTGCCTCGCGGTCTTTTCGTACTGCCCAAGGTTGTGATAAGCCGTCGCCAGATCCTTGTGCAGCGCGATCCTCGCAATCAGCAGCGGGACGTAGCTGCCGCGGTAGAGTGGCATGCTGCGTTCGAGCGTTTCGAGCGCGGCCGTCGCCTCGTCGAACTTTTCGACCTCGATCAGGCAGCGCACCTGACTCGCCATCGCGTTCAGGCCCTTCTCGCCCTTCGGCGCGCCGCCGAGATAACCGCGCCAGGCATCGGCCGCCGGCTGGAACTGCTCGGCCCGCTGGTATAGGGAAGCCAGCGCATAGAGTTCATCACCCTTCCAGTCCGCGACCCTGTAGCCGGCGGCGCGCTCCGCGGCAAACCGCACAACTGAATCCAGCCTCGCCTCAAGTTCCTCCGGTTTGATCTTTCCGCTGTCAAGCTCACGGTCAATCGCCTCGGCCATTTTGTTGACCTGCTTCAAGGCCTCGGACGGCTTCGGCTGATCGGCCCGCGCGGGCGCAGCAATCCCCGCGAGTAAAAACGCGACCACAATCATCAACACAGTCGAGATTGCACTCGGCAGCCTGCCTGACGAACGAATGGATAATTCTTGTTTCAGCATAACTCAGCAGGAGGTAACTGGCGACGGCGAAATCATTCTATGCACTGCCGGAGGGAGTGGCAAGGCAGAGGGACCAAAAGGTGAAAGACGCTGCCCGCGGCAGGAGTGCCGCCCCTTTACAGGCGTGGCCCCCGACGCTGGACTTTCAGGTAATCCTGAAGGTCCCAGTAAGTGTCGGGGTGCATCCGCATGCTGTCGTACAGAAAACGCGCGAAGCGTTTGAGGCTGGTGATGAAGGCCTTCTCTTCGCGCGGGCTGATCCGTGCGCCGGTGATGAAATCTTCCAGGTCAATCACTCTGAAGTCGAGCAACAGGCGTGGCGGCGTCTGTTCGAGCAGCCAGCGGGCAAAAGTGGCAAGGTTATCCGCGTGCTGCCCGACCACCTTCGGGCTCAGGCCGGATTTATAGAGCGCCTTCTGAAATTCCCCGAGCAGCCGCTCATTCCGCGCCCGCAGACTTTCCCTGTCCGACGCCGAATCCGCAATCCCCTTCTGAATCCCCAGCGAGGTGATGATGCCCTCGCGCTCCCGGGCGTCACGGAAAGCGAGGTTCAGGCTCTCGCGGTAGCCTTTGCCGAAGTGGATGTTGTAAGGGGCGAGCAGGCTGTCGTAAATGATCCGGTCTTCGTAAGGCAGCAGCACCGCCTCAACCAGCATGGGCAGGTACGGCGGAATGACTTCTGCGATTGGCGAGACCAGCCCCAGCACGCCGTAAGCGCGGGCCGGGTCGCCTTCGTCGAGGAAGATCGAATATTTTTTGAGATGGCGCAGGATGAAGAATCGGCCGGCGACCCGGTGCCGCCAGCCGGCCGCGAGCGCGAGGTCATCTGATGTAAGGGCGGCGGGGTTTTCGGCGAGGAAACTTTCGAGCAGCGCCTCATCCGCCCACAGGGCGCCTCGCAGCGTGGCGGCCTTGTCCGGCGGCAGTGATCCGACTTCCGGCGCGGCGGGCAGGTCATCAACCAGGTGAAGCTGCTCGTTGACGTGGCGCAGCGCAGCCCACCAGATACGGTAATAACGCTCGGTCTCTTCAGGGCTCAGAGTCACGATGCGATCCTTTGTTCAGGCTTTCCCGGGAATCGTTTCAACTCGCCGCTATGCCCCGGTATAGTACGCCTCCCGAAAGAGCCTGAGCAACTGATCGCCCGCCCCTCACTTCGCACAGGACCCAATCCCGGTTCCGGCTGAAGCTTTCGTGGCCCCGGCAGAACCGCTGCCTGGCGGGCCGGATTGTGCGACCCCGGGGTTTTGCCCACACTCCTCGTTTCTCCGGCCCTTCCCTTTCCAGAGTCCGCCCCTCACCTCGTCGTGGTCATTGATGAATTTCATGAGCCGGTCGGGGTTGATCCTGACCTGCAACGCCACGGCCTCGTGCTGCTCGAGCGTCACGATCATCAGCTCCACGTCGTCTTTGTTCGCCTTCGAGAAGATGTAGACGCGCTCGCCGCCGCGCCGCGAATTGACGCGCACGAGCGGCTGCCACTGCTGTTCGAGCGCGCCGCGCATCACCTCTTCAAACTTCGTGTCCCCGACGGCGTCCGAAAAATCCTGATCCTCAAACACCGCGAGCTTCAGGCTTTTGACCCCAGCCGGGCGGATGATCTTCACGGCGAAACCGGCGAGGCCGAGAAACGGGATGCGCGTGCGTCTGGCGCGGTAATGCGTCTCGATGTGCCTGACAATGGAATCGAACCCCTTGTCTTTCGCCGGGACTGCGTTGCAGGCGATCAGCAGCATCAGACCGAGCATGAGAGCCCGCGCGCAAAGTCGCTTTGTGGTATTCATCAGGTTCACTCCTTCTTTGATTTGCCGTGGCGACCGATTCCCAGCCGGGGGATGCCGAGGTGGCCTTCCAGCTGGCTGAGTTTTTCGAGGTCAATCGGGCCGACGATGTTGACGACGGTCAGCTCCTCCGGCTCGGCCGCGATGATCGCCAGACCGACGATGTTGTCGCCCTGCATGCGGGTGAAAACGTCAACGTTCTCGCCGCCGCGCCGGCTGCGCACGCCGACGATCCGCGACCAGCCGGGCGCGCGCAACTGCGAGCGGAGCGGCTCAAGGTCGGCTTCGGAATACTCGCCGGCCTTGTCGAATTCAAAGACTCTGACGTAGACGCCTTTCAATGCGAGGATCAACTCCTTGACCTTCGCCTCATCAGGATTTTTGTCGGAGAGTATCCTCGCGGCGAGTCGCAGCAGCTTTTCATCGAGCGAGACTTCCACCGCCTCGGCGGCTTTGGCCGCGAGCTTGTCGAGCTGGCTGATTTCAAGCTTCGCGTCCTGCGCCCGAGTGGTGAGAGCCGAGCCAATGACCAGCCATAAAATCACGCCGATGAGCTTCCCTGCCCTGCCCACAGCCAGCTTCATAAATTTCCCCCTCACCCCGCAATCGCGGAGCGCCCGGGAGCGTGAGCGTCCCGCTCGCCAGGCATGGATTCAGCGCCACTTGAGATTCGCTCGGGCCGTGATTTCATGCCTGGCGAGCGGGACGCTCGCGCTCCCGGGGTAAGTCGCCCTCGTCTCAACGCTCTGACTTATGCCCATGCATCAGATCATTTGTCAGATCATTTGTCGTAATAGCCGCGCCGGGTTTTCGCCACCACCCCGTCGCGGCTGACGCCGACATTGATTTTGCGGAATTCGCCGTTGCGTTTTGCGCCTTCCGGCGAGTATGCGAGGCTGTAGAACTGGTGCAGTTCAGCCGCCACGCGCCGGTAGACGTCATCCAGATCGTGATCGCCCTTCGCGGTGAAAACCACCCCGGAGGTCTGTTCGGCCAGCGCGCTCAACTGCTCGCGCGCCGTCTCGTGAGGCCGCCTGATGTCTTCAAAGACGCGCGCGCGGATTTGCGCGCCGATGTCCGAGTGGCCGGACGAGATGGCCCTGAGCCTCGCCTTCTGCAATCGCTCGTCGAGTTTTTCCAGATCACGGTCAAGGTGGATCGGGTAGATGATCGTGTCCTCTTCCGCCGCGCGCGCCAGCAATTCATCGAAGGTGTGTTCGGTCGACTCCCTCCCGTGCCTGAGCAGCGATTCATCAATCCCGTCGGTCAGGACGACGATTGCTTTGCGGGGTTCGCGGACGCGGTCGAGTAAGTCGAGCGTCTTCCACATCGCGTCATAAAAAGCCGTGCCGCCTTCGATCCGCCCGATCTTGTCGGCCAGGCCCTTGAGCCATGCGCGGTCGGTCGTGAAATCCGAAAGGGCGTAAAACTTCCGCGTGAAGGCCGCGAGCGCGACGCGGTCGTTCGGCCCTAGAGAGTCAATGAACCGCTTCGCCGCTTCCGCCATCACCTGGCGGCTGCCTTTTGTGCTGCCGCTCAAATCGAGCAGCAGGACGAGGTGAACCGGGGCCGTGACGGGCGTGAAGTGCGTGATCTCCTGCCGCACGCCGTTTTCGTAGACCGCGAAATCTTCCCGGCTGAGGTTCGAGACCGGCTGGCCGCTTTTGTCCAGGGCTTTGACATTCAGGTTGACGAGCGAACTGTCAACCCGGATCGTATCCTTGTCCGGCGGCTTCACCTTCACTTCGTTCGCGACCGGCTGAGCCGACGGATTGATTTCGGCATTCGGCGTTTCATCCGCCGGTTTCGCGCCGTTCAAAACGGGGTGCGACGCGGGCGGCGGCTGGGACTGGTTGCCGACTGGCGGGGGCGCTGTACTGCGACTGAGTCGCGCGAGTTCATCAAGGCTCGAGACGTTTCCCCTGCCCGAGACTGCTGCCATCCGCGCGTCATCCCTGAATCCGCCGATGAGCGAGTTGCCGAGCAGCTCTGGGTTACCCAGGTATTTCATCGCCGCATCGGGGTTGAGTTTCGCTTCGACGACGAAAGCCGAGCGCGACTCAAAGATCGTGACCGCGAACTGAACATCCTTGCCCGAAGTTCTGGCGTAGATGTAGGACCGCTGCTCGCGCGAGCGACTCTGCACGAGCGGCTGCCAGCCTTTGGTGTAAGCCTCGCGCATCACGCTCGAAAAGGGTACGGATTCGGGGCGGGACGAAAAATCCTGATCCTCGAAGATCGCGACCTTGAAGCCTTTGACCCCGGCCGGGTGGACGAACTTAACCGCAAAGTTCGCCACACCGAGAAACGGGATGCGCTTGCGTCTGGCACCGTACTGCTTCTCGATGTGTTTGACGATGGCCTTGAACTCCTTGTCTTTCGCGGGCGTGGTGAGCGCCGGCAGAAGCATGGTCGCAAGCAGAATTACAACGCTGAAGAGATGGCGCTGACGGGGAAGCATCATTTGTCTCCTTTAGGGTATCTCCTGACTCCCACTCCGCTCCAGTCGAAATCAATGTTGGGCAGCCCGAAATGGCCGCGCAGTTCGCCGATCTTTTCCGGGTCAATCGGGCCGACGATGTTAACGACGTAAAGCTCCCTCGGCGAAAAGACGATCACGCCGACGCCCGTGATCACGTCGTTCTGCATCATCATGTAAACCTCGGCGTTGTCGCCCTCGCGCCTGCTGCGCACGCCAACGATGCGTTCCCAGCCCGGCGCGTGCAGCTGCGTCCGCACCTTCTCGATGTCGGCTTCCGAATACTCGCCGTCCCTGTCGAACTCGACGCCCTTGACGTAGACGCCTTTCAGGGCGCCGACGATTGCCTTGATGGCGGCCTCATCGGGCTTGCTGCTCGAAAGAAACTTCGCCGCGAGTTTGATCAGCGACTCGTCAATCGTGACGTCCACCGTTTCGGCGGCTTTGGGGAAGAGGGTGTCGAGGTGGTCAATTTGCAGCTTCTGCGCGGAGGCGGGCACGGCCGCGCAGAGCGCGATGAGCAGGGTGAGGAAAATAAGCCTGTGTGCAGATGATTTCATAATTCTCCTTTTGTGATTTACTGAGAGCGGGTACTGTATCGGCATCCCGACTACTGACCACTGCCGGCAGCCGCGTCTTTGACCCTTTTGGCGTGGATGGGGGTGAACTGATCAATGATGATCTCATTGACCTCACCCTTCTCGTCTTTGACGAAGATCAGGCGGCCATCCACCTCCTGCCAGAAAAACGTGTCGGCCTTTTCGGGGAACAGCTCGCGTTTGACCCGCCCGGTCGTCTGGCCGAAGAGCTTGTCGCCCTCCCGCGTCACGGTATAGCTCTGGCTGGCGTTGATCTCGTAGCGCCCGACGTATGCGTCAAACAGCTTCGGGTCAACTTTCGCGACAGCCGGCTTCTCGATGACGAAATCCATAAAGCCCATCATCATCTCGTCGTAAGTCGGCTCGCCGTAGCGCACGGCCTTCGTCGGGTCGGGGTTAAATTTGTTCCGGCCTGAGTTGTCGAAGTGCGCCGTGACGACGATGCGGCTGTTGCGCGGGATCAGGATCGGCGTCTTGAAGGCATAGTTGGTCTGCCACGCGAAACTGTAATTCGGCACACTCAGCAGCACCTGCTCGCGCCCGTCGGGGTAGATGACTTTGTATTCCATCGCCGCGCCCCGATAGTGCATGTGCGGGGCGAGCGACGAGACTCTGAGGTCCTCCTTCGGCATCCAGCACGAGGTGACCTTGTGCCGCTCGGCATTCGGCGGGATCTGGAAGTAGATGTTCTGCACCGAGCGCGTGACGATCAGTTTCTTCGGCGGCTCTTTGGCAAAGATGAGGCCGATCATTGAACGGTCTTTCTGCGCGCTGCCCGCGACTTTCGAGTAGTGCATCTGGAGGCGAATGATCGAACCGGCGGGAACCTTCTTCGCCGTCCCCGGCTCCCACCTGTCCACGTTGCGGCCCGGCGCGTAGCCGACCAGGAATGAATCATTGTCCACGCTCTGGCGTTGGATATTCGGCGGGGCCTCGCACATGTCGTCGTAAACCGGCTGGTCGGGCTTCAGGCGGATCAGAAAGCCGTCGCGGTACATGGGCGAATTCTTCAGCGACATCTCGATCATCTTGTCGCGCTGTTCCTTCGGCACCTTCGACAGGTTAGGCTGGCCCGGCGGCACGATGAAAGCGATCATGTGGTGGACGATTTTGCGATTGCCCGGACGGCCTTCGGCCAGTTGCACGTATTTGTCTTCGGTGAAGTTGGTCGGGATGTCGAAGTACTGATACTCGTCCGGCCCGTTCGCTTCGAGCGTGAATTCTTCCGGCATCTGGAGTACCAGATCTGGCTTGCCAATCGTCCAGCCTTCGGCGAATGCCGGCGCGGGCGGCAGATCCTTCGCCTCGCCTTCCTTCGCGCCCCCGTCAACCCACGCGACGATGGCGTCAATCTCCGCCTGCGTCAGGCGGCGGTCGTTCGCCCACTCGCCCGTGTGCGGGTCGGCGTGCCAGGGCGGCATCACGCGGTTCGCGACCTTCTCGCGGATTGACTTCGCCCACGGGCGCACGTCCTTGTAACTGAGCGCGGAAAACGGCGCGGTCTCGCCGGGGTGGTGACATTCGGCGCAGTTCTTAAAAAAGATCGGGGCGACATCTTTGTTGAAGGTGAAGCTCTTCGCTTTCGGTTTGTTGCCTGAGGCGAGGCTTGCGGGCAGCGCGAATAAAGCGGCGGCCACAAAGCAGGCCGTGGTTGTGGTGATCATCAATGTTCTTTTCATGGCTGATCAGTCCTGATGTAGGGCAAACTGGAAAGTTTGCTGTATATGCTGTCGTTCTTCCCTCATTCCCTGCCCGCGCGTCTGCCTGTCACGCTTCTCAGTTCCAGCCTCGGCAACCCCAGTTTGCCGTCAAGCTGGCTGAGTTTTTCCAGGTCAATCGGCCCGACGATGTTGACGACCACCAGTTCCTTCGGTTCGGCGGCAATGATCGCCACGCCGAGCATCTTCTCGCCTTCGTACATCGTGTGGACCTCGACCTTCATGCCTTCGCGCCGGCTCGTGACGCCGACGATCTTCGTCCAGCCGGGCGCCTGGAGCTGCGAACGAATCCCTTCGACGTCGGATGAGGAGTACTCGCCTTCCTTGTCGAACTCATAAGCTCTGACGTAAACGCCCTTGAGGCCGTTAATGAGCGCCTTGACCGCCGCCTCTTCGGGGTCATTGTCCTTCAGGAATTTCGCGGCCAGCCTGAGCATGTTTTCTTCGACCGTCACCTCGACAACGTCTTCGGCCTTACTGGCCAGCCGGTCGAGGTCAATCCTGATCTTTGCCTTCTGAAAGCCCTGCCCGTACGCCGGCAGTGCGGCGAGCAGCAGCGTCAGCGGCAATATCAATCGCTTCATCATTTCTCCGGTTACCTCTTTCCGTACTTATCTTTTCTTCCGCTGTGATTTTGCCGCGGCCTGCGGTTCGACCCTGTCTTCAGGCGGCATGGCTTCCGAGACGGCGGATTTTTCGGCCACCCTGCTGACCTTCTGTTTTGCGACGTTCAGCTTCGCGCTGGCGATCTGGAAGGCGAGCATCACCTGCGCCTTGGCGATCTCGGCCTCGCGCCTCATCTCCTGATACTTCCGATACTGCTGAACGCCGAAGGTCAGCGAGATCACGAGACAGGCGGCGACGGCGACAACCGCGAAGCGCACCTGCGGCAGCCGGAAGAGCGCCAGAAATCTCTGCCAGCGTGAGACGGGAGGCGGCGGCAGTTCGGCGACCCGCGCCAGCACGCGCGCCGTAAAATCCGGCGGCGCTTCCTTCCGTTGCAACGCGACTTTCAGTTCATCATCAAGGCGGCTCATACGTTTACTTCTCCCAGGCAGCGCGACAGCTTCTCACGCAGGGTGACGAGCGACCGCTGCAAATAGCTCTTGACGGTATTGACCGGCATCTCCAGCACTTCGGCTATCTCCGTCGGGTCGAGGTCCTCCTGGTAGCGCAGCACCACGACGATCCGCTGCTTCTCGGGCAGCGCGGCGACGTAACGGCGCAGCTTCTGCGAGAGCATCGGGTCGGGCAGGTCATCGGGCACGCGGAAGGCGTCAATGATTTCCGGCACGTCGTCAATGCTCATTTGCAGATGCAGCCCGAACTTCTGCCGCCGGATGTAATCAATGCAGCGGTGGCTGGTGACTTTGCGCAGCCAGAATTTCAGGTGTTCGGGTGATTTGATCGAAGCCAGATTCTGATACAGGCTCAGAAAGACCTCCTGCGCCAGTTCCTCCGCCAGCCCGTGATCGTGCAGGAAGTGATAAGCGAGACTCAGCACCATTGACTGGTGTTCGCGCACGATCTCGGTGAATGACGCGTGGGGATGGGCGGCCTGCTGCACCAGTGGCTCCTTCTGAACTCAATGCTTCGACAATTGAACAGTCCGAATTGCTGTTCACCGGTAAATACGCAGAGTGAGTGGCGGGAGAATGCAATTTGTTGCAGAAATTTTTCGGGCGTTGATTATTGCCCGCCGGATGGACACGTTCCCGGGCGCGGTGCTACGCTCACCGCCGCCGTACCAGTCCGTCACCGATCCGCCGAAAAACAGGAGAGAAAATATGAAGACATCACGTCACGCCCGCCTGCTGTGGCTGTTTCTGCTGGTTCTTTCAGCGTCCGTCTGCGCGCAGTCGCGGGCTGAGATCGAAGGCAAAAGGGCGCTGATCGAGCAATGGGTCACTGCCGAGATGGCGAAAGAGGCCATCCCCGGCGTCGCCATCGCCGTCGCCAAAGACGGGAAGACCGTCTTTGCGAAAGGCTTCGGTTACGCCGATCTGGAAAACAAGGTACCGTTCACGGCCCAGACCGTTTCGCGGATCGGCTCGATTTCAAAAACCTTCACGGCCACGGCAGTGATGCAACTGGTCGAACAGGGGAAGATTAACCTCGATGCCGAAGTGCAGACTTACGTGCCCGATTTTCCGAAGAAGAACTTCCCCATCACCGTGCGGCAACTGCTCTGTCATCAGGGCGGCATCAGGCATTACAAGGGGGCGGAGATGCTGAGCGCCGTGAATTACAACACGGTTGACGCGGCGCTCGCGATCTTCAGGGACGACCCGCTGGTCAACGAGCCCGGGACGGCCTACAGCTACTCGACCTACGGCTACAACCTGCTCAGCAAAGTGGTCGAGAGCGCCTCGGGCGAGCAGTTCGGCGATTACCTGCAACGCCACATCCTTGACCCGCTCGGCCTGAAACAGACATATCTTGACCAGCGAAATCGCCTCATCCCGAATCGCGCACACAACTACACAAAGCCGAAAGATGGAGAACTTCAGAACGCCCCGGCGGTTGACCAGAGCAACAAGTGGGGTGGTGGCGGGCTGGTTTCGACGGTCGAGGACCTGATCAGATACGCCGCGGCCTACGACGGCAGCGCACTGCTCAAGCCGGAAACGATCAAAATGATGGTCACCGCGCAAAAGACGCGCGACGGCAAGCAGACGGCGTACGGGCTCGGCTGGGCGACGGGAATTGATAAAGGACACCGCCGCATCGAACACACCGGCGGGTCAGTCGGCGCGACCTCGGCGCTGGCCCGGTACCCGGAAGAGGGGCTGACGATTGCGGTGCTGGTCAACTGCGATCATTACGGCGCGCCGAAGATCAGGGCTAAGATTTCGGAGATTTTGTTTGAAGCGACTCCTGCCCAGTAAATGTGGGCTGACGTCAGTGTCTGATCGCTATTCGCAGGATTGCTGTCGCGATCAAATTTGCTGACGCCAGCGGATTATGCGGCGAGACAATTTCTTCAGCGCCGGAGGCGCGGCAGGATCGCGGTCTCACATAATCAGGTGCGACATTATTCTGAAACGCCACCCTTTCCGGAAATTTTCAGCAATCAATTCCGATCAGAGCTTTCCGCCTGCCCGGATGAAGCCGTGGGCGGTTTCATCACCAGGTTTTCAATGAAGAATTCCATCATCCGATCCGGGCGAATCCCGGAATGCCCCTGGTCCGGGCCGACCTGCACCTCGAAACTCTTCCCCGCCCGTTGCAGCGCCTGAATCAGCTGCATGGTGTTGTTCGGATGCACGTTGTTATCCGCCGTCCCGTAATAGAGCATCAAGCGGCCTTTCAGCTTGTCAGCGTATGTCATCGCGCTGCCCGCGTCGTAGCCTTCCTTGTTCTCCTGCGGAATCCACATGTAACGTTCGGTGTAGATGGTGTCGTAATGGCGGTAATCGGTCACGGGCGAAGAGGCGCTGGCCGCCTGGAAGACGTCGGGGTATCGCAGGAGACACATCACCGAAGCGTAGCCGCCGTAGGAGGTGCCGAAGATCCCGACGCGGTTCTTGTCAACGTAGGGCCTCTCCGAAAGCGCCTTCACCCCCGCCGCCTGATCGTCTATCTCGGTGACGCCGAGCTTCAGGTATATCGCGTCGAGGAAGCGTTTGCCGCGCCCGCCCGCGCTGCGCGAATCGAGCGACGCGACGAGGAAGCCGTATTCGGTGAGCGCGCTGGGCACGAGGAAGTTTTCGCGCGCGCCGTTGGTGTTTGGCCCCGCGTAGACGGTGACGAGCAGCGGGTACTTTTTGTTCGGGTCGAAATTCGACGGGCGGTGGAGCATGCCGTAAAGCTCCGTGACGCCGTCGGCGGCCTTGAATTTGAACAACTCGACGCGCTTCAGGCCGAGCTGCTCGAATTTTGTCAGATCGCTTTTCGCCAGTTCCTCGATGATTTTCCCGTCGGCATCCACCAGACGCGTCACCGGCGGCGAGTCGTGCGTCTGCGCGACATCAATGAAATGCCTGCCATCAGGCGCGACATTGGCGGTGTGATTGTAAGCCGGGTCGGTCAGCCGCCGGTCACCCTTGCCGTCCAGACCGACGCGGTGCAGCTGGAATTTCATCGGGTTGTCGCCGCTGCGGGCCATGTAATAGATGATTCCGGCTTCCTCATCAATCCGCACGACGCTGCCGACTTCAAACGAGTGGTTCGTCAGAGTCGCGAGCAGTTTGCCGCTCAGGTCGTAAAGATAGAGGTTCTTCCAGCCCGTGCGCTCTGAAGTCCAGATGAATCGCTTGCCGTCCCTGAGAAACTGCATGGCCGGAGAGTTTTCAGTCCAGCTCGGCAGCCACTCTTCCCGCACGATGACGCGGCATTTGCCCGTCTCCGGGTTGCAGGCGGTGAACTCCATGACGTTCTGGCGGCGATTCGTGCGGTTGAAAAGCAGTTCTCTGCCGTCGGGCGACCACGAGACGTTATAGACGTAGTGACCGATCACCGAATTCTCAAACGGCTTTCCGTCGCGCACGTCAACCCGCACACTCTTCTTTGTCTCCAGGTCGTAGACAAGCAGGTCGGCGACCGGATTCGCCACGCCGGCCTTCGGGTATGCCTCGATGTCCATTTTGCTTTGCAGCTTCGTCTGGTCGAGTTGCAGGTAATAATCCGGCACCGGGCTTTCATCAAAGCGGTAGTAAGCGATCTTCCTGCCGTCCGGCGACCACCACATCGCCGTGGTCTGATCCAGCTCCTCGCCGTAAACCCAGCTCGCCGTGCCGTACTTGATCCGGGTCTTCTCGCTGCCGTCGGTTGTGACGGCGATTTCGTTTGTCCCGTCGGCGTTGCTCAGCCACAGATTGCGATCACGATGGAAGGCCTTGAGTTTGCCGTCGGGCGAAAGAGTGAAAGCGAACTGCCGCCCGCGCGCCGGAGCCCCCGGCAGATTGCGTCCCCTTCCCCTTCCTTCCTGACCCGCCGGATCGGCGGTTGCCGTCCCCACTTCGGTCACTGTCCGGGTGGCGATGTCGTAGTGGTAAAGCTTGCCGTCTTTCCGGTATTCAAACGACTTCCCATTATCTTTCCAGGTCACTGCCAGCAACCCCGGTTTGACCGCGCCGGGCAGTTCGCGGCTCATCTTCTGGTACTGCTCATAGCCGGGCATCGCTTTCAGCCGATCCTGCCCGCCTGCGGTGATCGGCATCAGGCCGAGCGCGAGCGCGAGCGCAACAATGAGGCTCCTGTGCAGAGTGGGGATAATCCGATTCTTCATTGACCAGTCTCCTTTTTCTCGAAAGTCACGTCCCTCAAATTTCCGCGGGCCTGTCGCGGGGCGGTTGAAGCCTTTCGCCTTTCAGGATGAACTCACTCGAAGCTCAATGCAATCCCCGCCTGTTTTGAATGCGCCTTGATCTTATCAAGTACCGTAACGGCCAGTGCCAGTGCGCGCCGCCCCTCATTGCCGGTGACAACCGGCGCAGTGCGATTCCGCACCGCATTAACGAACGCCCCGATTTCAGCGAGCAGCGGCTCACGCTTCGCAATCTCAAGCTGTTGCGTGACGATGTCAGGGCGCGGGCTGCCGCCACTCGGCGGCACCAGTTTGCACATCGCGACTGACTGTTCGGCGTAATCGAGCGAGTAATATTCATTTGGCTGAAAGACGCGCAGCTTGCGCAACCGCTCGCCCGCCACGCGGCTCGCCGTGATGTTCGCGACGCAGCCGTCCTCGAATTCAAGCCGCGCGTTGGCCAGATCAATCTTCGGCGTCAGGATCGGGATGCCGACGGCTTCGACTTTGACGACTTCACGGTTCACGAGCGTCGCGATGATGTCGAGTTCGTGAACCATCAGATCCATCACCACGTCAATGTCGAGCGAGCGCGGGGTGAAGATGCCCATCCGGTGAGCTTCAAAAAAGCGCGGGCGGGTCACGCGCTGTTGCAACTCACGGAAGGCCGGGTTGAAGCGCTCGATGTGGCCGACCTGAAGCGCGAGCCCACGGCTGTCGGCCAGCGCGATCATCTCGTCGGCTTCGGCGAGCGTGTGCGAAATGGGCTTTTCGACCAGTACACTAATACCGGCATTGAGGCAGGCGCAGGTGATCTCGTGGTGGCTGACGGTCGGCGTGGCGACGCTCACGGCCTCGACCGAGCCGAACAGGTCACGGTAATCGCGGACGAATTTTGTGTTGTATTTCGCGGCGATGGCCTGCCCGGCCGCGTCATTCGTGTCGCACACGGCGACGAGTTCGGCGCCCTCAAGCGTCGCGTAGATGCGGGCGTGTTCGCGGCCCAAGTGGCCGGTGCCGATGACGGCGGTCTTCAGTTTTTCGGTCATAGCTGGTTTGACAGGTCAATCGGCACGGTGCCGCGAGCCTCGGGCGAGCGGGTCTCCGTTCGGAGAGACCCGCTCGCCCGAGGCTCGCGGCACCGTGCCATCTTCAGGTGGTTCAGTTATTCAGGTGCAGCGCATTGAAGGTGTGATCTTCTCTTTTTGTGACCAGCTCTTTCAAGGCATTCTGGGCGTGCAGGAAACAAAGTGGCTGGCCGTCAACTCTGGTGACGGACTCCGCGCCGCACTGCAAACAGCGGGAACTGTGGCCGAGCAGCAGGTCGAGTTTCTGCTCGACCCTTTTCATCCGCCGCCAGGTCGTGACGACGAAGCAGACGGACCACGCAATCGCGGCAATCGCGCAATGCAGAATGCCCCAGTAAATTGCGGTTTCATCCATATGCCCGCCACAGACTCCGGTGGCGGCAAAAAGTTCCCGGCTCAGGCTTTCGCGCTCTGTGGCTTTTCGGCCCTGAGCGCGAGCAGCTTATTTACGATATTGTGCGCCGCAAATGGGCGCGCCAGCCTTTGCGCATTCGCCCGCATGGCGGCGAAGCGGGCCGGGTCGTCGAGCAAGTGGTCAATCTTGTAACTCAGCACCGGCAGGTTGTTGCACCGGATCGCCGCGCCCGCTTCGAGCAGGTGATCGGAGTTGCGTTCTTCCTGACCCGGGATCGGATTGACCACGACGAAGACCAGCCCCTTCGCGAGCGCCTCCGAAGTGGTCAGCCCGCCCGGTTTGCCCAGCACCATATCGGACGCGGCCATGTACTCATCCATCTCCGTCGTGTAACCGACCACGCTCAGGTTGACTTCGGCGAGCGGCGACTGCCCGGCGGCCACCCGGTCGAGCTTTCGTTTCAATTCCTGATTGCGCCCGCAGATGGCGACGACCTGCGCCGGGTGTCTCAGGGTCAGGAGCGAATTCACCATCTGATCAATCGCGCCGACGCCGAAGCCCCCGGCGGAAATCAGGATCGTCGCGCGATCCTGCCGGAGCCCGTGTTTTGCGCGCATCTCGCGCTTGTCCTTGTGCTGCGCGAAGACCGGATCAATCGGGATGCCGCTGACGGTCAGCTTGTCGGCGGGAATGCCCAGGGCTTCCAGATAGACGCGCGTCTCTTCGAGCGCGATGAAGTATTGTTCGTAATGATGGCAGAGCCACATGGCGTGCGCGTCGAAGTCGGTGACAATAATCGCCTGACGGCTGGCAATGCGCTCCTTAGCCTTGAGCCACGAGACGATCTCCGCGGGCAGAAAGTGCGTGCAGACGATCATTTCGGGCTGATATTCCCGGAGCAGTTTGACGAAAGGCCGCGTGTTGAGTTTGTCGAGCGCGAGGCGGCGGCGCTCGTTCTTCCAGGGCTTGTCGAGCCGGTCGTAAAACCAGCCGGGGACTTCCGGTATCGAGTTGACCAGTTCGATGTAGGCTTTCGAGTAAAGATTGCGGAAGATTTTGCTCGTGTATTCGAGCGTATCAATGTGACGGACCTCGCGCGCCGCGCCGGCTTCATGCAAAGCTTTCTCAATCGCCTGGGCGGCGCGCAGGTGGCCTGCGCCAGCGGAAGCCGAAAGAACGAGAACCTTGTCGAACATGCTTTTTCTCCGGGGGCTGAAAACTCCGGGCACTGGATAACACAAAGTCTGAAGTGCTGGCAACGTGAAAGGGAAGTCAGAAATCAGAAGGCAAAAGTCAGAACACCCGACAAGCCAGTGCTGATCGGGGTGGCTCTTCTTTCTGACTTCTGACTTGAAGTGGTGCGGACTTCAGTCTGTGCCGCCCGTCCCTGGCAATCACCGCATGATCCGGGTATGCTCTGGCACTTGCTGCCGGCAGATTACTTACCTCGAACAATCAATCGTGTCAGAGACCAGAGCTTCGAACCAGGAACGATACTATCTGACTGCCCTGATGCTGCTCGGGGCGGGGCTGCTCTTTTACGCCTCAGGCCGATTGCCGATGATCGGTCCGGATGAGCCGCGCTACGCCCAGGTGGCGCGCGAAATGTATCAGTCAGGCGACTGGATCACGCCCCGCCTGGGCGGAATTCACTGGTTTGAAAAACCGGCGCTGACTTACTGGCTGGTGGCAGCGGGTTACGCGATCTTCGGGGTTTCCGAACTGGCGGCGCGCCTCGGCGTCGCGCTCGTTGCCGGTCTGAGCGCGCTGATGCTCTATTTCTTCGGTCGCCGGGTGCATTCGGCGCGGTACGGCTATCTGAGCGCGGCCGTGCTGCTCTCAAGCGGCCTCTGGCTGGGCTTCGGGCGCGGGGCCACGTTCGACACCCCGCTCGCGATGGCAATTGAAATGGCGCTGCTCGCGTTCTATCTGTGGGAGCGCGGGCAGACGACGGAATCGGCAAACCATAAAAACTTCTGGTGGTATGTCTGCTCGTTCGCGCTGGGGCTGGCGGTGCTGGCCAAAGGGCTGGTCGGGATTGTTTTGCCGGCGGGGATCATCGGCCTTTACCTGCTCATCACCCGCCGGCTGATGACGGTGCTGAAACGGCCCGGGCTGCTGCTCGTCGGCGCGGCTATTTTCCTCGCGACCTGTGCGACGTGGTACGGGCCGATGTTTGCGCGGCACGGGCGCGAATTCTGGGATGAATTTTTTCTGGCGCATCACTTCCAGCGCTACTTCACGAACAAGTACCAGCACCCGCAGCCGTTCTATTTTTTCTTCGCCATCGCGCTGCTCGGTTGTCTGCCCTGGTCATTTCACCTGGTGGCGGCGGGCAATGTGATCCGGCGGTGGCGCGTGTTTACGGGCGCAAAGCCTGTGGAAAAGGCCGACCGGCTGCGGCTCCTTTTATGGTTGTGGGTGCTGCTGCCGGTCATCTTCTTTTCGTTTTCCGGCTCGAAGCTGCCGGGTTACATCCTGCCCGTTTTTCCGGCAGTGGCATTGCTTATCAGTCAGGAACTCGACCTGTTATGGGAGGTCGGTTGCTCCCGGCGATTCAGGCTGGCGAGCGTGATCAATGGACTGATGCTGTTACTGGCCGGGGCCGCCGTCTGGTTGCGGGGTCGCCCCGCAACGGGGGCGGGTGAAACAGAGGTTCGAATCGCGGCGGCGGTGATCATAGTGGTCGCCATCGCTTACCTCGCGGCGCTGTGGTCACGCCGGGAAAAGGCCGCCACTTTGTTCCTGCCATTCGGCGTGATGCTCATCGTCGTGGCCGCCAGTCATCTGGTTTTTCAGGGACTGGGCCGCCAGGCGTCAATGCGCGAGCTGTCCGAGCTGGCTGCGCAATCAGCCCGGCCCGGCGAACGGCTCGCCTTTTACATCAACACCGAACAGAGCCTGAACTATTACGCGCCCGGGCTGCCGCTGCGCGACGAGAAGGCGGCGATGATCACGGTGATGAATGAAGAGGAGGTGGCGGCGCTGCTCGAAAAATACCGGCTGCCGAGCCTGCTCGTGATCTCGCTCAGAAGGTGGAGCGGCGGACTCACGAGTACTGATCTGCTGACCACAGAACTCCTGGGTCAGCAGGAAAGAGCCAACCGGCACAATGACGGGCTGGACGATTTGTTGTTATTACGGGTTCGTTTGCGCCGCTGAAGGTCTGGCCAGCGCGGCTTTCGTCTCGCCGCCGAGGACCTGCCCCCCCTCACGCGGCAGGGAGCGGCGGAAGTAGCTGACGATGCGGTCGTCGTAAGCGGCCTGATCCGGGCCTTCGAGCCGCGTAGCGCGGCTGTGGTCGAAAGTCACGAGTTCCTTCTGCCCGCTCGAGATCGCAAACAGATCTTTCGTCGAGCGGTCAAAAGCCCCGGCGGAGCTGCTGGTCACGAACCAGACCTTCTGCGAGCTTAACCTGCCGACGGCGTCATCAACCGAAACCTTGTCATAGTGGCCCATGAAGTAACACCTCAATCCGAGCTTCAGGAAGCCGTCCAGTTCGATCCCGGCATTATTGAACATTTCGCCCATCAGCGAGCGCGTCAGCAGGCTCGGATCGCGATAAACGCCGTCAACGATCACCACCCGGACGGCCGGGTCGCGATGGGCCACGGCCAGCGCGGCACAGCCGCCCAGCGAGACGCCGTAAAGGCCGATGCGCGACGGATCGAGCAGCGGCTGCCCGTTGCCCTGCTTCATCCCCTTCAGAAAGTTGACGGCGGCCAGCAGGTCTTCGCTTTCGTAATCGCCCAGCGAAGTCCACTGGACCGGGCTCATTCCATGCCCGCGCAGGTCGGGCAGCAGCACATGGTAACCGGCGTCGCGCAGCTTGACCCCGAGATCGAGCAGTTGCGAACGGTTGTGGCCGTAGCCGTGATTCAGAACGAGCGCGGGCGCGCCGACCGTCCCGCGCAAAAACCAGCCGACGGCCCTGGTTCCGTCCTGATTAGCCCACTGCTCCTCGCTCCAGGCCAGACTGCCGGTCAGCACCGTATACTGCTGTGGCGTGACTTCTTCCTTCGTCCGTTTCGGGTGAGTCACCAGATAGACAAGGTACCCGGCAAATAATCCAAGGACGATCACCACGCCTGCAACCGCAGGCAGCAGCGCGCTGACAAAACGGATGATAATATTACGCTGTTTGACTGCCATGATCTTTCCCGTTGGTCGTGAGCGGAAACTGTTTGAGGGAAGGGGGCCGCTTCTCGCGGGTTGTTCGGACGAAATGTCGGGGCGACGTTTCGGGAGGGGCCTGATATGCAACCGAAATATAACACAGACACCTTGATGAAAACAGAACTTTCCAATTCGCACTCTAATGATCACCTGATCCAGGCCGTCGCCGCGGATGCGACGGTGCGCGCCATCGCCGCGGTGACGACCGGTCTGGTTGACGAGGCCAGCAAACGACATGGCGCGTCGGGCACGGCGTCTGCCGCACTCGGGCGCGCGCTGACCGGCGCACTGATGCTGGGCCGGACATTCAAGGATCTCGAACGCATCACACTGCAATTTCGCGGTGACGGCCCGATTGGGACCATTACCGCCGAAGCCAGCGCTCAGGGCACCGTGCGCGGTTACATCAATAACCCGGCGGCCGACCTGCCGCCGAATGAGCAGGGCAAACTTGACGTGGCCGGCGTGATCGGCCAGGGAATGATGCACGTCATCCGTGAAGCGGCTTATGAGATGGGCTTCACGAAGGAGCCTTACTACGGCTCGGTGCCGCTGGTGTCGGGCGAGATCGCCGAAGACATCGTCTATTACCTGTCCGTCTCCGAGCAGATTCCGTCCGCCGTCTCGCTCGGCGTTTTCGTCGGCCCCGATGAAGTCCGCGACTGCCGCGTGATCGCCGCCGGAGGGTTTCTGATCCAGACGCTGCCCGGGGCCGGGCCCGAGATGATTGCCGCCATTGAGGCATCGGTTTCACGCGCGCCGCATGCGACGGAGATGATCCGGCAGGGCGCCCGTGCCCGCGAGATATTGCAGATCGCGCTCGGCGACATCCCGTTTGAAGTGCTGGACGAGCGCCCGGTCGAATTCCGCTGCACCTGCTCGTATGAACGCGCCGTCAACATCGTCTCCTGTCTGGAACGCGATGAGGTCGAGGATATGCTGGAGAAGGATAAAGGCGCAGAAATGACCTGTCATTTCTGCAACGAGGTTTACTGGCTGGACGAAGCAGCGCTGGAAAAGATTCTGGCGCCGCCATTGGTCATGTGAGGAGATCGGCCCCCGGAGCCGCACGCTCACGAACCGATTTGTTCGCGGAACTGCCGCAGCGTCTCCGATTTCGCCAGCTCTTCGGCATAGAGGCGCTCGAACAGACGGCTCTTGATTTCAGCCCTGGTCAGCCCCGGCGGGAAAGAAGCAGGAATAACTTCTCTGGCCGTGTCGAACATCGAGGCCGCCATCCTGATCCGCTCCTCGCTGGAACGAGCCATGAGCATCTCTCTGAAAAGCTTTTCAACTTCGGGCGTAGTGTCCATCCCCGGTTCAAGCACTCCAGCCGGATTGCCGTCAGCCCGAAGCCGGCCGGTCCGTTCATCGCGCAGCACATCGAATTCCAGCGACATAAAGTTGCCCGGGTTTCAGTGCAGGTTTCCAGCGAGCGACCCGTCCCACGCCGCTTCCAGTTCATTGACTGAACGATTGACAAGTGGTTTGCCGTTAACCGCGATCTGCAAATCACCGCCGCCGACCTCCCCAATCACGGCGCAGGCCGCGCCGGTCTGTCGCGCAATTTCCTTCACCCGTTCGACCTGCTCAGGCTTTGCGGTGATGACAACGCGCGAAGGCGATTCGCCAAACAGTAATGCGGCGTTGCTCAACGCTTCATCCGCCCCGGCAATCTCCGGCCTGAGATCTGTCGGCAGGGCAATCCGCGCGCCGATGGCCTGATGGCGGTAATGCGAGAAGCAGCATTCAGCCAGGGCCACCGCCAGCCCGCCGTCCGAGCAATCGTGGGCCGAACGAATCAGCCCGCTCTGAATCGCTTCGAGGCAGGCGCGCTGTACGGCCTGTTCCGCCACGAGATCGAGCCTCGGCGCGTCGCCCGCGACCTCACCGATCACGCTCGCCACGAGTTCAGTCGCGCCGAAATCCGCGCGCGTTTCGCCAAGCAGCAGGATCGCGTCGCCGGCCTCCCTGAACCACTGCGTCGTGATGTGCTTCGCGTCTTCGATCAGGCCGAGCATGCCGATGACCGGGGTCGGGTAAATGCCGCGCCCTTCGGTTTCGTTGTAAAAGCTCACGTTGCCGCCGGTGACGGGAGTGCCGAGCGCGCGACAAACCTCGCTGATTCCGTCAACCGTGTCGCTGAAGGACTTCATCACTTCGGGCCGCTCCGGGCTGGCGAAGTTCAGGCAGTTGGTGATCGCGAGCGGGCGCGCGCCGCTGCACACGACGTTGCGCGCGGCTTCGGCCACCGCCAGCTTCGCTCCTTCCAGCGGGTTCGCCGCACAATAGCGCCCGTTGCCGTCAAGCGACATCGCCAGCGACCGCCGCGTCTCCTTGACCCGCAACACGGCTGCGTCCGAACCCGGCAGCACCACCGTGTTGGTGCGCACCATGTGATCGTACTGGCGGTAAACCCACTGCTTCGAGGCGATGTTTGGCGCGGCGAGCAGTCGCAACAGCACTTCATTCATCAATTGTTCATTGCCGACCTTGCCGGCGAGGGCTTCCAATCCGGCGGCGACTTTCGGCGTTACGTCTTCGGCGGTCGCGGCAGCAGTGGCAGCCATCGGGCGATTGTAACGGGGCGCTTCATCAGTAAGAGCTTTGTTGGGAATGTCGGCGACGAGTTCGCCTTTGTGCCAGACGCGCAGCTTTGGTTCGGCGATCACCCGGCCAATCGTCGCGACATCGAGATCCCATTTGCGGAAGATGTCAGCCACCTGATTTTCATGACCCGGCTTCGCGACGATCAGCATGCGCTCCTGCGATTCCGAAAGCATCATCTCGTAAGCTGTCATATTCAGTTCACGCTGCGGCACCAGATCGAGATTCAACTCGACGCCGTTGCCCGCGCGCGCGCCCATCTCGCACGAAGACGATGTCAGCCCGGCCGCGCCCATATCCTGAATGCCGATGATGGCCCCGGCGCGCATGGCTTCGAGACAGGCTTCGAGCAAAAGCTTTTCCGAGAAAGGATCGCCGACCTGCACCGTCGGGCGCTTCTCCATCGCGGCATCGTCGAACTCAGCCGAGGCCATCGTCGCGCCGTGAATGCCGTCACGCCCGGTCTTCGCGCCGACATAGATCACCGCGTTGCCGACGCCTTCGGCCTTGCCGTAGAAAATCTGCTCGCGGCGAACCAGACCGAGCGCGAACGCATTGACCAGCGGGTTGAGCGAATAACAATCGGCGAAGTAAACTTCGCCACCGATTGTCGGAACTCCAAACGCATTACCGTAGTCGCCCAAACCTTTCACCACCCCAGCCATAATTCTCCGATTACGCGCAACCGTACTGGCCGACGTCTGCTCCTTCGATTCGTCAACGCCTTCGTCCCTGATCGGCCCGAAGCGCAGGCTGTCCATCGCCGCCACGGGGCGCGCGCCCATCGTGAAAATATCGCGCAGGATGCCGCCGACGCCCGTCGCCGCGCCCTGGTAGGGTTCGATGAATGAGGGGTGATTGTGCGATTCGATCTTGAAAGCCACGCACCAGCCGTCGCCGATGTCAACGATCCCGGCATTCTCGCCCGGCCCCTGCACCAGACAATCGCCTTCGACGGGCAGCCGCTTCAGGTGAACTTTCGACGACTTGTATGAACAATGCTCCGACCACATCACCGAAAAGATGCCGAGTTCCGTGAAGTTCGGTTCGCGGCCCATCAGTTGTCTGATGCGCTCATATTCTTCGGGCGTGACGTTGTGCTGTGCGAGGATTTCAGGAGTGATGACTGGTTCAGACATTTTCGATTGCGGATTTCGGGTTGCAGATTGCGGAATGGGGAATAAAGCCCCGGAGTTCGGGCGGAGCTGCTGACTTCGGCTCATCACTCCGCGATTCGCAGTTATCTGGTCTTCAGCATTTCGCCCACCGCGACGGCCAGCGAGCGGAAGAGGACCCGGCCGTCATGGCTGTTGAGCAGATCCTCGGAGGCGCGCTCGGGGTGCGGCATCATGCCAAGGACGTTGCGTTCGCGATTGCAGATGCCCGCGATGTTGGCGAGCGCGCCGTTCGGATTCGAGGCTTCGGTCGCCCGGCCTCCCGCGTCGCAGTAACGGAAGATCACGCGGCCTTCGCTCTCCAGTTCGACCAGCGTTTCGGGGTCGCAGAAGTAATTGCCGTCCCCATGCGCGATGGGCATGCTCAGCACCTGCCCCGGCTGGCAGGCGGCGGTGAAAGGCGTGTCGGTCTGCTCGACGCGGACGTTGATGTGTTCGCAGACGAATTTCAGATTCTTATTGCGCAGCAGCACGCCCGGCAGCAGCCCGGCTTCGCAGAGAATCTGAAAGCCGTTGCAGATGCCCATCACCGGCCCGCCGTCACCGGCGAACCTGATGACCGAGCGCATGACGGGCGAGAATCGCGCAATCGCGCCCGTCCGCAGGTAATCACCGTACGAGAACCCGCCCGGCAGGATGATCGCATCAAAGCGGCTGATGTCTTCTTCCTTGTGCCAGATGAAGTCCACGGGCTGGCCGATGACTTTGCTGATGACGTGGTAGGTGTCGTGATCACAATTCGATCCGGGGAAAACTACGACTCCGAATTTCATTGGAAGGCCTTGTCCTTTGGCTTAAAGGTGAGACGCTAAGTTGAGTTTTTACTACATCAGTCGCCGATTGTCCAGGAAAGTGCTTTTCCACTTCCCGTCATCTTGACGATGGATCCACCGTTCAACTACGCTACGGCGCCCGTTTTCTTCGTCCGGCAGACTTTCCCGTCGGCCGGTTGTTTCCATCAAAGGTCGTTTGTGCAGTCGGCAGCGAGCCGGAAAGTCTGCCGCACATCGCCCATGTCCGAATGGAAAAACAAAACAGCCCTCATTACCGGCGCCTCTTACGGCATCGGCGAAGCCTTTGCCCGCCGGCTCGCGGCAGACGGCGCGAACCTGATCATCACCGCCCGTTCGCGTGACCGGCTGGACGGGCTCGCCGGCGAATTGCGTGAGCGGCATCGCGTAAAGGTCACGGTCATCGAAGCCGACCTCGCCAATCCAGATGCCCCTGTGGAAATCTTCACCGCGACCGAAGGCGCGGGGCTTCAGGTTGACCTGCTCGTCAACAACGCGGGTTTCGGCCTGGTCGGTGATTTTGCCAGCCAGCCGCGCGAAAAAATTCTGGAGATGATTCAGGTCAACGTCACGGCTCTCACTGCCCTCGCGCACCTTTACCTGCACCCGATGCTCAGGCGCGAGTCCGGCGCGATCATCAATCTGGCTTCGACCGCCTCGTTCCAGGCGGTGCCCTACTTCGCGGTTTACGCGGCGACGAAGGCATTTATTCTGATCTTCAGCGAGTCACTCTGGGCCGAGTGCGGTGGATCCAGCGTGCGGGTTCTGGCATTGTGCCCCGGCCCCGTGGCCACCCATTTTCAGGAAGTCGCCGGCACCGCCAGGCGCCGCCTGCCGGAAAAGATGCAGACCGCCGATGAAGTCGTCGAGACCGGGCTGAAGGCGCTCGCGCAGGGTCGCAGCCACGTCGTTTCGGGATTCAATAACCGGCTGATGGTTGAAGTCGAACGATTCGTGCCGCGCGACGTCGTCACCCGGATGGCGGAACGAATGTTTCGCCAGTTTTCAGACAGGGAATAAACCTGTTGTAATCGTTCAGCCGGCCCTGATGAATCGGGAGTTATTTCATTTATGCCCGAGACAAAGATTATCTACAGTGGCTTTTGGGATGTACCGCATGCTTTCGTTGCGAGTCACGAAAACACACAGTATCTCTTCCGTCGGGATTTCGATGACGACCTTGACGACTACTCACCCGAATACGACGTGTATATTCTCCCGAATCTTTCACAGGAGGAAATAGAAGCCTCCTGGGGCTCGTTAGAGGAAAAAGGCACCTATATCGGCAAGATACCTGTCAAACAAGTCGCCTTTGAGCCTACAAAAAAATTGTCAATTGACACAGTCACATTTGACCGATTGCCCACCCGATAACGGCGACCGTTGCTACAGACTCGCCCAATTCGGGCAACCAACTGAACGCATATAACCAGTGAAGCGCAACTACAGCCTCACCGACAGCCAGACGACGCTCTGGTCACCCGATATTGCTGACGACTTCACCCCGTCGGCTGAAGCCGTCCTCTCAACAGGCGACTGCCTGCCGAAGCTGCGCGGGCTGCCCGACGAGTTCTTCAAACTGATCATCACTTCCCCGCCCTACAACCTCGGCAAGGGTTACGAAGAAAAATTGCCGTTCGATGAATACCTGACCGGGATGGAGCCCGTGATTGATGAGTGCGCGCGCGTGCTGGCGCCGGACGGATCGCTTTGCTGGCAGGTGGGCAGCTACATCGAGAAGGGCGAAATCTTTCCGCTCGACATCTTCTTTTACCAGATGCTCAGGCGGCGCGGGCTCAAGCTGCGCAACCGGATGATCTGGCATTACGAGCATGGCCAGCACGCGAAGTATCGTTTTTCGGGCCGCTACGAAACGCTGCTCTGGTTCACGAAGGGCGAGAGTTACACCTTCAACCTCGACGACGTGCGCGTGCCGTCGAAGTATCCGAACAAAAAACATTTTCGCGGGCCCAGATACGGCCAGCTTTCGGGCCACCCGCTCGGCAAAAACCCCGGCGACACCTGGAAGCTGAAAGAGCTGAGCGAGACGACGGCATTTCCCGTCGAAGCGCACCGCGTCACGATCAATGCCGAAGCCTTCCGGCATTTCACCAGCTTTGTTTCGACCATCGTCCGCAAACTGGCGAGCGCGGCGAACCCTGGTCAGGGCAATGAGCAACAGGGCCACGATCTGCGCGAAGAGTTTCGCCGCGCCATTCCGCACCAGTCCAACCTGATCTTCGTCGGCGGCTCGCCTTACACCACCGTCACCGTCGAACGTTCCCCCTTTGACCTGAGCGTGGAGTTCGGGCGCAACCGCTGGACGTTCAGCGAGACCAGGGCGGCGCGGAAATACGGCGAGCGGGACCAGATTGAGCGTTACAGCTTCGCCGTCCACGCGCAGTACGAAGGCTCGCCGCTCGTCATCCTGCTCAACTTCATGCTCGGCTTCCCGCTGCCGGCGGAAATCATCCACCAGCTCTCGGTCTTCAGGAGACTGACTTACTCCGAAGCCGGCGCCCAGCCGCCCGATTTCGCCGCGCTCAGTTACAGGCAGGCTGAAGAAGCGGGCCGCGTCAGGAACGAAGCCGCCAAAGTTTTTCTGGTCGAAAGCTTTCTGTCGCTCGTGCTGCAACACAGCCGCCTGCCGATGCCGCAGGGGCTGTCAGCACACTCCGAATCAGGCGCGTTGAATCTGCCCGCGGTCGTTATGCTGGTGCGCGAGTTTGGCACCGAATACGGGCTGAATACCTGGCAACTGATCAAGCGCGACTGGGAATCCGCGTTCTGGGAAATCCCGAACGTCAAAGCCGGTCACGCGGAGAAAACGATTCACCCGTGCCAGTTCCCGATTGAACTGGTCGAACGCTGCGTGCTGGCGCTGACGAATGAAAATGACTGGGTGCTTGACCCGTTCGCCGGCGTGGGCTCAGCGGTAGTCGCGGCGTTGCGCCGCAACCGCCGCGCGATGGGTTGCGAGCAGGAAGAGCGGTTCGTCAGGGTGGCGCGCGGGCGGGTGATTGATTGTTATACGGGCAGGCTCGGTTACCGCCCGCTAGGTAAACCGGTCGCACAGCCAGGGAGATCAACTGAGTTCGACGGAGTGAAGATGGAATGACCACTCAGATAAATTCATAATGATAATTCCCTCAATCTGAGCCGGAGGTGCAAGGGTATGGGCTTTGCAACAGGTCGAACCGGAGCAAAGTACCCAAATGCGTCTGAACATTACCAAATGTTTTATCTTACTGGCCGCCCTGATCGCGTCCGTCTGCTCGTCAGGTTGCATCGTCCGCCCTCCTGACCGCGAGACTACAACCACAGCATCACCGAGCCCTTCACCCACGTCAGTCGCAACTCCTTCCCCTGTGGCAACGGCCTCCCCTTCAGTTTCTCCCTCAAGTTCGCCAGTGATTGAATCACCGACCGTGCCCCCGATTCGTCAGCCGGTGCCGCTGCCGTCTCCTGCTCCCTCGCCGCCAGCCCCACTGACCAAGCCCGCATCGCCCATTATTCCGGTCGCCGGGGTTCGCCGCGAACAGTTGCGCGACACCTTCGACGAAGCGCGTTCCGAAGGGCGTGTCCACGAGGCGATTGACATTATGGCGGCACGCGGAACCCCCGTGCTGGCCGCGGCCGACGGCACTGTCGTCAAACTTTTCAACAGCGAGAAGGGTGGGATCACTATCTATCAGCTCAGCACGGATCAGAAAGTGGTCTACTACTACGCCCACCTGGACAGTTATGCCGACGGCCTGACTGAAGGCAAACGCGTGCGCCAGGGCGAAGTGATCGGCGCCGTCGGCGACACAGGCAATGCGGGGCCGGGGAATTATCACCTGCACTTTGCCATCTGGCTCATTTCAGATCCGAAGCATTACTGGACCGGCGTCAACCTCAACCCATACCCGCTGCTGCGCGGCGCATCCACAATTGACCGCTGAGGTGAATGATTTGTGTATGAATTCGGTGTTCGCCAGTAATGCAATTTTCTCTGTCCTGGCTGTCCGCGACAACAATCCTGAGCTATGAAAGGCCCTGATGCGGGTATGGCGATTGCGAAGAGAAATGATGAGAAACAGAAGCAGGGAGGGATTCGGTATGTTGAGAAAGATACAGTCGGTCAGTGCTTTCGTCGCCCTAGGAGTAGTCTTCATTTATGGCGCCTGCGCAGAGCCGGACAAGCCGGCTTCCCCCGTAGTGCCGCCCCCGACGGTGACTCCCGTCGCGCTGGCGTCGCCGCCGGCTGAAGCAACGCTTTCACCGGCACGCACGACCCGGAATTCGGATTACCTTCCCATCACCCTGCCCGTCCTTGACGCTTTTTTTGCGGAGGAGAATTTTGCGAATGAGTTGAAAACCCAGTTGCAACTGACCGATGAGCAGGTCAGACAGTTGCGCACAATAGCGCGTCAGGAGACCGCGAAGTTGAGGGAAACAGGTACGGCTGAATATAACGGGACTACCTCTGCGGCGCGCGAGCAGGCTGCCGAACGAGTCAGGGCAGTGATCGGCGAAGAGAAGGCCGGACGGCTCGCCGATTTTGTGGGCAGCCACTGGAGCCGAGACAGCGCGCCTGCGACCGCCGGCGGAGCGTCTGCCCCCGGATTCAACGTTGTGCCGGCGGATACGCGCGTCGTGGTCAATGCGCCCGCTTACCGGATGGATGTTTTCAGAGACAGGCAGCTCATCAAGTCTTACAAGATCGGCATCGGCTACCCGGAGTTTCCGCTGCCGACCGGCCTCCGCGCGGCCAGCACCATCGTCTTCAATCCGACCTGGACGCCTCCGGATGAACCCTGGGTGGAATCGCCCACGAGCAAAGTGAAGGTCGGGGAAAAGGTCGCAGCCGGGAGCAAGCTGAATCCGCTGGGGCCGATCAAGATTCCCATCGGGCTGCCTTCATTGATTCACGGCGGCAAATCGCCAGCGAAGCTTGGAACCTTCGCTTCGCATGGGTGTGTCGGACTAACTGACGCACAGGTGCGGGATTTCGCCCGCCTGCTGGCCGAGCTGGGCGGGGCGAAGCTGACGGACGAGCAGATTGCCGAGTATGCAAAGAAGCGCACCGAGACACAGAACGTCAAGCTGCCCAACCGCGTCCCTGTCGAACTCCGTTACGAAACCATCGTTGTCGAGGATGGCAGGCTGCACATCTATCGCGACGTTTATGACCGCGATACCAATACCGAAGAGAATCTGGCGGCAGTGCTGCAAACTTACGGCGTCAGCCTGAATGACCTGACCGAACAGGAACGCTCGCAGGTGGCAGAAGCACTTCGGCAGATGTCGCGCGGCGGCAAAGCAGGTCAGCCGGCATCAACCGCTGTTCCAGCCACCTCGCCGACGCCTTCGCCAAAGAGTGGCGCCCGTGAGCGCACGAAAACTTCGCGCGCGGGGAAGAATGCCAAAGAGGTTGTCATCGAGATCGCGGCGTTGCGGGGCAAGGGCTACCCTGCCCCGACAGACCTCGACACCGGCGCAGCAAAGAAAGCGACTACAGGGGCGAAACGCGGCGGATGAGGCTTCAGAGATCAAAAACCTCGCCGACCATTTCTTCGGAAACCTTCCACAATCGCGCCGCGGCTTCCGGATCCCTCGCATGAGGGTGGTAGCCTGAGGTTCGCTTTTCAGGCACGGCGGGCTCGCCCTCGTTGCAATCTTCCAGATACAGGCCACCCTTCCCTTCAAGCTCCGGCGCCGTCGCCGCCCAGACCGAAGTGGACGCGCCGCCTGCCACCGTTTTGAAAACCGGATGGGGCTTGCCGTCTTTATCGAACCAGCCCATCGCCGTCATCTCCTCCTGCGTCAGGTGCTGCTGAAGCCCCGTCAGAATGCCGCCGGGGTGAACGGCGTTCGCAGTCACTCCGGCGGAACTGAGCCGGCGATTGAGTTCCACCGCGAAGAGCGCGTTGGCGGTCTTCGCCTGACCATAGGCCACCCACTTGTCGTAGCCGCGCCGCTCGAAATGAATGTCATCGAAATGAACCGGCGACAGGCGGTGGCCAATCGAAGTCAGCACGACCACGCGCGCGGGCGAGCCCGCCTTCAACGCCGGAGCGAGCCGGCCCGTGAGCAGGAAATGCCCCAGGTGATTCGTGGCAAACTGTGCCTCGTACCCTTCCGGGCTGCGCGCGAGCGGGCAGGCCATAATCGCCGCGTTGTTGACTAGAATGTGCAGCGGCCTGCCCGACGCAATGAATCCGTCGGCGAAGCGCCGCACGCTCGCAAAATCAGACAGGTCGAGTTCCGCCACGCGCACCGCGTCATTGCCGGCGGTCGCGCGAATCTCGCCGGCAACTTTTTCACCTTTCTTCAAATCGCGAACCGGCAGTGTCACGTCCGCCCCCGCCGCCGCCAGCGCCCGCGCGGTTTCGACGCCGATGCCGGAAGAAGCGCCAGTCACGATGGCATTCTTCCCGCGCAGATCAATGCCTGCCACGACCTCCAGAGCCGTCGAGTCATGACCGAATTTTGAAATCACTCGTTCTGCCATCTGATCTCCTTCATCAACGTCCGGGTTTACCCGGCATCTTCCCACTTCGCGCGCTTCGGCAGATGGCGGTCGCGATCAAAGGGAGGCGTTTCGCGGTCAGGGATCGGGTCACCTGGAAAATCCTTCGCCCAGTGCTGACGATATTCATCGTCGGCGTAATATTTCAGGTAAACGAAGTTGTCCTCTTCACTGCCGCTGCCGATGACATCAAGGTAGCAGGCGTAAGCAGGATTATCGGGCTGCAAGACCATCTCTTCGCGCAACAGGTCATGCCACAAGTCCGCGTAAAGTTCGCGGTCGCTCAAGTGGTCGGTGTGTGACAGCTCCACGCCGAGCATCGTCAGCCCGTTGATCGCTTCCCACAATTTATACTTCAGCCGCGCATCATCCAGTTCGTCAGGCTGCGGCAGCGTGATCCCGGCTTCCTGCAGCGCGTCGAATGTCTGCGTCCACGCCGTTTTCTCAAACGCGACGACGTGTTCCCAGAAAGCCAGTTCGATTTCTTCCGGCAGATCGCCTGAGTTCATCGTCTTCATCTGCCCGCCCGTCAGCTCTTCAGCTTCCTTTTTCAACTTTTCGATGCGGACCTCCGGGTCTTCCTGTTGCTGTTCTTTTTCCTTTTCTGCCATACAATCCTTCTGTCAAACAGCCTTGCCCATTTTCGCCAGTTCCCGCCTGAGCAGCTTGCCCGTCGGCCCCTTCGGGATTTCGCGCAGAAACTCCACAGACTTCGGGCACTTGTAATCGGCCAGATGCTCACGGCAGTGATCAATCAGTTCCTGCCCGCTTGCTTCCGCGCCGTCTTTCAGCACGACGAAGGCTTTGACCTCTTCGCCGTATAATTCGTCGGGCACGCCGACGACCGCGGCGTCGCGGACCGCCGGGTGTCGGTAAAGCACCTCGTCAATTTCGCGCGGGTAGATGTTCTCGCCGCCGCGAATGATCAAGTCCGATTTGCGATCCACGATGTAAAAGAAACCGTCGGCGTCCCGGTAACCGACGTCGCCTGTGTGAAACCAGCCGGAGCGGAAGGCGCGGGCGGTGGCTTCGGGGTTTTTGAAATAGCCCTTGAGGATGTTTTCGCCGCGCAGCACTATCTCGCCGACTTCGCCCGTCCCCAGCTCGCGCCCCTCGTCGTCGAAGATTTTCATCTCGTTGCCGATCGGCAGGCCGATGGAGCCGGGCCGGCGGCGCTCGTCGGGCGGGTTGAAAGTCGAGCGGCAGGTTGATTCTGACAGGCCGTAACCTTCGATCACGAGACACCCGAACCGCTCCTCGAACTGCCGCAGGACTGCCTCCGGGACCGCCGCCGATCCGCACATCGCAAAGCGCAGTTGCCTTGTTTCGAGCCCCTTCGGAATACCCCGGGGGTAAGTGTGCAGGAGCATCGAAAGCATCGTGGCGACGGAACCGAAGGAAGTGACGCGGTATTCTGAAATCCATTCCCAGTGACGGGTGGCGGAAAATTTCGGGGCGATGACCATTGAGCCGCCGGCATAAAGCGGCGTCACCGTCGTCACCATCACGCCGTTCATATGGAAGAGCGGCATGACGCACATCAGGCGGTCGTCGGCCGTGAACTTCAGCCATTCGGTGATCTGCCGGGCGTTGGCGAGCAGGTTGCGGTGAGTCAGCAGGCAGCCCTTTGGTTTTCCTGTTGTGCCGGAAGTGTAGATGATGACGGCTTCATCATCTTCGGCGACCGGCCTCAGCTGGACTATCGGTCGCAGCCGGGACGGACAGGCACTGACGGCGCCCGGGTAATGGATCGTTCCCTCCACAGCCTCATCAATCAGGATGATATTTTTGAGCAGTGGCAGCCGTGCGCGCGATTCCTCGAGGTGGTGGAGAAAAGCCCGTTCGGTGACGAGCGCGACGGCTTCGGAGTTGCTGAGGACGTATTCGATCTCTTCGCCCTTGAGGTGCGAATTGACCGGCCCGGCGACGGCGCCGATCTGCCAGCAGGCGAAATAGGCGATGACGTACTCCGGGCAGTTCGACAGGAGCAGGCTGACGGTATCGCCCTTCCTCACGCCCAGTTTCAGGAGCAGGTTGGCCGTCTGATTGACCACGCGATTGAACTGCGCGTAAGTCCACCGGCGCCCATCAGCGGCCGAACAAAGCCAGGCCTTGCGCGGCGTCGCGGCCGCGCGGGCTTCGAGGAGCTGGCGAAGATTGCCGAACTGTTGCATAGCGGTTTCAGTCAGGTCGCGCGATGTTACGTGAACGGGGCCGCATCGTAAAGTGCGAACGGCGCTGCAAAATTTTTATCCCCCGCCGGGAACTTTGTTGTAGAATCCGCACGCCCTGTCAGGGCCGCCATTCCACGAGCGCCGACAGCCCACAGCCCGAGATCGCCAGCCCCATAACGCTTCTTTCAGAAAGCCAAGATGTCATCAGACTTTGTTACTCAGGGACAACTAAGTGCGACCCTCTTCCCGAAACTCGCGCGCGAAATTCACGAGCGAAAACTTTCCGGCAGCCTGACGCTTGCCCGAGGGGCGATGAAAAGGGTTCTGCAGTTCGCCGGTGGCGGGATCTGCGGGACGGCCAGCAATCTGCCGCAGGACTCGATCCCGGCGCTGTTGCTGGCGGCCGGGCGCATCAACCAGGCGCAGGCCGACGCGATCCGGCAACAGACCGCCGCGGGCAAACCGCTCGGCGAAGCACTGCTTGAATCCGGCAACCTTTCGCGTGAGGAACTGGCCGAGCTGAGGTCTGAGCAACTCACGAGGATCATCGGCTCGCTCTACGAATGGGATCAGGGCGAGTACCAGTTCGAAGAAGGCAGCAAACCTGAAGCCGCGCCCGGGTTGCCGGTGCCCGATCTGCTGCTCGGCGGGGCGCGTCACATCCGGGACACGGAAAAACTCTGGCGGCTGCTGGGAGGTCAGGAAGCGAAGATTCAGCTGGCCCCGAGCGCCATGGAAAGGTGTGAACAGTTCAGGCTGCTGCCGCACGAGGGCTATCTGCTGACGCGGCTCGATGCGCCGATGACTCTGGCCGACCTGATGATGATCAGCGGGCTGCCCGAAGATGTGACTCTCAGCAGCCTCTATGCCCTCGAATGCGCCGAACTGATCGTGCGCGACGGGGGCGTTCGCGCCCCCGTCAGCGCGGCGACTGCGGCCGCGCCGGCGATTGTGGCCACGCCGGCGCGCTCTGAACCTGCGCGGACGACACCGCCGACCGCCGAAGCCGTGAGCGCAGCGGCCGCACCAGTCCCGCCAGCCGCGCCGCCTTCGCCGGCTCCGCCACCCGCCCCCGCAAAGGCGCCGGCGGAAGAGGCCTCACTGGAAGAGATCGTGCAAATGGCGCAGATGATCGCGGAAACGCACGACGATTATCAAATCCTCGGGCTCACGCCGAGCGCGACCAGGGCGGAAGTCAAGCAGGCGTACACGAAGCTGACGAAAAAATACCACCCGGATCGCTACCACCGGACGGCGAATGACGGCGTCCACGCGGCGCTCAAGGAAGTCATCGCGGGGATCAGGAAGGCTTACGAAAGGCTGAGGGACCGCGACCCGGTAGTCACGAAAGAAGAGCCGCCCGCGCCCAAACGGGAAGAGCCGGTCATCGAGCGCTTCGATCATGGCGGGGCGGCTTCGACTTCCCAGTCGAGACCGCCGGCCTTCGAATCCAACGCGACGCCCACTTATTCACCCGCGCCGGCTCAAGCAGCACCGGCGACCCCGCCGCCTCAGACCGCGGAGCCGACGCCGCCTCAGGCTTTCGCGCCACCGGCAGCGGCGGCACCAGCCTCTGGCCCGGTCGTTGATTCGCCCATCGCCGGGATGGCGGATGAAGGGGCTCACTCGCCCGCAGCCGGCGCATCAGCCGAGACCGGAGATGACGAATCCCGGCCGTTCGCAAATACGGGGGCACTCACCCAGCACACCGCCGAGTTGAATTTCCGCCACGCGATCGCGCGTTACCAGAGCGGCGACCTGTCGGGAGCTACCGAACTGATGACCACGGCGGTGCAGCTTGATCCGAACAACGCCTGGTATCACGATCAGCTGGCGACGATGCTGGCGGTCAACCCGCGGCGCCGCAAGGAAGCCGAAACCCACCTGCTGCGCGCCATCGAGATTGAGCCACAGCAGGCGGAATGGCACGTCCACCTGGGAGTGCTGTACAAGACCCTTGGCTTTCTGGCGCGCGCCGAAGGGGAATTGAAAAGAGCCCTCGCTATTGATTCGGGCAACGCCGCCGCGCAGAAGGAACTCCGCGCCGTCAAGGCGCTGAAAAATCCCAGACCGGCCGAAGCTGACAAAGGGGATAAAGACGAAGGAAAAGCCGATTCACAGAAGCCTGGAGCTTCGTCAGTCGGCGACTTCTTTGCTAAAGCCAAAGAGACCTCCGTCAGCGACCTGTTCAGCAAATTCCTCAAGCGCAAATAGCCGGCTGCCGACCCTGACAGGCAAAAGCAAAAAGCGTCATTCGCCGCCTTTGCTTTTGCCTTTTGGCTTTTTCACCGGTATCCTGCCTGCCTGCAAATTGGTCAAACCACATGGAAGTCTGAATCTCTTTTACCGACTACTTTTATTTTATGACTGCTCCTGCTGATTCTTACCGCCGCATCGCTTCGCTCAAAACTGCTGACGACTTTGCCGGCTATCTGGCGCACCTGGGCCTTGAGCTGCAATTTGATCGCGAGATGCAATCCGGCCCCGACGCGCCGCTCGCCCGGGGATGGCAATCCGGCGAGATCAAAGTTGGCAACCGCTTCTGCATTCTGCCGATGGAGGGCTGGGACGGGACCGAAGACGGCCTGCCGTCTGACCTGACGATCAGGCGCTGGCGCAATTTCGGCGAGAGCGGCGCGAAGCTGATCTGGGGCGGCGAGGCGGTGGCCGTGCGTCACGACGGGCGCGCCAACCCGAATCAGCTGCTCTCGAATGAGGTGACGACGGCGGTGATCGAGCAGTTGCGTGAAACGCTCGTGGGCGCGCACGCCGAACGCTGCGGGTCAACTGACGACCTGCTGGTCGGGTTGCAGCTGACGCATTCGGGGCGATTCGCCAGACCGAACGATAAAAAGAGACTCGAACCGCGCATCCTCTATCACCACCCGCTGCTCGACAGAAAATTCGGGATCGCCGCCGATGACCCGGTGCTGACCGACGCCGAGATCGAAGGATTGATTGAAGACTTCGTCAGGGCCGCGGTGCGGGCCCGGGCGGCGGGCTTCGCCTTCGTGGACATCAAGCACTGTCACGGCTACCTCGGCCACGAATTCCTGAGCGCGACGACGCGCGAGGGCAGGTACGGCGGCAGCTTTGAAAACCGCACCCGCTTCCTGCGCGAGATCGTCGCCGGCATCAGACGCGACGCGCCCGGATTGCTCGTCGGCGTGCGCCTGAGTGCGTTTGATTTCCTGCCCTTCAAAATGGGCCACGACAAACGCGGCGAGCCGGAAAAGTACGAAGGCCGCTACCCGCACGGGTTCGGCGGCGATCCTGACAATCCGCTGAGCATTGACCTGACCGAAACTTTTCAGTTCCTCGACCTGCTCGGCGAACTGGGGATCAGGCTGGTCTGCATCTCCGCGGGCAGCCCGTACTACAACCCGCACATTCAGCGCCCGGCGCTCTTCCCCCCCTCTGACGGCTACGAGCCGCCGGAAGACCCGCTCGTCGGCGTCGCGCGCCAGATTGGCGTGACGAGCGAGATCAAGGCCCGCTACCCTGAACTCGCGATAGTCGGGTCGGGGTATACCTATTTGCAGGACTGGCTGCCGCACGTGGCGCAACATTACGTCCGCACGGGGCAGGTTGATTTCGTGGGCCTCGGGCGGCTGGTGCTGTCTTATCATGACCTGCCTTATGATTTGCTGCGCGGGGCGAAGCTGCAGACGAAGCGGATGTGCCGGACTTTCAGCGACTGCACTACGGGGCCGCGCAACGGGCTGGTGTCGGGTTGTTACCCGCTCGACCCGTTTTACAAGTCGCACCCGCAGCACGAAACGCTCAAGGCGATCAAACAACAGCTCAAAACTGACTGAATCATCGCCCGCTGAAAATAATTTTCTTAACTCAAACAAAATGACGCGGGCCGCGCATCTTCATTGGTGAACGCGCGGTCTCGCAATTAATCCCGAAAACCCGAAGCGGGAAAGACACGTGGACGAAAGACGAGTCATTGAATCGTTTCTGTCAGGCGGAACTGAAGAGGCGTTCTGCGCCCTCTTTGAAGTCGCGTGGCCACGTGTGCGCCGTTACTTCCTGCTGCGGGGCCTGGACGCGATGACGGCCGAGGATCTGGCCCAGAACGTCCTGTTCATCGCGTATCAGCGAGCCGGCGAGGTGCGCGAAAAGGATCTTTTTTACGGCTGGCTGTTCGCCGTCGCGCGCAACGAACTGATGCGTTACTGGCGGCGGCATCAGTCGCGCGTCGGGGCTCCTCTGTTCGAGCCGGTCAGCGCGGAACTGGCCGACAGCCTGACGGTCGAGCCCGACGTGATGCGGGATTCACACCTGCAGGAATGGCTGACTTACCTCGAACCCGCCGAGCGCGATCTGGTCGTGCTGAGGTTCGTCGAGGAACTGAGTTACGAGGAGCTGGCGCTCGCGCTCGCGATTCCGCTGGGGACGGTCAAATGGCGCATCTTCAACGCCAAAAAGAAGCTCTCACAGATCATCAGGGCATCGTTCCCTGAAAGCATTACGAAAAGAATCAACTAGCTGGGATGGATTTTATGAAGCACGGGATTTCGGATCAGGACTGGGAAGGTTACGTCGAAGACAGACTCCCGGCGGCCGAGCGCGACCGCATCGAGGCGCATCTGATCGGCTGCCTCGGGTGCTGGGAATTTTACGAGCAGATGGCGGCCACGACCGAGCGGCTGCGCGAGGCGGGGGCGGCGACACGGCGCGGCATCCCGCTGTCGGATGAACAACTGCATGCCGGGCTGCGCGGGGTTTTTGAGCGCGTCAGGGCGGGACAGCCCGGGCACGCAACGCAGCGCGGCGGCAGGATCGAGCAGCGACTGAGATACCTCGAAGCGGTGATGGCCCCGATGTGCGGCGCGCAGACGGCCGCGAACGCGTTGCGCGCGGCCGCCAGGGGTTCAGCGGCCAGATCGCTCGACGAGGTCACGACCGACAACTGGGAGCCGTTCCTCAGAAGTCTGACTTCCATCGCCGCCGTGATGTGTGGTGAGACCGGCGCGCATCTGGTCTGGAGGAGCGGGCAGTTTTAGCGACGACATTCAATGATCGCGTCACGCATTACACCGAGGGTGGTCATTTTCGGCCTGGTCGCGCAGCTGGCGTTATGGCTCGCGATGACTCTGCCCACGTCTCTCGGCCTGATGCCGCGCTATTACCTGACCAGCTGGTTCTTCAGGACCGGCGGTTCCTGCATAGGTTTCGCGCTGGCGCTCGCGCTCAATCTGGAGGTCGCGGCGGAATACCGCAACACCCGCTGGCTGCGCGTCGCGTGGCTGGCGCTGGCCGCGAATGCCGGGATCTCGATTTTCAGGATGATCTTTGAAGGCCCGCTGCCCGGGCTCGTGCTGGAAAATTACAGCACGAGCCCGCTGCGCGGACTGCTGCAGCACCTGGCAATTGTCCCGGCGAATCTGGCGCTGCTCGTCGGCGTCATCGCGATGTGTCAGGCGTATCACCAGGTCGGGCTGGGTTTTGAAATTGAGCGGCGCGATTACGCCGTCATGATCGGAATCGCCGCGGTGCTGACCGGGCTGATGACTTTTCGCGAGGGACTGACCGAAGCGCAGTCGCCGTACCTGACGAGCCGCTACCTGCAACAGAGCGGGCTGGTGCTGCTGGCGCTGGTCTCAGCCGTCAGCGTGGTGCTGCACCGCATGGCGATGCAGATGGGCGGCGGGAGACTGGCCCTCGCCCTGCGGGTGCTGACGCTGTACGCGCTGTCGCGTTCGGTGCTGGTGCTGCTGGGCGCGGTCACGATGCCGCTGACCGGGCCGGTCAGAAGTTATTTCCTCGTCCTTGCCTGGCAGGCGGTAGCGTGGCTTCCGGCGCTGGCCGCGGCGTATCGCGCACAGTTGACGGTCAACGCGGCAAAGGAGCTTGCGCGGCTCGAGCAGGGGCGCATGGCCCAAGCGGCCGCGGTGGCCTCCTGACTGCCTGTCGCAGTGACCTGTACTCTATTACCGATACTGATCCATTCAGCCGACGAGGTTTACGTTCCCCTCTTCATCAGCCCATCGTGGGCTGCCTCAAGTCGGCGGTGCTGGGAAGAAATAACAACACTGATCATGAGATTCGCGGCACGACCGGGCGCTGATGTTGATTGCTTTGTAATCAGCGTGAGCCGTCCATGGGGCGTGTCTTTCGCTGCAAATTCATTTTGATGGAGACCACTTATGTACCAGAATTCAATTCCCAGGCATCTCAATCGCTTTCTGTTCCTCGTCCTGATGCTGACCTTCGCGTGCGTGAGTTCATCTTCCGCGCAGACGATCACCGGCCGCATCTCCGGCACCGTCACTGACGCGTCGGGCGCCGCGGTGCCGGGGGCGAAAGTCACGGTCGTCAACGAAGCCACGAAACTAACTCGCGCGGCAACGACGGATGAGAACGGATTTTATGTAGTCACCAGCCTGCCCGTCGGCATTTACGACATCACGATCGAACAGCAGGGCTTCAAGAAATCCGGCAAAACGGGTTACGACCTGGGCGCGGACGCCCGCCTCACGGTTGACTTCAAGCTCGAAACTGGCGCGGTCACTGAGAGCGTGGAAGTAGTCGCTTCCACCGGCGAAACAGTCAACTCCACCTCGGGCGAGGTCGCGCGCGTGGTAGACAGCGCGCAGGTGCAGGAGCTGGCACTCAATGGCCGCAACTATATGCAGTTAACCACGCTCATCCCCGGCGCGCCGCTGCTCAACGACGACCAGCTCGGCCTGATGACCGGCCTGAGCGTTTCGCAGCCGATTAACGGCAGCCGCGGCAACGCCAATTCGCTGACAGTGGACGGCGGATTCAACCTCGATTCGGGCAGCAACAGCAGCCAGATCAATAATGTCGGCATTGATTTCATTCGTGAGGTCAACGTCAAGACCTCCAACTTCTCGTCCGAGTACGGGCGCAACTCCGGCGCCTCAATCAACGTCGTGACGCGCAGCGGCGGGAACAGTTTCCATGGCAGCGCCTTCGAGTACTTGCGTAACGACAAACTCGACGCCAACAACTTCTTCAACAACGCGCGCGGCGTACAACGTCCGGTGCTGCGCTATAATAACTTCGGCTTCAGCTTCGGCGGCCCGATCATCAAAGACAAGTTCTTCTTCTTCGGCGGCATCGAGTGGAAATACATCCGCCGCTTCACCAACTCGTCGCTCCAAACACTCCCGACGCGCGCCGAGAGGGGCGGAGATTTTTCGCAGCGGCTGCGCGGCCCCGACGGCGTTGTCGGCACGGCTGATGACGGAGTACTCCGCAACCCGGCCAACGCCGCATCAACCTGCGTCGCCCCGACGATCACCAACGGAGTGGTAACCAAGGCGGCAGTCAGGACCGGGTGCTTCCCCAATAACACTATCCCGGCTAACCTGATCACGCCCGATGGCAAGGCTATCGCCAACGTTTATAACTCGATGGAAAAGCTGGCTGCCGCATATACAGATACGCTGACCTCGAACAATGCGGTTTACCAGCAACCTAACCCGTTCGACTTTCGTCAGGATCTGATCCGGCTCGACTACCGCTTCAACGAACGGCACTCGATCTATGGCCGCTACCTGCACGACAAGTATGACCTGATTGACCCGTTCGGCACCTTCATCGGTTCGGCACTTCCGACGATCCCTACCAACCGTGTCCGCCCCGGTTATGGCATCCAGGTCGGACATACCTGGCTGATCAGCCCGAACCTGGTTAATGAGGCGAAGTTCAATACTTCCTGGAACAGCCAGCGCGTTCCGCCGGTCGGAGAGTTCTGGAAGCGCGAGACCTACGGCTTCACCTACCAGCAACTCTTCACGAATGGCGGGCGTTTTGAGAATGGCATTCCTGACACGAGCATTTCGGGCTTTGCCGGTTGGAACGGGCCGGCGCAATCGCTGCTCTCGCCAACGACCGATATCGCGCTGGGCGACAACATTTCCTGGGTTCACGGCGCGCATTCGCTCAAGACCGGGCTGCTTCTGATCCGCAACCGTAAAGACCAGAACGGGCGGACGGCCTACACCGGTAGTGTCAATTTCAGCACCAGCGGCAACACGAATACGACGAACAACGCCTTCGCTGACTCGCTGCTCGGCAACTTCCGCACTTACACGGAAGCAGACACAGACCCGATCGGATTCTTCCGCTTCTCGCAGATCGAGTCCTTCGTATCAGACAGTTGGAAGGTCAGCCGGCGACTGAGCCTGGAGCTGGGCTTGCGCTATCAATATGGCTTCCCGACCTATACGCAGGCCAACAATATCGCTAACTTCAACCCGGCCTTTTACAATCCCGCCCAGGCGGTGACCGTCAAGGCCGACGGCACAATTGACACGACCAGGGGCGGTAACCGCTTCAATGGTTTAGTCCGCGCTGGAATCGGAGTGCCGCAGAGTGAGTTGGGGCGCGTGCCCAACGGCGCCAGCCCGACGGTGCTGTCAATCCCGACCGGTGCGCCGCGCGGGATTTACGATCCGCAACACCTCTTCGCGCCGCGCTTCAGCTTCGCCTACTCGCCATTCAACGATAAGATGGCGATCCGCGGCGGCTTCGGTATCTTCTACGACCGCCCCGAAGGTAATCTGATCTTCTCCGCGGTCAACGTGCCGCCGTATTCAAGCAGTTCGCAGTTCGAGAACGGCAACCTGGCAAGCATCACTGGTGGCCGCGCTTCGGCGCTCGCGCCGTTCGGCAGCATTGACGCCATTGACCCGAACCTGGTCGTGCCCTACCAGATGAACTACAGCTTGAGCATTCAACGCGAACTGCCATGGGGCATCTTCGGCGAAGTCTCCTATATCGGCAATCAGGGCCGCCATCTGATTCGCCAGCCTGACATCAACCAGGCGTCTTTCCAGGCGCAGCTTGAGAATGCCCTGCTGCCGACCGCGCAACGCCTCTCAACCAACGCGTTGCGTCCTTACAAGGGCTTCTCCAACATCCGCATGCGGTTGAGCGATTCCAACTCGAATTACAACGCCTTACAGGTCTATGCGACCAAGCGCAAGGGCAATCTCAGGGCGACCGTCAGCTACACCTGGTCGAAAGTGCTGACCGACAGCAGCAGTAACACCGACAACCTGGAAGATCCAGGCAACCGCAGTTACAATTACGGTCCGGCGAGTTTCGACCGACGCCACATCTTCGTCACGACCTACACCTATCAACTGCCTTTCTTCAGCAAGTCGAACGCGTTGCTATACAACACGCTCGGCGGCTGGGAAGTGAGCGGTATCACGCGCTGGCAGACAGGTCAGTACCTGACTCCGACGGCTAACACCACGATCGGCGGCCGTCGCGCCGATTATTTGGGCGGAGACATCAACCAGCAGGGGAGTGATCCACTACTGGAGTGGTTCAATAAAGCCGCCTTTGGTCCTGCGCCCGACGCGCGGCGAGGTAGTGCCGGCGTAGGTGTGATCACAGGCCCAGGCCGTTATTTCTGGGATCTCTCGCTCCGTAAGTGGTTCTCCGTCACTGAACAGGTCAAGCTGCAATTCCAGGCGGACTTCTTTAATGCTTTCAACCAGCTCAACCTGAACAATCCGTCCACCAACTTTTCGGCTGGCGGCTACGGCGCGATCACCGGCTCCGCGCCGGCGCGTAACGTGCAACTCGGGCTCAAGCTGACGTTCTGAGTTCATTCGGGGAATATCATCTCCACTCATCCTGACGCGGAAATGCGGGCATCGGGCACCGAACACCCGGCTCGCATTTCCGCGTAGCGTTTCTTCAACCGAACGCTTGAACTTACTCAGTGGTTTTCCGGTAGAATAAGCCGTCCCTTCATTGACCCCTTCAGCAGAGAGTTTTCCAGAGAGAGCATGGCGCAAAAGAAAATTTACGACGCAATCGTTGTTGGTTCCGGCGCGGCGGGGGCGACTGCTGCTCACGTCCTGGTCAATCAGGGCCTGAGCGTCCTGTTACTTGAAATCGGGCCGAAGTGGAACCCGCTGACCGATTACGTCACGTCGCACAAATGGTCTTACGAAATGCCGTACCGGAGCCTGGGCAGGCCCGGGCAGTATGACGGGCTGTGGAAGATCAATGCCTACACCGAACACCTTTACGTCAACCCGAGGGTGGATCGGTACGGGACCGCGCCGGGCACCGATTTTCACTGGACGCGCATTCACGCAGTCGGCGGGCGCACGATCACGTGGGGCCGCCTGAGCCTGCGCATGGCCGAGTGGGATTTCAGGCAGAAGTCCATGCAGGATGGTTACGGCGAAGACTGGCCGATCAGTTACGAAGACCTCGCGCCTTATTACGAAAAGGCCGAACGGCTGATGGGCGTCTCCGGCGTCCGCGACGGGCTGGCCGTCCTGCCCGACGGAATTTATATGCCGCCGCCGGGCCTGCGATGCGGCGAAGTCGAACTGAAGAAGGCCTGCGACAAGCTCGGCATTCCGGCGATTTCAAATCGCAAGGCGGTACTCACACAGAAATATGACGGGCGCTCGGCCTGCCATTACTGCGACGGCTGTGACCGCGGCTGCGAAACCTTCTCGCGTTACTCAACACTCGAAGCGCTGGTTCCGAAACTGGTCGGCAAACCGAACTTCACGCTGCAAACCCGCGCAGCGGCGTACCGCGTGCTGCTCGACCCGAAGACCGGCAGGGCGCGCGGCGTGTCTTACATCAACACGCAGAACAAACAGGAGTACGAAGTTTACGGCAAGGCGGTCGTGCTGGGTGCGGGCGCGATGGAATCCACGCGCATCCTGCTCAACTCGAAAACCCGCGAACACCCGAACGGGCTCGCGAATTCATCGGGCGTGCTGGGCCATTACCTGATGGACAGCATCAAGTCAGGAAACGTCAGCGGATACCTGCCACGCTTCAAAGGCCGCCCGGTCGTCAATGAAGACGGGGCTGGCGGCGGGCACCTTTACATCCCGCGTTTCACCAACATTCCTGCGGGCAAGGGGCGCGGGCGCAAATCATCGGTGATGCGCGGCTGGCAGTACCAGCCGAACAGCGGCGCGCGCGACTTCCCCGGCTATTCGCATTCGGTCGGCGGCTTCGGCTCGGATTTCAAGAAGCAGGTGCGCGAACGGAATCCGGCGATGGTCTCAATGATCGGCTTCGGCGAATCGCTCGGCGATTTCAATAACTACTGCGAGATTGACCCGGACGGCCTCAGGGATCGTTACGGCATCCCGCAGCTACGCTTCCACTGCAAATGGGGCGACAACGATCTGAAAATGTCCGACGCAATGTACGATGCGGCGGAAGAGATCCTGCGCGCCGCGGGCGCTGAGATCAACCCCTACCAGCGCCGCACCCCGCCGCCGCACGGCGATTCGACGCACGAGGTCGGCACAGCACGCATGGGTGATGACCCGAAAACGTCGGTCCTCAACAAATGGTGTCAGGCGCACGAGGTAAAAAACCTCTTCGTCGCCGATGGCGCGTCATTCGTCTCGGTTTCAGAAAAGAACGTGACGCTGACGATCACCGCGCTGGCTTGGCGGGCGAGCGCGTATCTGGCCGAAGAATTACGCAAGGGCAACCTGGTCTGAAGATGACGGTGAGAAGCGGAGACAGGCAGCAAACAGCACAATAACGACTGACAGGAGAACAAAACGTGCCTGATCGAGGGAAAACCTTTTACGGCTGGTGGGTCGTCGGTTCGGCATTCGCCTTCATGTTTCTGATCGTCGGGTTTGCGACCTACGGGCTGCCGCTCTTTTACAACCTGTGGGTCGGCGAATTCGGCTGGAAGCGCGCCGACATTCAATTCGGCAACACGATGGGCAAGCTCATCGTCGGGCCGATCTTCGGCTTCCTCGCGGGCTGGGTGATTGACCGTTACGGTCCGCGGCGCGTCATGCTCCTGGGAGCGCTCAGCGCGGCGGGGGCGCTCCTGGGCTTCGGCTGGATGGGTTCGATCCCGGTGCTTTACCTCTTCTTCTTTTTCAACGCGGTCGGCTACCTGTGCGCCGGTCCGCTGCCGAATCAGGTCCTGCTCTCGCACTGGTTCACTCGGCTGCGCGGGCGCGTGATGGGCATCGCCTACGTCGGCATCGGCGTCGGCGGGATGATCGTGCCCTGGGTGATTTACTTTTTGAATAAGCAGTTCGGCTGGCGCGGATCGCTGCGGCTGCTCGGCCTGCTCTTTGCGGTAGTGATGCTCTTGATGCTGCTGGTCGTCAAACGCCGACCGGCTGATCTGGGGTTGTTCCCCGACGGCGATGCCGAGCCGTCCGACGCGGCGGCGGCCAAGCCGTTGCCGGTCAGGCTGGCGAGCGTCATGAGGACTCCGGCATTCTGGCTGCTGGCCGCGGGCAGCGTCCTGAGCATCGGCGCAATCGGCGGGGTGATCCAGAACCTGGCGCTCTACATCGCCGACATCAGGCCGAAAGCCGAAGTCGAGATCACCAAGGCAACGATTTCCAGCATCACGCTCATGTCGAGCGTGGCCGGTCGGCTGACGATGGGCTGGCTGGCCGACCGCTTCACGAAAAAGTACGTCATGCTCGTGACCTACTGTCTGGTCGGGCTCTCGATCCCGCTGCTGATCCTCGCGCGCGATTACCCGCCGCTGCTCTATGTTTTTGCGGTGGCGTTCGGCTTCGGCCTCGGGGCGGATTACATGCTGATCCCGCTGATGGCGGCGGAGTGCTTCGGGCTGGCGGCGCTTAGCCGCGTCCTCGGCATCATCATTATGAGCGACGCGGTGGGCGAGGCACTGATGCCGTATCTGGTCGCATACTTCCGCGATAAGAACGGCAGCTATGTGGGAGGGTTCACGCTGGCCACGGCGCTGGCGATGCTCGGCGCGGTGGCGATCCTCTCGATTCGCTACCGCAACGGGGTTCCGGTCAGCCGACTACAACTTCAGTCTTCGGAGGCAAGCTGATGAAAAAGGCATTACTGTTACTGACGCTCGTACTCATGCTTTCAGGGTTCGTCTGGCAGGCCGCCCGCCGGGCTGATAAAACGGCGGCCGAAACGACCGAGGGGTACGTGCTGGAACACGACGCCGACGTGGCGAAAGATGAGCCCGGCCCGCACAAGGGCGGAGGGCGATCAACCGCCTACAGCTTCTTTGATAAAGCGCCGGGCTACCATTTCGCCTTCCGCAAGCGGGTGCTGCACCCGGGCGCGGCTATCGGCTATCACCCGCAGAAGGAGGACGAGGTTTACTACGTCCTCAGCGGCGCCGGCGTGATGCAGATGAACGGCAAGGAATTCCAGGTCAGGGCCGGCGACGCGATCCTGACGCGCCCGGGCAGCTCGCATGGATTAAAGCAAACCGGTCAGGATGACCTGGTGCTGATCATCACTTACGAAAAACAGCGCTGAAGTGGGTGCCGCTTCGATTTTTCGCATTTACTTCACCGCCCGTCTGCCTTACGATTGTACCGCCTCGGTTGCTATTCACCCTCACTTTACTGCCTGAAGCTTTTTTGAAATCCAGCCCCGCATTGAAAGGCCATGAGCAAGCTTTCTCTTACCCTGATGCTGGTCGCTCTGCTCTGCGGTGGCATGCTTTACCCGTCGCAGGCGCAGGGTGATGATTCGCCGACAGCCGTCGTCAAAAAATTCTATCAGCAGCTGCACGCGCGGAAATATCTTGATGGTTTGCGCCTGTCGGTTTACGGCCCGGCGGTCGAAGGTCTGTCGCCGGACGAACTCAGGGAACTCGAATCAGACTTCTCCCGCATCGCCGAAGGGATTCCTGAAAACGTCGAGACCACGGGCGAGCAGATCAGCGGCGACACGGCCACCGTCTTCATCAAACTGCCCGGCGCGGCGGGGCCACAGGACATCACGCTGGCCAGAATTGACGGCCACTGGCGCGTAGGCGACCGGGAAACATACAAGCTCGTCAAAGGGCAGGGCCGCGAGTTCTTCTTTAATGCGCGGATCAGCGTCAGGGAGAACGAGGCCGCGGAGTGGCTGGAAGAGATCTTCGGGGCCGAAACGGTCTACTTCAAGGCGAAGTCCCGCTTCACCACGCTCGAAGAACTACTCAGCCTTGGCGGGATTTCGAAACAGCTGGCGAACGATTCAGAAAGTGGCTACCGTTTTGAATTGAAGGTCGCTGAAAACGGGCAGGGATTCACTGCCACCGCGGTCCCCGTCAGGTACGGTCGGACGGGCCGACGGAGTTTTTACATTGATGAGGCTGGCGTCATCCGGGCCGAAGACAAGCAGGGCCAGGCGGCGACGGCTGCATCACCAAAGTACCAGATTATAAAATGATTGACCCCGGGGCAGCAGATTGATCTTTCGGACACCCCTGACGATTCAATGTTCACCCACTGAGATCAGGCATTCCGAGCGTTCAGTCTGTAATCGAAAGTACCCGGTCGGACTCCCACCCTCTTTGCCTGCGCCTGTGCCCCGTATCCCTGTTTTGTCAGTCTTAAAGTTATTATGCTTATGACCCGACAACCAATCAGCGACCGCATGTTCAATCTGGTCCGCAGCTTCATCAGCAATCGACGCGCCGCCAGGCGTATTTTATCCGCGCTTCCAGTCCGGTTTTCCATCGTCCGCCAGAGTTCCGCCAGTAAAACGCACCGGTCACGCAGCATTGCTGCCAGCACGACGGACATCAGCCGGTCGGGTCTCGCAATTTCGACCAGCGTGATTCAGATTGATAACTTTCACATTTCGATGAGTTCTGACATGACTTCGGAGCAGTTTCTCGACATCGAACTGACGCTGCCCGAACGGAGCGTTCACATCGAGGGCCGACCGCTCCGTTACGACCGCCGGGAATCGGAAGCGGGCGGGTATCTTGTTGGAGTGCAGATTATGAGGATGTCGGATGAAGATCGCCTGGTTTACGAAGAATACCTGAAGCACCCGGTCAGGTAGGGCCGGCCATTCCACGGTCATCATTCATCGCGCACACAGCGAAAGCCAAGGTTGTTGAGTCCGCTGTCCGGCGTCGCGTGGCTGCGTGCGGCGGGCCGGTAGTTCGTACAGTAATTTTCGCTGCACAGCCACGAGCCGCCACGCATTGCGCGTTCAGTTCCCGCAACCGGGCCGTGCGGATCAACTGCGGGACTGACGGCATAATACTTCTCATCGAACCAGTCGGCACACCACTCCCAGACATTGCCCGCCATATCGTAAAGGCCGTAACCGTTCGGCGCGAAGCTGCCCACCGGCGCGCGCCCCTTGAAGCCGTCTTCACCGGTGTCGAAACCGGCGAAGCCATTTCTTTCATTCGGGAAAATTCCCTGCCACCAGTTGGCGACCGGCCTGCCGCCGGGCCGCAGTTCATCGCCCCAGACAAACTTTTTTCCAACCAGCCCGCCGCGCGCCGCGTATTCCCACTCGGCTTCAGTCGGCAGCCGCTTCCCCGCCCACCGCGCATAAGCCGCCGCGTCATTCCACGAAACCTGCGTGACCGGCTCGTTGGGCGAGACTTTGGATTTCGGCCCGTCGGGATGTTGCCAGTCCGCGCCGTCCGATTTTTCCCAGCCGCCTGAATTTTTCGACTTCATCGCAAAGACGCCCGACCAGCCGAACTTCTCGGCTTCAGTCCTGTAGCCGGTGGCTTTAATGAACTTCGCAAACTCGGCGACCGTGACTTCGCGTGCGTCCATCCAGAAGGATTTCACGGTGACTTCGTGAACCGGCGCTTCGTCAGGCATCTCGTCACTCGCGCCCATCAGGAAGCTGCCGCCTTTGATCAGGACCATACCTTCCTTTTCTCTGTATCCGGGCGATGAGGCCGGAGGAACAACAGAGGTCGAAAGCTGCGAGGTTGCGGCAGGAGTGGCCGAAGAGTGCGAATTATGATCGTGCTGATTCGGAACAGATGATGTTGAGGGCTGCTGGCAGCCTGACGTGATCAGTGGCGCGAGCAACAGCAGGATCAGTAACGGAATTTGCGGGGCTGTTCTGATTCTCACCGGACCGATTTATTCGACAAACTCAACGCTGACCTGGCGCGGGACAATGCCCTCGCGGAAACCTTCGTCGAGCATCAGCTGCACGGCGCGGCGGTCGGCGTCAGTGTACCCAAGGGTGCTTTTGTTGACCCACATCGCGACGAACTTGTCGGCCAGCTCGACCGGCATCTCGCGCGCGAACTGCATCGCGTAATTGAGCGCGTCCTGGCGATGGTCGAGCGAGAACTGGATGCTCCGGTGCAGCCAGGACGAAACCTGCCGCTGCAAATCCGCGCCCAGATCGCGCCTGATGAAGTTGCCTCCCATCGGCAGCGGCAGGCCCGTCTCCTGCTTCCACCACGCGCCGAGGTCAACGATTTTCCTGAGGCCATCTTCCTGATAAGTCAGCTGGCCTTCGTGAATCAGCAGACCGGCGTCGTAACGGCCGGCGAGGACTTCATCAATGATCCGGTCGAATTCAACGACGCCGTATTCAAACTCCGGCGTGTGCAGCCGCAGGGCGAGGTACGCGCTCGTCAGCAGCCCTGGAATGGCGACACGTTTGTTCTTTAGTTCGCCCACCGGGAAAGCCTCGCGGGCCACGACTATCGGCCCGTAGCCGTCGCCGATGCTCGCGCCGTGCGGCAGCAGCGCGTAATGATCCGCGATGTAAGCGTAGGCGTGAAACGAAGCAGCCGTCACGTCGTATTCGCGCGTGGTCATCGCGACCTGGTTGAGGGTCTGAATGTCCCTGAGGACGTGAGTGAATTTCAGTTCGCCCGTGTCAATTTTGTCGGTGGCGAGGCCGTAAAACATAAAGGCATCGTCCGAATCCGGGCTGTGCGCAACTTTGATCTCTCTTTGAACCATAAGAATAACAATCCGCAAGTCACACGAAGGGGCACGAAGAATCGGCAAAGCCCTGGTGTTTCTTCGTGAGGCTTCGTGGAAGAGATGATTTATGCCGCCGCGTATTCGCGCAGCGGGTGATAAAGCGTGTCGCGCTCGACGGCTCTGAATCCGGCTTCGCTGATGAGCTTGATGATTTCGTCCTTCGACGCCTCGTTCTCACCTTTACCTTCGACCATGTAGGATTCCATCAGCTCGCCGCCCTTCAGAATCGTCCCGTCAAAATCATTCGCGCCGAAATGCAGTGCGGTCTGCGCGAGCCGCTTGCCGAGCATGACCCAGTAAGCCTTGATGTGATCGATGTTATCGAGCAGCAGGCGAGACACGGCTATCGTCTTCAGACTGTCAATGCCGGACGGCCCGGGCAGGCGTGACAGCTGCGTGCCCGGGGGGTAAAACGCCAGCGGGATGAAGCACTGGAAGCCGCCTGACTTGTCCTGCTGTTCGCGCAGCCTGATGAGGTGGTCAACGCGATCCTCGTAACTTTCGATGTGGCCGTAGAGCATCGTCGCGTTGGTTTTGATCCCGGCCCTGTGGACTTTGCCCGCGAGGTCGAGCCAGCGCTGGCCGTCGGTCTTGTGCGAACAGATCTGTCGGCGGGTCTCTTCGGCAAAGATCTCCGCGCCGCCGCCGGGGCACGAATCCATCCCGGCCCGGTGCAGTTTTTCAATCACCTCTTCATCGGGCATTCTGAAAAAGTGCGCGAAGAAATCCAGCTCCACCATCGTGAAGGCTTTCAGGTGCATGCCCGGGAACTCGCGCTTGAGCGCCGAAAGCAGGTCGGTGTAATACGAGAAAGGCAGCCGCGTGTTAAGTCCGCCGACGATGTGCAACTCGGTCGCGCCCTGCGCGTGCGCCTCGCGGGCCATGCGCAGGTTCTCTTCGACGTTGTGCGTGTAGCCGCCTTCCTCACGCGGTTTCCGGAAAAAGCCGCAGAACTTGCAATCGGCGTAACAGACGTTGGTCGGGTTGAGGTGGCGGTTGACGTTGAAGTAAGTCGCCAGCCCGTGTTTGCGCCGTCGCACCGTGTCGGCCAGCCGGCCGATGCCGTGCAGGTCGTCGCTCGCAAACAGCGTCATCCCGTCCTCAAAGCTCAAACGCTCACCGGCTTCGACTCTCGTGGCCAGCGGTTCGAGTTTCCGGTCAATAAAGAAAGCACTCATCTTCTGACTCCCGTTACTTTGATAACTGTCGGCGGACAAACTCTTCGACTTCCGCTTTGATCAGCTCGCCGGCTGCTATGTGGGCGCGCTTTGCAACCGTCTCGCCCTTGTCCTTTATCTCTTCCGAAGTGACAAACAGACTGAGTGGGGTTCCCCACTTGCGATCCTTGTCGCCCGCCTTGCCGCGGTATTTGAAGTGCGCGGTCTGCTTCCGCTCCGGCTTCTGGTCATCGCTCTCGACGCAGATCGGATAAGCCGGCTTGTGCTTCTCGATAAATTCACGCAGTTCTTCTCTGGTCGAATACTCAGCCACGCCGATGACTGCGAGCCCCTGATCGCGGTATTTGTTGTACAGTTCGTTGACCGTCTCCACGTCGTAGCCGCTGTTGTGACACCAGCCGGCGAAGTAAGTAACCAGGATCAGTTTCTTCCCTCTGATCTCTTCCCGCAGGCTGATCATCTTCCCGTCGGGCGTCGGGAGGACAAAATCCTTCAACTCCAGTTTGACTTCGCGCAACGACGCATACTGATGCTCAACATCTTCACTACCCGCGCACAGTGAGGCGGCGGAACCCGCGAGGGCCACGAGCATCAGAGCGAGGCTGCGAATGATTATTCTTCCCGGTTTCATCTGATCAGAAAAATGTCTGCCGCGACGGTCACGAACAAAATCACGCTGACAAAAGCGTTGGTCGTAAAGAACGCCGCGTTCAGCCGCGACAGATCAGCGGCGCTGACGATGCTGTGCTGGTAAACGAGCAATACTGCGGTGGCGATGATCCCGACCAGCCCGATCCAGTGCAGGCCGGTCAGCGCGTAAACTGCGATGAGCGCGGCAAACATCGCGGCATGCAAAGCCCGCGCGATCCATAAGGCGGCGGCGATCCCGAACCGCTGCGGGATCGAATGCAGCCCGGCCTTCACATCGAAGTCGTAATCCTGACAGGCGTAGATGATGTCGAACCCGGCAGTCCAGAGCATCACCGCGAGGCTGAGCAGCAGCGGGACCGGCGAATCAATCGCTCCGCGGACGGCGATCCACGCCCCCGTCGGCGCAATCGCCAGGCACCAGCCCAGCACCAGATGGGCGAGGGCGGTGAACCGCTTCGTGTAGGAATAAAACAGCACCGACCCGAGCGCGATGGGCGATAGCATCAGCGCCAGCCTGTTCAGCATCAGCACGGCGACGAAGAAGACAATCGCCGAGGCGGCCGTGAAGACCGCGACAAACCGCGCGCTCAACATCCCGGCGGGCAGCGCGCGAACCGCCGTGCGCGGATTGGCCGCGTCATAATCACGATCAATCAGCCGGTTGAAGGCCATCGCCGCCGAGCGCGCGCCCACCATCGCGACGACGATCCACAGAATCTGACCTGGCGAAGGCAGCCCGTTCGCCGCCAGCACCGCGCCGAGGAAGGCAAAAGGCAGCGCGAAGAGCGTATGCTCAATCTTGATCATCTCAAGCGTGATTTTCAGGCTGCGAAACATAGCTCTGTTACGTGCCGCGTCGTTCAATCGCCGCCCTGCTTCCTTCCCAGCGCGTCTGCTGATCGTGCGCGACGCCAAGGTGATCGAGCAGGCGGTGGACGAAATGCTCGACCAGATCGTCAACCGTCTTCGGGAAATGATAAAAGCTCGGCATCGCCGGAATGATTCGCACGCCCATCCGCGCCAGCTTCAGCATATTTTCCAGATGGATCGCATGCAGCGGCGTTTCGCGGGGGACCAGAATCAGCGGCCTGCCCTCCTTCATCATCACGTCAGCCGCGCGGTGTACGAGGTCGCGCGCCACGCCCGTCGCCAGACAGGCGAGCGTACTCATGCTGCACGGCACGATGACCATCGCGTCACACAGATATGAACCGCTGGCAATCGTCGCGCCGATGTCGCTGGCCGGGTGAATCATCACCTTGTCGGAATCAGCGCCGAGCAGTTCAGTCACGACGCGCCGCTCAGTCCCGGCGACGTTAAGCCCCAATTCCTCGCCGACGACTCTGACGCCGGCCCTGGAAATCACCAGATCGATGCGCCCGACATCAGGGCTCTCGTTCAACCGCGCGAGCAACCGCTGCGCGTAGATTGAACCGCTCGCTCCGGTGATGCCGACGGCGATGGATTTTATGCGTTTGTTGTCCGGCAGACTTTGCCCCCTTCCAGATCAGCATGCGCGCGGCTTGTGTTAACTGAGCCGACACTATACCGTCGCGAAAGCTTGCCTGACAAGCTGTCAGCAGGCTATAACCCCTCCTGACCGCAGTCATCGCCGTCAGTACAGATTGTAAGGGCTGGGAGTGACGATTATTTCACGAAGGATTCACAAACCGGATTGCGCCGCGGAGTGAGCCTCATTTTTCAAATCTCTGACATGGATCAGGAAAACCTGAAAGAACTGCTGCTCGGATTCAGGGAAGGGCGCACGAGCCTCGATGAAACCGTCGAGCGGTTGCGGCATCTGCCGTTCGAAGACCTGGGTTATGCGCGCGTGGATCATCACAGGGCGATCCGGCAGGGCTTCCCCGAAGTTATTTTCGGGCGAGGCAAAACGCCGGAGCAGATTGCCGGGATTGCCGAGCGGTTACTCAGTCATGCGGCTAATCTGCTCATCACGCGCACCGATCATGCCGCCTTCGAACAGGTGAGGCGGGTTGCCGATGACGCGGTATTTCACGAACCGAGCGGCGCGATCACCGTCACGCGCGATCAAACGGTGCGCGGGCGAGGGACAATCGCGATAGTGACGGCCGGGACTTCGGACATTCCGGTGGCGGAAGAAGCGGCCATCACGACGGAGATCATGGGCAACCAGACCACCCGGCTTTACGATGTCGGCGTGGCCGGGATTCATCGCGTGCTGAGCCAGCGGGAACTACTGCAATCGGCGCGCGTGATCGTCTGCGCGGCTGGCATGGAAGGCGCGCTGCCTTCGGTCGTCGGGGGGCTGGTCGGCGTGCCGGTGATCGCCGTGCCGACCAGCATCGGTTACGGAGCCAGTTTCGGCGGCGTGGCGGCGCTGCTCGGCATGCTGAATTCGTGCGCGTCAAATGTGACGGTGGTCAATATTGATAACGGCTTCGGTGCCGGGTTTGTAGCGAGTCTGATCAACCGTGAGTGACAGCGTCTTCGCTGGCGGGCGACGGTTTGACAGGATGCGAAATCAGGTATTTGAGGCTGCCATGAAACTTTTTGCTCACAATCCCGCGCCAGAGAAGGGAGAGTCGGGCAAAGCGTTCTTCCTGCCTGCGACGATAATCACTGATGAGACTTTCAATCACCGCGAGATCAGGATCGGGTTCATCTGAGCCTGATTGCTGATCAGACTTTGCCCTGTGCCGGACAAGATCAGCCTCGATCAACGCGCGTTGCGTCGCATAGTCCTGCAACTCACCCAGCACGTCCTGTAACTGCTTGAGCAAGCCGAGCAACAAGGCCAGGCGGTCCGGATAAAATTCGCCGAGCGATTCCGCGCTGTAACGCAGCCGCTTGATGGAGATTCGCAGCGCATGAAGCTGCTCCGCTGTCGGCGTCTGGTCGGGGTCAGGCCAGTGCGAGAAGAACTCGCGCAGCCGCGTGCGCATAACCCGCACGGCGGCAGCGTGACTATCATCATCAGGCGACACTTTCTTTACTTTGAAGGCCTTCGCCATTTTCCCTGACAGCCCCGGCAGCCGGAACTTCCTGAATCAGCAGCGGGAATCTGATTTTGAAATCCTCGTATTCCGTCCCCTGCAAAAACTGCAGCAATAACCTGCGCCGTCGCAGCCGGCGCGCCCGGAGGCGGCGAATCAGATGACGAATATACTGCTTCTGCCCCGGCGGCAATTCACCGGATCGGCTTTTGAGCGCAATGATCATTACATCGAAATCACGAACTGCTCCCAGCGCGTCAGCCAGCTTTCCCAGTTGCCTGCGCATTTCACGGCGAAGCTCCGGGACACAGCAGACGGCAAAGTTGCTGAGCGCCACACGCAACCGGCGCGAAGCCACGCGCATGTCGTGAACAGCCTCAATATCACCCGCCCGCACTCCGTCTTCCTGAGTGATGATTGCCTGATAAAGATCGGCAAGGATAACTCCGGCCTGCTGCCTGAGATTTCGCGCCCGGGCCTGATTGTCACTGGGTGCAGTCATCACGCCTGAAATCAATGCAAACTCTTCGTCATTCTAAACGGCGTGATCCGGCGTCTCAAGACGGGAAGAAAAGAAGCAGCGTTGTGCCGGAGAGAATTTGCGTGAGGTAAAAAAGGTTATGGAAGAAAATAGAGATTCCACGTTTTCTTCAAGTGCCAGCAGGGTCTGCTGGTGTCGAGCAGGCACGTGGAGGCAAATGCCGGTTAGCCCCGCTCAAGCTTCTCGATTCGTTCTTTGGCGTGGAGGGACTGGTTGTACCCAGTGAGCAGCCGGCTCCCTCCCTTCATTATTCCCCTTCATACCAGTCCGCGTGCTTATGCCCCGTTTCCTCTCAGGAAATGATCTGCCGTACCGAATAGTACCCCATAAAAAAAGAGATGGAAGTTACCAGTGGTCGCCCCGTTGACTACTGATAACTTCCATCCTGACCAATGAAACTACTACCGAAAAAGCAGACACAGTATAGTAATCAAAATGCGTTAAAGCAAGTTCAATAATTGTACCCTTGGCTAACCTGCTGGTGTCATTGGACTTCTCTCTTGCTAAAACCCCTTCCTGTTTAACACTATTTTCACAATTCGTTAATTAGAGTTGTAAGCTCTGCAATTAGAGAGCTTACAGGTACAGTCCGAATTGACCTGCTTTTTATTTCCCTTGGCATTTCTGGTTATTCTGACTAAATCCGATATTAATCAGGACAATAATTGTCATCTGACCGAGGCTAATCCCGCCCTATCTTATGATTTCCGCCAGACGCTGCGTATAATCCGCACGGAGATTAACCGCTATGCGTGCAGACCTTGCAGACTGGATTGCCTTGAACATGGTGCGTCGGATCGGGCCACGCACTGCCAACCTGCTGCTTGACCAGTTTGGCTCACCAGCCAATGTTTTTGCCGCCTCACGCGCGGCACTCGTCGCAACCGGGTTGAAGCCTGATACGATCAGTGAGCTTCACGACTCCGCGATTCTGGAGAAAGCCAACGCCGAGATTGAGAAGTTGGAACAGCTTGGCGCACGGGTCGTGACAATTGACGATGATGACTACCCCCCGCTGCTACGCGAAATTTACGACCCGCCGATAGCACTCTACGTGCGCGGCAACCTGAGCTTGGCACACGAGCGCCCGTGTCTGGCGGTGGTGGGGTCGCGGCGCTGTTCGACTTACGGAGTTAACGCCTCACAGAGCCTCTCGCGGGCATTGGCCGAACAGGGGATCACGATCGTTTCCGGTCTGGCGCGCGGGATTGATGCCGCAGCACACCGGGGCGCGCTCGAAGCCTTGGGCGCGACCATCGGCGTCATCGGCACCGGCCTTGACGTAACCTATCCGAAAGAACACGCCAGGCTGACTGATGAAGTGATCGCGAACGGAGCAGTCGTTTCCGAATTCCCGCTCGGCACGCCGCCACTCGCGCAGAATTTCCCTTACCGCAATCGCATCCTCAGCGGCCTGTGCTTTGGCGTGCTGGTCGTCGAGGCGTCTGAACACAGCGGCTCGCTCATCACAGCGCGGCTGGCTTACGAACAGGGCCGTGAAGTGTTTGCAGTTCCCGGCAACATTACCTCGCAGACTTCATTCGGGCCGAATTACCTGATCAAGGACGGCGCGAAGCTGGTGCAGCACTGGCGCGACGTGGTCGAAGAAATGCCGCGAGCTATGAAGGAGCAGATCTCTGGCAAAGCCGGCCTCGAGAAAAACTCAGGCACAGAGCAGCAGTTTCAGCCCGCCTTTGAAGCCGTCGCGTTGAGCAGTCACGAACGGGCAGTGCTTGAACTTCTCTCCCCTGACGTCTCCTCACACATTGATCAGTTGCTGACGACCAGCGGGCTGAATTCATCCGACCTGATGAATGCGTTGCTTGGGCTGGAGATGAAAGATAGAATCAAACAGCTTCCGGGCAAGAGCTTCGTCAGGAGGCTGTGATGCAGTCACGCAGGCTCCTTTCCTGATGCAGGGTTTCATAGTACTCCCCAAAGCGAGCGAGATCGGAAAAAATGTTCGAGTGGCTCAAGCAGTGGTTTCTTGGCATTACGAGCATGGTGCTGCGAATGCCTGTCTATCTGGCGGCGCCGATGATGATTCTGGTCGGCGCGCTTGATTCGTCACTGCTCTCGTTGCCCGAGGTCAACGACTACATCACCATTTACCGCGTCGCGCACAATCCGAGCGAGGTTTTTTACTTTCCCCTGTTCCCAGCCCTGGGCTCAGTGATTGGCTGTCTGGTACTCTACAGCATTGCGCAACGTGGCGAGCAATTCATCAAGCGGCGCTTTCATCCCGCACATCTGGATCGCGTCCAGGAGCTTTATCGCAAGTGGGGAGTGTTTGCGCTGGTCATTCCGGCGCTGCTGCCCCCGCCCATGCCGTTCAAGATTTTCGTCGCCACGGCCGGGGCGATGGGCTACCCGCGCGGCAGGTTCGCGGCGATTGTGTTGATCGCGCGGACGGTGCGTTATTACTTCTGGGGCATCGCGGCCTACATCTGGCGCGAAGAGGTTCTCAAAGCGCTCAAGTTTCTGGAAGAACATTTCTTCGAGGTAATGATTGTTATTCTCGGCCTGATTGTTCTGTTCTTCCTGATTCGTTGGGGGACGCTGGCAATCAAAGGCCGTTCGCCGAAAGCGGGCGAGACTGAGGCTTCATACAGTGATTGATGTTGTCCGGCGGGCTGACTGCCGGGCATCGGGGAAATCATCAGCCAATGAAAGGTTTTTTTGCGAAAGTCGGCGCGTGGCTCAAAGCGATGCAGGGCGCGCTGGTCAGCCTTGGCGCATTCGGCGTTTTTGGCATCGCGTTACTCGACGCCGCACTCATCCCGCTGCCCGGCGGGCCGGATGCGGTGGTGATGACGCTCTCACACCTCAACCACGCGTTAATGCCACTTTACGTGATGGCGGCGGTGCTGGGTTCGACGCTGGGTTGTCTTGTGCCGTATTACATCGGGCGGGCAGGCGGGGTACGGGCGTTGCGAAAATTCAGCGATGAAAAGCGCGAGCGCGTGACGAAACTGCTCGACCGTTACGATGTCTGGGCTATGCTCGTCGGCGCCGTCCTGCCGCCGCCCTTTCCCTTCAAAATCTTCCTGCTCACAGCCGGAGTCTTCCGGATGAACGTCCTGCGCTTTCTGATTGCGCTGGCAATTGGCCGCAGCCTGCGATTCATTCTCGAAGGCGTGATGGCAGTCCGCTACGGCGATCAGGCCGCGGAAATTTTCAGGCACCATTACCCGAAGATCGGGCTGGGCATCGCGGCCCTGATCATCGCAATTTTCGTCATCAACACACTACGAACGCGCAGGCTTCAGCCGATCCAGTGAAGCCTTTATGAGCAGCGCCCCAGGCTCTTCCAGAGCTTGGCGGGTATATTGCTGTTCGCTTCATGCCTTACCGGTTTGTTCTGCCCAGGACTTCACGCACCATCTCACCAACGCTGGCGCCAATCGAAAGCGCCGAAGTCAGCCCCGGCGATTCGATGCCGATGAGGTGAATCACTGAAGACCACTGCGGGTCATGCCGGATCACCCAGTCGGCGAACGAGTGATCGTGCGCAGGCACCAGGCGGGGCCGCAACCCGGTGTAACTCGGTCGCAAATCTTCCCGCCTGAGCGACGGCACCATCAGTCTGGCTGATTCGTAAAAGTCATCAAGCGGCGCGCGGTTGTTTTCGTAATCGTCCTTGCTCTCGACATAGTGCGCGTTCGGGCCGAGCAGCAGTGTGCCCGCGAGGTTCTTCGTGAAATGCACGCCGAGGCCGTGACCGCTGGCGAGTGGGAGCGGGTAGACCAGACGGTTGACGATGTGGCTGCGGCTCGGCGGCAGCTCGGCGTATTCGCCGCGACATGGATAGATCGTGTAATGGTCATAGCCGAAGATCCGGGCAACTTCATCCGAATAAAGCCCGGCGGCGTTGATGACCACGCGGGCAGCGAACTCTTCGCGCTGCGTGCGGAGCTTGGGGATTCCGTTTCTGACTTCGGCGGCGACGAGGCGCGTATCCGTCAGAATGTGAGCGCCGTTTTCAATGGCGATGCGGGCGAGCGTTTTGACGAGGGTTTCGGCGTCAACGATGCCGGTGTTGGGCGACCAGATCGCGACCGGGGAGACGACATTCGGCTCAAGCCGCCGGATGAAATCGCGGTCAACTATTTCCAGCCCCTCGGCGCCGTTCTCGTCGCCGCGCCGTTTGAGGATTTCGAGGACGGGAAGCTGGTCTTCGGTGTCGGCCACGATCAGCTTGCCGATGCGGTCGTGAGGGACGTTATGCGCCGCGCAGAATTCGTAAAGCATCGCGATGCCACGCACGCAGTGCCTTGCCTTGAGCGAACCGGGCAGGTAGTAAATGCCCGCGTGCATAACGCCGCTGTTGCGCGTCGAAGTGCCGAGGCCGAGTCGCGGCAGGGCTTCGAGCAGAAACACGTCATCGTAATGACGCGAGACTTCGGCAGCGATTGCGGTGCCGACCACGCCGCCGCCGATGATTGCGATGTTTGCGGTTTCAGTCTGATTCATTCTGATTCGACCGGCTGCAAGGCTGAATGGTACGCGGATGACACAGATAAAACTGATCCGTACGGATCACTTTTGCAGATGCTCTGATCCGTGTGAATCCGTCGCATCCGTTCGATCAGTGTATCATTATCTGATCGTTATTCGCGCTTCAGATTTGGTTCGAGGGAAAAGGGTGATGGCAGGTCTGATGGAGTGAATGCGCGGGACATCCGCATCGCCGTTACGACAACTTCATTTGAACCTGCCTGTAACAGGTGGGTGATCCTGCCCTGCGGCGTTTCGAGTCTCGTACGATGACGAGCATTCCTGCCGGCAGGTATTTGCGCGGATCTCCCTTTCAAATGAATTAGGCTCAAATTTAATGTTGCCGAACACTAACGTAGCAGATGTCCCGCAGCGCAGGGCATACTACGCTCACCACCCCTGCCCGGTCAAGATGCCTGTCCCGACAATTTTCTGCGGCGCCCGACTCCGCGCCATACTTGACCATCAGCCGCGCCATTGGCTATCTTTCTCGCTTTCATCGGCATTCATTTTCGTGTCAATCAATCAGTCCCAGGCATTTGAGGAGAATAAAAAAGTAATGGCAATTCAGGCAACGCAGATCCGCAAAGGGATGACCATCATCCACAACGGAGTGCCGCACAAGATTCTGGAGTTTCATCACCACACGCCCGGCAACCTGCGCGCGATGGTTCAGACCAGAATGCGCAATCTGAAAACCGGAACGACGACGGAACACCGCTTCCGCTCGACCGAATCCATCGAGCGCGCCGTCCTCGAAGATCACGAGATGACTTACATGTATAATGACGGCTCGGATTATCACTTCATGAACACTGAGACTTACGAGCAGGTGGCCCTGAGCGCGGACGACCTTGGCGATATGGCCGGGTATCTGCTGCCGGAGACCGTGATTCAGGTCCAGTTCTACGAAGGCGAGCCCATCGGCATTGACATCCCACAGGTCGTTGAGCTGACCGTCATTGAAACCGAGCCGGAAGTCAAAGGCGCGACCGTCAGCAACGTCGGCAAGCCGGCCAAACTGGAAACCGGGATCACCATCCAGGTCCCCGCCTTCATCAAGGAAGGTGACAAGATTCGCGTGGACACCACCGAAGGCCGCTATATGGAGCGCGCCCGATAGTAATGTGATGTCAGAGGCCGGAGATCAGGGGTCAGGAATAACAATTCCCTCCGACCGCTAATCTCTGATCCCGACCTCTTCATTTTTATGTATTCCCTGTACAGCTTTTTTCTCAGTCTTGCCTTCATCGCCCTGTTGCCGTATTTCACCTGGCAGGCATTCATCAATAAAAAGTACCTGAGTAATTTCCGCGAACGACTCGGCCTGCTGCCGGAAGAGTTCGGCGATGACGCGCGTCCGACGATCTGGCTGCACGCGGTCTCGGTCGGGGAAACACTCGCGGCAAGGCCGCTCATCAGCGCCCTGCGCGCCCGCTTCCCCGGACACCGCATTATCGTTTCGACGACGACAGCGACCGGGCAGGCGGTCGCCCGTTCGCGCATTACCAACGCCGACGGCTTCTGTTACTTCCCTTTCGACTGGCGTTTTTCGGTGCGCCGCACGCTTGAACGCATCCGCCCGCAGGCCGTGATCCTGATGGAGTCGGAGCTGTGGCTGAACTTCCTGCACGAATGCCAGCGGCGCAGCATCCCGGTGATCGTCGTCAACGGCAGGATCTCGGACAGATCGTTTGCGCGCTCGCAGCAGTTCGGCTTTCTGATCCGGAGGATGTACGAGAAGGTGTCGCACTTCGCGATGCAGAGCGAGGCCGATGCCAGGCGCGCCATCGCGCTCGGCGCTCACCGTGAGAGGGTCAGCGTCAGCGGCAACATCAAATACGACATCGGCGAGGCGGCCCGGGCCACGCCACTCGAAGAGATCGCCGAACGGCTCAATCAGTCCTTCGCCCTCGGCGCTGCGCCGCTCATCATCGCGGGCAGCACGAGCGACGGCGAAGAAGAGATCATTGTCGCGGCCTTCGAGCAGTTGCGAAAACACGGCGAACTGGCGAACGTCCGGTTGCTGATCGCGCCACGCCACCCGGAACGTTTCGCGGAGGTCGCGCAGAAACTCGATTCAACCCGTTTTCGTTATGTCCGCCGATCAGCGCTGGTCGAACAGCCTGAATACGTGCTGGCCGGTGAACCTGCGGTCTCAGGCATCGCATCTTCGCTCGGGGCCGCAACCGGCGGCGATGAATTTCGCAACGCCGACATCATCCTGCTCGACTCCATCGGCGAACTGGCCGCGCTTTACCGTTTCGCCTCGGCAGTTTTTGTCGGCGGCAGTCTGGTTCCTAAAGGTGGTCACAACATCCTCGAACCGGCGCTTTATGCCAGACCGATCATCGTCGGCCCGCACATGGAAAATTTCCGCGAGATTGCGGATGAGTTCACGCACCACCAGGCTCTCATCACCCTGAGCGGTGCGAATGATGATGAACTGACTGCGGCGCTGCATGACAACCTGTATGAACTGCTGACCGACGCGGCACGTTCGCACGCGCTCGGTGACCGTGCCCGTGCGGTGGTCAGCGATAATCGCGGGTCGACCGCCCGCACAGTCGCAACCATCGCCAGTCTGATGTGAATTCAGAATTCAATCCTTTCACCCGCGCCCTGCTGTACGCCCCTGCCAGACTTTACGCTGCGGGCGTCAGGCTGCGTCTGGCCCTCTACAGAAACGACCTGCTCAAATCTCACCGCCTCAACGCCCCGGTCATCAGCGTCGGCAACCTGACGCTGGGGGGAACGGGCAAGACTCCGTTCACGGCTTTCATTGCGCGATACCTGCGAGATGAAGGTCACAGCGTGGCGATCCTGAGTCGCGGTTACAAACGCTCCGGCTCGGGCCGCGTTGAAGTGTCGGACGAAAAGTCCGTATTGCGCGGGCCGCTCGAAGCCGGCGATGAGCCCTACCTGCTGGCGATGGCCTGCCCCGGTGTGCGTGTGCTGGTGGATAAAGATCGCTACGCCGCGGGCCGGTGGCTCTCGGGGCGAACGCCGATTTCCGCTTTCGTTCTCGATGACGCCTTTCAGCACCTGCGCCTGAGGCGTGACCTGAACCTGTTGCTGGTGGACGCGACCGAGCCTTTGCACAAAGCCGAAATGTTTCCGCTCGGACGATTGCGCGAACCGCTGACCGGATTGCGGCGGGCGGACGCCGTCATCGTGACTCGTTCGGATCAGCACTTCGACCGGGCGGCTTTTGAATCGGCGATTGATCGTCACTGCCGCAAAGACACGCCGGTCTTTTATGCTTACCACGAAATGACAAAGCTGCGACCTCTGACAAGGATGCGTTGTCAGGGTGCGGGAGAGGTTGATCTGCCGCTCAAAGTCATCCGGTGGGATGTCGCCGCCGTTTCAGGCGTCGCCCGACCGGGGCGTTTCATCTCTGACCTGCAACGGTCAGGGATGGCCATTGCGCTGCGCCGGGATTTCAGGGATCATCACCGCTATACGGGCGAGGAATTCATTGAAATCATCGAGCAGGCGCAGAAAGTCGGGGCCGCAGCAATCGTCACGACGGAAAAGGACGCGGCCAACATTCCCGCGGACGTGGTGCGATCATCCATGCTGCCGGTTTACGCCGCGCAGATTGAGTTCCGCTGCGAAGATGAAGTGAGACTGAAGAAGCTGATCCTGAATGCCGTCAGCAATCGGAGGTTTTGAGAGAAGCCCCGCGCAGACATGTTATGCAGAAATACATTGACGACTTTTTGCAGCATCTGAAGTACGAGCGCAACCTCTCCGAACACACGCTGCGTAATTACGCCAGCGACCTGGAGCAGTTTTACGGCCACCTCGCCCCGCCCGACCGGGAGGGCAACCGCCGCAACGTCAACGTCCGCGACCTGGATCACCTGACGATCCGCGACTTCATGGCGTCGCTCTACGAGAAGAACAAGAAGAAAAGCTCGATCCACCGCAAGATCGCGGCGATCCGCACCTTCTTCCGCTTCCTCTGCCGCGAAGGCGTTCTCGAAGCCAACCCGGCGCGCCTCGTCGCCAGCCCGCGCGTCGAGCGCAAGCTGCCCAACCACCTGACGATTCAGGAGGCGGTCCGCTTCATCGAAATGCCCGACCTCGATACCGTACTCGGCAAACGCGACCGCGCCATCCTCGAACTGCTTTACGCGAGCGGCGTGCGCGTTTCCGAACTCGTCAACCTGAACCTGACCGACATTGACTTTGAAAACCAGACCATGCGCGTCAAAGGTAAAGGCCGCAAGGAACGCATCGTCCCTTTCGGTGAACATGCGAAAAAAGCGCTGGAGATTTATTTGAGCGTGCGTGGCGAACTGCTGATCGAAGCCGAACTTGACAAAATTGATCCGCTGGCAGTCTTTATGAACTACCAGGGCACGCGCATCACCACGCGCTCGGTCGGCCGGATGATAGACAAGTACGTGAAGCTCTGCTCCGACATTCACCACATCAGCCCGCACTCGCTGCGTCATTCCTTCGCCACGCATATGCTCGACGCCGGGGCGGATTTGAGGACGATTCAGGAACTGCTCGGACACGCGCGCCTTTCCACGACGCAGCAGTACACGCACGTTTCGACTGACAAATTGATGGAGGTTTACGACAGGGCGCACCCGAAGGCGTGAAGGAGTCTGAAGGCCCGAAAGCACGAACGGCGACAGACAGGGTCTGTCGCCGTTCGCATCTTGCGTCCGAAGTTTATTCACCTTCACTCTTTGCGCCGCGCATATTTCACGCCGCCGATGAGCATCATCAGCACCAGATACACCGGCAGCATGCCGGGCGCGGTGAAATCCGACAGCTTCAGCCAGCTCCCGGCGTCGGCAGTGGCCTGCGGCTTCCTTGGGCGCGGCGGGACGTCGTCGCTGACAGTCCAGAGTTTCCCGTCGCGCAGGTACATCCGCTGCATCTCCTGCAGGTTGAACGGGCGCGCGCCGCGGCGGTTGAAGACCGAAAGCTGATTGCCCGATTCATCCGCCGCGCGGTCGCGGTCAATGCCCTTCGAGATGGCCAGCGCCTCGCCTTCGAAAGTCGCAATCAGCTTCGGCGTCGGCTTGGGCGAGAAGCCGTAGATGTTCGGGTTGTCTTCGGGTGACATCATCTCGACGACGCGGAGGCCATTCTTCCCGTCGGCCACGTAACCGAACAACGAGTTATTCGTCATCCCGAGCTTGATGTCGTGCGCGTCGTTGATCTTCCCTTCGGCGTTGAAGGTCTGGTCAATCTTCGGCTTCTCGGGTTTCTCGATGTCAACGATCACGACGCCGTTCTTGCCCGCCGCGACGTAGGCGTAGGTGCGGGCGAGGTAGACGTTGTGCGCGTCTTCGATCTTCACCGTCGCGCTCTCGACCCTCTTCGCCTGTTCGGGGATCGTCACGTCAACGACGTGCAGGCCCTCATCATCGGTCACGAACGCGTAGCGGAACTGCACGGCGACAGAACGCGGGTTCCTGAGGCCGGTGACTTCCGCCGCGACTTTCGGCTCGAAGGGGTTGTTGATGTCAACGATCACGAGCCCGCGGTCGCAGGTGATGTAGGCATGGGTGCCCGCAATCGTGATGTTGGACGCGCCTTTGAGAACGCCGTTCGGGTTCCACGTCAGCGCGCGCTTGAGGAAGTTGTTCGACGGGTTGCCGTCGAGCAGCGTCGCCGCATTGACGGTGATCAGTCCTTCTTCCCGGTCGGTGACGTAGAGGAACGCGTAGAGCGGGTGGATCGGCTGGTGGTCGTCGCGGTTGACCGCCTCCTCGTTTTCGGGCCGGTGGATGCGGTACTTCTTCGGGAAGATGCTGTTCGGCAGTGACGCCGTCGGGTCAACGCCGAGGGTCGTCGGCGAGGCGACGGCGGTCGCGTACTTCGTATCAACATGCAGCCGCTGACCGATGGGCGAGACCGGCGCGGTGGTGATGCGCTCGGAGAAGCCCTTGTTGTCAATGTTGGCGATGTCATAAACACGCAGGCCGCCTTTGCCGCAGGCGACGTACGCGTACTCGCCGCGCACCTGGATGCTCAGGGCTTCGGGGTTGCCGTGATGCTCGTAAGCCTCCTTCAGCTCGCCTTTGTTTTTCTCGACGTGCTTCCTGTACTCATCGGGGTAAGCGAGCTTGTGCAGGCTTGAGCCGATGACCGCCTGGGGTTCGTCGCGCTCAGTAACGACGACCGCGTGGATGCCGTGTTTGCCCGCCGCCACCCAGGCGAAGCGCCCGATGAAGTTCGGGAAGTTCGTCCCCTGCATCAGGATGTTCGCCATCCAGGCGTTGTTGTCGCCCGCTCTGGACACGTGACAGTCGGTGCAGACTTTCGTCTCCGAAGAGCTGACCGTGTGCGGCACGTAGGTGCTGAACGCCTGGCCGCTGTAGCCTTCGGAGGAAATAGTCTGCTGCTGTGAGTAGAGCCACTCGCGGCTCTGGTTCTGCGAGGCGACCAGGATCGCGCAGGTCGAGCGGGTCGGCGCGATGCGATGGCCCGTCACCGTCCCGTCCTTGCCGAGCATATAAACGTCATCGCGCAGCGTCTGGAAGTTGTACTGCGTCCAGTTGCGCACCTTGGTTTCGGCCTCGTTGTGCAGCATCGGCTTCTGCTTGTTCGCCGTCATCGGCAGGTGGCAGCCGAAGCAGCTTGACGTCCACGACGAATGGCAGGCGTAACAGGTCATCTTGCCGTTGGCGTGCGCCAGCTTATCCTCGCTGACGGTTGTGTCGCCCCACATTTTGCCGTCGCGCTGAACCGTCTTGGCGTAAGCCGAGGCGTCGTTGTAATCCTTGCGGCCCTGAGTGACCGTATCCACGGTCTGCACCACGCGCCACCACTTGCCGGGGATGACCAGCGAGTTCTGCACGATGTCGCCCGGGACCAGGTTGACGACTTTTTCCTTCCCGCTCGCGTCGAGTTCGGGCTTGCCGTCATCGCCGATCACCGTCCTGGTGGCCGCCGCCGTGATGCGCTGGAACATCCTGATCTGCCGCCCGCGCTCGTTGCGCGTGTTGATCCGGGTCAGGTCCTTGCCGACCGTCACGACTTTGCCCTTGAAGCGGCCCGCCCCGGCGGCGGGGCCCGAGAGGATGAGCGTCGCCGGCTTCTCGATCGTGCCGTGGCAGTCAATGCAGTCAATCGAAATCGCCGCGCGCGGCTCCTGGTAGAGGTTGCCGTTGCCGTGGACGTCGGAGCTGACGTGGCAATCGGCGCAGTGCATGCCGACTTTCGCGTGGACGTCATCGAGCTGGACGGCCTTCTTGAATTTGTCGGGGTCGTCGGGCCTGATGCGCGTGCCGCGGGCGGTCAGCAGGTTGCCCTTGCGATCCTGTTTGTAGACGTTGCGGAAGACCCAGCCGTGGCTGTGGAAATCGCCGAACTGCGTGCGCTGCGCCTTCGGGTTCACGTCGGTGTAAATGCTGGCCAGGAACTTTTCGTCCTGACCCCACCGCCCGCGCATCGCGGAACCCTCGGGGTTGCGGCGCTGGATGTTGTCCTTCTCCTCTTCGCTGAGGTCCGGCTGCTTTTCGGGGTACATCAGTTTGCCGTCGGTTTCGTTGTCCCACCACGTCATCCCGTAGTAGGTCGTGACCATATTCGTGCCCGGGTGAACGTGGCAGACCATGCACTGGCTCGAAGGCATGCCGTTGGTCATCTGATGTTTGATCGGGTGGCCCGGCTCGTCCTTCGGGATCGTCGGGTCGGCGGTCTGGGTGAAGCCCGTATTGCCGAACTTCGCGAACTGCCCGGAATGTCTCGGGTCGCGGTCATTCGCGTAAACCACGTGGCACGCGGTGCAGCCGGACGACCGGAAATCGCCGGGGTTGTCATTCGTGCCGATGTGCGAAAGCAGCGGGTCGAGCAGGCGGGTTTTCTGCAGGCCGAGAAACACCGGGTCGGTGCGCAGCCGGGTGCCGAAGCCGCGGTCACTCAGCTTGTCTTCGGGCTTCCCGTTGACCTCCTCAGGGTTGGGCGAGCCGATGTCGGAAGGCAATCCCTTCTTCTCGCCGCCGCGCTCGAAGACGCGCAGGACGTTGCCGGGCTGGGTGACTTCCCAGCGCGGCAGCGGGATCAGGTAAGGCAGGATGCCTTTTTTGGCGATTTCGTCCGCGGTCGGCGCCGGGTTGGTGAAGACCTGCAGGATCTCGCCGTTCTTGCCGTAAGCTTCGCCGAAGCGCGCGTTCTTGAACGGGAAGGCGCCGTTGTTGTAGAGCGCCGCGGCCCAGAGCATGCCGCCGTGCGTCATCATGCTCTTCTTTGAAAACGCGACCTCGCGCGGGTGGCATTCCGCCGTGCCGCAGCTCAGGTCGGCGGCGCGGTAATCGCCGGGGTTGACGAAGCGGATGTATTCGTCGCTCTCCTGGTTCTGCTTCGCGGCGAGTTGTTTCGGGTTGGCGGTCGTCTTCCAGACGTCCTTCAGGCGCGGCTGCACGTGGGCCTTGTTCTTGTCAGCCGCCGCCGGGTCGCCGCCGTGACAATCAGCGCAACCGATGCCGAGGTCCGCGTCACCGCTCTCGCCCGGGTGCATGGATTCGCTCCCGGTGTGACAGACGATGCAGCCCTGCGACTTCGGATTGACCTTCTTCTGCCTCTGCTGCTGCGCGGGTTCATCGCCCGTGTTCGCGGCCCGTGAACTGCGGCCATTTGACAGCAGGCTCAGGGCCATGACAATTGTCAGACTCAGCAGAAGGATCAGTTTGGTGTGCTTGATTATGTTCGATTCATTCATAAGTCGCCCTGCTCGGAATCAACCCGAAGAGACGAAGCAGACGAAGTAAAGGAGGCAAAACCAGCGGCTGCTTCGTCTCTTCAGGGTCAAGTCAACCCATCAATTCAGCCATCATTGCGGCGGGGTCCCACCAGGCCCGGAGTTCCCGGATCTTCCCCGCCCCGTCAATTTCAAAAACGTCAATCCCTTCAAAGGTCACGGCGCGGCCATTTTTGCCGACGCCGTTGCCCGTCCATTTGACTGCCGCGCTGTCGCCGGCAATGAAGACTTGATTTTCAGTCAGCCCGACCCGCTCGAAGGCGCCGGTGATGCCGTCAAAGAACCGGCGGAAAGCGTCGTGGCCTTTCATCGGCGGCGCCCCGACCGGGTCGTAGCTGACGGCGTCCGCGGCGAAAGTGGCGACCCATGCCTCGCGGTCCATCGCGCGCGTGGCGGCGAAGTAATCGGCAACGACTTTCTGGAGGATTTCCGGTGACATACTTGTCTCGGGGTCGGGATTCCGGCTGCCGTCACCTGCCACTCGACCGGCGGCCTCGCCGGATTGACCGGAAGTTTCCGCCTCGGGCCCGGGCCTGGCGGATAAGTTTCCGGCCGTCAGTAGGTGAACTTCACCGTCATAAAAGCCGCCCACAGCGGCGGGCGCCCCGCGCCGCAGCCCTGCGGCGTGCCTGCGCAGTTCGAGCTGTAGATGTCAGTGAACCCGTTGCCCGGCTTGAGTCCGGACAGCCCGCCCGTGATGATGACGTTTTCAGTCAGCGGCGGGCGGTAGATGAACCCGATGCCCAGATCATGGCCGAGATCATGGCGAATCTTCGGCTGGTACTGCACCAGTTCGAGCGGCTCGGTGCGATTGAAGTGCAGGTAGTTGTAATTGATAAACCCGCGCAGCTTCGGCGTGATGTCGGCGTCAAAGCCGACGTTGTAGATCGTGATGCCGGGGTTGACGAAGTTCGCCTGGCCCTCGGTCTTGCTGCTGCGCAGGCTCGGGATCAGGCTGTGTGGCGCGACCAGCAGCACGCCGGTCTCCGTGAGCCCGATGGGCTGCGAATTCCAGAAGCTGAACCGCCCGCCCGAGAAATTCACGTTGTCGAGGATCGAATCGAAGCCGCGCGCCGTGCCGTCGGTCGGCTTGGAGTCGCCCGAGGTGTAAAAGACCGAGGCGCGCAGGCGCAGCCAGTCGCGGTCAAGCGAAACTTCCCCGGCGGCCATCTGCGCGTTGATGTGCGTCGCGCGCCCGGCAATCGGGTTGCGCTCGTCGCGGCCGATCGCCTGGTAGAAGGCATGCGTGACGTTGATCTTGCCGAAGTGCCCGTCGCCGGCCCAGCCTAAATAGCCCACGCGGATGTGGTGCGGCGCCACGTCGCCGATCTTGGCGGGCCGCACGAGGAATCTGTTCTCGTCGTAATGGACGCTCGCCTGGTCGCTGTTGTAATGAAGGCTCAGCTGCGCGGTGTAGCCTTTGACGAACGTGTCCTGACGGTAGAGGTTCGCGATCCAGACTTTCTGATCGCGGAACTGGACCTCGCGGAAATTGACCGTGTTCAGTTCGCTGTTGGTCTCCTTCTCGAGCATGTTGAAGTAAGCCACGTTGAACTGATACCGGTTCGAGGCGTGATTGCCGAAGAACCTCACGCCGAGGTTCGAGTCGTTGAAGATGAAGCCGCGGAAGTCGCTGTTGAAGCTCTGCACGCCGACGCGCACCGAGGTCGTATCGAACGACGGCGAGCGCCCCCTGACGCTGCCCCGGCCGCGCAGGAACGGGAAGATTTTCGACGTGTCGCCGAGCCGCATCTCGTAAGACAGCTCTTCAAAGCCGACGAAGCCGTCGAGCCGCGTCTTCCCCTCGCGCGGGTCAATGTTGACGGCCCCGTTTTCGCGCGTCCGCAGGAAGTTGATGTTCACGACCGGCGTGATGTGCAGCCGCCAGTCGGCGGGCTTGAACGAGGTGTCGCCGTGGAAGAGGTCGAAGGAGAAGATGAAATTCTGGTTGAAGAACTCCTGCCGCCCGCGCCCGAAGAATTCGTAGCTGCCGGGGCGGACGCTGCTCACGTCCTGCGGCAGGGGCAGGCGGCGCAGGATCAGCGTGCTTTCACTCTCCATCGTGAGATTCAGGAAAGTGTGCTGGCCGACGATCGGGTAATCGCCCTTGAGGATGTTCTGGCGGTACGGGTTGAGGATGTGGCCGCGCACGTAGCGGGGGTCGGTCGGGAAGCCGATCCGCCAGCGGTCCGCGACCGCCCGGTAATCGCCGTCGCCCTCCGTTTTATCGTCCCTTGACGGGCCGGCGGCGCCGAGCGGGCGATCATCAGGCGACTGGACGGCACTCTTCGCGGGCGCGTCCTTTTTCTCCTGATCTTTTTTCGCCGGGTCGGCGGACTGCGGCTCGGCCGCCGGGCGGGCGGCAGCAAGCTCCTGTTCGGATTTCTGCCGACTGGTTTCGGTAGTGGCTGGGCCGTCCGCAGCGCTTTGCGCGCGGACGAGGGTCGCGGCAGCCAGGATACAGATGAGAGTAAGAGTGAAGACCGGGCTTCTCAAGGGTCACCTTCCGGAAATCAGCAATGTGTCGAATCAGCGGACGCCGGCGGCGTTCCGGGCTGATCGGCAGATGCAATTGAAAGATCAGGAATTCTGGACTGGAAACAAGCCGGGTCATCGCGGGTCGCGATGAGTGTGGGGTAACAGTTCACGACCCCTCGGCGGGATCGCTGCTGGAAAATCAATTCGGTGTACCGGGCCGGCCCTGAACAACGGTCGCTGCCCGCGGTGAAGCCTGTTGATCCGGGCGGCGATTCGAGGGATTTCTGACCCCACTTGTTTTCAGTTCAGGAGCCGTGACTTCGGCTTCATTCGATCCTGAAACACAAAGTAATCTGATTCAGTGCGCGGGCTTGATAGCATACCAATTCATTGAAAGTCAATCACCGGGCCGGTCCCCCTGATCAAACTCTTTCGACTTCGTTCCCTGACAAAACCGATTTTTCCTTGCCAGAGTTGCCTCGCGCGACTATATTCTCAGCCACTCACACCCCGGACAAGTTATCTTTGAAATCATCAGTCCCGCACCGCCCAGAAGCAGTAGCCTGTTGCGGACAGCAGCGCGGAGCCGAAAGTTCAGACCGCCCTGAACTCCGTCAGCGAGTCTTCGCCTGCTTGTTTTTCCTTAGTCAGTCCGGGGTGCCTGATCGTTGACCTTTTGCTGACCTGATGCTGAAGCCGGATTCACTCCCCGGGCTTCACAGGCAATTAACCGGCGTTTCAATCAACAGGGATCTTCAATGTACGCAAACCAACAACCCACACGCGCCCTCCTGCGGCTCAGACTCAATCGGATTTTTGTTTTGCTCGTCGCGCCCTGTCTGGCGCTGGTCGTTTTCACGACGTTGCGCCCGGGCTGGAAAGCTCAGGCGGAAAACCCGACACAGGTGGTCACCGTCAACGCCGCGAGTTATTCGTCGCCGCTCGCCCGCGGCGCGATCGCCGCCGCCTTCGGGACGCAACTGGCGACCCGCACCGAAGTGGCCGACCGCCTGCCGCTGCCGACCAGCCTCAACGGGACTTCGGTGCGGCTGATTGACAGCCAGAACGTCGAGCATCAGGCCCCGCTCTTCTTCGTCTCGAGCGGGCAGATCAACTACCTCGTCCCCGATGAAGTCGCCACCGGCACGGCGCAACTGATCGTCACGAGCGGCGACGGCGTCGTCTCGCGGGGCGAAGTTCAGGTCGAGAATTCATCGCCCGCCATCTTCACTTTCAGATCCACCGGCCGCGGCCTGCCAGTCGCGCTCTCGACCTGCGACGGAGTGACATACGAATCCGCCGTCAACGCCGACGGCTCCGCGCGCACGGTCGAACTCGGGACCGTGTGGCGGCCGAATTACCTGGTGCTGTTCGGCACGGGGCTGCGCCACGCGACGGATCTGAAGGTGCGCATCGGCGGCATCGAGGTCACGCCGACGTATGTCGGGCCGCAGACTACATTCGAGGGGCTCGATCAGGTCAATCTTCAGATCCCGCTGCAGGCGACGGGTGGCCTGGTTGACCTGACGATCAACGCCGGCACTCGCAGCAGCAACATCGTGCAGATCAGGCTGGCCGGCGAGGCGACAACGGCCGTCAACGATCTTTCGGTCACCGACGTGCAGACGGTCATCGCGCAGGCAGTCACCAAGGCGCAGCAGGTCGGGTTGCCCGTCACCGTCGCCGTCACCGATAAGGAAGGCAATGTACTCGGCGTGTTCCGGATGAACGGCGCGCGCTCGGACATCCTGATCGGTGCGCGGACGGACATCAACGGGAAGCCGAAGCCCGCCCGCGGAATCCCGTTCGATGCGCTGGAAGGGGCACGGCTCTCAGACACGGCGCTCGGGCCCGCCTCGGCGCTCGCGGCCATCACGAAAGCCGGGACGGCTTCATTCTTCAGCACTCAGGGCAACGCGTTCAGCACGCGCACGGCGAGTTTCATCATTCAGGAACACATCCCGCCCGGGATTGATTTCACGCCGGGCGGGCCGCTCTTCGGCGTGCAGTTTTCGCAACTGCCGTGCAGCGACGTCAAGATTCCCGGCCTGCCTTTCGGGCTGGCCGGCGATCCGGGCGGCGTGCCGCTTTACAAGAACGGCGTCGCGGTCGGCGGCGTTGGGATCGAAGGTGACGGGTTCTACAGCGTGGACCTCGACCCGAAAGACAAGGACGTGCCGCCTGAAGAACTGATCGCGGTGGCTGCCACCCAAGGGTTTGAATCGCCCGTTGACATTCGCGGCGATCAGATTCTGGTTGACGGCGTGCGCCTGCCGTTCGTCAACGCGCCGCAGACCGGAGTGCAGGCCGCGGCTTTCAACACCCTTCCCGGAGCAGTACTCACGAACAACTTCGGGCCGATCAGAGGGCAGCAGGCTTCGCGCTTCACGCCGCTGACGCTCGGCGGGGTGCCGGGGCGTGTGGATTCGCGCTTCTTCCCCTTCAAGGGCAGCGCGCTGCCGGGGGCAAACAGGCTGACCGCCAACGAAGTCAACACGATGATCACTCAGGCGGCGCAGCAGGCTTACCGCACGCGCGCGGCCATCCGCCGCCCGCTCGGCTCGCCGGCCGAAGTCAACATCACGGTCGTTGATACCGACGGCACGGTGCTGGGCCTCTTCAGCACGATTGACGCGCCGATCTTCGGCTTCGACGTGTCGGTGCAGAAGGCCCGCAGCGCTATCCTCTTCAGCAGTTCGACTGGCGCAGCCCGATTGCGGGCCGCCGGACCCGCCCCCTCGGCTGGCATCAAACCCAACATCAGCAGGTATGTGGACGCCTCAATCGCGGACGGGGTCTTTCTGGACGGGTCGGTGGCTTTCAGCGCGCGCGGCCTCGGCTTCCTTGCCCGGCCCTTCTTCCCCGACGGCATCAACGACACGGTGAACGGGTCGCTCTCAAGGCCGATTGATGAATGGAGTCCGTTCAATAATGGCCTGCAGGTTGATCTGATCATCGAAAGACTCGGACTGCTCCTCAACACCGGCGTCAACGGGCCCTGCACTGCAATTCCGGGCCCCGCCCTCGCCAACGGGCTTCAGATTTTCGCCGGCGGCGTGCCGGTCTATAAAAACGGCGTGCTGGTCGGGGCCGTCGGCATCAGCGGCGACGGCATTGACCAGGACGACATCATCGCTTCGACGGGCAGCGTGGGCTTCGAAGCCCCGGCCGGCATCCGTTCCGATCAGGTCTTTGTGCGCGGCATCCGGCTGCCGTACGTGAAATTCCCGCGTCATCCAAATCTGTAAATCGGTGGCCGGCGGTCAGTGATCGTAAGAACTTTTCCGCCGCTGACCGCCGGCCACGGACCACTGCCATGAAAAGAATCATCGTCATTCTGTTCTTCGTCTGTGTGGTTGCGCTGCTTTACTCCGACGGGGCGTGGTCGCGCGTGCCGTTCGAGGCGAGCGCGCAGGGCAGAGGTGCGGCGAAACCGGCGAAGTACGGCAAATTCACTCACAAGTCGCACACGGGCGACGTCAAGGTCCCCGGCACCGACAAGATGCAGAAGCTCGACTGCGCCTACTGCCATGCCGCCAGCAAGGACAAGCCCCGCGTCGAGACTTACCCGAATACGAAATACCCCGACACCGACAAGGAAGAGAAGACGACCCATTCCTCCTGCACCGAGTGCCACGCCTTCACCGGACGCCAGGCGGTCGCGAGCGGCGTCTTCCCGACGATGTGTCTGATCTGTCACAGCAGTAATCAGACGGCGTCGGCGGCAATGAAGAAGAACCTGCGCGGCTTCCCGAATCAGACCGTCGTCGCCTCGCAGTTCGGCGATCTCTTCTCGCACAAGACGCACAAGGGTTATCTGGACAAGTTCAACTGCAGCGAGTGCCACCTGGCCAACCAGGAGCCGGTCACCGTCGTCGGCGTGAAGTTCGCGAAGGGCGAAAAGATGAGCAGCCCCGAACACCCCGACTGCTTCAAGTGTCACTCCGACAAAAAGACGAAGAACAGCGCCGAGCCTTACGCGGCCGATTGCCAGGGCTGCCACCTCGACTACAACAACCCGAAAAAAGGCCAGCTCAAGAAAGGCCAGGAGCCCCCGGCCCATGCCGTTTCTTTCTTCGTCCGACAGGTCGTCGAGCCAGTGGCGCCGAATAAACCATTCAACCACGAAGACCACAGCAGCGACGGCGCGGTCAAAGGCGTCAGCATCAATAACGGCATCAAAGGCAACGTCAGCAACCAGACGAAGGAATGCATGTCGTGTCATCTGACCGGCATGACGGCCGAAAAGCGCGCCGACTTCTTCTACGACGCGAAGACGAAGGCGAACCAGCCGGTGATCAATGGCTGCAAGGATTGCGTGCCCGTGAATGGCTGTCTGAATTGTCACGAGCGGTATACCAGCCAGAAGATCGCGGGCGTGGCCAAACTCGAAATGTCGAAGTGTACCTACTGCCATTCGATCCCGATGATGAAGGAGAGGGCGGCGAGCGGCCTGCCCCCGGCCAGCCACCTTGCCGCCGCGCCCGGAACCACTCCATCAACGACGCCGGCAACGCCAAAGCCGGAGACAAAGCCTGAAACGAAACCTGCGCCGAAGCCGGAGAAGCCTGAAGCAAAGCCCGCACCGGCAGCCTCCGCGCCTAAAACCGAACCACCAAAGGCCGAAGTGAAGCCCGCGCCAAAGCCTGAAGCGAAGCCGGAGACGAAGCAGGAAGCGAAAGCCGAAATGAAGCCTGCGACCCCGGTGCCAAAACCGGAGCCGCTGAAGCAGGCGGCGGCAACTCCGGCTCCCGCGGCAAACAATCCCGCGCCCGCTTCACCGCCCGCTGCCGCCGGGTCGTCTCAGCAAAAGCTCCCCGGCGCGCTCAAGCTCGGCGACCTGAAGGTGAGCCAGGTCTGGGGGCAGGACGCGAAGTGGGGCGTGGTGGATTTCGACCATTCGACTCACATCAAACCGACTTACGCCGAGCGCTGCGAGATTTGTCATCACACCAACAAGGACGCGAAGAACGAGGTGGTCGCGAAGTGCATCAGCTGCCACCTGGAGAGCGGCAACGCGAAAAATCCGAAGAGCAAGGGCGGCGAGGAGGTTGACGTCAAGCTGGCTTATCACGGCGACGCCAACAACACGAGCAACAATGCCGGTTGCATCGTCTGCCACCAGCGCTTCAAGGAGAACAAAGCCGACGCCAACGCGCCGACCAAATGCGCGGAATGCCATGCCCTGAAAGGGGCGTCTCTCCGGCCCGGGGGCCGGTGGGCGTCGTCGGAAAAATTGATGATGACAGCGGCCTATGAAACGTGGTATCCACAAGCTCGCAAAACTGCCGCCATGATGGACGAGCGCGGTGGTTCTAATGATCTTTCATGGGCTGAGCAGTTCAAGGCCGTGTTGATGATCTGGCTGACTCTGGAAAGTGTGATCTGAAGATCAGATTATGTGGACGCAGAAAATCAAAATCGCCCTGGTAATGACCTGCGCGGCTCTGTGCGTGGCAGCAGTGATGGCAAATACCGAGTCCGCAAAACCCGCAACCAGTCCCGCCCCGGCGGCGACGCCCGCCCAGACCGAGAAGGATTACTCGAAGTTTACGCACAAGAGTCACTCCGGCGCGGTCAAAATCCCCGGCACCAGTCAGACGAAGGACCTCGACTGCGCTTACTGCCACGAGCGTAACGCGGACCTCACGGTCGCCCAGGCCGAGGTCGCGACGACGAAACGCAACGAAAAGCTGCAGGTGAAATTCCCCGGCCACAAGGCCTGCACTGAATGTCACATCCAGCAGTTCACCGCGCAGCCGCTCAAGACCTGCACAATCTGCCACGACTCGTCGCAGACTCTGACCACGCGGCCGCCGCAGCGCGATTTCCCGAAGCGGACGGATTTCAGCACCTTCTTCGACACGAAACAGCACGAGGCCCATTACAAATACAAGCTGCCCGACGGCAAGGAAGCGGGCTGCGTCTTCTGCCACACGCCGCGCAGCAAGCCGGCGGCGGTCAACATCGCGGTTCACGCCGAATGTTACGCCTGCCATTCGCCCGCGAGCGGCGACCAGAAGGCGAGTCAGAAATCCGGCTGCGTCGCCTGCCACACGCAGATGGTGGAGAGCGTGGTCCCGTATTCGGTGAAGTACACGAGCCGCGCCTGGGGCGCGATGTTCACGCACCGCAAGCATGCGACCGAACTAGGCATTGACTGCCAGACGTGCCACACGATTTCCGGCGGCTACAATCAGCCGGTACCGACTTCGATCAAAACGAAACAGCACCTCACCGAGGGGGAGCGCAGCGGGCGCGGCTGTTTCAGCTGCCACGACGGCGGCACGCACAACGGGCGCACGGTTTTCAGCGGCGAGGATTTCAACTCGTGCGGCCGGTGCCACACGCGGGCGGACAAGAAAGTTTTCCCGACTCAGGGGTGAGACCTGAGATTCGAGATTTCCAGCGGCTTCGGCAGCCTCACGCCTTTCCTTTTCAGCCCCAGTCGGCCCCGACATTGATCACCCAACTTTCGGCTGATGGCCCTTCGGCCCGAAGTTCAGCAACAGAGCAGAAGTACCGGAGTATGATTGAACTGATCTTTACCAAAGGGCCGCTGAGTGGGGTGCGCTTCGCCATCGAAGGCGACAGCGTGAGTATCGGGCGGCTCAGCGAATGTGACATCGAACTGAACCAGCCGAACGTCTCGCGCAAACATGCCTTCATCAAGCGGATCGGCGAAGGGCTTCAGATCATTGACAACAACAGTGGCAACGGGACTTTCGTCAACGGCCGGCGCGTCAGGAGCGCGGAACTCCGCAGCGGCGATGAGATCCGCATCGGGTCCAACACGCTGCAGGTGGACGTCGCCGCCGGCAGGCTGACGAGCAGTGAGATCGAGACCGCGAAGGTGAGGGCCGCCGCCAGAGCGACGCGCGTTGACCGGATTTCACACTTCGTCGTGGAAGATCGCAGCGGCGACAATCTGCGCACGATGGATTTCAGCTGCGAGAACCTGACCGTCGGGCGCGGGGACAAATGCCGGCTGGTGCTGGACGACTCGGAGGTTTCGCGACTGCACGCGACGATTCATCACCAGAGCGGCGGCTTTACGATCAAGGATGCGGGCAGCGCCAACGGCACGCTCCTGAACGGCGAGAGGATCGTCGAAGCGCGGTTGCACGCCGGCGACCGGGTCGAGATGGGCAATATGGTGATCGAGGCCGGGATCAGCGACGGCATCCTCCGGCTGGTCATCACGCGCAATTCCGCGGCGAATACGGCCGGCGGGTCGGGGAATAATTCTGCCGCGTCTTCAGGCTCTTCACCTTCGGCGCAGGCTTACATCAAGACGACCCCGGAAGTCGCCCGATCCGCTCGCTCTGCGGCCCGACGGGCGCGCCGGCCTGATCCGCCCCCCGCCGCGCCGCAGACCGGCGGGCAGACCCGGGCGCGAGGGAAGTCGCTGCCTTACCCGGTCGTGCGAACGCTGGTGATGGTGATCGCGGTCGCAGTGCTGCTGTTCATCGTCGGGCGGGCGTATGCGGCTCCGGTGCTGGGCGCGTGGCAGAAATAATCAGCCGGCGGCGATGACGGGGCTTCATCTTCGGCGAAAGACAACCCCTCTTTTGAAGTCCGGGAAGATTGATCTATACTCGCCCGGTGAAAGCTGCTGGTGGGCCGGGCAGGCCACGCGTGAAACTGCTTCAGCGAGTTCTGACTGGGACAGTGACCTGAAGCTGCCAGCAAAAAAAGCAAAGTACGCGAATCCCCGCAATTTATTGCCGGGGAGTGTCAACTTAGCCGCAAGCCATTGGCGCTCCGGAATGCTTCAAAGTCACATCAGACTCCGCGAGGTTGCAGGAAAAGAGCGCAAATACAAACTGACCACTGAATTCTTCAGGAGTATCTCGCTTATGAAACTGAAGCTGATGATTGTCGCGTGTTTCGCCCTGGCGCTTTCAATCAACGCCGCTCCGCTGATCCTTAAAAGCCGTGCCGCCACGGTCACCAGTGTCGCCCAGGTTGAGGGGCAGAAGATGCCCGGCAAAATGTCCTTCCCTTCCGCCCACGGCGAGAAGTGGGGGCCGGTCGCTTTCGACCACGACCAGCACAACGCCTTCTCCGATTGCATGGTCTGTCATCACACCAACAAGGGCCTGACGCTGGATGCGTGGAAGGGGGGCAAGGTGACGGAGAAAGTGCCGCTCTGCGTTTCCTGCCACTTCCGCGATGAAAACAATCCGAAAAACGCCAAAAACCCCAACGGCGATGAACTGACGGCCAAATTCGTTTATCATGCCAACTGCATTGACTGCCACAAGGGCGAGATCAGTGAGCGCATGCAGAAATTCGGCAAGATCACCAAACAGGGTGAAGGCCCGGTCAAGTGCGCGGCCTGTCATCAGCAGAAGGAATAGAGCGTCAGGTGAAGGGTGAAAGCAGACGGCTCTTCACCCTTCACTCCCCATTATTTTTCATGAACAAGGACAACATTCTCTACGGCATCATCGGCCTTCTGGCCGGAGTGATCATCGGCTATCTGGTGACCACTTCGATCAACGGCAACCCGCAGAGCGCTTCACCAGTAGCGGCGAACACGAACGCCGTGCCGGCCCAGTCAACTGACGCCTCTTCAGGCGCGACTCTCCCGCCGGATCACCCGCCCACCGGGGGCGCGGCTAACAGCCAGGCCGGGGGCGGTGACGCGGCATCAACCAGTTCGGCGGGCGGCGTAAAGTGGAATCCACCTTCACGCTGGAAAGTCAGGGCGGGCGACGGCATGCGCCTGGTGACTTACCTCGTGCCGGCGGCCGGCGGCGACAGTGATGATGCCGAATGCCCGGTCTTCTTTTTTGGCTCCGGCGACGGGGGCGGCGTGCAGCAGAATATTGACCGCTGGATCGGGCAGCTCAAACAGCCCGACGGCAGCCCCTCGGCGCAGGCGGCTAAACAGAAGACGGAAACCATCAACGGTTTCAAGGTGACCATGGTTGACGTGACTGGAACTTTTTCCGGCGGGCAGATGACGGCGGGCAAAGGTGAGAAGTCCGGCTACCGCCTGCTCGGCGCCATCGTCGAAGGCCCGCAGAGCCCCGTCTATTTCAAGCTGATCGGCCCGGCGAAGACCGTGGCTTCCGCACAGAATGAGTTTCAGGCCTTACTCAAATCACTGGCGGCGGCCCCATAAGGCGACCCGGCCGGGCGGTTCGCACCGGCGGCTGACACGACGGTTCGGATGACCAGCCCCGGGGAAGCCCTCCTCTGATGAAAGTTCGCATCGTCCCAAGCACGCGAGACGGGCGGCACCAGCTGCTGACCTCGTACCTCGTCAATGACACACTGGCCGTGGACGCGGGCGCGCTGGCCGTCGGCCTGAGTACCGAAGAACAGAGGCGGTTGCGTTCGATTATCATCACGCACACGCACCTCGATCACATCATCTCGCTGCCGCTCTACATCACCGACCTGTTTGATGAGCTGCGCGAGCCGGTGAATTTATTCGCGACCGCCTCTGATTTTGAGGCGCTCCGGACTTACATCTTCAACCCGCGGGTGTGGATTGACTGGTCAATCCTCAAAAACGCGCACACCGAGCTGCTCGCATGGCGGCAGTACGAATCGGGGGAGAGTTTCACGGCCGAAGGCTTGAAGGTCACGCCGATCCCGGTGACGCACACGGTGCTGACCCACGCGCTGCTGGTCGAAGACAAAAACAGCGCGGTGCTGTTCACTTCCGACACCGGCGCGACCGACCGGGTGTGGGAGGTGGCGAACGATTGCCCGAAACTCCGCGCGGTGCTGATTGACCTGTCGTTCCCGGCGGCGCTCACCGAACTCGGGCGGGTGTCAAAGCACCACTCGGTCACGACGCTCCTTGAGGAGATGGAAAAGATCAACCCGGCGGCGACGGTTTACGGGATTCATTTGAAACCGATGTATCGCGACCAGATCATGGCGGAAGTCGAGGCCCTCGACAACCCGCGCCTCGTGATTGCGGAAGTCGGGAAAGAGTACAACTTCTAGGGCCTGATCAGTGATCAGGCGGGCCGGCAATCGGCCGCCGATCACTGACTATTACTGATTATTGTTTCTATGTTCAGTCTGCGCATTCAAGCTGCCGGCGGCAAGCTTTTCACCCACCAGATTTCCGATGCGGAAACATTCATCGGACGCGACCCGAAAAATGACCTGACGCTGGATGACCCCCGCGTCTCGCGGCAGCACGCGGTCGTGCGGGTCACGTCAGATGGCGTCAAATTAACCGACCTGAACAGCGGGAATGGCACTTTCGTCAACGGCGAGCGCGTCACGCAGGTCACCTTGTCCAGCGAAGACACGATCAGAATCGGCGACTGCAAGCTGACTTTCGTGGCCGAAGAGACGAAGCCGCTGCAGGAGGCGCACGACAGCGGCCTGCGCGAGGTGCTGCAGAAAACGCCGGAAGAGATGATGACTTCATCCACCGCCGGCGACATGGACACTTCGCGTGAACTGCCGCCAATCGCCCTGAGGCACGAACTGGAAAAGAAGGAGCGCATCCTGGCGCTCTTTTACGAACTCAGCCGGAAGCTCAGTTCCGTCTTCTCGATTGAGGAGATCTACGACAAGGTCTTTGACATCCTCCTGCAGGTGACGCCGGCCTCGCGCGTCTTCATCTTCCGCAAGAACGAGCAGGGCGAGATGCAGCAGGTGGCCGCGCGCAACCGCGACGCCGGCGAGGCCGGGCAGCCGCTGCCGATCAGCAAAACGATCTTCGCGAAAGTCACGCGCGAGCGCGTCTCGGTGCTGATGGAAAATACCCAGCGCGACACGCATGGCATCCCGTCACAGAGCATCCTGCTCAGTCAGGTCCATTCGGTGATGGCCGCGCCGATCAACGGGCGCAAGGGGCTGCTCGGGATCATCTACACCGACCGGCAGGACATCCTCGAGACCTTCTCTTCGGACGACCTCGACCTGCTCAACGCCGTCACCGTGCAGATGGGCATCGCGATTGACACGATGATGACTCACGAGCGGCTGCAGAAGGAGGCCCAGGCGCGCGCCAACTACGAGCGGTTCCTGCCGCAGCAGATCGTGGACGACATCCTGAGTTCGCCCGACAAAGTGAAACTCGGCGGCGTGCGTCAGGTGATCACCGCCCTGTTCGCCGACGTGCGCGGCTTCACGACCCTCTCGGAAAGCAGCAGCCCGGAGATCATCGTCACGCTGCTCAACCGCTACTTCACGCTCGTCAGCGAAATCATCTTCCGGCACGGCGGGACGCTCGATAAATACATCGGCGACGGGCTGATGGCCCTGTTCGGCGCGCCCTACGCGAGCGAGCGTGACGCCGTCAAGGCCGTGCGCGCCGCGTCGGATATGCAGCGCGCGCTGATCGAATTCAACAAGGAGCTGACCGAGTTGAATCTCCCGAACATCGCCATCGGCATCGGCATCAACACCGGCCCGGCCATCGTCGGGTACATCGGCTCGGAAACCCGGCTCGATTACACGGCCGTCGGCGACACGGTGAACACCGCCGCAAGGCTCGAGAGCAATTCCAAACCGGGTCAGATCATCATCAGCGAAACCACCATGCAGGCGCTCGATGAAAGCTTCATCCTCAAACCGCTCGACACGATCAAGCTGAAAGGCAAGACCGAAAACCTGCGCATCGCCGAGGTCGTCTGGAAAAAGTGAAATCAGATGTCCGCCCGGTCGGCCATCCGGCCTGATAAATGCGGCTATACTCGCCTCGCGGATTCATTTATAATCTGCCTCGGTCGGCATTCGCGTAGTATCCCGCCCCAACCTCTCAGTAAGCTGGGACAGTAACAGAAGCCATGCTGGAAGCCCTGCCGGGCAGTCCTGCCTGTCCGTTTCCGAGGCTGGCGCGCGACCTCTCCACCCCGAGGTGCGAAGTGGCAAAAGTTCTGGTGGTAGACGACATTGCTGGAATACGCCAGATGCTCACCCATGCGCTGGACGATGAGCATCAGGTGAGTCAGGCGACCAACGGGCAGGAAGCCGTCCGCCTCGCCGAGATCGAACACCCCGACGTCATCATTATGGATCTGGACATGCCTGTCATGGACGGTGTGGAAGCCACACGGCTGATCAAAACCAACCCGCAACTGGCCGGCATCAGGGTGCTGGCGGTGACCGGGCAGCGCAACAGCGAGCGATCCCGCCTGATTCTGGACTGGTGCGATGCCTTCATCGAAAAGCCCTTCCGCGTCGCCGAACTGTGCGAAACCGTCGAACGGCTCGCCGCCCCTCCCCTCCCCGGGAACTGACGGGATCAGTGGTTGACACCCTTTCATTCCAACCCCTATAATTTGCGACTTTCTGTTTCCAGAAAAAATGGAGGTGTCTGAACAGTGGCATACGCAATTATCCGCACGGGCGGCAAACAGTACCGGGTGAGCGCGGGTGATGTCATTCGCATCCCTTCGCTGGAAGGTAAAAATGCGGGCGACACGGTGGAATTCGGCGAGGTCCTCGCGGCCGACGGCGACGGCGGATTGAAGATCGGCTCGCCGCTCGTCGAAGGCGCAAAAGTCACCGGGACCGTGATCAATACCGGTCGCGCGCCGAAAATCATCGTCTTCAAATTCAAACGGCGCAAACAATTCAAGCGCCGGCATGGTCATCGTCAGGGCTTCACCGCCGTGAAGATTGACGCCATCGCTTAGTTCCGCCGGGAAGTGCGATCCGTTACCGCCGGGCCCCCGGGGCCGAGCGGTCATCGCACCATACATTATCTGCCGGATGCCATCCGGGCAGTCTCAGGAGTTATTCGTCATGGCACATAAGAAAGGTGTAGGCAGTTCGCGTAACGGGCGTGACTCGAACGCGCAGCGGCTGGGCGTCAAGCGTTTCGGCGGCCAGCTGGTGAGCGGCGGTTCGATCCTCGTGCGTCAGCGCGGCACGGTTTTCAAGCCCGGCAACAACGTCGGCCGCGGCAGCGATGACACGCTGTTTGCGAAGATTACCGGCATCGTCAAGTTCGAGGATCGCGGGCGCAAGGGGCGCTTCATCAGCGTCTACGCCGCCGAGCAGTAAAGCAGTTATTTCGATGTTTATTGACCGCGCGAAAATTCACGTGCGTGGCGGCAATGGCGGCAACGGCGTGACGGCTTTCCGGCGCGAAAAGTTCGTGCCGCGCGGCGGGCCTTCGGGCGGTGACGGCGGGCGCGGCGGGTCGGTTTACTTTGAGTCCACTGAGGGTCTCAACACCCTGCTCCATTTCCGTTACAACCCGGAACACCAAGCCGGGCGCGGGCGTCACGGTGAAGGCTCGAAGAGGCACGGGCAGGATGGCGAAGACATCATTGTCCAGGTTCCCGTCGGCACGGTCGTGATGGACGAGGTGACCGGCGAAGTGATTCACGATTTCACGCGCGCCCGCGTGCGCGTGCGGATCGCGGCGGGCGGGCGCGGAGGGCGCGGCAACGCACAGTTCGCGACCCCGACCAATCGCGCGCCGCGCCATCACGAAGAGGGCAGGCCCGGCGAGGAACGCTGGCTGGTCCTTGAACTCAAGCTGATCGCCGATGTCGGGCTGGTCGGGTTGCCGAACGCCGGCAAATCAACGCTGATTTCGCGCATCTCGGCGGCGCGCCCGAAAATCGCGGATTACCCTTTCACCACGCTCGAGCCGCACCTCGGCGTGGTTGATCTGGGCGAATATAAAAGCTTCGTCGTCGCCGACATCCCCGGCCTGATCGAAGGCGCGCATGCCGGGGCCGGGCTGGGTGACCGCTTTCTGCGTCACATCGAGCGCACCAGACTGCTGCTCCACCTTGTGGACGTTTCCGGCCTCTCCGCCGACCCGGTTGAAGATTACCGCACCATCACCCGTGAACTGGCGGCTTACAGTGAGGAGGTGGCCGGCAAACCGAAGATCGTCGTGGCGACCAAAATTGACGCGCTCGATGACGCCGAACGGCTGAGGGAGTTTGAGCAGTTCTGCCGGGGCGAGGGGCTGGAATTTCACGCGATCTCGGCCGCTTCCGGCGCGGGCCTGAAAGAACTGCTGCGCGCGGTGGAGCGGCGATTGGGAGAGATAAGTGAGGATGAAAAACCCGATCCCGACACTTCAGACCAATCGGCTGATTCAACAGTCGAGCCTGCCCTGATGAGGTCGCAGGTCATCCGGAGCGGCTTTGATCTTTGATTGCGCACCGATGGATGTGAGGAAGGAACGAGTCCAGCAAAGAATCGGGGTTTACGGCGGCACGTTCGATCCGATCCATTACGGCCACCTGAAAGTGGCGACGGCGATCATCGAAGCCTTCGCACTTGATGAACTGCTGATCGTCCCCGCCTTCGTGCCCCCGCACAAGCGCACGCGAGCCATCAGTTCACCCTACCATCGCTTCGCGATGCTCGCGCTGGCGACGGCGGATTCGGCAGCGATGCGGCTGTCAACCATCGAGCTGGAGGCGCCGTCGCGTCCCTGGACGATTGATACGCTCGGGCGGTTGCAGCAGGAAAACCCGGCGGCGCAGTTGTTCTTTGTCATGGGGGCCGATTCATTCGCCGACGTGACTTCGTGGCGCGAATACGAGCGGCTGATGGGCGAATACCACATCGTTGTCGCCCTGCGCCCCGGCTACGAAAGCGCCGGTGAAATTGACGCTCATCTGTCGTCGCGGCTGCGGTCGCAGGTGGCGGATTTGCGCGGCGGCGGACTCCCTGATGAACTGCGTACGGCGAAACCGCACATCTGGCTGACTGACTATATTGAAGTTGACGTTTCAGCCAGTGAGATTCGTGCGGCGGCGCAGCGGGGGCGTCCGATTGAAAATTTCGTGCCACCTGTTGTGGCGCGCTACATTGAAAGGCACGGGCTTTATCGCCAGAGCGAATGACCCGGGCGGATAAGTATTGATGACTGAAACATTGCAAAATCTGGAAACACAAAAAGTCGAAGCGGGCGCGCCCGTCCGCAGGAAGCAGATGACGGACGAGGAGCTGCTGGCGCACGTTCAGGCGGCGGTTCACGCCGCGGAAGAGAAGAAAGCGGTTGAGGTGGTTACGCTCCGGCTCATCGAGCTGACTTCGTTTACCGATTATTTCGTCATCTGCTCCGGCAACTCAGTGCGTCAGGTGCAGGCGATTGCGGATGAAGTGACTGACCAGCTCAAAAAGCGTGGGGTTCGCCCGCAGAACACCGAAGGCTACAACAACGCTGAATGGATCCTGATTGATTACGGCGCCTTCGTCGTTCACATTTTCTCCGGGGCTGCGCGGCGCTTCTATGACCTCGAACGTCTGTGGCGCGACGCCGCGCGGGTTGACTTTCCGGAATCGGGGAACGGGGGAGCGGAAGCCCCGTCGAATTGATCATTTGAAAGTACCGGTTGTTCGCAATGCGACTGCACTTCGTCTGGATCGGCAAAACCAGAGAACGGCACTGTGCCGCGCTGGTGAATGATTATCTGGGCCGCCTCGAACATTTTGCCGGTTGCGAGGTCAGCGAAATTAGAGAGCAGTCGGGCGCGGGCGACGAGCGCCGAATGATGGCCGCCGAGGGCGCGAAGCTGCTCTCATCCGTCGAGCGTGATGATTACGTCATCCTGCTCGATGAAGCCGGGAAGCAGCTTTCATCAGCCGAACTCGCCGAATTCATCGGCGCGCGGCAACAGGACGGGGTCAGGCGCATGGCACTTATTATTGGCGGCTTCGCCGGAGTCAGCGATGAAGTCAGGCGGCGGGCCAGTTTCAGGCTTTCGCTGTCACGAATGACGCTCACGCACGAACTGGCGCGGGTGATACTGACGGAACAGATTTATCGAGCGTTCACGCTCCTGGCAGGTTTACCTTATCACCGGTCCTGAGGGCGCACTTGCGGCAGGCCCGAGACAGTAAAGCGGGCCGCTGACAAAGGCCCTCTGCTCTGGACATTTTTTCTGGCTGCTTCTCACAAGGAGAAATCTTTGATGGATAAGAAGAGATTGAAATTTTATCGTGACCGCCTGCTGGAAGAACGCGCGGCCCTGATGGGCGTCGTCGGCCGCAACGAGGATCACGGGCGTGAGGCCGATCAGGAGGCCACGCAGGATCCGGCGGACAAGGCGTCGAATTCTTATACGAAAGAGTTGCTGTTCAGCCAGTCCACTAATGACCGGCTGATCCTGGCGCAGATCGAAGAGGCAATCGAGCGCATGGACGACGACGAGTTCGGCGTCTGCCTCAACTGCCGCAAGGAAATCGGGGCGAAACGTCTCGAAGCGATCCCGTGGGCGCGGTACTGCATCGAGTGCCAGGAGCTGGTCGAACGCGGCCTGCTTGATGAGGAAGAATAAGCGGCTCGGGTTCTCAAAGTATGTCAGTAAACGAAGCCCCGGATGATCAGTCAGACCAGATCACCCGGGGCTTTATGCGTCTCCCACCTGTGATACAGCCCTTAGCGCTTACGCTGAGGTTTCTTCCCTCCCGACTTCCCCGCCCCGCCGGTCGCGGGAACATCTTTTGGTTCCACCGCATAACCGGCTTTCTGCCACGCCTCGAAACCGCCGATCAGGGCCCTCACATTCCTGAATCCGTTATCGGTCAGTGTCCGCGCCACTCTGTCGCTGGCAGCTTCGCCCGGTTGTGAGCAGTAGGTAATGATCTCTCCGGTTTTCGGGAAAGACTTCAGTTTCCCTGACTTCAACTCTGCCCCGACTTTATCGTAAGCGATGCGAATAGCGCCTTTGATTTTGAGCGCGCTGGCCCGATACGCCCCCTCGCTGCGCGAATCAATGATCAGCAGCTTCGCGCCATCATCCATTCTCTGCTTGAGCATCTGGATCGTGATCCGGGTAGTCATGAAAAAGTAATGCTGGCGGCAACCTCCTGATTGTAATGGCAGATGAAGTACTTGATCGCGCCAATGTGGTTGCGCAGGCTCTTTGAAAAACTCAGCGCCTCGCGCACCAGCCGTGACACTCGCTGCCGCA
>DASRDU010000130.1:0-32923 GCA_035652435.1 Blastocatellia bacterium
TTACCGCCATTTCTTCCCCAGACTGGGCGACCGGACACTGTTCGCGCGGCAGGCGGCCAACCTCTGCTGGCTCAAGGCCCGGCTCCAGCAACGGCTCGTCCACCTGAGCGGTCAGGATCGCGATCCGGTCCAGCCGATTGACACCGTCCCACTGCCCTGCTGCACTGACACCCGCGCCGGGCGTGATCAATGTTTTGCCGGGGCCGCCGACTTCGGTCACTGCGCGGCGAAGAGACTCGACTACTACGGCTTCAAACTCGGCCTGCGGGTAAGCCGCTGCGGGATGATCACAGCGGCACCGCTGCTGGCGGCCCGCCCGCACGATGTCAATCATACGGGCGCGCTGATTGAGGGCAGAGAGCGGTCTGGTGCCCGCCGACAAAGGCTTCCCCGATGCCTTCCGGCAGTCCTTGTATGAGCAGCGCCGGGGCGCCCGACTGATCGTCCCGAGGCGGAGAAAGATGGCTGCCCCACCGGCCTCAGGCCCGGCGCGCGCCGGCGGGCGGTGGCGCCGGATCGTGGAAACAGTCGGCTCACAATTGACCGAACGCTTCGGGATCGCGCGCATCCGGGTGCGCGATTTGTGGCACTACCAGCACCGGCTGATCCGCAAGATTCTGGCCCACACGGTCGCGGTCTTTCTCAATCTGCAACTCGGGCGCGACCCGCTGGACTTGGATGGGCTGGTTTCAGTCTGATTCAAAGAGCAAAGAGTTGCACATCAGGTGAAGTATGTCTTTGAAAGTCGGAGGAAGCCCGGGTCTCACATTGAGGAGCCGAAGAAGGCGTTCAATTCAGCGCTCAGGGACGCCGGGGTCGAGAACTTTCGTTTCCACGACCTCAGACACACAGCGGGGACCAGACTCGCCGAGATGGGGGTTGATGCTTTCACGATCAAGGACATCCTTGGTCATGCCAGCATTCAGACGACCATGATTTACGTTCACGCGACCGATGACGGGAAACAGCGGGCGGTCTCCGCGCTGGAGAGGTACGGGAAAAATCATGGGCACAAATTGGGCACAAACGAAAATGAGCAGGCCGAATGACCTGCTCCAACTCGTTGAAATGATTGGTGGCGGCGTCCGGACTCGAACCGGAGACCTAGGGGTTATGAATCCCTCGCTCTAACCAACTGAGCTACGCCGCCAGAGATGCCATGCAACTGCGGGTCGCGTGACTCGGGAAAGCTCTCAAACTGCCCGCGGGGAGTCGGATCCCCGGTAAGGCCGTCGCGAAAGGCAGGAAATTTAGCACATGGATGATTTGTGCGCCAGAGGCACGCAAGGAAATTGTCAGGCTGAGGCCGCGCGCGACCCGGGGATCAATGCTCGCCTGTCGCTTTTCACAATCGCTGCCAGAAAGGCATTGGAGATACTCACAGGCTGATTTTATCGGGTCGCGCGCGATGGCGTCGTCACTTCCGGGACGCGCGCGCCTGGAAACTGCAACTCACGTCTTCGCGCAGGCGCCCCGGCGGCCAGCTTCTTCTGATCTGAACTTCATGAGCGCGGGACGCCGCGCCAAAGAGGCTGGCGAGATTGCCGGAAAAGAATTCCTGTGAGGGCAGGACATCATTGCCGCGCTTATTTTCAGAGCGCGCTTTGATCCGCTGCGCGTCCAGTTTGCCGACCACCCGGTCAAACGCCTCCTGCCTCTGGCTGAGGCGGATCACGGTCAGCTCGCTCAACGGCGCCGCAACCTTTCCCGGGTCTGTCACGCCCGGTCTGGAAGTGAGCATCTCTGCGAGCAGGACGGGGGTGCTGCTCAGGATCAGTTCCCGGCCTTCGAGCGCGTAACAGAGCCGCCATCCCACGAGCGGCAGACTCAGCTCCCGCCACCGCGCGCCGCCCTCAGCGCGGCTCTCCCACGTGCCGCGGGCGGTGCTGCCCGCGACCATCAGCTTGCCGCCGGCCAGATCGGCCAGCGCCCGCTCAAAGGCTTCCGGTTTGAAGCCGGCCGGCGTTGCGAGCGTCAGGATGGCCGCCCTCCCTGATTCCGCAAACAGCGGGCCGGCGGCTTCGCGCAGACTCGTAACGGTTGCGGCAAAGAGAGGGCGGGCCGGCTGGACTGCCTGACGCAGACTCATTTCAGCCTGCCTCCCGGCTTCAGCCCTGAGATGATAGTCGCCCTGCTCATCATCGCCGCTCACTCCCGCATCCAGCGCGTCATTGATGGTCAGGTCATAACGATAGTCCAGCGAAGCGTAACTGCCGTCGTCGCACCGCCACTCGTCTTTGCCACCGCTCTCGAAGTCCTCTTCGTAGTATTGCAGGTTCCAGCCTCGCGCCGTCCTCTTCGCCTCAGGAGGCCGGGCAGAGAATATTTCGCGTATGAGGGGAATCACCGCACCCGGATCGTCACCGAGCGCGCGCAGGTGAAAATACGGGGCGTCGCGAGGGACGCGACCGGCCAGCCGCTCGATCTCTGCGGGTGAAATTGATCCGTGCTTTCTGCGCTCACCGCCGGCCAGCAGAAAATTCCGATGCTCGATCCATTTATCATCCTGCATTTCAAAGTCGAGCATCCCGGCGCGGAGTTGACCGAGTTCGTCGGCATTGCGCATAACCCAGTAATGCCTGAAATACCAGTCGCCGTTCAGCTTCGTCTGATCCAGCCAGACCGTCATGACGTGAGGGCTCGTCTCGCGGCTCAGCGTTTGAAATGAAGGTTCATCGCTGAGCCGGTCTTTATGCCCCAAGCCGTTGATGTTGGCGATGGCGCGCAGGAGCAGCCGCTCGCTGGTCGCGAGGACGAAGCGGCCGCGCACCGCCGCGAACGCGATCTGCTGTTTCTGGCGCCCATGATCGGCTTCGACTTCGCGGAGGCGGTACGTCGTGCCGTCAGGCAGTTCCTGTTCTTCGAAACTGCCTGCGGCCTGAAGCAACCGGTTCGCGGCAACCTTCTCCGCGCTGAGCGGCGCGATGAGGACCAGTTCCAGGCGCCCGATGTCATAGACGGCGAGGGCGGCCCGGTTGTCGGCGGACGCGCCGAGGAGCGCGAGATCCACGGGGAAGCCGACAGCGCCGTTGAATTCCTCCCAGCGCTCGGCCAGTTTGAGGGCGAGGTGACGCCCGGTCAGCTGCCGGAAACTGGTGCTGGCCAGATATTGCTGCTTGGGTGATGAGTCATCCCACTGCCTGACGAGCGCGGGCAGGTCGGCAAACTGCGCGTAGACGAGCGCCCCGCGCGGACAGTCTTCCGCCAGACTGAACGCGCCCTCCTTTGACCCGGAGACTTTCGCGCCGATGATTATTGCCACGCCGGCAAACAGCATCAACGCAATGACCCTCAAAGGTGACTGTCCGGGATATCGCACACTCTTTTGCATCCGTTCTCTCCCGAAGATATACAGCAAACTTTCCAGTTTGCTGAAGCCCCCACAAAAGATCGCTCGCAGAAGCAACAGCAGGCCGGGAAAGTCTGCCGTACATCCGCCCAGCATCACTGCCCTGCCACCGGTCGCTGATCAATGACCAGCGCGGGCGCTTTTTTGCCCCCCCTCTCCCGATGCTGCGCCGTCAGTTTTTCGATGCGCTGTTCGGCCCGGCGCTGATCATCCGCCTTTGGCAGCCAGTCCAGTCTGGCCCTCTCGAAATCCGCCGCCCGGTCGAAGTCCGCGATGTGTTCGGCGGCGATTGAAAGCAATTCGAGCAATTCGGGCAGGGATTTCGATTGCCGCCTGGTGGCGCGCGCCTGCAGCGATTGATAGCCTGACCGCGGCTGCAATGTATTCTTCCGGTCTTCAGGCCCGGGCTCCCCGGCCTGCGAATTCTCCGCTTCGCCCTTCCCTTTTCGCTTCAGCCTGACGTCCGCCTCGGCTGCCTGCAGGGCGGCGCGTGGTTTGCCGAGTGAGGCATAGAGACGAATGAGCTGCCACCGCGGCTCATCTTCGGTCAGGCCGAAAGCGGCAAAAGCCTTCGCCTCCGGATTCGCGATCAGGGCCTCAACCGAACCCCTCAACGCTTCGCCGGGCTGGCCGTTGCGTTGTTCGAGCAGCGCGCGGAGACAGATCAGTTGCGCGTTCGGATTGCCAGCGATCGCGGTGCTGATGAGTTTGATGGCCTCGTTATTCCGGCCTTCGTGCGATAAGCGAACGGCCCCGAGCGCGGCATTCATTTCAGCGTCTTTGGCATTGGCCGCGCGCACGCGTTGCTCAAGCGCTTCCCACAACTCGCTGCGTGTGCCTGCGATCTCGGGGGCAAGCCACACCGCCGTCCACCTCAGTCGTCTCGTCGCCAGCCGGTCGCCGATCACTGACGCCAGCGCGCTCGTTGCTTCATCATCCTTCCCGCTCGCCGCGAGCAGCCGCGCGAGTTCAATGCGGCCCGATTCATCTTCAGGGTTCAGGCTCAATCGCTGCCGGCAGTAATCAATCGCCACGTCCAGCTGACCGAATGCCGCCGCCGTTTCTGAGGCGAGCCGCAACGCTTCGGCCGGTTGAATGCCGTTGTGCGCTTCGGGCTTTTCAATCATCGGATCATCCACGGCGCGGGCTTTGACCCAGGGGAACGCCGCGAGTTCGGCCTCGGCCGCCGCCCTGGTCTCATCGCCACCGAGACGTACAAGCAGTTGCAGAAGCTTCAGTCCCTGGGCGGTCTGGCCATGCTCGAAAGCCGATTCGGCGAGGTTGATGAAAGACGAATGCTTATACTGCTCAAGCGCGATCATCCGCCCGGCCGCCGCATCGAGCAGCGCCTGCGCATCCGCCGTCCGGCCTTCGCTCCTCAGCATCGCCATGGCCTGATTCAATCGCTCCAGATTGGGTTGTCTGATCAGTTTCAGTCGCGGCGCGGTTTCGATGCCGGCAAAATGTCTGAGGTCGCGCAGGACGTGAGGATCGCGGCCCGCTCGCAACTCAAGTCTGGAGCGCGCGAGGCGCAGCCATGCCGGGCGCGGGTAGCGCCCTTTGAGCGATTGTTCGATTGCGGCGATGGTGGCGAGCGCCTCGGACGTTTTGCCCCGGGCGACCAGATAATCGAGGTACTCTTTCTGCCAGTCGAGTTTTTCGCTGCGCAGCTCTTCGCCTTTGAAATCACGCTCGTGATCGAGCGCCTCTTCGGCCTCGGCCGAGCCCCAGAAGTTGCGCAGCCGGTCAACGAAGTCCGCGTTGCGCTGGTAACTCTCGAAGCCGTCGCTCCGCCCGACGAGCAGCCGGTAGAACTGGCCGCGCTCGCTTTCGTGGATGATTGATTCATTCAGCAGCATCCCGGGCAGCAGCCTGTCGCCGGCAACGGCCACGCAGATCTTGTGGAAGAACGCGGCTTTCGCCAGCCCAGCCGGGGACGCGAGAGAGCCCACTTGTCCGGGGCCGCGCTCTTTCTGACCGAAGGATACTGCCAGCGCGCGCACGAGCGGCTTTAGCGCCTTGAAGTCTTCATTGGTCTCGCGCCCGTATCTGCCCTCCGCGCGACTGATGAGCCTGAGCCGCGAGATAACCACAGCCGTCAGCTTGTTTCTCGCCTCCGCCGCCAAGGCATGCTTCAGGAGTACGTTCAGCCAGGTTTCGTAGTCTTTGGGCGTCGGATCGTCACCGGCAATAATGCGCGTCCATGTCTCTTTCGCCCGGCTCTGATCACCTGTCAGGAACAGCGCCGAACCGAGATCAGCGAGGATGTTTTTATCGTCAGGCTTAATCTCCAGCGCGAAGCCCAGGTGTTCGAGTGCGAGGCGTGCCTCGCCGTGTTCGAGATACCAGCGGCCCAGCCGCCATTGCTCGCCCGCATCCTGAGGCCTGTTCTCAACGAGCGCGGGCAGGAACGCGCGACCGGGTGAAGTCTCTTTCCCTCCGAATGGCTTTGCCGCCCGCTTCGACGCGGAGAGCCAGCGGCCGTAGCTCGCGGCCAGGCGAAACCAGTCGTCGCCGATCAGCTGCTGCGCCTGATCGGGCTTCCGGCCAATCATTTCGCCGACGGTCTGCCAGTGCAGCGCGCTCACGAAGTCGTTCTCGCGTTCGGGATCGAAGTCGCGCAGCGCGAAGCTGATTTCGGCTGAGCGGGCTTGTTTCCAGGCCGCCGACAAGGGCGCTTGGGCGACAGCTTCGCGCGCCAGTTCGCGTTCGCCTCTGGCCAGTAGAAAGTTGATCAGCTGGAAGTGATACGGCGAAGGCTGCCCGGCGCAAAGTCGCAGCTCATCGCGCCCCGCTTCGCCTGACTCGAGCAATGCTTCAAAGTATCGCCCGACCAGCGGGTCTGTGTTTGACGTCAGGCTGCCGCTGAGCGCGCGGTAGTAAGCCCGCAGCGTCCGCAATTCTTTTTCCCGGTCGCCGAGCAATCGCGCGTGTTCGGCGATCAGGCGCGGGTAATCGAACTCGCCGCGCGAGCGGTCGCGCGCGGCTTCGGCCTCCAGTAAATCCACTGCGTGCTGATACGCGCCCCGCTCATCATAGAAGCTCACGAGCGCGCGCAGCCTCGCGTGGTAGAGCGAGCGGTCACCGGCGGCGAAAGCCACGTCCTTTTGCGCGACCGCAATCTTTTCCCCGAGCAGGCCGAAGCCAGCCCGCTCGCTCAGATTGCGCAACACGGTGAGCGTGCCGCGCTCGTCCCTGCCGCGAATCGCTTCGTCGGCCCACCGCGCGAGCGACTGACACACGGCCTCCAGTTCGTCGCCGGTCGCGCTCTCCGCGGCCACGCCGCCCACCGCATCGGGCAGCGCGCGGTCAAACGTTTCGAGCAGGCTTCGCGCCTTGCCCGCCTGCAGGTTGTCGCCGCGCCCCGCTTCGCGCCGCACTCTTTCGCGCAGTTCCCAGAGCCGGTTGAGGATCGCGTCCAGGCTCTCTTCGGAGCGAACGGTCTGGACGTAAGCGGCCAGCTCAAACGCTTTCAGTTCGTGGTTGTAGATGTCGGAGGCGAAAAGATTGAAAGCCTCGCGGTAAGCGGCGACGGCTTTGGCCCTGTCCGTCGCCCGCAGCCGCGCGGCTTCGGCGAATTGCTCGCCGGTTGATCTGGTCTGCTTCGGCTCGGCCGGCAGTTTCTGCCGCATGACTTCCGCTTCGCGGTGGCGGCCGGCCTGATCGAGCGCGTCGGCGATCCGGCGAATGTATTGCGGGTCGTCATTCGACAGCTTCCTGGCCTGATCGAGCGACTCGAGCGCGTGGTTGTAATCCTTCAGGCGCAGGTAAACGCCGGCCAGCGCGCCGTGCAGTTCGACCATTTCAGGCTGATTGATCAGGCCCTGGCGGTACTGCCCGGCGGCGCTCGTGAAATCGCCCTTCGCCTCATAGATCCGCGCGAGTACCAGATTCCAGCGGTAGTCCTTGTAAGCCTGCTGTGAGGTCCGCTGGTAATAAGCCAGCAACTCGTCGGCGCCGCCGTAGCGTCTGGCGTATTCGATGGCCGCGGTGAGTCTGGTTTCATCATCCGTGTTGCGGTTGATGATCTCAAGGTGCTGCTCCATTGCGGCGCGGTAGTCCCCGAGCTGGGTGAAAGCCTCGATCATCTGCCCGCGCAGGGCCGCGATCTGCTGGCGCATCTCCGCGCGTTCAAGGTCGGCGTTCCTGATTGCGTCGAGCGCTTCGCGGAAGATTTCTTTGAGCGCTTCGCGCTTTGAGGTGCGCACGTAGATGCGTGAGAGCGCGTGGAAGACGGAGAGGTTGAATTTGTCTTCCTCGTAAAGCGGCCGGAGTACCCTTTCGGCCGCGGCCAGATGTCCGCGTTCCGTCTCCTTCGCCGCCAGCCTGCGGGCGAAGATGTAATGGAATTTCCCACGGCCCAGCCGCGCCCCCTGCGCCAGCACGCGAATCGCGCTCTCCCGCCGCCCCAGCCGCCAGTACAAATCCGCCGTCTCGCCGAGTACCCCGTAATTGGCCGGGTACTTCCGCACGAGATCATCGAGCGCGGATGTGGCCACGCCGCGCCGTCCCCGGCTCGCATACGCCGTTGCCAGCCGCAACCGATACGAGATTGCAAAGCGGTCATTCTTCGCCGCCAGGGCCGCCCGCCTGAGTGTGGCGAGTACGCCATCATCGTCTTCTTCGGCCTCAAAGATATGCCGCGCCCGGTCAAGAAAATCCTGATCCCGGCCGCGCGCCGCTTCACGCCTGAGCAGCGGTGCCGCCGCCTTCCATTGCCCGACGCTGCGGAGCAGTTCCACGTACCCGATGACCAAAGGGCCCTGCTCACGACTCCTACTCAGCGCCTGCGAAAAGGCGGAGCGAATCTGCTCGGGCATCCCGCGCCGCGCATACAGCGTCCGCAATCGCCGCATCGCGCGCCCGTGTTCCGGCGCATCTTCGTCAAGCCCCTTGGCGTATTCGGCCAGCGCCTGCCGCATCTGATGCCGGGCTTCATAGATTGCGCCGGCCTGGAATGCATAGAGACTCTGGTCCTTCATCTGCCGGCGCAGGGCGGTGATGGTTTCGAGCGCTTCGGCGTACTGGAAGTAATCCCAGTAGACAGTGGCCGTCTGAAGATAAGTTTCAGGCTCGCCGCGGCCCAGTTTGAGCAACTGCTGCCACTCTGACTTAGCGCGGCGGTAAGCGCCCATCTCGGCGTAAATTTCTCCGGCCTGCGTGCGGTAAACGTCTGACGAAGGGACGGCGTCGGCCAGCGCGTGCTGCGCCGTCGCGGCCTGCTCCAGAAACGCGGCGTCACGCTGCCCGAACGATCTGGTGAAAGCGATCAGCCGCTCGGCGTATTCGGGCGTGTTCGGATAAAGCCGGTCGAGTTCCCGGTAAGCATCTATCGCCTCTTCATACCTGGAGAGCCAGACGGCAGCGTCCGCGCAGAAAAGCCGGTAGGCTGTCAGGGCGGCGGCATCCTGCTGATTTGTGCCAATCACCTCCTGTGCCCGGTCGAGGTGACTGTGCAACTCATTCCGGCCGGCGAGGTGGGCGAGAAACTGCTCTCTGATCTGTGGCGATTCCAGATAGTATTCGGCCACCAGGCTCTGCCACTGCTGCCACTGATTATGCCCGCTGTAATACCGGAGCAGTCCCTCGACGAAGCTGAGGTTATGCGGGAAGCGTTCGTGCGCCAGCCGGTGCAGGCCGAGGTAGAGGCTGGCGTCGAAATTCGACGCGGCAGCCGACGCGCCGCGCTGGATAAACTTGCCGAGGTAAATCTGTATCTCCTGGTCATTCAGCTTTTCCAGCAGCTCGCGCGAGAAGGACTCGAACTCCTGCGACCGCTCGCGCCGCACGAACCACCGCGCCAGGCGGTCGGACCAGAGGGCGGTGGGGAATTGTTTCAGCGCCTCCCGGTAGATGCGCAGTTGTTCGGCCACCAGATTGGTCTGGCCGAGCCACTGCAACATCTGCTCGTAGAGGCCCTGCTCGTCCGGGTATTTTTTGATCTCGCCCGTATAGAGGGCCAGGACGTCGGCCGTCCGGTTCTCCTTTGCGAGCGAGGCCACGTAACGCTCAAGCACTGCCGCGTAGGTGACCGTGCCGGACTGTCGCCAGCCCGCGTCGTCGCGGTCGTAGCGACTCATGCGGCCGACCCCTCTGACCTCATCGCCGTCATCTTCAATATGAATGCCGGGGCTGGATGCGGGTGGATAATCAATCAACGCGGGTTTGAGTTCAGCCGGCTCCGAAATCGCCGGAATTGAGTTGTACTGGCCGCTGTAGTCGCCCGTGTCACGGTCGGCGGCGTGGGGCAGCAGCCTTGCGCCGGCCGCGCGCTTCTGCCCCAGATGATCCAGCATGCGCTGATACAGGGCGCGCTCTTTCTCAAAATCTCCGCGGTGGATATAAGCGTCGGCGAGCTTCAGGGCCACTTCGGCAAATTGCGGCGCATCGCCGTAGCGCTTTTCAAACTCGGCGAGCGTTTCCGCGGCGATGTCGGCCTCCCCGGTAATCGAGTAGAGCCGCACGATGTCGAGGTACATCTGGGCCAGTTCGGGCGAGGTCGGGGATTCCTGCTTGTAAGCCGTGAAGATGCGGTAAGCGGCGGCGCGGTTGAAATACTTGACGGCGATCTCCTGCTCGCGCTCGAACTCCTTTTGCGGATTGCTGTCGGCCAGCACGAGCGAGAGGACGCCGCCGAGCAACCCCGGGTGCGGGTCGGCGGCGGCGACCTCCTCGTAGAGTTTCAAATCCCCCGCCGTCAGCGCCGTCGTTTCATAACGCGCGTCCTGCACCAGTTTGAAAAGCTGATAGAGTACGGCGGCGCGCAATTCACTTCCGGGCCGCAACCCGCCCTGCGCGTAGAGCGTGTAAAGGAACCGCGAGGCCAGTTCCATCTCGCCCTCAGCGATCAGCAGCCGCGCGACGGTCGCCAGTTCGTCCGGCTGCCAGCGGGCTGCGCCCCGTCTGGCTCTGGCTTTTTCGAGCTGAATGAGGATGCCCGCCGCCTCGCCGTCTTCGCGCTTCACGTAATGAAAGAGCCTGACCGCCAGATCATAGCTCTCCGGGTGGCGGCGGAAAGCCGCTTTGAGTTCGCGCCCGTAAGCCCGCAGCCGTTCCCGATGGCTGAGGAACTGGTAGAAATTGTCTGCCGTCTCCCGCGGCCAGAAAGGGTCGAAGGCTTTGACGTAAAGCCCTTCGGCCTCCCTGCCTCTTCCGAGGCTCACCAGGACGTCGGCTTCCTTTTCCAGGAAGTAGAGTTGATGATCGGGGAAATGGCCCCGGTACTGGCGCAGCGTCCTCAGGGCCTCGTCGTAACGCGTCTGCTCAAGGAGCCGGTCAATAAATTTCCTGACGATTTCAAAAACGGTCGGGTCCGAGGCGATCAGCTGGCGGTAGAAATCCGGCCTGAGGTAGTCCGCCAGGTTGTGAATGCGGGCCAGTTCCATCAGGCGTTCAAGGATGCCCGCCCGCCCGGCCGGCGCCGCGGTGTGAATCATTCGCTCAAGCGTCTTCGCCTCATCGGCGAAACGCGCCTGGCGGTGGTGGAAGGCGGCGAGTTGTTCGAGCGCTTCCGCGCTCTCGCGTTCGAGTTCGACGGCGCGGCGCAGCTCATTCAGGGCCTGCTCCTGATGGCCGAGCTTCTCGTCGAGCTGCGCGAGCCTGGAATAAATGGCCGGGTCTTCGGGGTACTTATTTTGCACCTCGGCGAGGCGCGAGCGCGCTTCAGCAGTTGGATATGGAATCAGAGCCTGCGCGCCAAAGAATTCGCCGCGGGTAAAGAGCGCAGCTTCGATGAGCGCAGCCCGCTCATCCGGCGCGCGGCGGGCCTGTGTGGTTTCGCCGCCTTCAGCGAAGGCCCCGGTGCGGTGCGGGCTGATGGCTGCAAAGCACAACCAGGCCGCGATCATCGCCAGCGCCAGTATGCTCGGCCACGTTGGGTTGCGTCTGTTCATAACTTATTCAGGATCGTCCCAACACCTCGATGCTGACTTCCACGCTCGACTGGTTGTGCGCGAAGTCTTCAGCCGAAATAGTCAACGTGTACTGGCCCGCCGCGAGGCCCGCCGGGATGCGCAACCTCCCGACGTTCGCCTGATCGCTGCCCGACCAGAAAAGCTGCACGGGTTGCGCGCCGTACATCTTTGCGACGAGCCTCATGGTGTCGCCGTCGGCCGCCACGCGGATCAGCAACTCGTCCCCGGACCGCACGCTTTGCGATTGCACGCTGGCTTTCAATTTCGGCGGGTGGCTGTCAATGACGAAGCTCTTCTCTTCCTGATAACCATGACCGTCCCTATCCGTCATCAGCAGGCGGCAGCGGTATGTTCCGTCCGGCAGCGATGGCGGGGCGAGGAACCTGACTTCCCAGACTCTTTCTGCCGGCAGAAATTTGAGCGGCAGCGTTTCGCCGAACGGGAGTACGGCGAAGATGGAAGTGATCGAGGCGTCAGTCCTGACGCGGATCACCGGGTCGCCGGGCTGGATGACGCGCGGGCGCAGCAACGCGCGCGGCGCGGCGAGGAATGCGGTATAGGGCGTCACGAATTTATATTTCTGCGAGAGGCGAATGATCTCGGCGATGTAATCCTCGCGCTCCCCGTCGAGATTCATTTCGTAGAGCAGCGCGTCCACCCGGGCGCGCGCCCACAGCCGCGGCAGGTGTTCATGCGTCGCGTCCAGTTCCGGCAACGGCGCGTCGCGTGAAAGCCTGATCGCGTCGTTCCCGTACTGGCCCTGAACGCTCAGCGCGGCGTGAGACTGAGGCTTCCGATAACGCCCGACGAACGCGAAGCTCGACCCGTCGAAGCTGTGCAGCGAGTGCGTCGGATAGACCTGATAAAAATTGGCCGCGTTATCAGTGACCAGCCGCAGGCCGCTGATGTCCGGGCGCCCGACCTGATCGAAGAAGAGTTTCAGCCGCACAGCCAGGTCTTCAGTTTCGCGCGCCTGAGCGAGGTAGCCGTGGCATTTCCGCGCCAGCTCATCGAGCAGCGTGTGATTCGCATCGCTGCCAACTGCGAAGGCGAAGAGTCTGGTCTTCGGCCGCGTCTCGGAATTGTTTTCGCGGTCAAAAGCCTGTGCGATGCGTTTGATGTTGATCGTGCCGAGAGTCGGGTTGGCGTCAGAAACGAGTACGACGCTGCGCTCGCCGGCAGGAAAAGCGGAAGCCAGGCTGACCGCCTTGAGCAGGGCTTTGCCGAGATCGGTTCCGCCATAAAGCATCGAGCCTTTGACAAAGGCCAGCGCGCGCTCGACCTCTTCGGGCGTCGCCGGGAGCGGAGTTGCGGAGAGCGGCGACACTTCCTCATTGAAGAGGACGAGATTGAACTGATCCTGCGGTTTCAGGCCGTGGAGGAAGTAATCAATCGCTTCGACCGCGCGCGCGAGCTTTTCGCCGTACATCGAGAGCGAGGTATCGAGCAGCAGGATCACTTGACGCGGCGCGTCGCCTCCTTTGCCGTCGCCGCCCTTCGATTGCCCGCCGCGCTCGTTGAAGAGCGCCCGCGCCTCAAAGTATCCGTCAGGTTTTTGTGCGGCCAATGCCGGGTCGCGCAGATCGTAAGCCGAGATGCGCTCGGGCGCGCGGTAAGCGATCAGGCTGAGCGCGCTGGCCGGCACGCTGATCGTGTAATCAAACGAGAAGTCTTCTTTGAGTTCGAGGTCACTCGCCTGAAATTCATACTCCCACTCATTCGGCCCCGCCTTCACGGTCTTCATCTGATAAGCGCCGGAGGGGAGCGGCGAGATGGGGTAATCGCCGAGTACCTGCAGGCGGAGTTTGAATTCCCCCACGCGCTGCGGGCTGCCGAAGGAAGGTTTCAGGGGAAAGGTGAAATGCGAAGTCAGCCCTTCGACCGGGAGCATCTCGGTGTATTCCAGTTCGAGGCGTTTGGTGCCGTAGCCGGGGATCGGGAAGACTTTGGCCGAGAAGGCCGAGTGGCCGCCGTGTTCGTCGTCCTGTTCGAGCAGGCCGGGGTCAACCTGCTCCTGCTTGATCTGACTGTAGATTTGACTGGCCCGCCGCTTCTCCATCATCACGCCGGGGATGCGCGAGGCGCCGTCCCAGACGGCGAAATCGGAGACCGAGGCCTGCGGCGGGAGCGCGAACAGGTACTGGCCTTCGAGGACCTGCGGGACGTGACTCGCGAAAATCTGAAGCACCCTGACGCGCGCATGCTGATTGTCAATGCGGATATCAACCTGCATCGTCTGCAATGAGAGGATCGAAGGGTCGGGCTGAGCTTTCAGAGTGATGGGAATGAGCGCCCCCGACTGTGCCCGGCCGCGCCGGATGGAAAAGGAGAGTGAAAGCACGAGCAACGCGCAACCGATCGCGCATACAGTGATGAGTGTCCTGCTGCTCCATGGTGACTTTGACTGGTGTCGCGACATGCCCGTCCGGCTCCTCATTTCCCCATCATTGATTTCAACCAACCGGTCTCGGCGGCGGCAATTCCGCTCGTCGTCGCGAAGTAAACCTGCCTGCCGTCGCCCGTAATGCTCAGCACCACGGATGAGGGAAGCTCCGCCTGCAGGTGAACCCACTTCTGTGAGCGCAGCTCAAGCACCCATGCCCCGTCGAGCGTCCCCACATACACTCTTTCGCCGTCGCTGAAGATCGCGTTGGGGTTGACCACCACGCGACCGATTTCCGGCGCGAAGCTGTAGAGTTCGCCCGCCGGGTTCAGTTCAAAAACGCCGCCGCCATAGGTGCCGATAAACAGGCGCCGTCCCACGGCGCATAAACTCGTCACCCAGTTGTGAGTGAGTTTTGAATTCGAATCTTTGAAGGTGCGCACGATGTGACCCGCTTCAATCCGGGCCAGGCCCGAGAGCGTCCCGGCGTAGATGGATTCGCCCCACGGGGTCACGGCGTAAAGGTTGTTGCTCGGCAAACCCTGCACGGTGGTCAGCCCGCGCAGCCGGCCCGGCTCACCGAGTGACAGCCCGCGGCTGGTCGCAAACAGCATCGAGGCGTGGCGAGGTTGACCACTGCCCTGCCCTTTGACAGGCAGCGACGAGGGGATGAGAGAGATGTGTGAGACTGAATCGCTGAGCAACCCGTCCGCCTTCGCCAGGCGCTGCGACCGCAGCAGCGCGTCAAACATCAGCACGCCGCCTGATGTCGCCGCCAGCATGCGTCCGGCCTCGGCCTGCCAGAGGAGATAATTGATTTCGCGCGCGGCATCGGATTCCAGATGCGCCAGGTGACGCCCGGCCGGCGAGAACAGATCAATCCCGTTTCGGAAGCTGCCCGCCCACAGCCTGCCATCGCCATCCACGGCCAGCGCGGAGATGATGTTGCTCGCGGGCGTCAACGCATCATCCGGGCGGATGAAACGCGAGAGCGCGAGATGCGTTGCCGGAGGCGCGGACATCTCATCTTCTGCCGTCCTCCACAGGCCCTCGTCGCCGAGCAGCCAGAGGGCCTGATCCATCACGGTCAGGCGGCAGCCCGAGAGTGAACGAGGTCTGTCCCAGGCGACATCCCTGACTGGGTTCTGTCTGCCGGAAGCGGGGCTGGCAGAGAATTGAAACAGTTCCCCGTCATCTTTGCAGGCAAACACGCGGCCACCATACGCCGCCACGCCCGAGAGCGAAGGCAATGTTGCCAGCGTGCGGAAGCGTGACGGCGACGTGGGCCCGGGTTCGGTGATCAACTCTTCGGCGCGCGCCACGGCGAGACCGAAATCAGTGGCGACAAAGACCTGCCCGTCGCTCGTCACCACTCCCGTAATCCGGTTCGAGGGCAGTCCGTCTGAAGTTGTGAAGTGAAGCCAGCGTCCCGCCTCTCTCAACCACAGCCCGTCGGCGAATGTTCCGACGTAAAGGCGGGGCCCGTCCTTGATGAGGCAGTTGATGGCGGCGAGTCGCTTCCCTTCCGCGCCGGTGATTTCAGTGAATCGCCTGCCGTCAAAAGAGAGCAGGCCGCCGGCGAAAGTGCCGATCAGCAGGTCTCCCTGATCCGCGAGCAGTGTAGTGACAGCCTGCGTCTGGCGATCCGGCCAGCGGTAGCGCGTGAAGTGTGCGCCGTCAAAGGCGGCCAGACCCTGCGTCTTCGTCCCGATGAAGAGCTGGTCGCCAAAGCCGGCCAGACTCACGAGTTCGCTTTCCGGCAGGCCATCGTGGACGCTGTAGCGCCTCACGACATCGCCCGAAGGCGACAGCTCAACGAGACCACCATCGGTCGCGACGAAGTACGAATACCTGAATCGGGCGAGCGCCCTCGCGCCCCTGCTGCTCTGGATCAGTCTGACTCCGCCGTGAAGGACTGGTGATCGAATCTCCTTCTCAAAGGCGACGTGATTTAGTTGCCCGAGCGTTCCCCGCGCTGATTCAAGCTGATGAATGGCGCGGCGGCCGGCCCACCGCACCCCGATCAGCGCGACCATCACAATGAAGCAGGTCAGGCAGATCAGCGCTCTCCGCCCTGGCAGCGGGCGGGCGCGAAGCTGCACGAGCAGCCTGCGGGCGGCGGGTTGGGTGAACATTGGCCTCATCTACGGGTGTTCCTTGTTCTGATCACCACTGCGGTGAACGCCCGTAATAATGAGATGACTGCGATCTGCGGACTACGTGAAGAGTGACATCACCCGTGTGGGGCTGGCGCTGCCGGGATGGCTGAATATCTACCCGCCGGCGTGGTGGTGATCAGCGCGGGCGCCCTGTGGTTGTCCACATGAACGCGGCGACAAAAGCAAAGCCCCTGTTCATGGTTGACGTGATTTGGGAAGAATCACGTCAACCATGAACAGGGGCTTTACATTTCAACCCGCTGGGAAAATCGGGCTAGAAAGTGAGGCGGAGGCGGAGGCGCACCGACCGCCGATTGTCTATCCCCTCCTGGGTGTAGCTGATGTTGTTACGACCGAAGTCAGGGTTCAGTGAGACGTTCTCCGGGAGGATCACCGGATTACCCTTCGCGTCCAGGCTGATCAGGAAATTCCCGATCCTGCCGAAGCCGGTATCGAGGGGCGAGAAGAGCGGGTGGTTGAAGACGTTATTGAAGTCCGCGCCCACCTGCAGCTTCACATGCTCCGAGAGGGAGAAGTTTTTATGAACGCCGAGGTTGACTCCCCACGTGCCCGGCCCGGCGAGGAAGTTGCGCCTCGCGACTTTCGGATTATCGAGCAGGTCAGCCCCCGTCGGCGGCAGCGCGAAGGCGGCCGCGTTGAAGAACCGGTCGCCCGTGAGGCCGGACTTCGGGTCCCCGATGACGAGCGGGCGGTAACTGTTCGACTGGTTGAAATCGCCGAGCGCATCAATAAACCCGCTGCCGACATTCCCCGGGCCGACGTCGCCACAATTATCGCACTGCCAGAAGGGGGTGAAGCCGGTGCCGCTCTTGGCGAAGAGGTTCCAGGTCAGATCCCAGCCCCCGGCGAGCGCGTCGGCCCACGGCGAAATGTTATTGCCGAACATCCTGTCCTTCCCGTACGGGAGTTCGTAGACGCCGTACGAAATGAGGCGATGCCGCGAGACGAACGAGTCGCGCGAGAAGTCGTTATTCACGGTGAACTGGTTATACAGCGTTCCGCCGAGCGACGAGTTGCCGGTATCGAGGCCATCCGACTGCTGATCGAGCAGCGTGTAGGAGACGTTGAATGTCAGCCCCCTGCCGAACCTGCGGTTGACTTCGATCTGCATCGAGTGAGAGTGACCGGAGCCCGTGTTGCCATAGGTCGCGAGGAAACTGCCGAGTTGCGGGAAGGGCCGCCGGGCCGCGTCCGCAGGCGAGATCACGCAGTCCCCGTCAATGGGGTTGCAGAAATCTCCGGCGTCGTTGCGGACGCCGAACGGGACGTTGTTGGGCGGGATCATGTTGAGGTCAAGCCCGCCGATCAGGCCGTGCTGCCGCGAGCCGATATACGAGATGCGGACGGCGGTCTTCCAGCCGATCTCACGCTCGAAGGTGGCGTTGAACTGCTCGATGCGCGGGCTCTGCAGATCGAAGGGGATCGCGTTGGCCGCGAGGCTCGGGAAGTCGGTCGGGCTGCCCGCATTGACGGTGCCGCCGCTGAACGGGGTGATGCCGCGCGGGTTGATCCCACCGGGCAGGCCCTGCGTCCCCGTCTTGCGGACAGACTGATTGAACTCATTGGTCGCCAGGGCGTCGCGCATGCCCTGGGCCGCCGAGGTCGGATAGTAAATGCCGTAACCGCCGCGCAACACGTTCCGCTGGGAGATTCGCCAGGCGATCCCGAGCCGCGGCGCGAGGTTGTTGTAGTCGGTGTTGACGAGCGCGCGCCCGACGCCGGCCTCCTTAGCGGTCACCACGCCGTAATTGATGAATCTCGGGTCCAGACGCGGCAGAGCCTTTTCGCTCGGGATGATGAAGCGCCCCTTGAAGCCGGGGTTCTTTGAAGTGTTCGGGTCGAAGTTGACGAGCAGGTCGTCCTTGTCAACGAAGGGCGTGATGACCTCGTAGCGCAGCCCGAGGTTGAGCGTGACGTTCGGGTGGATCTTCCAGTCGTCCTGAGCGAAGAAGCCGTTTTCCCAATTGGAGACGTTAATAGCGCCACGGCGGGTGCTGCCGATGTAGGTGACTGAAGTCGGCGGGAGGCCCGTCAGGAAACGGGCGTAAGCGTCAAAGCTGGAGCCGTAGTTGACAAGTCCGCGCGGGTTCCCGCGGTTGGCCGAAAAGCCGTCAACGGCCTGGTTCGAGACGAAATCTGCGCCGAACCTGAACGAGTGGTTACCGGTCGTCCACGACAGCGTGTCGCCGAAAGTGTAGAGCTTCTGATCCAGGTTGCGGTCCGTGTTACGCCCGCCGTTGCCGATGTTGGCGAAAGGCGCGATGGTGAAGGCCACGTGTCCGCCGGTCGCAAGAACCTCCGGGCTGAGGACGGAGCCGATGGCCGAGATCTCATCCTGATTGAAGCCGACGCCGGCCAGGAACTCCCCTTCAGTCTGATTGGCGCGCCTGAAGAGGTACTGGAAGTTGTAACCGCCGCGCAGTTCGTTGACCACCGAGTTCGAGAAGATGCGCGTGTAGGAGAGCGAGAGGGTGTGGTTCTTCTGGTGCTGTGCGCCCAGACCGAAGTTCGGGAACGGGCTCAGCACGAGGGCTCGCCGGCCGCTCCGCACCTGGTAGTTATACACGGCGTAAAACTTGTCCTTGTCCGAGAAGTCATGGTCAACCCTGAGCGTGCCCAGGTCGCGCGTCAGCAGGCTGTTGATATTCTGGACGTAGTTGACCAGTCGCCCGTTCGTGGTATTGAAGGGCGTGGCCGGATTCGTGCGGGGGTAGTAGTTGACGATGTTGAGCGCAATCGGGTTGAGCAGGCGCTGAGGGATAGTGATGAACCTGCGCGTCGTCCCCACGAGGACAGTATTGGAAGACAGTTCCGCAGGCGTCAGGAGCGATAAAATCGCCGCGGGCACGGCGGGCTTGCGCGAGTTGGTGATCCCGGTAAAGTCGCCCGACAGGAGCGGCGTCGAGGGGACGCTACTCGACCTGAGTGCGAGCGGGGCCAGATCCCAGCGGCGCTCATACGAGAGGAGGAAGAAAGTTCTCTTCCCCGCAAAAGGCACCGGGCCGCCCAGCGAACCGCCGGTTTCGTTGAGATTGAAGTTCGGGTTCGGAAACTTCGGGCTGTCAAGAGTGGGGAGGTATGAGGCCTGCGCGTTCTTGTCCTGAACGGACCACGCGGCGAGCGCGGAATTCTTGTTGTTGTAAAAGAGCGAGCCGCGGTAATCCTTCGTGCCGCGTTTGGTCTCGATGCGGATGTTGGCGATGCCGGAATATTCGGCGGTGAAATTCTTCGACAGCACCGTCAGCTCGCCGATGGTTTCGAGCGAAGGCTGGCTTGAGGTCGGCTCGCCGAAGATCCCGCCGTTCGAGCGCTGGCCGTCGAGCGAGAAGGCCGCGCCATAGCTTTGCGCGCCGAGGAATTTGAAGGAACCATCCCCGCCCGGCCCCTGCGTGATGTCCGGGTTGAGGTAAAGGAATTCGTAAATGTCGCGGCTGTCGCGCGGTATCTCGATGATCTGCCGGTTGGAGAGCGTGCCGGAGATCACCGGCGACTCCTTCTCGATCAACTGTGACTCCGCCCCGCTGACAGTAACCGTCTCGCTCTGCCCGCCGATCTCGGCTTTAATATCCGCGCGGACTATGTCGCTTCCCCTCAGCACGACCTCGGCGACCGAGTTCTTGAAGCCCGAGGCCGTGGCCGTCACGCGGTAGTTGCCGGGCTTCAGGCCTGCGGCCTCGTAATTACCGTCACGGTCCGTGGTCACGTCCCGTGAGATGCCGGTCTCGAGATCCGTCACCTTGATCGCGGCGTTGGGGAGGGCCGCCCCGTTGGGGTCGGTCACCGTCCCGCGGATCGTCCCGAGGTTGGTCCCCTGCGCGAAGGCCGTGAGGGCCAGACAGGGGAAGCAGGCGGCTAAAAAAACGGCTGATAAAATCCGACGTATTCCTGACATAACTGCCTCCTTCTTCGAAATAACGTTTGTCCCCAAGCGGTCAGTCCGTTTCCAGGGGGATGCCGCTTGCTATAGTGTCCGGGCAATATCCGAGCCTCTCTCGCCTGCTGCGAGATGCCCCGAATGGAGCCGACGAATGGTGACGTGCGGGATGAGCCTTTCGACTTCACGCGGGTCAATCATCCCCGGCGCGGAAGCCATACAGTTCGCTGTGCCGCACGCCACGGCGAGTCTGGCGGCCTCTTCAGCAGAGAGTTTCCGCCGGTGCGCGACCGCCAGCCCGGCCAGCATCGCGTCGCCACACCCGACCGTCGAGCGCGCGTCCACAGAGGGAGGCCGCGCCAGCAGGGCATCTCTTCTTTCGTCATCCTGCCAGAACATTCCATCTGCGCCGAGCGAGACGGCGACGGTACCTGCGCCCGCGGCAAGCAGTCTCGGCACGGCTTCGGCGGCTGAAAGCGGGTCGCATACGGGTTGACCGGTCAGCCACGCCGCCTCGTCGCGATTCGGCTTGACGAGGTCGGGCGAGGCCTCAAGGCCCTTACGAAGCGCCTCGCCACTCGTGTCAAGAAGCACGCGGCAGCCTCGGGAGTGCGCGATGCGAGTCAGCTGCGCGTACAAATCTTCCGGCGCTCCCGGCGGCAGACTGCCCGAGAGCGCGACCTGAGCGTCGGCCCCGCCCTCGGCGAACACGTCAGAGCAGATCGAGAGCAGCCGCTCGACTTCATCAGGCGTCACCTCGCCGCCGGGCTCCAGGATTTCCGTAATCGTGCCATCCGGCTCGATGATCTCCAGATTGATGCGCGTCCCGGCACCTGTTCTCACTACGGTGACGGGAATGCGGAGGGAGGAAAGCCCGTTCTCGAACTCATCTCCGGCGGCACCGCCAAGGAGTCCGACCCACATCACCTCTTCGCCGAGGGCGCGGGCCGCCATTGCGACATGGGCCGCCTTACCACCGGGGAACGGTTCTGCCGAGCCCGCGCGGTTGACTGCGCCACGCGTCAGCTTCTCAAGCCGCAGTCGGCGGTCAATCGCAGGGTTCGGGCTGACGCAAATGAGCATGAGACTATGACCGGAAAGCGCGGCTCCCGATGGGTGACCAATCCATCTGTGAAAGATTCACTCTCCCCATCCGCAGACGCGAATCTTCGCGCTCGAAATTTCCCGCACTGCTTCGATGGCGGGGGCGAAAGTTTTTCGCAGGTCAATCTCGTCGCTCGCCGAGAGCGACTTTTTCACGGCAGCCGTAAAAGCATCCTTCAGCTCCGTCCCGAAATTGATTTTCGTGATCCCTGCGGCGACCGCGCGGCGCAGCAGGTCATCGGGCACTCCCGACCCGCCGTGGAGGACGAGCGCCGTACCATTGCCCACCGCTTCGCGTATTCGCCCGAGGCGCTCGAAATCGAGCCGCACTTCGCCCTTGTAAAAACCGTGGGCCGTGCCAACGGCGACGGCCAGGGCGTCAACACCCGTCTCCGCGACGAACCGCGCCGCGTCTTCCGGGCGCGTGAAAAAGCGCGCGAGGTCGCCTGCCCGGTCGTCATTGTGCGCGACGTGCCCCAGTTCGCCTTCGACCGAGACTCCCGCCGCATGGGCCATCCCGACGACGCGCCGCGTCAGGGCGATGTTCTCTTCGAATGAGAGCTTCGACCCGTCAATCATCACCGAGGTGTAGCCCGCTTCGACAGAGCGCGCTGCCAGTTCGTAACTGCCCCCATGATCCAGGTGCAGCGCCACCGGCTGCTCAATCTCTTCCGCCGCCGCGCGGGCCATCGCGACAATGAGGCGGATGCCCAGATACCTGATAGTTGATTCGGTCGTCTGCAGGATGACGGGTGCGCGGCGGTCGTTCGAGGCCCTGACGTGGGCGAGCAGTGTCTCCGCGTTGTAGAAGTTGAGTGCCGCGACCGCGCGACGGCCCGCGCGCGCCGCGTCAAGCAGCCCTCGGCTCGGCACGAGCCTGCAATGTGCCTCCCGCAGTGTCACCATCTTTTCAACCGTTTGGCATTCGCCCCCGGGCCGGACTCTGTTTTGAGTGATTATTCAGAAATCGCCTCAGAGTTTTTTCGTCGGGCTGGCCCGCGGTTCCGCCCGCCTTCAATGTTGACAGCGCCCCACAGGCATTGCCGACCCGCAGACATTCGCCGACGGGTTTTCCCCGCAGATAAGCCGAGATGAATCCGGCGTCAAAGGAGTCACCCGCCCCCGTTGTATCCAGGACATCAATCCTAAACCCGGGCGCGTCATAAATCTTCCCGCCCTGAATCGCTACAGCCCCTTTCGCCCCCAGCTTGATGACGGCGCAGGGGACGTGCCGGCCGAGCGCCTGAAGCGCGCCCCGCGCATTCCGCGCGCGGGTCAGCTGGAGTGCCTCGGACTGGTTGAGAAAAAGAACATCCGTCTCGGCCAGCACCTTCCAGATCTCTTTCCCCCAGGAATGTGAAGGGTCAGAGTTGGGATCGAACGACGTTGTCAGGCGCATCTCGCGTGCCTCTTTGAATATTCGCGGGAAAGAAGGGCGTAAATTTGTTTGCAGGAAGTAAGAGGTCATGTGCAGATGACTCTTCCCTTTGAGGGCAGACATCCTGATCTGCTCGTAGCTCAGCGAAGAGATGACACCTGGGAATGTGACGAGCGCACGATCACGGCGAAGACTGAGTGAGAGGGTGATGCCCGTCCTTGCCCTCGGGTCTCGCACGACATAATTCGTCCCCACCCCTCCCTCTCGCAGCGCCGCCAGGCAAAACCTGCCGAAGTCATCCGTCCCCACCCTGCTCAGAAAAGTCACCTTGTGGCCAAGCTTCGCCGCACCGCAGGCGAAAATCGCCGAAGCGCTTCCGAGCGTTAATCGGAAATCGGAGGCAATTACTTCACTGCCGAGTCTGGGCGGCTCAATCAACCCTGTCGCGACCCCATCTGCGTTCAGCTCTCCGATAACTACGACCTCGCCTCTGCGTTGTGACCTTTTCACCAGCCTGAGCCTTTATTTGTTTACGGGTCCTTATATTTTCTTTCGTTTGCCGGCGCATTGTAATATTATGTGAAACAAAATTGCAAAAGAATTTCGCCGGGGCCTGCAACAAAAATTCTTATAATCCGGCCCTGAAGGCGGCTCGGGATGAAAGGGCAATTTGCTGATGAATGAACTTGATCACCTGCTGGCTCTGCCGGAGGCAGAAAAGGCTGAAAGGGGTCTGCTCCATACTCCGCGTGAAATATCGCAGCAGCCGGACAGCTGGCGGCGAACATACCGCCTGCTTGAGGAAAATCTTCACCGGGTGCGGGACTTTCTCTCGCGCGTCGGAGTGGCCGGCAGGATGAATATCCCGCCGACGGTATTTCTGATCGGGGCCGGGAGTTCTGATTACGTGGGCAGATCCCTGGTCGCGCTCATGCAAAGCAAGTGGCAATGTGAAGTGCGGGCCGTTCCCAGCACCGACCTGCTGACGGGAATGGATGATTTTGTCCTCTCTGACAGGCAGTACCTGTGGATCTCGTTCTCAAGGTCCGGTGATAGTTCCGAAGGCGTGGCCGTCCTTGAGGCGGCGCTGGCCCGCCACCCGGAAATCCATCACCTCATCATCACCTGCAACGGCGGCGGGCGCATGGCCGATGAGTTCAGCGGGCGGGCGAACGTCTTGTGCCTGACTTTGGACGATGAGGTGAATGACCGCGGGCTGGCGATGACGAGTTCGTTCTCGAACATGGTTGTGGCGGGCCATTGCCTGGCGCACTTTGAGGATCTGGCAGGATACGAGCCGACACTCGGGCAGATGGTTGTCACGGGGCAACAGTTCCTCGGCGCGGCTGCGGGGGCGGCGGCGCTTCTCGCCGAAGAAGGTTTCACGAGGCTCTGCTTCCTCGGCACAGGGCCGCTCCGGGCAGCGGCCGTCGAATCGGCGCTGAAGGTTCTGGAGTTGACCGCAGGCGGGATTTCTACTTTCTCGGAATCTTATCTCGGCCTCAGGCACGGCCCCTTATCGGCGATAGATCATGAGACGCTGGTCATCGGATTTTTATCAGGGGATGCGCGGCGGAGGTCTTACGAAACAGACCTGCTCAGGGAGATCAGTGACAAGGGGTTTGCGGGGAAGCTGTTCGCCGTCTCACCGTCGGCGGAGTGCGAAGCAGATTTCACCGACCAGAGAATTTCCATCGGATTTCCACATCCAGTCCCGGATTTTTACCGGCCTCCGGTGGACGTGATCTTCGGCCAGTTGCTCGGCCTGTTCTCGTCGCTGCGGCAGGGGCTCAAACCCGACACGCCGAGTCCGAACGGGGCGATCAGTCGGGTCGTGGAACAGGTGAAGGTCTATTGAGTGCGGGCAGCGACCTGACGCCATCAATGGCCCGACGCAGATCACACGAGAATCAACTCGATGCCACGCGCCCGCAACTCGTCCTGCGTCGCGGCCGGCAGTCCGTCATCAGTGATGATCCTGTCTATGTCGGAGAGCGGCGCGATCCGCGACAGTCGTCGCTTGCCGAATTTGCTCGAGTCCGCGACGAGGATCGTCTCCTTCGCTATTCGCACCATCGCCTGATTGACCTGCGATTCCTCCAGGTTCGGGGTACTCAGGCCGAAATCCAGATCGAAGGCGTCAACGGCCAGAAAGAGTTTATCGGCGGAGAGCTGCCTGAGCATATCCTCTGTGAAGTGTCCGACGACGGAGTAAGAGTTCTGCCGCAGCACGCCGCCAAGGAGGATGACCTGAACGTCTTTCGCCCCGAGCAACTCCGTCGCCACGTTCAGCCCGTTGGTGATGACCTTCAGGTCTTTTTTATTCCTGAGATGACGCGCGATCTGCTGAGTCGTCGTGCCCGAATCAATAATGATCGAGTCGCCGTCGTGGACGAGGCCGGCGGCGGCGGCACCGATGCGCCTCTTCTGGTCTGCATGCAGTTCCGCCTTTATTTGCAGGGACGGATCAACGCCGACGGGCTCGATCTTTACCGCGCCCCCGTGTGCCCTCCGCAACAGACCGCGCTTGTGCAGGTCTTTCAGGTCGCCGCGAATGGTCACTTCCGATGTATTGAAGAGCTGACTCAGTTCGCTGACTTCAACCTTCCCCCTCTCCTCGATCAGCTGAAGGATTCTGGATCGTCGCTCTAAATTCAGCATGTCATTTGCAGGCGTAGTGCGGTATCGCTGTGGCGGATAGTTGTCAGACCTTAAAGCGGGCGCTGGAACCAGCGCATTATTGGCATCCGTTACGGCAAAGTCAAGAATTCGTAAGTACCCGTAAAGTTGAATGAAGTGGTATGAAAGGAGATGCCCGTAATTAAAGTAAGAGGGAAGCCGCAGGCTTACGGCAGCCCGAACGACAGGATATTCGAACCTGCTGCCACTGCCACGTACTGTTTGCCATCTGCCATGTAGGTCATGGGGGAAGCTTTCCACAGCTCGTTCGTATGGAAATACCAGAGCGGATTGCCTGACCTGCCATCCACTGCCGCGAAGGCGCCACTGTCGTCACCGAAGAAGACGACTCCCCCGGCGGTTGACAGCACCCCGCCCCAGGAGTTGCCTGGGCCGATCTGCGGGTATTGCCAGACGATCTTCCCGGTCTGCACGTCAATGGCGCGCAGATATTTCTTTCCAGCCTCGTCAGGCATTCCCCTTGTGCCGCCGCCGTAAAATGATTTGCCCTTCTCCCATTGTTCCGGCGATTTGCCGTAGATCAGGCATTTTTCGAGCGCCATGACGTAAAAGAGTCCCGTCTCCGGGTTATAGGCCGTGGACATCCAGTTCGTCGCCCCTTCAACTGCGGGACAGACCTTCGTTCCGCCGGGCGTCGGCGCGCTGCCACTCAAGACCTGTGGCCGCCCGTCAGGGCCAATGCCGCTCGCCCAGGTCAGTTGCTCGACGAATGGTCTGGCCAGTAGCAGTTCACCAGTGACCCGGTCAAGGGCGTAGAAGAACCCGTTGCGATTGGCCTGCACGAGCAGCTGGCGTTTCCGGCCCTTGAACTCGGCATCAAGCAGCATCGGCGTCTGCTGCGCGTCCCAGTCATGGAGGTCGTGGGGAGTGAACTGGTAGTACCAGCGCAGCCTGCCGGTCGCGGCCTCCAGCGCCAGCACCGAATCGGAGTAGAGGTTGTCCCCCTTCCGCTCGTCACCGTTGTAGTCCGGACAGGGATTGCCCGTGGTCCAGTAGAGGAGTCCCGTCTGCGCGTCGTAGGTGCCGGTGAGCCATGTCGCCGCGCAGCCGTGCGGCAACGCATTGCCGACCCAGGTTTCAGCGAGCGGCTCGCCGGGCGCGGGGATGGTCCAGAACCGCCACGCGCGCTCCCCGGTCGAAGCCTTATAAGCGGCGAGAAAGCCTCTCACGCCCTCATCGCCTCCGGAATGGCCGGAGATCACCAGATCACCTGCCACGAGCGGCGCCGAAGTGGCCCCGTAATGTTCACGGTAATCAGCCATCTCGACATCCCAGAGCAATCTGCCGGTGAGGCGGTGGAGCGCGATCAGGTGGGCATGGTCGGTCACCATAAAAACTTTGTCGCCGAGAACTGCGACGCCTCGGTTAATTGCTCCCGCGGCATCGCCGACCAGACCTTTGGTCAAAGGGCGCTGATAGCTCCAGATCGCCCGACCGCTCCGCGCGTCCAGGGCATACGCCCGGTTGGCCGCAGTCACGTACATGACGCCGTCCACGACCACCGGAGTGACTTCGAGCCGCCGGGCATTCGGGATCGGGAAGATCCACTTCGGGGCAAGTTGCGCGACATTGCCGGTGTTGATCTGCGCGAGCGGACTGTGACGATTGCCGCTGAGGCGGCCGTGATAAGTCGGCCAGTTTCCCGGCTCAGGCTCTGCGATCCCGGCAAAGGGAATTCCGCCCCTGCCCTCTCCCGGGACGAGCGAGAGACTGATTGCGGAATCGGAGACGGTTTCCGCACCGGCGGCACCTGCTCTCGACAAGCGGCTCAGCCAGGCGATCAGGTCGCGCAGCTCTTCTTCGGTCGCCTTCACTTCCGGCATCAGCGACGCAGTTTCGCGGGTCAGTTCGGCAATCTCCCGGCGTCGTAACAGGTGAAGCTTTCCGTCGAGGCTCTGGAGTTGCAGATCGTAGTTGCTCTCGTTTTTCGCGAAGCCCCGGACCATCCGCCCGTCCTGCAAACGCACCGTGATGAGCCTGAAGCCCGGCGCCACGCGCGCACCGGGAGTTCGCAATGATTGTTCGATCTCAGGCAATGTCCTTTCGACGCCCAGTTCGGAGAGGTTCGGGCCGAGTAGTCCGCCCCGCCCTCTGACCATGTGGCAGGAAGAACAATTCCCTTTCCCGAAGAAGAATGCCTCGCCGGCGGCGACATTGCCCGCCACGGCGCTCTCAATCGCGGGGGCCGAGCGGGAACGAATAAAAGCCGTCAGCTCCTGCAACTCCCGCTCGGGAAGCTGGAAGGCGGGCATGCCGGCCGCCGGGATTCCTCTGCGGATCAGCTCGCTCAGCTCATTTGCCGAGCGGCGGCGGGACTGCTCGGTGGAGATGATATCCGGCCCCCGCTCCCCTCCCCTGCCATCCGCGCCGTGACAGCCGGCGCAGTGCGCCTCGAAGTGTCGCCTGCCAGCCTCGATCACCTTCGGATCACCGGCCTGAGGGCTCTGTGCCGCTGCCCCCTTCGAGTCCATCTCAGATCCGATCAGATGACCGGCAGAGGCCGTCACGAAGAGTAGCGTGAGAATCAGTTTTTTTCCCTTCACTACGCCAGGCATATTCAGAAGTCGGATTATGTTTCAATTGTGGCGTGACTGGCTCCGGAATGCGCGCCAGCCTGAAGACGTCGTCGGGCCCGGGCTGAAAAATTATCCGAAAAGGTCCCGGGCAGTCTCGGACCCGTATAAAGAGTAAACTATCGCTTGTCAATGAAACTCACCCGGTGAAACTCTGACTGATGAAGAAAGAACTACCGCAGCTCAATCGGCGACACGTCATCACCGCTTCCGAGATCGGTGAATTCGTATATTGCGCGAAAGCCTGGTACTTCAGGAGGTGCGGCGAAGCCGCGCAGGGCAGACAACTGGAAGAAGGCACGACTTTCCACCGGAGGCACGCGGCGGGGGTCTCACAAGCCGCACGACTCAGGCGGGCCGGGCGCGCGCTCGCGCTGCTGGCATTGATCCTCTTCATTGTGCTGACACTCGTCTGGCTTGCGACAGGGATCTTCAGATGAATCGGGTAACGATCTTCACAATTTTATTCACGGCGCTCGCCCTGCTTTTGATGCTGGCCGCGCTGATGCTCACCCGGGCCGCCCGGCTCAGGCGCAGGAGCGGCCTGCCCGAAGGCGAGGTCGTTTATGAAGACGCTTCCGGGCTGGCGCGGGAACCACTCTTTTCGAGACGCTTGGGGCTCACCGGCAAGCCCGATTACCTGCTGAGAGACCCGCACGGCAATCTGATCCCGGTCGAAGTGAAATCAGGCCGCGCGCCCCGCGGCGGGCGTCCGTATGAATCACACCGGATGCAGCTCGCCGCTTACCTCTGTCTGGTCGAAGACGTGCTGCAACGCCCCGCGCCGTACGGCCTGATCCGCTATCAGGATCAGACCCTCGAAGTCGCCAACACCGAAGAACTGCGCGAGCAGCTCGGCGGTCTGATCGCACGGATGAGAACTCTGATCGAGCGTGGCGAAGCGCACCGCAGTCACGATCAGGCTCAGCGTTGCTCGCGCTGCTCGATGGCTCACGCCTGCGACGAGCGGCTGGAGTAGTATTCCGCCTGGACGTGAAATGCCGCCATTCGTAACGCATGATGGCTGCATCTTTCAGCCGGATGAAAAGGCACGTCCAACCGGCGGTTCCCGAATACAAGGGGTTACAGGCATTCGAATCCGATCAGCCGGAGGCACGAAGGTTGCAGATGCTGCGTGCCACCTGCTGGCAGAAACCTTGAAAGACAGCAGTGCTACCTTCCCGGACGGCTCCGGCCTCGCGCAGCAGGAAAGCCTTTACCTTATCCTGAACTTCAAATGTATGTCCCTCGGGATACCTCTCCGGGCAGGGCCTGCGGATCAGGTAAGGCGACAAACAGTGACGATGCAGCATACATCCTTATGGCAGATACAAAAAAAAGCGGGCTGTCGTTTGAGTGGTACGTCATCTCAAAGCAGGCAATTTATCTCTTCACAGTTTCGATCATCACGATCGCGACGCTGCTCAGCGGCGGCTACTGTCTGTATAAGACGACCAGAGGGCCACTGAATAACTCGGACCAGAGCGGCAGGAAAAGTGCGCGGTTCATTCAGATCGAAGGGAAGGTCAGAGTCAAGCGGGCCAACGAGACCGAGTTCAAGGCGGCCACCGAAGACGTGCCGCTCGAAGCCGGCGACACCATCCAGACGCTCTCGGATTCGGTCGCCCGCGTCCAGTTCATAGACGGCAGCAGCTACACGATCAAGCCGGATACGACGCTCGTCATCAAGGACAACTCGCTCAACGCCGACAAAAGCACCCGCGTCCAGGTCGCCGTCGGGGTCGGCAAAATCAACCTCGCGACCGGCGAGCAGGCGGCCGGATCAAGTAACGTCGTGCAGACCGAGAACGTGTCAGCCAGCATCAACAGCCAGACCGAAGCGAGCGTAGACGCGGATGGAAAGGGAGGGAATACTGAAATCCGGATCGCCCGCGGCACGGCGAAGATCAACACTCCGTCCGGTCAGACTTACGAGGTGCGTTCCAGCGAGAAGGTTGAGGTCAGCAGCAACGGGCCGATCAGAGTTGAAAAGATGGCCCCGCTGCCCGAACTCGGTTCGCCGGAGAACCAGCGCACCATCAAAATTCCTGCGGGGCAGCCGGGGCAGGTCAATTTCAACTGGGCCGGGGTGCCGCAGGCGAAAAGCTACCGGATCGAAGTGGCGACTTCAGCTTACTTCGGCGACACGGTGGTGACGATGCGTGATCAGATTGCGACGACGAGCGCCGCCTTCGACAATCTGCAGCCGGGCATTTATTACTGGCGGGTGCGCGCCAACAGTGAAAAAGAGGGCGCGGGTCAGTACAGCGAACCTTTCAGGTTCTCACTTGCCAGCAATGCCGAGGACAAGGCGATCAACATCAGCTTCGCCAGGGCGACCCCCCTGGGCGGCGGCGTGTACAAGATCGAAGGGAAGAGTGACCCCGGCACTCGCGTGAAGGTCGGTGACACGGCAGTGTGGGTGAATTCGGACGGCAGCTTCAGGACGCTCGTCACGCTCGATGGCGGTCAGCGCGAGGTGCTGATTGAAGCCGAGGACCAGGGCGGTAACAAGGGACAGAAGCGATTGAAACTGTGAAGCCCGGCGCGACGGCCGACGGCCGGACAACATCTCAGCTGCTGTAGGACAAACACCGACAACCGGGATGACCGGATTCCTACAACAGAATCAGACTGCCGCCGATGGTTTGAAGTGAAACGGGAGAGTATATTCTCTCAGGGTTTTCATCTCTCTGGTGGAGACTCAAATTTCAAACTTACGACAAGCACAATGACGGGCGGTCTGATGACCGCCCGTTGTTGTTTTCATGCGGCGAGGAGAAAGATGGACCCATTAATTTTCTTGACTCGAATTAAAGAGTTCCCCATATTTAGGTCCCTGTTTGAATGCCCCCCTGCTGCCCCGGGCAGCGTCATTGACTTTGACCATAAGAGTACAGGATTCGCCCCTCCACATCTTTCCTGACAACCCTCAAGACAAGGTGACTGCAACAGTTATTACCGAACATTCCAGTAACACCTCCAGAGCGGGAAAACCATTATAGAAATACTTCGGAAAGACTCTTCTCCCGCCGGCAAAGCCTCCGAGACATTCGCCCTGCTGCTTTTCATGCTGACACTCCCACCCGAACCATGGCTCGTCTGTCCGCCGAATACCGCCGGGCTGGTGACCTGAGAGTGAGGAGTGATGAACTCAGGAACAGGGCAGGCTCTGTTCCTGCCCGTCATTATTGCGCGGAATTATGCAGAGACCTTCAGGCCGAAGAACTCACTGACGGGGATTCGCCCCGGGGAGCAATCGTGGCGCAGTTCGAAGGTAAAGTAAAAACAGCTTTCAGAATCCTCCTCGTGATGCTCGCGTCAGCGTGGGGCAGCGGGATCTCTGCCCTCGACCCGGGCAAGGCCATCACTCAGTACGTTCACAACTCCTGGGGCGTCAAGGAAGGCCTGCCACAGGCCGGCGTCCTCTCCATCGTGCAAACGCGCGACGGGTACCTGTGGCTCGCCACGCTCGAAGGTCTGGTCCGCTTCGACGGCGTGCATTTCACCGTCTTCGACTCGAGGAATACGCCCGAGATCAAACAGAATTACATCTGGGTACTTTTCGAGGACAGACAGGGGAGCCTCTGGATCGGCACATACGGCGGCGGGCTGCTTCGATATAAGGACGGGAAGTTCACCGCCTGGACCACGAATGAAGGTCTGTCTCACGGGATGGTGCGGTCCATCTCTGAGGGCCGGGACGGGAGTCTGTGGGTTGGCACCAACGCCGGGCTCAACCGGCTCAGGGACGGCAGGTTCACGACCTGGACAACCGGCGACGGGCTGGATGACGACTCGGTGAGGGCGGTTTGTGAGGACCGGGATGGAACCCTGTGGGTCGGCACCAATCGCGGACTGAACCGATTCAGAGACGGAAAATTCACCGCCTTCCCCACGAAGGGCGCGCGGGGCGGGAGCGAGGTGAAGCCGGTTTATGCGATCTCCGAGAGTCGTGACGGCAGCCTCTGGTTCGGCCTGTACGAGGGCGGGCTCAACCGGCTCAAAGACGGCAGCCTGACGTCCTGGACCACGAAACAGGGATTGTCTGACGACTTCGTCCATGCAATCTATGAGGACCGCGAAGGGAGCCTCTGGATCGGCACACAAGGGGGCGGGCTCAACCGGCTCAGGGACGGCAGACTGACGGCCTGGACCGCCGGCCAGGGGTTGTCCGGCGACTTCGTGCGGTCAATCTGTGAGGACCATGAGGGGAGCCTCTGGATCGGGACGGATGCCCGCGGGCTGAATCAGCTCACGGACGGAAAATCCCTGAACTGGACCACTCAGGAAGGACTCGCCAGCGAAGTCACCTGGTCAATCTGTGAGGGACGGGACGGGAGCCTGTGGATCGGCGGCGCGAGCAGGCTGAGCCGGTTCAGGGATGGCAGATTCACCACGTATATGGCCAGAGACTGGCCGGCCAACCGCACGATCAGGTCAGTCTATGAGGGGCGTGACGGGAGCGTCTGGATGGGCACCCAGGGTGGCGGACTGAGCCGGCTCAAAGACGGCGAGTTTACAACCTGGACGACCAGACAGGGGTTGTCGAACGACATCGTCTGGTCAATCTGTGAGGGCGAGGACGGGAGCCTCTGGGTCGGAACAGATGGCGGCGGACTCAACCGGTTCCGGGACGGAAAGTTTACGGCCTTCACCAGAAAGGATGGACTCTCTGATGACGTGGTCAGAGCAATCTATCGGGGACGGGACGGGAGCCTCTGGCTCGGCACCAATGGCGGCCTGACTCGATTCAAAGGCGGGGTCTTTACCAGCTGGACGACCAAAGACGGGCTCTCGAACAACCTGGTCAGGTCATTCTATGAGGATCGCGAGGGCAACCTCTGGGTCGGCACTCTCGGCGGCGGACTGAATCGCTTCAGGGACGGCAGATTTACCGTCTTTACCACCCGGGAAGGCCTCTTCGATGACGTGATCTGGAGCATCCTTGAAGATGATCGGGCGAACCTGTGGATGAGTTCGAACAGGGGCCTCTTCCGCGCCGGCAGGAAAGAGCTTGAGGGTCAGGCCGCGGCGCGCGCCAGTTCGATCTCGTGCGTCTCTTACGGCGTCGCCGACGGCCTGAAGAGTGCCGACTTCGCCGGCGGCTCTTACCCCGCGGCGTGCCGGGCCGGGGACGGGAAGCTGTGGTTTCCGACCATGGGGGGCGTGGTAGTGATCAACCCTGAAAACATCAGGTATAACTCACTGCCGCCGCCAGTCATCATCGAGCAATCCCTCATCAACAAGAGCGCCGTCAGTCCCGGCCCCCACCTCCGGCTGCCTCCGGGACAGGGCGAACTGGAGCTTCACTACACCGCGCTGAGCCTGCTCGCGCCCGAGAAGGTCAGTTTCAGGTACAAGCTCGAAGGGTTCGACAAGGAGTGGATAGACGCCGGCACGAGGCGCGTCGCTTTTTACACCAACCTCCCGCCCGGCGAGTACCGCTTCCGCGTGACGGCCTGCAAT
>DASRDU010000131.1:0-4914 GCA_035652435.1 Blastocatellia bacterium
ATTGCAGGCCGTCACGCGGAAGCGGTACTCGCCGGGCGGGAGGTTGGTGTAAAAAGCGACGCGCCTCGTGCCGGCGTCTATCCACTCCTTGTCGAACCCTTCGAGCTTGTACCTGAAACTGACCTTCTCGGGCGCGAGCAGACTCAGCGCAGTGTAGCTGAATTCAATCTCGCCGTTACCCGGGGGCAGTTGCGCCTTGTGAGCGAGGTCAATGGGCTGCTTGTCAACCACGACCTGCTCGACGAAGACCGGCGGGGGCAGGGCATTGAGTCTGATCTTGTCCGGGTCAATCACGGCCACGCCTTTGTAAGTGGCGAACCAGAGCTTTCCGTCTCTGGCCTTCAAGGACGTCGGCTGAACGGCGCCATTAAATTCGTTGCTTTTGAGCCCGTCTGACATCGTGTAGGCGACCGAAGTGATCGCCTGCGTCCTGCCCTGGAAAAAGTCATCGAGTTCCTTCTTCTTCACGCGGGAGACGCCTTTGTTGCAGGAGATCCAGAGGTCGCCGTGATTGTCTTCCGCGATCCCGAAGACGAGGTCATCGAACAGGCCCTCTTTGGTCGTGCAGGCGGAGAATTTCCCGTCCCCGAAGCGGACGAGGCCGTCGTAAGTGCCGAACCAGAGCGTCCCCTGCTGATCCTCGTGGATGACAAAGACCGAACTGGAAGGGAAACTTCCGGTGCGGTAGCTCGTGAATTTGCCGTCCCGAAGCCGGCTCAGCCCGCCGTTGGTGCCGATCCATAGCGTCCCGGCGCGGTCCTCGTGGAGGCTGAAGACCACGTCATGCGCAAGGCCGTCCTTGACAGTGTAAGTGGTAAACTTTCCATCCCTGAATCGCGACAGTCCTCCGCCCCCAGTCCCGATCCAGAGGGTGCCCTCGCGGTCTTCACAGATCGCCCTGACCACGTCGTTGCCCAGGCCGTCCTTCGTCGTCCAGGTCGTGAATTTCCCATCCTTCAGGCGGTTGAGCCCTCCGCCCGGCGTGCCGATCCAGAGGCTCCCGTCGCGGCTCTCCGCGAGCGAGATCGCGTTGTTATTCGAGAGGCCCTCCTTAGTCGTGTGATTGATGAACCGGCCGTCCCTGAACTCTCCGAGCCCTTCGGTCGTCCCCGCCCAGATGGTTCCTGCCCGATCCTGGAAGACCGACCAGGTGACGTCGTCGCCCAAACCTTCCTGGGAGGTGAAGACGGTGAACTTTCCTTCCTTGAAGCGGTTGATGCCCCCGCCGTTGGTCCCTACCCAGAGACTTCCCTCCTGATCTTCATAAAAGCACTCGACAATCCTGCCCGACAGCCCGTCCCTGACGGTGTAGGTGGTGAAGACCCCGTCTTTCAGCCGGCTCAGGCCGCCGTTGGTGCCGACCCACAGGGAGCCTTCCTTGTCTTCATGAATGGATTTGACGGTGTCATTGGGCAGCCCGTCTCTGGTCGTATAATTGATAAACCCGCCGTCCTTGAACCGGCTCAGGCCGGCGGCAGTCCCGATCCAGATGGAACCATCCCTGCCCGCGCAAAGCCCCCGCACCACATTGTTCGGGAGTCCCTCTTTCGTCGTCCAGGCGGTGATGCGCCCGTCCTTGAAGCGATTGATCCCACCGCCGATAGTCCCCAGCCAGACGGCACCGGCCGGGTCCTGCACAATCGCGAAGGCAAAGTCATTCGACAGGCCGTCGCCCGACGTGAGCCTGGTCAGCTTCCCATTACTCAATCGAAACAGCCCGGTCCTGCTCCCGACCCACAGATTCCCGTCCCGATCCTCAAAGAGGCGCTCGATGAACTTGTCGGCCAGCTCACTCAGGAAGGCGTCGGCGTAGAACTTTCCGTCACGGAATCGGATCACGCCCCTGGCCGTGCCGATCCAGAGGTTGCCGTCGCGGCCCGCGAAGAGCGCCGAGACGCTGTTGCCTTTGATCTCGGGGGTGTTCCGCTTGTCGAAGACGGTGAAACGTGCCCCGTCAAAACGCACGACGCCTTCCTCAGTCCCGATCCAGATATAACCTTCACGGGTCTGGGCGATGGCCTGGATGTGGCCCTGTGGCAGGCCGTCTTTGGTCTGCCACACGTCATGACTATATTGAGTGATCGCCTTATGTGGATCGAGAGCCAGCACTGCGGCGCTCCAGGCTGACACTGCCACGAATACGAGAACCGTTAACGACCGGGCAACCTGTTTCTTGAATTCGGACTGGATCATACGCGATTTATCTTCAAAGCAAGCGGTACAAGGGCAAGTTGCGAGGCCAATTCAACCGAAAATCTGAAGGGCTTCACGTCATTGTCGTTGGGGGGCAAAGATCCATAATCTGATCACCGGCACACGCCATTTCCGCGATTGAACCGGGGCTGTGAAGTTGCCGCCTTTACCGCACACGCTCATCCAGCCACCTCCGCATCGCTTCGGGCAAAGTCAACACTTACATCCTCGCGGCGCTCGTCCGAACTCTCCGGCCGCCCTGACCGCTCCAGCGCGGCCTGCAGCTCGGCGATCCGCACGGGCTTGCTCACGTAGTCATCCATCCCGGCCTCCAGGCACTGCTCCCGGTCACCCTGCATGGCGTTGGCCGTCATCGCAATGATCCGGGGTCGCTGTGACTGCGGCCACAGCTGGCGGATCCGGCGCGTCGCTTCAAGGCCGTCCATCTCCGGCATCTGCAGATCCATCAGCACCACGTCGTACGGCTGGCGGTGCAGTGCTGCCAGCGCCTCCAGGCCAGTGCCGGCTACGTCGGCCCGGTAACCCAGTTTCTCCAGAATTTTCAGCGCGACCTTCTGATTGATCACGTTATCTTCGGCCATCAGCAGGCGCAGCGGCAGGCGCTCGGCCAGGCTCCGGTCTGCCTGCGGTTCGACATTTTTTGGCCGCACCCTGGCCGGCTGCCCGGCAAAGACGCCGATCAATACATCGAAGAGTTGTGATGGCTTGATCGGCTTGGTCAGAAATGCCGTGAACTCAGCTTCGCCCGGGCTTCCAGTAAAGCTCCGCCGGCCGCCCACACCTGAAGACAACATCACCAGAGGCAGGCTTCGCCCCTCTCGCAACCGGCGCATCTCCGCCGCCAGCATCAGCCCGTCCATTTCCGGCATGTGCAGGTCCAGAATCGCCAGGTCAAACACGATACCCTGTTGCAGACTCTCGAGCGCCTCGCACCCTGAAGCCACTGCCACCGCCTCCATCCCCCAGGCTCCGGCCTGCAGCGTCAGAATCCGCCGGTTGGTCGCGTTGTCATCCACAATCAGAAGGCGCTTGCCATTCAGTTGCGGCTGAGACTCGTCCGAGCAGGCTCGCGGCTGACTCGTTGCGGCTTCGGCCCGGATGGTGAAGTGGAAGGTTGAGCCACGGCCCGCATCACTCTCGGCCCACATCCGCCCGCCCATGATCTCGCTCAGGTGCCGGCTGATGGCGAGGCCGAGTCCCGTCCCGCCGTACTGGCGCGTGGTCGAGCTGTCCACCTGGCTGAATAACTGGAACAGCCGATCCATCTTGTCCCGGGGAATCCCGATGCCGGTATCGCGGACGGCGAAGTGCAGCTCGAAACGGGCGGCTTCGAGCCTCTGTGCTTCGACTGACAGCACCACTTCGCCGGCGTGGGTGAACTTGACCGCATTCGAGAGCAGGTTGACCAGAATCTGCCGCAGCCGCGTCAGGTCGCCGATGATCGCCTGCGGCACGCCGTCACCGAACAGGTAGGCCAGATCGAGTCCCTTGTCGGCCGCCTTGGCCGAGAGCAGGTCGAGCGCCCCCTCCACGCAGTCGGAGAGGTCAAAGGGCTGCTCTTCGAGGTCGAGGCGGCCCGACTCAATCTTGGAGAAATCGAGGATGTCGTTGATGATCGCGAGCAGCGAGTCGCCGCCCGTGCGGATGGTCTCGACGAAGTCGCGCTGTTCGTCCGCCAGCTCGGTGTCGAGCAGCAGACCGGTCATCCCGATGACGGCGTTCATCGGCGTGCGGATCTCGTGCGACATGTTGGCGAGGAACTCGCTCTTGGCGCGCGTGGCGGCTTCGGCGGCTTCCTCCGCCCGCCTCCGCTCAATGATCTCCCGCTGGGCCTGCGCGTAGAGCTGGGCGTTCTCAATCGCCGCGGCGATTTGCGTGGCGAGCGTCTCCATGGCGTCAACGTCGCTCTTATGAAAGGCGTTGAATTCCTCGCTCTGGATGTCGAGCAGGCCGATTACCCTGCCCGCGCTCTTGATCGGCACCGTCAGCTCTGAACTGGTCCGCCCCGCCGAGCCGCGCACGAAGTGCGGGTCCCGGGTGAGGTCTCCGCTGACGACGGTTTCGCCGCTCACTGCCGCGTGGCCGATCACCCCTTCCCCGGGGACAAAGAACATACCCGGAGGGTTCGTATCACTGTAACCGCCGCTGATGGCTCGCAGCGTCAGGCTGTTGGTCTCTTCATCCAGGAGCAGCAGCATGACGTTGTAATAGCCGAACGTGTCACGCACCGCGGTGACGATTTCAGGGATGAGCGCTTCCTGCCGTAATTCGCGGCTCACGCGCTGGCCCACTTCATAGATGAACGTCGCCTGGGCCGCCCGCCGTTGCGCATCCTGCTCGATCCTTTTGCGCTCGGCGATCTCCAGCTGCAACTCCGTGGTGCGTTCATCCACGCGCAACGCCAGTTCCCTCTCATGCGCCTTCAGCTGCCGGACGCGCACGCGGTAAAGTCCGACCCCAAGGAGCGCAACAGCCGAAGCGCACAGCGCGTAGAACCACCACGTCTGGTGGAAGTGCGGCTTCAAATAAAAATCGAATGAAGCCCCGGTTTCGTTCCATACCCCGTCGTTATTGCAGGCCGTCACGCGGAAGCGGTACTCGCCGGGCGGGAGGTTGGTGTAAAAAGCGACGCGCCTCGTGCCGGCGTCTATCCACTCCTTGTCGAACCCTTCGAGCTTGTACCTGAAACTGACCTTCTCG
>DASRDU010000132.1:0-19870 GCA_035652435.1 Blastocatellia bacterium
GCCGCTTTCCGCAATCTGACCATCGGCCTGTTGCGTGCGGCTGGTGAAAGCAATCTCGCGGCGGCCTGTCGTCGTCTGGCCGCGCAACCCTGGAAAGCGCTGACGCTGATCGGTATCAAACCGAAAACTGAATGACCCTGGACCGGCGAGGTCTGGCGGATCAAAGAGCAGTTCGCCAGGCCGGCGCCCGATATGACAATTGAGGAAGCCGAGCGCCTCGCCCTGACGAGACTCGGCGATGGACTCTTTGAGGCGAGGAAGGCCGCGGCGGAGAGACTGCGGATGGCGGAGTTCGTACAGTCCGACCGGACGGAGCGCCGTGAGGAACTACGGGAGCAGATCGGGCGGCTGACCGCCGTGCTTTCCAGCGGTCGGCTGGGGCGGCTTGTTCATCCTGCCTGACTGGCCTCGAATCTACGGAGCATCTCTCCGCCACTTCGGACCAGCGCCGACCTTCACAACCTTCGTCACAAATGTGACGCTGGAGTTGCCGACGCGTCCCGTAACTTCCCAACACCCTGGCGTTGGAAAAATAATGCAGGTCGCCTGGAAACCGCGATCTCCGAGCCGTCTGGCACTTCCGCCCGTAAGGGTGGCGCTTCAGCGTCGAGGCGACACCCTGTAATCCTGATCTGACCTGAAACGCCGTGGGGCCATCCGAACTTCATTCCGAGCGAACCGTTTCGAGTGACGAACCCCGAACCGCCTGGTTTGAATACGACCGTTCCATCCGGCCACAATCCGAACGGCCCAACAGACACTTCGCGGTTGCCGTAGCTGCCCGGAGCGGGTTGTTCTACGCCAGCGGCGATCCCGTTCGGTGTCGTGACGGCACATTCGACCGTCTTCCGCGGCGCCTGGGGGGAAACACGATGCTCCCGGCTCGCCGTCCTGGCCTGATCGTCAACAATCTTAAGCTCGCGGCCACGCAGCACCGGCGCGATACTCTGTGCCTCCGCCCTCCGATTCTGCACCACAAGGAAGACGAGCAGCGCGAGGTTAAGCACAGTGAGGGCAATGGCCAATCGCTGAATTCTCACGATGGCTACCCTTTCTCTTTTCAGAAATAGTCTGTTCACACCACGGCTTCTGCCAGTTAGACGCGGCAGGCGCTGAGTTTCTTCCCTTTCTTTTCTGCCGGTCACACCGGCCCGGATTTGACTCCCTGCTTTGTTACAGGTGAGACGCCTCATCGGGTTCCCCCTCTCACTTCAGTGGCAGACAAAACGAAAGGGCCAGTCGAAGCCTGCACGTCCACTGTGGGCCGAGGCCGCAGCGCAAGGCGTGGCGATTACGCGACGGCGTGAATGCTCGCACTCGTCGCACTCGAACGAACAGCAGGTGAAGCCACTGCAATGCTGTGTGCAATACTGCGGCGGTTGCGCTAATCTCACTGTGTCGTGTCAGTCATCATCCGGCAATCGTAGTACCACTTGCTGAATTCGGCGCGGGTTGTTCAGAAAGCAGGCTTGTTATCAGGAGGTCTGGGAATGCTGAGAATCTCTCTCTCTTTTGTCCTCATCTTTATCTTTCCTGTTCGTGTCATCGTTGGAGAACCACAGAAGGAAGCGGAGACCAGAAGCGGGATAACCTTGAATTTCAATCAAAACGACTACGTCCATCGCTGGTCAGGGAATGACCAGCATGAATTTACACCGCGGGGTCAGGGCGATCTTTCAAACTGGACCGATATGGTGACCATCAACTTTTACCCGAATGTTAATGAGGGGGAAGGCCTTGCTCTGGTGGCCAACCAGGCGCTTGAGAACTATAAGACACAGAAAGGAAGAGTTATTAAAACAGCATCGGTGCCTCGAACCGGCAGAAATCCTGCTGAACATCTGATCGTTGTGGTTTTTGGCAGGCCCACTTTTCTGGAGGCTGCCCTGGCAAGGTTCAGGCTGGTTAATGGCAAGGGCGTTTCCATCATTTATTCACACCGGGTGTATGGGAAAGAGGTGGGACCGCAAATGAGTACCTGGCTGAAAGATCATGGTCCTTCGGCAGAGAAGGCACTGATGGCGTGGGAATTCCCCGCTTCACTTGGCAACCTGCAGAAATCGTCGGCTCCGAAAATTCAGCCACGGCATTGATGGCATGTCGGCATCATCCCCGATGGCCTGAGTTGATCAGCTGGTGAGACAATGAAAGTGGCGAGAGTAAAAGAAAAGGGCGATCCCCGGAAGCCCACCCCTCCCGCGCTCCGCAGCGCCAGTCATTGCAACCAGCCCGCTATCAGCTACCCTCACTTCTTGTCGTAAAGGTACAACCCGAGGCCGAACTTTGAAGCTGCGCGCTTCGGGCGCCATCGCCTCGGCGTTGCTCGACGGGTCTCCGTACATCTTGTCGCCCTCGTCAGGCTCTTCCTCAGTTCCTGCTGCCTCGCGCCAGACCACACCTTCAGCCGCCGGGATTGAGAGGCGCACCGTGACGACGATCCGTCCGTTCTGCCAGGTGATCGAGCGCACTTCGGAACACCAGCCGGGCGCGTAATAATCCAGATACTTGACGGCGTAATACCACGGGATGTAAGTGAGCGTAGCGCCGCCCTTCTTCTTCTGCCTGAGGTGCTGCGTGGCGATGGGCTTGCTCACGTCCGCCATGATCTCAGCCAATGGCCGCGCGTACGGCTTCGGCTGTCTGACGGCCGGCACTGTCGCCTCATCGTGATCCGTCATCTCTTCGTTGGCAATCATTGCGTACTCCTGTTGTGATGTCCGACATAGACGGACAGGACGTGTGCTGTAAGCCCCCTTGTCGTAATAATTTCAGCTGCCTTGGGGAAGTTTGATCAAGGGGAAGCTGTTTTAGAATTTAGCCTTTACAAGACATATCAAGTTTACTTGACTTTTAGTAAAGAACCCTTTATCTTTCCTATATCGAGCAACCCACCCTGACAAATGGAGGTTTCCATGTCTTTCCTTGATCTCAGACGCGGGAAAAGACTTTCCAAATTCATCGTCGGCTGTCTGGGCGGCAGCGCAGTCAGCTTCGTCGCAATATCGCAAATCGCCCGGTTTATCGCCACGCACCCCAGTGATTCTTACACTCACTGGATCGCTGCGGTTCCGTTCGTCTGGCTGATGCTGGTGGCGGTAATCGCGATGCGCAGCCTGCGCGGGATGGATGAATTGGAGCGGAGAATGCACACTGAGGCGATGGCCTTCGCTTTTCTGGCCAGCCTGCTTCTCATCAGTAGCTGCGGCTTCTTCGCGCTGGAAGGTCTCATGAAGCTCTCGCTCTCGTGGATCGCGCCGGTGATGGTCGGGAGTTGGATCGTCGGCCTGGTCATCGCGATCTGGCGCTACCGCTGAGGATCACATTTATGAAAAACCGCCTGAAAGTCCTCCGGGCCGAACGCGACTGGACGCAGGCCGATCTGGCCAGCCGGCTCGGTGTCTCGCGTCAGACCGTGAATGCCATCGAGACCGGGAAATACGATCCCAGCCTGTCGCTCGCCTTCATCATCGCGCGGCTGTTCGGGAGCGCCATCGAGGAGATTTTTCAGCCCGACAGTGACGCCGTGACGATTCACGTCGCCGCGGGGGCAGGCAATCACGTTGAGGTCAGATGATGTCAGCAGGAAGTCAGCGGCTGAATCCACGCGCGCATAAACGGCTCTGAAATGCTGACAACATCCCGCAAAGTGAAGGGGCCACTCGGGCCTGCTTCAGAGGGCCCGAGTGGCCCGCCGCTTCGCTGTCATGCGGGTATTGCGAAACTGCCGGCAATTTCATTTCACACTCATCAACTCATCCCACCGCGTCGTGCAGGGCGGCGCTTCATGACCGCTGCTACCGTCTGCCTCGCGTCTCCTGGTGATCCACGGAGGTGGCTCTACCTAACGTGAGTTCGACGTAGAAGCAGTTCTTTGACAGCGAGATGAATCGAAGGGAACCCTTTTCGCCTTGAGTGGCGCAGCTGTAGACTGCGCCTCTATAAACCTCAAATCCGGAAAGGAGTCCCCCCTGGACATTCTACAGGTCTTCTTCGATTGCGACGAGTTGCGGCCGGCAGTGCGTCCCGCGGATGAAAGCGCGCCTGCTCGCCGACGGCAAAGCGCATCGCGAGCGCGACACCTCGTTCAGTCTGAGCGAGGTGATGACGATCCTGATCCTGTTTCAGGCCTCGGGCTTCCGCTGCCTCAAGCTCTTCTACACGCAGCACGTCTCGCGGCACCTGCGTCGGGAGTTCCCACAGTTGGTCAGCGACAACCGCTTCGTCGAGTTGGAGCAGCAGGCGCTCGTGCCGCTGACCGCCTTCCTCCACGCGCGCTTCAGTGACTGCACCGGGATTTCGTTCGTCGATTCGACGACCATCAAAGTCTGCCACGACCTGCGGATTTACTCGCATCGGGTCTTCAAGGGGCTGGCCCGGCGCGGCAAGACCAGTGTCGGGTGGTTCTACGGCTTCAAAGTTCATCTGGTCATCAACGGCCGCGTCGAACTACTCGCGGCGGTCATCACGCCCGGCAACTTCGATGACCGCAGGGCCGTGCCGAAAATGGTGCGGCGGCTCTTCGGCGATCGCGGCTACATCTCGCAGGAGCTGACCGGCTGGCAGCGGTGAGCGCGGCGTCCGGCTGCTGACGAAGGTCAGAAAGAATATGAAGAACAAACTCCTGTTGCTCTTCGACAAGCTGCTGCTGCGCAAGCGGACGCTGGTTGAAACAGTCAACGATCAACTCAAGAACATCTGTCAGATCGAGCATACGCGCCATCGGAGTGTGGCGGACTTCGTGGTCAATCTGCTGACGGCATTGATCGCTTACACCTGTCAGGAGAAGAAGCCGTCGCTCAATCTGACGGTGAGAGAGCAAAGGGCTTTGCCGGCAGTCACTTTTTGATCTCCCTTACGTCGGACTCACGTTAATTTAGAAGGTCACCGGTTCGAGCCCGGGTGTCGGCTCCATCCCCAAATCCTCTCTGAATCACTCATCATTGTTCCAGTCATCCATCAGTTTGAGCCGCCCTGTTTGCCGTAACTTTGCTCAGGCGCTATAGTCTTCTCATCAGAGTTCCCCATCAATCAGGCGGTATCGGCAATCCAGTCTCGGAATCGAACGGAGTGTATTCATGAATCTGCGTAACAAACTTGTGCTTGGCGCAATCCCGCTGCTTTTGATCCTGGGCTTTGTCGGCTACGTCTGGAGTACCCTGCACCTGAGCTATTCCAGCGGCGAGCGCTCCGGCTATGTGCAGAAGCTGTCGAAGAAAGGATGGGTCTGCAAAACGTGGGAGGGTGAGCTGGCGATGGTTTCGATGCCGGGCACCACGCCGGAAATCTTCGCCTTCAGCGTCCGCAGTGACGCCGTCGCCGAAAAGATCAATCGCAGTCTCGGCAAGCGCGTGGCGCTGGTTTACGAGCAGCACAAGGGCGTCCCCTCGAAATGCTTCGGCGAAACCGAATATTTCGTGACGGACGTGAAGGTGGTTGAATAAGACTGTTCCCTACCCGCCCCTCAAATCCACCACCCAGGGCTGCTCTACGTATTCGCCGATCAGCGTCGCACCCAGGTTCACCCATTTCACCGGCCTGTCCAGAATCATTGAGTCAGAGGTGACGACGATCTGATCGGAAGATCGCAGTTCCCTGTCCGGGTTCATCACCACATCCACCGCCCAGGGCCAGTTATGTTCGCGCGCCAGGTCTCTGATTTTCTGCGCCAGACGACCGCTGTTCGAGACGGGTTTGTCGAGCAGCCACAGAACCTGCTCGCTTGTTTTCTGCGCGAGGGCTTCACCGATCACGCGGATGGCCCTTTCAGTTTCCTCAACCGCCCGGTATGAGCCATGAACGCTGGACAGATCCCTGATGCAACCGTCACGACATCCGATCAGCACTCCGCCTGACAGGGCGGCTTCCATCGTGACGATGAGGTTGAACCCGTCAATCGCGAGCGACTTCCCTTTGATTTCATCGGGCGTGAGGCGGTTATTTTGCCGGTAGTCTTTCTGCCGGTCTGAGCAGGACGCTCTGGAAACCGCCAGGCGCTGGCGGAGCGTCAGGTCGTAGCGGTCGCCGGCCAGCTTGAGGGCAGAGTTGATCGAGTACCCGCGGCCAAGCAGCCACGACAAATCCGCGACCGCCTCGCGCAGCGGCGGAAGCTGGTCGGCACTGAACAGCTTCCGGTCGGCGGGGTGAGCGCCGCGATGTTGTCTGTTGTCGGGACACACTTTTTCGCCCCTGCCTCTGCTTCACTCTGAATTCATGGTCGTTTTCGGCGGCGACCTGATTGATTGCGCCGGGTCGGATCAATCAGCGGCAAAAGGCGAAGAATGTTTTTCTGACTGATCCCGGCAACCGGGATCAGTTCGCCGACGAATCGTCAATCAGCGAAATCAGCAGCGGGAAGTTTCCGAGCGGGGCGGTGGATTCGATGTAGAGGCCGTGGTCGTTGAGCGAAGTGGCGCTGACGGCCAGCGGGATCTCATTGAGTGCCGATTGCGCGTCGGCGGTTTTGTGATCGGCCTTCCCGTTCAATCTGCGGGCGAGCGCCGCCATCATTTCCCCGGTCTCATCCTTCACCGACGAGTAGCTGATGATCGGCACCGGCTGTGAGGGCGGCTGGGCGGCGGCGAATTGCGGCGTCGCGGTCAGCAACTCGCCGCGCTGCTGCGTGTCAATCACCCGCATCACCTTGTCCCTTGCCCCCAGCGCCAGGAAATCTCCGATAAACGCCCCAACGCCGCGCCGCTCATTGCTGGGAATCATCAACTCAACGTCATGGTATTTCTCGCGCCGGATCGTGGCGCCGCCGCTGCCCAGAAACTTTTCGGCAAACTGCTGAAGCCTCGCCCGGTCGCGCGCCGCGATCAGCAGCACGCGGTCGGAACCCGATTCGCTGAAACTGAGGGTCGCGATTTCGTTGCCGAAAGCGGGCGCCGAATTTTCGTTCGGCTTCAGGCCGAGCAGCGCTTCGCGCCCGCTGAGGAAGACGCGATGCAACATGAAACTCTGGCCCGTGCCGAGTTGCGAAGCGATGGCCGCTTCAAAGTGATCAAGCGCGCTGATCGGGTTTTCGACGTTGACGATGGTGATCTCTCTGACGGAAGCAGGGACCAGTTTCAGGGCGCGCAACTCGCCGCCGCTTTTGCCATTATCCCCGGCTTTGATCGAGTCTTTCAGCTTGTCCACGACGGCCGGCTTGAAAAGCAGGGCATAGCGATTGACCACCACGCCGCGTTCAAAGCTGGCGCCGTAAGCGGCGGCATCAACCATGCGCGAGGAGAGTTCGGCCAGCAACCCCTCCAGAGCCCCGGCGAACGGCGTGTTATTGGTGACCCTGCCCGCGACCAGATTCGTCGCGAACTGCATCATGCGCATCATCCCCTGCCCGCTGACGAAAGCGAAGAGGTCGCTCTCCTCATTCGCTTTGCCCGCGACCAGCGGGCGCGCAGTCTTCAGAAAAAAGTTGCCGTGTGCCATCGAAGGCGAGCGCCCCAGGCGCGTTTCGATGCAGGCGCGCAGCGAGTCAGGGTGATTAGCGACGATCCACAGGCTGCCGATCTGCGCGGAGAGCAGCCGGCGCTCGCCCTCCGGCGCGCGAAAAATCGTGATCGGGACGCCCAGGTATTCGGTGGCTTCACGGATCGGTTGTCCGTAAGCGCGTGCGGCTAGTTGTGGCAGGCGGTCTTCGACGACCGAATGCAGCCTGCTTTCACTCGTGTGCGTTTCGGCGATGATCGCCAGACGCGGTTTGACTTCTTCGCCGCGCACTTCGATGCCGGTCACGGCGACCGCAATCTGAGTGCGCGCGAGGACGACTGATTCCAGTGGGCCGATCCCGGTCCACCGGGCGAGCGTGCCGACCTTGCCGAGATAATTCAACCTCTCGGGCAGGCCGTAAGCCGGCGCGAGTTTCTGCCACGCCGCCGTCGAAGTGAACCCGTCAAGCAGGCGCGGCAGGTCATTGACTTCGATATAACCGAGCGCCGATTCCGGCACGTAGCTTTCCATCGCCACGCGCCGCACCCGCTGGTTGTAGAGCCAGCCGCCGGCCACGAGCAGCAGCACGGCCAGACCGGGGAGGATGATTTTTTTCTGTAACAACCGCGTCATCTTGTAAAAAAGGCGGCTGACACCGAGGGCAGCCGCCTTTCATCTTACCATCAATCCGCCTGACTTCAGTTGTTGCGCATCGAAGTGCGCGTGCGACGCGCCTTTTCGGTCAGTTCGGCGGCGGCCGGCAGTTCGGAGACCGCGCGCTGCAACTGCGCGTCCAGATCGGCGATCCCGCGCTGCGCGATGCTCGACCCGTAGCGGGCCAGCAGCACCTCATAGCGAATCTGCTTGCGCGCCCAGACGATGTTGTCTTCGACCATCGCCTTCGTCACCCGCCATTTCGGGTTGTCGGCGATCCATTTGGCCATGAACTCGCGGTAAGACTTCAGAATCTCATCCGTGACCTGGAATTCATTCGGCTTGAGCTTGTGGTTGAATTCGAGCCCTTTGGTCTTGAACTCGGGGGCCGCCGCCACGTTCCCGGCCAGCAGTTCGCGGACGAAGAAGAACATCCCCTGAGAGATGTAAAACTGGGCGTTGGTCTGGGTGGTCGTATCGGCAACCTTGATGTCCGGTTCGATGCCGCCGCCGCCGAAGACCTTGCGACCGAGGTCGGTCTGCTTCTCTTCGCCCTTCGGCTTGTCGCCGGTCGTATCGCCCTTGCCGTTCCGTTTGAGGATGTAATCGTAAAACGAGCCGTTGGAATAATCGCGCTGGATCAGCCGCCCGCTCGGCGTGTAATAGCGCGCCGTCGTCAGCGTCAGCCCGGCGCCGCCCGAGAGCGGGAAGATCGTCTGGACGAGCCCCTTGCCGAAGCTGTTTTCGCCGATGATCAGCCCGCGGTCGTGATCCTGAATCGCCCCGGCGACGATCTCCGAAGCCGAAGCCGAGCCGCCGTTGATCAGCACCACGAGCGGGAAGGTTTCCGGCGAGCCGGAATCAGCCTGGAAATCGCGATCCGGCAGGCGCCCGTCACGGCTGCGCACCGAAAGCACGGTCTGGCCGCGCTGGAGGAACTTGTCGCAGACCCGGATCGCCTGATCAAGCAGCCCGCCCGGGTTGTTGCGCAGGTCAAGAACCATCGAACTCATGCCCTGCTCCTTGAGCAGCGCCACCGCCGCCGTCAGTTCATCAGCCGTCGTCGAATGAAATCCGGCGCCACTCGTCCGGCCCGAGACACTGAAGCCCATATTCACGTACCCCATCCCGGGGCGGACCATGTACGCATCCAGAATCGAGGGCAGCGCCACGGCGTCACGTTCGATGGTGAAAGTCAGCGGCTCGGCGACTCCGGCGCGGCGCACCGTGACTTTGACCTTCGTCCCCTGCGGCCCGCGCAGGTGGTCGCGTACCTGATCGGAATTCCAGTTATCGGCGTTCTTCCCGTCAACTTCGGCAATCTGGTCGCCGTAACGCAGCCCGGCGCGCGCCGCCGGAGTGTCTTCATACGGCTCGATGATGTAGACCTTGCCGTTGTACGGGCGGATCACCGCGCCGATGCCGAAATACTGGCTGCGCTGTTCCTGACGCATTTCGTCGAAGGATTTCTTGTCGAAGAAATTCGAGTGCGGGTCGAGCGTGCGCAGCATGCCCTGGACGGCAGACTTGGTGAGATTTTCGTAAGTCGCGTCCTCGACGTAATTCGCCTTGATCAGCTCCATCGCGTCAACATAATCGCGATAAACCTTCGACGTCGTGGTCGAAGTCTCCTGCGCCGAAGCGACGCCCGGGCGAAGCGCGACACCGCCCATCGCCAATACAGTAATCAGAGCGCCGAAGATCAGGAATTTCAGCCAGTTCTTTTTCACAACTACTCCTTGCTTTGTCTGGAAAAACTCAAGTTGGAACCATTGCCGTTCGCACGAGACATTATCAGCTCTCGTGTCGCGGCTCCTGGGTGGGACTTCAAATACCTCTGAAGGTTGATTCGGCCAGTCAGGTTGGCCGACCGCTAACGAGCAGGTTCCCCGCCTGCCCCTAGCCTCCATAGTAACGATGCGGATTTAATTGTTCAAGCGGAAACCCCGAAACTACGCGTCTTAGTATTATCTCGTGGCCGGCCTGCGCGCTGGCGGGCTCGGCTGCCCCTGTGCTGCGGCCACCGTCCCGGCTGCCGGCGAAGCAGTCGGGACGGCCTGATCACCCAATAATCCGAGGCTGTGTGCCTTCAGCAGCAGATTGAAAGCAATCGGCGCTGAGGTGCGCGCGCCGTACCCCCCGCCTTCCACAACGACCGCGAAAGCGACCTGCGGCTTGTTAGCCGGGGCGAAGCCGATGAACCAGGAATCAATGCGATTCTCGCGTTTGATTCGTTCGTGCCCGCGCGCGTCGCGGTAAGTCACGGGCTTTTCCGTCTTCGGATCAATCACCGGCACTTCGCGCTGCGCGGTGCCGGTCTTGCCACCGGCGGTGAACCGGTTGCCGACGACTCTGGCGAAAGCGCCGCTGGCCGTGCCGCGCTGCACGACCCCGGCCATCAGCTCGCGCATCCTCGCGGCGACGGGCGCGGACATCGCCTGGGATTGCACGGCGGGGGCGCGATCCATCTCGATCTTCGGCTTCATGACGTTGCCCTGCTCATTCGCGACCGCCGCCGCGATCATCGCCATCTGCATCGGCGTCAGCTGCACGTACCCCTGTCCGATGGATTCGAGTGCCAGATCGTATTTCGTGATTTTATTGCTCGCCACGAAGGTGGATTTGTAAGGCGCCAGCACATCCGACAGCACTTTGTTCTCGGTGTTCCAGAGGTTGCGCACGTAACCCTGACCGATTGATTCCGGCCCGGTGGCATAGACATTCAGCCCGAAACGACCGGCGGCCTCGGCCATCCGCTGGCGTTCGACTTCGACGCCGAGTTGCGCGAAATACTGGTTGCACGACTGCGCGTAAGCGTCAGCCAGGCTCATACGCCCGTGCGCCTCGCCCTCATCATCACGAATCGCGCGGCCCGAACCGGGCGGAGTCCAGCCGGCGCCCTGGCAGAAGAAGACTTTGTCATCCATCCGCGCTTCGAGCGCCGCCGCCGCCGTCATCGTCTTGAGCGTCGAACCGGGCAGGTAATATTCGTGCAGGGCGCGGTTCAGGAGCGGGCGATTTTTCTCGTCGCGTGAAATCTCCTGCCACTTCACGTCGTTGTTGATGTCGTCGGGGTCGAAGCCCGGCGCGCTCGCGAGCGCGAGGATTTCGCCGGTCTGCGGGTTGAGCATGACGACCGCGCCCTTCTTCCCGGCCAGTTGCGCGGCGGCCTCTCTTTGCAGGTCGAAATCAACCGTCAGCGTCAGGTCCCGGCTGACCGCCAGCGTCTGCTCTTTGGGTTTCCACGAAAAGATTTTCTCCCACCACGAACGCTCCGGCTCCTTGACCGGCGGCTGAGCGAGCAGCGCGCGTTCCAGCAGTGCATCGCCGCGCAGCAACCCGGAGTAACCGATCAGATGCGAGGCCCCGGCCCCCAATGGGTAATCGCGAATGATCTCGCCGTTGAGGTAACGATATTTAGCCAGCGCGCGTTTGAAGTCATGGTGGCGGTCAAAAATCCAGCCGCGCAGGTTGGCCTCGATCTCGCGGCGGTTGCGCTGGTCGCGGGAGTTTTTGAGCTGCGCGAACTCCGGGTTCTCTCCGAGCGGCCCGACCGAGAACAGCCCCCAGTAGAGATGAAATCCGAACGCCGCCAGCACCATCAGCGCAAACGCCCAGCGCACATACTTCAACCGCCCGCTCGTCAGCTTCGGCCCGAAATCATCGGGCAGTGCTTCAACCTTGTCAGCGGCAGTTCGTGAGCGATAACGCCAGGTTGAGAGAAAGAGGGCGAAGAGGATGGCCGAGAGGCCGGCGAGAAGGATCAGCGTGGCAAAGAATGAAAAGCTCATGCGAAAGGATGAAGGATGAGGGATGAAGGATGAGGGACGAATGAGAATCAGATGATTCCGCATTCATCCTTCCGCCGTCATCCTCCATCACTGATTTCAACTGTCACTTCAACATCGCCAAACCGCAGCCGGTCGCCCGCGCGAATGATGCTTCGGTCGCCGGCAGCAATGCGCACGCCGTTAACGAAAGTGCCGTTGCTGCTCCCCAGATCTGACACCACGACTGAGCCACTGGCCGCGAGCGTGACGGCGGCATGGAAGGATGAAACCGTGGAATCATCAATCGTAATACGGTTATCACGGCTGCGCCCGATCCCGGCGGGCGTGCCATCGCTCGACAATGCCGTGTGAAAATTTCCGAAGCGGGCGCCGGTTGCGGCTTTCAGAATCAACTCGCATCGCCTCGTTGCCTGTTGCGTAGCTGCTGCCGCAGGCGTGGCGTCTGAAGCCTCCGATTGATCCGCTTTCGCCGCAGCCTCGCCGCGTGCCGCCGCCACTTCGTCAGGGAACTGTGTCTTGATCGCCAGACCGCGCGTGAACACGTCGAAGCCAATCTTCACCTGCACGTCGCCGAGTGTCGCGTAGCGCCGGTTGTGGATGTATTCGTAAACGGTCGTCCGCAATTCGCGCTGCAAAAATTCCACACGCAGTTTGGTCAGCTGCGAGTAAGTTTCGTAGTCGTACCGCAGCTCGATCAGATTCGGCGCAATCACCCGCGAGCCTTCGCGGCGCAGGTGCGCTTCAATCGCGCGCTCAATCGGCGGGATCAGCGCCGTCAGGTCGGTGCGCGGCTGCGGGTTGAGCGGTCGCCGCAGGGCGAAATCCAGCGCGCCGCCGATGCGCTCGAACAGGCGCCGCACGAACGTCTCAAACCGCCCGGCCAGTTCCGGCGGCTGCTCGGTCATGTCCGTGGTTTTTTCAGGCTGACTGCCGCTCATCTTTACTTTACTGATCAACTCTGGTCTTCGATAACCACCGGCTTATCGCGGAGCGCAGGCTCCAGGTTACGTGTGGTCTGCTCTGTCACACTCGGAATCAGGTCGGGCGGCGATGCGGGTGGCAGCTTCGCCGTTGATTCAGCCTGCGGCAGAGCAGCGGGCTCGGGCACCCCGGGAGCGCCGCGCTTTTTTGGCCGGAGCGGTGAAATGACTCCGTAAAAAGAGATGAACGTTCCGGCGAGCATCATCAGTATGCCGACCTGACTGACGTATTCAATTTTTTTGCCGAAGGCCAGCAGAGCCAGCCCGACCAGCAGAACGCCTATGCCCCAGAGCAGCATGCTGTACAGCCGGTGCAGAGCTTCCGCATCACCCTCAGCCGGCGGTCTGACCGAAGCGGTGGAAGGGAGATGCTGCGCAACCAGGCCGGAGACCGCCAGCAAATCCATGCCACAGGATCGGCAGAATTTCGGAGTCCCTGCTGCTTCCTTACCACAAGCCGGACAATGCATGGCACCTCCGTCGCGTGTTCACTATTCAATTGCGCATTGACCAGACTTTCTTCGCTGCCTCCCGGCTTCAAACAGGATCACGGCAACCGAAGCCGCAACGTTGATCGAATTGACCGGGGGCCGGACCGGAATCTTCACCACGTCATCGCACCCCTCGATCAGTTCAGGTCTGATGCCATTGGCCTCATTGCCAAAGATAACCAGCGCCGGTCGCCGCCAGTCGTAATCATCATAACTGATCACGGCGTCGGCCGCCGTCGCCACCCTCCTGATCCCCGCCGCGCGACAGGCCGCCATCAACTCGTCGGCGGAAACGTCAGCGGCTGTGGGCAATCTGAAAGCTGACCCCATCGCGCTGCGCAACGTCTTCGGCGCGAATGCGTCAGCCGATCCGCGCAACGCCACGACCCCGCCCGCGCCCGCCGCCTCAGCCGTCCGCACGATCGTGCCGAAGTTGCCCGGGTCCTGCACCGCGTCAAGACAAACGATCAACCCATCACTCTCAACACCCGTCGCGATCACCCGATGCAGATCATACGCCGGTCTGGTCGCCAGCATAATAAGGCCCTGCGAATTGACCGTGTCGCTGACCGCATCGAGCGCTGCATCCACGACCTCATAAGAAGGGCATTCGCGGCGCCGGACTTCTGCAATTACCCCCCAGGCCCGCGGCGTCGGCATCGGCGAATGAAAACAGGCGACCAGTTCCAGCCCCGAACTGACGCACTCTTCGCAAAGCCGCTCGCCCTCAACAAAGATCAGCCCGGGCTCTTTCCCGTCGCGCACACCGCGCGCCCGTCTGAGATGCTGATTGGCGGGACTGGTGATGAGCATATCTCAAGTAAAAAGTAAAAAGGCAAGAGGACGGGGAGTCGCGCCTTCTTCTGCTCTCCACTTTTTCCTTTTGCCTTTTTACTTTTTACTTTCCCTCACTCCGGCGTGACGCTCTTGCGCAACTCTTCGCGCAGCCGCTCGATCTCGGACATCTTGGCCTCGATGCGCTGGAAGAGCGCGGCCTGAGCCTTGATGCCTTCGTCAATCAGGAAGGCCGCGGCCTCGCTCCGCGACTTGAAGACGCCGGCGGTGATCAGCTTGTCGAGATGATCTGACGAAGATTCGCTCAGCCGCACCAGCACGGTCGTGTCGCGCACGTTGAGCGCCCGCTCGACGGCCTTGTTGACGGTCTCAGGCACTTTGTTGACGAGGTCGCGGAGCATGTCCGCAACACTGAAATCAACCGGCTCGCTGCCGTGACTGCCCGCTGGTTGCGGAGCCGAAGCGACGGCGGTCGGTTTCGGATCGTTTGGATTGTCAGCCATTATTCCCTCCTCACGAATTAAAGGGCCCAAGCTGTCTGCTCACGCCCATTCGATTTTCCTGCCCACTATCATACGAAAACGCGGCAGGAAAAAGTTGCAGGCGCCGTAATTGCAGCAGGCCCGCCTTCACTCTGCTTCAACCTGCGGCTCCATCTTCGTAAACCCCATCCCGTAAGCCACGAGTCCGAACGGCAGGCGGTGGAGGATTTCGTTGTAAGCGGCCACCGCTTCCACATAGCTCTTGCGCACCCCGGGCAGGCTTTTCTGCACGGCCAGGAACTCTTCCTGCAACCGCAGCCACGCGTCGTTGGTTTTGAGTTCCGAATGCTGGTCGCCGAGAGTCGCCACCGGCTCGACCGCCTGAACGAGTTCCTTGTAAGCGTTGCGCACCGCTTCCTGGTCGCCGCTCTCTCTGGCTTTGGCCATCGCCGCGGCGAGCGTTTGACGCGCGCTGGTCACCGGGACGAGCGGCAGTGGGTCGCTTTTGATCACGGCCTTCGCCGTCTCAAGCACCTTCATCGCGGCGTCGGCCTGCTTCGTCATCGCCTCCAGCACCCTCGCCCATGCGGCGTCGGCGGCCTGCTTCCTTTTGCCGATTTCGTCTTTGGCGTAAGGGAAGAGCTTTTCGACCGGGTACTGTTTGTTGCGGTCTTCAAACGATTCCCATTTCCATTTCCCCGCGGCGGGCGCGAAAACCAGCCGGATTGACTTCTGCGTGTAAGCGGCGCTCGACGGCGCTTTCTCTTTAACGACCACAGTGGTTTTGCCGTCCGCCCCCGGAGTAATCTGGCCGACCTCAATCACCTCATCGAGTACGGCGACGACGGCGCTGACCGGCGATTCGGATTGCTCCTGACTGCGGCGCGCGATGGCGAAATATGTCTCATCTTTCGTCAGCGGCTCTGGCGCGGATTGCGCAGCAACGAAGGAGGCGAAGGTGAACTGGCCGGCGAGCAACGTCGCCGGCAGCACACAGCAGGCGAATGAGCGAATGTTCCTGAGCATAATTCACAAATCTTCCAGTCTGAGTTTGGTGTCCGCATTCTTCCAGGCCGTCTCGAATTCACGCCGGACGAGCCGGGCGGCCTGATCCTTCTTCTGAGCCTTCAGACTCTCGACCAGCCCGAACAGCGAGCGGCCGTTGCGCGGATTGCGGTCGAGGTCTTCGCGAAAAACCTTTTCAGCGGCGGCCCCGTCGCCGTTCATCACGAGCGCCGCGCCGAGCGATTCGCGCACCGAATAATACCACCCCGGCGGCTCATCGTAATTGAGCGCGTCCTGCGCGGCAACGGCTTTGCGCCAGGCTTCAATCGCCGCCTGCCCGTCACCCTTCGCCCAGGCTATCCGGGCATCAAGAACGCTCTCCGCAATCTTCATTACGCTTTCCGCCGAGTTCAACCCGAACGGGGTTCCGCCGGGCAGGTTCTTCACAGCTTCGGCAAACGTCTGCTGCTCTTTCTGAGCTTCTGCAACCTTACCCGTCGCCGCGAAAGCCACGCCGCGCGCGTAATGCCAGACGGGGTTCGTGATGATCATCGAACGGTCGGGCTCAGGCGTTTTCAAAATCTCATCCCATTTGGCGAAATGGAGCAGCACGAAAAGCGGCGACGGCAGGAAGCCTTCGACCATCGGCATCTCTTTGATGTACTGCCCAACGTTTTCTGACAGCTGCTTTGCCGACCGCTGCGCTTCACCGAACTGCCCGGCGCGGCCATACGCCTCGACCAGGAAATGCAGGTTGTGGCTGTAATACATGGCCGTATACATCCCGCGCCGGCCGGTCGCCTGAATGTAAGCGCGGTCGGCAGCCGCCGCCTCTTCATTGCTCTTCGCCGCGCTCTCGTAATCGCCGGTGCGGATGTAGATGTGAGCCGGCATGTGGACGAGGTGGCCGGCGGAAGGCGTCAGTTTGCCGAGCCGCGCCGCGCTCGGCAGCGCGCGTTCGGGTTTCGGCGAGGCTTCGACGGCGTGGATATAGTAATGATTCGCGCCGATGTGCTGGGGATCGCGCTTAAGCACTGATTCAAGCACCGCGACGATCTCTTCGGTCCCTTCAGCCGGTTTGCCGTCCTTCGTCCAGAGCTGCCACGGGTGCAGGTTCATCATGCTTTCGGCGTACATTGTCGCCGCGTCCAGATCGTCGGGCCAGTGTTTCGTCACTTCGCCCATCGCATTCTTGTAATCAACGTAAAGCTGACGGCGGTCGGCTTTCGGATCAAGCGAGAATCTTTTTGCCAGTGCCTCGATGTAATCGCGCTCCTGTTCCGAAGCTTTGGCTGCAAGGGAACGCGCTTTCTGAATGGCATCGCAGGCCGCTTTCATCCGCTCGGAATCAATATCGGTCTCGTTGTAATTCGGCCCGACCGCGAGCGCGATCCCCCACCAGGCCATCGCGAGGTTCGGGTCGAGTTGCGTCGCGCGCTCAAACGACCGCCGCGCTTCTTCGTGATTGAAGCCGTAAACCAGCACGAGTCCCTGATCGAAAAACTTCTGCGCCTCGGCGTTGCCTGTCGAAACCGGGTGATGATGCGTGCCCAGACCGGGCATCAGGTTTGCGGGATTTGCGTCAGTCGGAGCAGAATGATGGTGCTGGCCGAAAACAGGTGAGGCAGCAAGCAAAAGGATGATGATTGACCTCGTGAGTTTCATCCGTGACCTTCCTCCCGGGTTGCGCCGGTTTGATTCCCTTGGCATCATAAACACGGCTGAGTTTTGAATTCCAGGTATCAGGCACGAGCGCCTGATGACCGCATATGCGGCCACCCGGAACGGGTACGCCGGATCTCAAATCTCAGATTGGTAACGGCAGTTTATCAGGAGAGGACAGGCTTATTCCACAGATCGAAGGCAAGACGCAGGGCTTGAAGCCCAATCAGCTGCGGCGGCTCGAAAAGATGTATCAGCGCCGCCTCCCCCCACACAGCATCGTGACGCCGGAATTTGCGCGCCAGCTGACCGAACTATCCCACGAAATCGGGCGACAGGTCGGGGTGCTGGTTGACCGCAAAGGCTACGTCGTTCATGTCACCGTCGGCGACGCGCACGGCATCGTGCTGCCCGCGCAGGAGCGCTCGCGCCTGTCGCGCGAGCGCTTCAACGGGCTGCGCTGCCTGCACACGCACCTGCGCGGCGAGAAGCTGACGCAGGACGACCTGACCGACCTGGCGCTGCTGCGGCTCGACCTGATGGCGGCGATCAACGTCGAGGCGAAGACCGGCCTGCCCGGACTCGTTCACGCCGCGCACCTGCTCCCGGCTTCGCGCAACGAAAAACAGAACGGCACGCAGAGCGAACGCGCGCCGCGGCCCGCCGTCACTTCCGGCAGCATAGATGAGATCGAGGAAGATGAGACTGAGAAGCCGGAGGCCGCGCCGCAGACCTATCGTTTTCTCGATCCGCAGCCGCCGGGGCAGCTTGAGACCGACTTCATCGAACTGATCACCTCGCTCGAAGACGAGATGGCGCGCAACCGCGGCACGCGCAAAGCGGCAGACAACCGCGACCGCTGCATCCTCGTCAGCGTCACCACCGAAAGCCTGACCGAGGCCCGCGAATCGCTCGACGAATTGCGTGAACTCGCCGTTTCCGGCGGCCTCGTCGTGCTTGACGAGATGATCCAGCGCCGCCCGAAGCTCGATCCGGGGACGCTGGTCGGCAAAGGCAAGCTCGACGAAATCATCATCCGCAGCCTGCAACTTGGCGCTGACATGATCGTCTTTGACCGCGAGCTGCAACCGTCGCAGGTGCGTTCGATCAACGCCGCGACCGACTTGAAGATTCTGGATCGTTCGCAACTGATCCTGGACATCTTCGCGCAGCGCGCCCAGACAAGCGAGGGCCGCATTCAGGTCGAACTCGCGCAGCTGAAATACCTGCTCCCGCGCCTCAGCGGCAGCGGCACCGAGATGTCGCGGCTGATGGGCGGCATCGGCGGGCGCGGCCCCGGCGAAACGAAGCTCGAAACCGACCGCCGCCGCGTGCGCGACCGCATCACGCATCTGGAACAGCAGCTCGAAAAGGTGAGGAACAGCCGCCAGCAGCGCCGCGCCCAGCGCGTGAAGCGTGAAATGCCCGTCGTCTCAATCGTCGGCTACACGAACGCGGGCAAAAGCACACTGCTCAACGCCCTGACGCAGAGCCAGGTCACGGCGGAGCAGCGCATGTTCGCGACCCTAGACCCGACCAGTCGCAGGCTGCGACTGCCCGAGGATCAGGAGATCATCATCAACGACACGGTCGGTTTCATCCGCGACCTGCCGAAGGATCTGCTCACCGCCTTCAAAGCCACGCTCGAAGAGATGGAGCAGTCTGATTTACTGATCCACCTCGCCGACGCTTCCAGCCCGCAGCTTGAAAACCAGCTGACCTCGGTGCGCCGCATTCTGGACGAATTGAATCTGGGTGAGGTTCCGCGCCTGCTGGTCTTCAACAAGGCCGATCTGGTGGAAGACCGCGAACAGCTCGCCAACCAGTGCCGCATGTATGGGGCCACCCCGATTTCAGCCATTGACCGCCGCACGCTCGGCCCTCTCGTGGCAGAGATCAGCGAGAGGCTCGCCGCCGTCGGGTCGCAGCTTCAGAGAAGCGAAACGTAATCAAAGTTGCATCCCGGCCACGAAAGACCTGTCGAAGGAAATTCTGGCGGGGCATGAAAAAGGTGGAATAACGATCCAAGTTTTATTTATAGCTGGTACTGCTTTGTCGCTGGGTCTGCTGACCTTCCAATCAGTAGAAGATTCACCTTACCTCGTTCAGGGTAAGGCGGTGGATTCCAAAGGACGGCCTCTAAAAAACGCCTTGGTATACTGGAACATTGAGCAGGGAGGAAATCCGGGCTGCACAATTGAAGGAGTAAGCTCGGATGAGTACGGGCAATTTACCTTCCCAGTACCGCAGTATATGAGATCAAGACCCATACGCCTTTTTGTCACCTCAGGCATGCCCGACCAGACAGCCGCTTTGCTTTGGCCTCCATTTACACATCAGCCGAAGTATTTTACTGACAGATATGCTGGCCCGCGTATGATTCTCGACAAGCAAAGGCAAATCAATGTCGGCAACGTCCCGGTGAAAATGGTCTTTATACCAATAAGCACCCAAGCATAAATTTTGAGATAAAATGAGCGGGCTATGAAAAGACCCACGAAGTTCGTCGAGCCGCTCACCAAAGCACAACGTCAGCAACTCAAGGAGGTCATGAAGTCTGATGTGCCGTCGCGCCGTCGAAT
>DASRDU010000133.1:0-23454 GCA_035652435.1 Blastocatellia bacterium
AGCCTGACGGCGCTCAAACAGCGCTTTGTCGAAGAAACTTTCAAGGAACGGCTGGATCGTTCTGACGCGAGATGGCGCAGAAAACTCGATCAATTGCGGGCGGCAGCGTGAGCCAATAGGTTCACCTGTCACTTTTCAGTCTCATAGGAAAAGAGAAGGTGGGGGGCTGGGGATTTCTTTTTCTTGCGGCTTCGTTTGGTTTGGGCTTTGCGCTTTTATACCCTTGGTAGTTTCGGCGAAAGGTGTCTTCAATGGTGGATCTGATTTATCAGGGGGACTCCAAAATAGTCGCTCCACCCCCTGCGGGCAATGAATATTCCTATCGCCTGCCTTGCGGCTGGATGAAGAGTGACAACTTTCTGGTTGGGGGAATCCTTTACTTGGGTCAGGCAGGTTTGATCTTTGTGCCGCATAAGCGGAATCTGCCGAGGCACCGGGAGCCGTTTGCTATGGGGCCTCTGGATAATATTGAATTCTCTTTGACTGAGGCGCGCCCGAACCGGATCCATCGAATGCTGGTACAGAAACTACCTGTTCTCATTGAAGCGAAATGGCCTGATGGCACCACACGACTTCTTGTGCCTCAACCTGAACAAACCCTGAGGAAGATCGGGCGTGTGATTGAAGAACTGAAGAAGGGGAATAACCGATGAGGAACTACACCATCATTCTCTCCACTTTCTTCCTGCTCTGCTTCATCTGCTTTAGTCTGGCCGTCGCCCGACAACCCGTTCAGTCCGCCCCGCAGAAGACGGAAAGCAATCCAACTACTCCCGATGAACTCGTCAAGGCGGGCATGGCGGCGTATCAAAACAAGGAGTTCGCAAAATCGGCGCAACTGCTTCAGCAAGCCATCGCGAAAGGCGCGCGCGAGCCGGGCGTGCTTTACGACACGGCCTGCTCGCTGGCTCTCGCCGGCGACAGGGAGCGGGCATTCCGGTTGCTCGACCAGGCGATTCAGGCGGGCTGGCGACAGACCGAGCACCTGAAAGGCGACGGCGACCTGAATTCGCTGCACGACGATCCGCGCTGGGCAAAGACTATTGCGGCATGCGATGAGCAGCAGGCAAAGTATCTGAAGGAACACAGCGACCCGGACAAGGCGCACTTCGTCACGACCGACATCGAGCGCTTCTGGCAGGCTTACGACAAGGCTATGCGCGCCGCGCCGGAGGATCGCGAAGCGATCTTTCAGCGGGAGTATATTGACCCCGGTACCATCGGCCTTAAGGATTTCGCCAGAAGCGGGCGACTCAACGCCAAAACCCTGGCTAAAGTGATTGAGAGCCGCCAGAATTTCTTCAAGGCGATTCGCCCCATCACTACGGGCATTGAGCAACAGCGCGCTGAAACGATAGCGGCCTTCCGCAGATTCAAGGCGCTCTACCCGGACGCCATCTTCCCTGATTCATACTTCGTCATCGGCCAGTTGTCGAGCGGCGGGACGGCGTCTGACAATGGGCTGCTGATGGGCGCGGAGATGTTTACGCTGGCTGGCGATGTTCCAACGGGTGAACTCAACGACTGGCAGAAGGGCGCGGTTATGGCGCCGGGCGAAATACCCGCACTCGTTGCGCACGAATCCGTCCACTTCCAGCAGAAATATCCCGCGCGGGTCGGCCTGCTCTGTCAGTGTCTGAAGGAAGGCAGCGCGGATTTCCTCGGCGAACTCGCCTCCGGTCGCCTGATCACTCGCATGCAGCAGACGCACGCCTGGGCCAACGCGCGCGAGCGTGAGCTTTGGGAAGAGTTTCAGAAGGAGATGGACGGCAATGACATTTCGCGCTGGCTTTACAGCAGCAGCGGCAAGGATGGCCGCCCGGTGGATCTGGGCTACTGGATGGGTTACAAGATCAGTGAGGCGTACTACCAAAACGCTGCCGATAAGAAACAGGCGGTTCGCGACATTCTGCTCGTGAAGGACTGCAAAGAGTTTCTGAGGGCCAGCCGTTATGCCGACAAGTTTACTCCCGGCACATCTGGTCAAAAATAATCCCGGATAAAAGAGGGCTTCTCAATGCAATCTGACAATGGATCAGAGGTCATTCAACACGCGGACGGGCGCGTCGAGCTGCGCGATTACGCGGCGATCAGTTCCAGCCCGCTTTATAACGAAGACCTCGCGCCAGTGCCGGTGGCGAAACGTAACTGGACAACCTATAACTACGCGGCCCTCTGGATCAGCATGGCGCACTGCATCCCGACTTACATGCTGGCTTCGAGTCTGATCGCGGTGGGGATGAACTGGTGGCAGGCGCTCTTTACCATCCTGCTCGGCAACACCATCGTGCTGATCCCGATCCTGCTCAATTCGCACCCCGGCACGAAGTATGGCATCCCGTTCCCGGTCTTCGCGCGGGCGAGTTACGGGACGATTGGCTCGAACCTGCCGGCACTGATGCGGGCACTGGTGGCGTGCGGGTGGTTCGGCATTCAGGCGTGGATCGGCGGCGAGGCGCTGGACACTTTCTTTCGCGCGGTCATTCCGGGGTGGGCCGGCCTGCTGGGAGGCCCGATTGGCGGGCATACGGTGACGGCGTGGCTCTCGTTCCTGCTCTTCTGGGGGCTGAATATTTTCATCATCTTTCGCGGGATGGATCTGCTGCGGGCGGTTGAAAACTGGGCCGCGCCGTTCGTCCTGGTAATGACGGCGCTGCTGCTCGGGTGGGCGATCTGGCGGGCGCAAGGCTTAGGCAGTCTGCTGCGCGACGCAGGGCGCTTTCGGTCCTTCGGCGAATTCATGCCGATCTTTATTCCATCGCTGACCGGGATGATCGGTTACTGGGCGACGCTCTCGCTCAACATGCCGGACTTCACGCGCTTCGGGCGCAGCCAGCGTGAGCAGGCCGTCGGACAGGTGGTCGCGCTGCCTTCGACGATGACCGTTTTTGCGGCGATGGGCGTGATGATTACTTCAGCGGCAATCGTGATCTTTCCAAACATGAAAGCCGATGACCTGTGGGATCCGATGAAACTGGTCGGGCAGTTCGACAATGTCATCATCATTGCCATTTCAATGTTCACCGTCGTCGTGGCCACACTCGCCGTCAACATTGCGGCCAACGTGGTTTCACCGGCCAACGATTTCGCCAACGCTTTTCCGAAACTGATTTCGTTCCGCATGGGCGGGCTGATCACCGGGATCATCGGAATCCTGATGCAGCCGTGGAAGCTGCTGGCCGACCCGTCGGGCTATATTTTCAAATGGCTGCTGGGTTATTCGGGCGGATTAGGTTCAATTGCCGGTGTGCTGATTGCTGATTACTGGCTGGTCAGAAACAAAAAGCTGGCGTTGGGTGACTTGTACCGGACCAAAGGAGCTTATACCTATGCCAGCGGCTGGAACTGGCGCGCGGTTGTCGCTACCGTAACAGGTTGCGTGCTGGCGTGGGCGGGGCTCGTGATTCCGGCGATGAAGCCGCTGTACGATTACGCCTGGTTTGTCGGCTTTGGCGCTTCGGCGGTGACTCATTACGTTCTGATGAAATCGTTTCCACCGCAGACACAGGTTGTGGTGGAAGCGCAGGCAGTTTAGGTACAGCAGCAGCGAGTGTGGGCGAGCGGCACTCTCGCGGCCAGACTTTCATCCAATTGCACCGCTGCGTGATGCCCCGCTCGCTCACGCTCGCGGTACTGTATCCCCGAGGAGATGTATGGCACGTACAGTCAAATGTGGTTTGATTCAGGCGACCAACGCCGCCCCGACCGATTTGCCCACTGAGGAGATCAAGCGGATCAACATCGAGAAGCACCTCGGCCTGATCGAGTCGGCGGCTGGTCAGGGGGTGAAGATTCTGTGCATGCAGGAAGTCTTCACCACACCTTACTTCTGCGCCGAACAGCAGACGCGCTGGTACGAGGCGGTCGAAAAGATCCCCGACGGCCCGACTGTGACCCTGATGCAGGAAGTCGCGCGTGAACACGGGATGGTCATCATCGTGCCGATCTACGAGGAAGAGATCACCGGCGTTTATTACAACACTGCCGCCGTGATTGATGCCGACGGGAAATACCTCGGCAAATATCGCAAGAATCACATTCCGCACGTCGCGCCCGGATTCTGGGAGAAGTTCTACTTCAAGCCAGGTAACCTGGGCTACCCGACCTTCGACACCGCCTTCGCGCGCATCGGCGTCTACATCTGCTACGACCGGCATTTCCCCGAAGGCGCGCGCGCGCTGGGGCTGAACGGCGCGGAGATCGTTTTCAACCCTTCGGCCACAGTGGCCGGGTTGTCAGAGTATCTGTGGAAACTGGAACAGCCGGCGCACGCGGTGGCTAATGGTTACTTCATCGGCGCGATCAATCGCGTGGGTTATGAAGCCCCGTGGAACATCGGCGAGTTTTACGGGCAGAGCTATTTCTGCGATCCGCGCGGCCAGATCATCGCCCAGGCGCCGCGCGATGAAGACGCGCTCGTGGTTGCCGACCTCAACCTGGATATGATCCGTGAGGTGCGCAACACGTGGCAGTTCTTCCGCGACCGGCGACCGGAGACTTATGAAACTCTGGTCAAAGAGTAGCCGACTTCATCAACTCGCAAGCCTTCACAAAACAGGAGGTCAGTATATGAAAAAGTTACCTCTCCTGATGATTGGGTCACTGCTTTTCGTGATGTATACGGCAAACTCGCGGGGTCAGGTCGAACCTGACAATGCGGCCCGGCAATGGCTTGAAGAGAGGTACAAGGAAGCGACTTCAATCAAGCCCGGGATGACGCGTGCGGATCTGATGACGGTTTTTGAAATGGATGGTGGATTTGACAGAATTCCTGCCAGCAGGTATGTGCTTAAGAGCTGCAAAATGATCAAGGTCGAGGTTGAATTCGACACTCAGTACGGTCGGGCTTATAAAGAAACGCCCGACGCAAAGCTGAAGATCACGAGGATTTCAAGGCCATACCTTGAGCATCAGTTCATGGATTGACGAAACAGCCCCGCGAAATATTCAGAGGATACACCAATGCTTGAATTCGCCATCACCTTCAAACCCGATATGGAGCCCGGACGCGTCATCAGTCTGACGAAACAGGCGGAGGCCGCCGGGTTCACTTACGGCTGGATGTTCGATTCGCACGTGCTGTGGCAGGAGCCTTACCCGCTGCTGACGCTGATGGCCGCGAATACGAAAAACATGCGACTGGGCACGTGCGTGACCAACCCGGTCGTGCGCGATCCGACCGTGACGGCCAGCCTGCTCGCGACGATCAACCAGATCTCCGGCGGCAGGATGGATCTGGGCATCGGGCGCGGCGACAGCTCGCGGCGCGTGATGGGCAAGAAGCCGACCACGATCGCGAATATGGAAGAGGCCATTGGCGTGATCCGCGACCTGACTGCGGGTAAACAGATCCTCTACGAGGATCAGCCGATTCAGATGACGTGGGCCGACGCCGGAGTGCCGCCCGTGTGGGTGGCGGGCTACGGGCCGAAGGTGTTGCACAGCGCCGGGCGCATTGCCGACGGCGTGATCCTGCAATTCGCCGACCCGCACCTGATCAAATGGTGTCTCGGCTTTGTGCGCGCGGGCGCGGAAGAGGCCGGGCGCAATTTCAAACAGATCAGAGTGATGAGCGCCGCGCCGGTGTGGGTTTCTGATAACCTCGCGACGGCGCGCGACCGCGTGCGTTGGTTCCCGGCGCTGGTTTCCAACCACGTGGTTGATCTGGTGTCGCGCTACAAGCCGGAAGAACTGCCGCCGGAACTGACCGGCTACATCCGCGACCGCAAGGGCTACAACTACCTGCACCACGCCGAAGTGGGCAGCAGCAACGCAGAGTTCGTGACCGATGACGTGGTTGACCGCTTCTGCATCGTCGGTCCGGTCGCAGAGCAGGTGCGGCGGCTGAAGGAACTGGCGGAGATCGGGGTCACACAGTTCAATATCTACCTGATGTGCGGCGATGAGGAGCAGACGGTGGAAGTCTATGGCAGGGAAGTGATCCCGGCATGCAAATGAAGGGTCTGGTCATTACGGGCAACAGAGTCGTGACGCCTGACTCTATCGGGCCTGCTTCAATCCATATCCGCGGTGGTCAGATTGCCGTGATTGCCGGGCGCAATGAACTGCCTTCAGATTGCGAGGTTCTGGATGCCGGCAATTCAGTCGTGATGCCGGGGCTGGTTGACGCTCACGTTCACGTCAATGAGCCCGGGCGGACTGAGTGGGAAGGTTACGCGACGGCGACACGCGCGGCGGCGGCGGGCGGCGTCACGACGCTCGTTGATATGCCGCTCAACAGCATCCCGCCGACGACCACGCTGGCCGGGTTCGATGAAAAGCTGGCGGCGGCGCGCGGGCAGTGCCGGGTTGATGTCGCATTCTGGGGCGGAGTGGTGCCAGGCAATACGCCGGAGCTTCGCCCGCTGATTAAAGCGGGCGTGCGCGGCTTCAAATGCTTTCTGATCCATTCGGGCGTGGACGAATTCCCGAACGTCACCGAAGCTGATTTGCGCTCGGCGATGCCGGAACTGGCGAAGCTTGACGCCGTGCTGCTGGTTCACGCCGAATTGCCGGAGCCGATTGAAAGCGTGTCACACACTCTCGCCCGGGCTGATCCGATTCATTACCGAACCTTCCTGCAATCGCGTCCGCGGGCGGCGGAGAATGAAGCCATCGCGCTGATGATTCGCCTGAGCCGCGAAACCGGCGCGCGGATTCACATTGTGCATCATTCGTCATCTGATGCCATGCCGATGCTGCGCCAGGCGAAAGCCGATGGCGTGAGGATTACGGTCGAGACCTGCCCGCATTACCTGACGTTTGGGGCTGAAGAGATCCCCGACGGCGCGACCGAATTCAAATGCTGCCCGCCCGTGCGCGAGCGCGAAAACCGTGAGCAACTCTGGGCCGCCCTGAGTGAAGGCGTGATTGATCTGATCGTGTCGGATCATTCGCCCTGCACACCGCACTTGAAGCTGAAAGAACAGGGCGATTTTATGCAGGCGTGGGGCGGCATCGCCTCGCTGCAATTCGGACTGCCGGTGATGTGGACGAATGCGCGGGAGCGCGGCTTCGGACCGCGCCACCTGACCGAGTGGATGTCGCGCCGGCCGGCGCAACTCGCCGGGCTGGATCATCGTAAAGGTGAATTGAAACCCGGTTACGACGCCGATCTGGTGGTCTGGAACCCGGAAGCGACGTTCCGCGTTGAGCCTTCGATCATTCAGCATAAACACAAGCTGACGCCTTACAACGGGCGAACGCTGAGCGGGGTGGTGGAAACGGTGTTTGTGCGCGGACAGAAAGTTTATGATCACGGGCAATTCACGGCAGCGCCGAAGGGGCAACTGCTGACAAGCTGACCGCAACATGGATTTCACCGAACTGATTGACCTGGCTTCTGAACGACTCGGCGGCGCGGTGCTGTTTGCGAACGACGAATTCTTCGCGCCGAAAGAGAACCTGCTCAAACCAGGCGCGCCGGTTTTCATCGAGGGCAAATATACTGATCTGGGCAAGTGGATGGACGGCTGGGAATCACGCCGCAAACGCGCCCCCGACCTTCGGGAACTGTATGACTGGTGCATCATCCGGCTCGGACTGCCCGGGCTGATCCGCGGGGTGATCGTTGACACCAGCCATTTCAGGGGCAATTACCCGTCGCACTGCTCGCTCGATGCCTGCGCGGTTGAGGGCCATCCCGATGTCGGGCGACTGACGGGCGATGCGACCTCCTGGGCTGAGATTCTTCCGAGATCAGAATTGCAGGGCGATTCGCGCAATCAGTTTGCGATCGAGCAGGCGAGCCGGGCCACGCACCTGCGCTTCAAAATATATCCTGACGGCGGCGTCGCGCGGTTGCGCGTTTACGGCGAAGTCACGCCCGACTGGGAGCGCCTGATCCGCCGCAACAGTGATGTTGATCTGGCCGCGGTCAAAAACGGCGGGCATGTGATTGGATGCAGCGATATGTTTTTCGGCCACCGGCACAATCTGATTATGCCCGGGCGCGCCCTGAATATGAGCGACGGCTGGGAAACGAAACGGCGCCGGGGGCCGGGGCACGACTGGGCCGTCATCCGCTTGGGCAGGCAGGGTGTCATACAACGCCTCGAAGTGGATACATCCTGGTTCAAGGGTAACTTTCCCGAAAGCTGCTCCGTCGAAGCCGTCAACGTGCAGGGCGGCGAGCCGGAGGATTTCTCCGCGCTCGAATGGAAGCCGGTGTTGTCGCGCACCGGATTGCAGGCGCACACCCGCCATTACTTTGAAGACGAAGTCATCAATGTCGGCCCGGCGACTCACGTGCGTTTCAACATCTTCCCTGACGGCGGCGTGAGCCGGCTGCGCGTCTTCGGCAGGATTGTCGTGTGATGACTGGCATCGAACGTCTGAATAATGCTTCGCGCGAGGAAGCCTTTGCCGCGCTGCTGGCCTGCTGCGGCTCAACCAGATGGGCGCAGCGGATGGTTGAGGCGCGTCCCTTCGCCGATCCGTCAGCGCTTCAGGAAACTGCCGAACGCATCTGGTGGGAGCTGAGGCCGCAGGACTGGCTGGAAGCTTTCGCGAGTCATCCGAAAATCGGCGAACGCCCTGCCGCCGGGCATCAGCCGGCGCAGTCATCCAGGTGGGCTGAAGCAGAACAGGCTGGAACACGTAGCGCGGCGAGTGAGACGCTCGATGATCTCGCCGAAGCCAATCGCGCTTATCAGGAAAAGTTCGGCTACATCTACATTGTCTGCGCGACGGGCAAAAGCGGCGAAGAGATGCTTGAATTGTGCCGGCGGCGGCTCGGCAACGATCATGAAACCGAGCTTCGTGTCGCGGCGGATGAGCAGCGAAAGATCACCGCGATCAGACTCGACAAGCTGCTGGAGGCGGCATGAATGAATTGCTGAGAGTCAGCTGGCTGCTCTCCCCGCTCCTCGTCGGGCTCGCTTTCCATGGGCTGTGCATCAAATTCAACTGGCTCGGCTCACTGGGGCGCCCGATTGACAACGGTCGAACCTTTCGGGGAAAGCGCCTCTTTGGTGATAACAAAACCTGGCGCGGGATTGTGGCCGTCGGTCTGGGAACCGCCGCCGGATTCGGTCTTCAAGCAATTCTGCATAGTCTGATCGGAGACCGGGGGATTGATCTGGTCGAGTATTCGTGGGCTGGTGCAATCGCGCTGGGGTTCGCGGTCGGAGTCGCGGCGATGCTCAGTGAATTGCCGAACAGCTTCATCAAACGTCAGTCCGGGATAACACCCGGGGCGGCAGGGAAGGGCGTCGCGGGGCTGTTCTTCTATTTCCTGGATCAGATTGATCTGCTGATTGGAATCTGGCTGGTGCTGGCGCTCGTTATTCCGGTGACAATCGAACGGGTGTTATGGTCGGTAGTCTTTCTGTTCCTCGCCCACCAGTTCCTCACCGTCGTCGGTTACAGCCTGGGGATGCGGGCGACGGCACGCCAGGGAAAAATGGGGGATAGCCTGACATGGGAATCAGCACACACGTCCTCGATACCTCGCTGGGCCGTCCGGCTCGCGGCGTACCCGTGGTTCTTGAATTTCACGAGCCGTTATCCGGCTGGCAGGTGATCGGGAAAGGCGCGACGGATGCCGACGGGCGGCTGAAAGGTCTGCTGCCACCCCAGCTTCAGCTCAGGCCGGGTAATTACAGGATCACGTTTGATACCGGCACCTGGTTCAGCGCATGCAGGGCGGAAGGCTTCTACCCTGAAGTATCAGTCGTCTTCACTATCCGCGACGCGGCGCAGCATTACCACGTCCCGTTATTACTAAGCCCGTTCGGGTACTCAACCTATCGCGGGAGTTAGATTGAAGTACGGCAGGCTGCCAGCCTGCGGTGTTTTCGGGCAGAGCCCGTTGGAGTTCAATCGGCCTTTCAATCTGAATCATCGGCAGGCTGGCAGCCCGCCGTACATTCAACCGGGAAATGCACTATGTCTGTCATTCTGTCCCACAACAACTACGGCAAATCGCGCGTGCGGATGGTGAAGGTCGCTCGCCACGGCGACCGCCACGACCTGCAGGACCTGACCGTCAACATCGCCTTCGAAGGCGATTTCGAGGCGGCGCACACCTTCGGCGACAACAGCAAGGTGCTGCCTACCGACACGATGAAGAATACTGTCTACGCGCTGGCGAAGCAGACGCCGGAGATCGAAGAGGTCGAGGACTTCGCGCTGCGGCTCGCGGGTCATTTCCTCAGCCACAACCCGCAGACCTCGCGGGTCATCGTCCAAATCGCTGAAAGTCAGTGGGCGCGCATCCCGGTCGGCGGAAAGCCTCACCAGCATTCGTTCACCAAAGCGGGCGACGAGAAACGCACCACGAGGGTGAATGCCACGCGCGAGGCGGCGGCGGTCGAATCGGGCATCGAAGGCCTGCTGGTGCTGAAGACTACCGGGTCGGCATTTTTCAATTACATCAGGGACGAGTACACGACCCTGAAGGAGACGACCGACCGGATCTTCGCGACGGCCGTCAAAGCGAACTGGCTCCACTCGCGGCCCGATGCCGCGACGGGCGCGGTCTGGCAGGGCGTGCGGCAGATGATCCTCGAAACCTTCGCGCAGCACGACAGCCTCTCAGTGCAGCAGACGCTCTACGCCATCGGCGAAACGGTGCTGGAAAATTTCGATGACATCACTGAAATCTCGCTGTCGCTGCCGAACAGGCATTGCCTGCTCGTTGACCTGTCACCCTTCGGGATGGAGAACAATAATGAAATCTTCGTGCCGACGGATGAACCGTACGGGCTGATTGAGGCGAGGTTGAAAAAGGGCTGAAGCAGGCTTTCGACTGCTTTGATGGAATGTGAACAAGGCGAAGCGGGCGCCACATAATGCGGCGCCCACTTCTTCGGAGGGAACCTGTGCGTATCCTCACTGGCCGGAGACTACGATCTTATTATCAACCGATTTGACGCCCCGAATCGCCTTGACCACGCTTTCGGCCTTCGCCTTTATCTCCGCGGTATCAACAGTCCCGGTCAGGGTCGCCCGCGCGTTGCTGACGTTCACGGAGACCGCAGCCATCCCCGGGTCATCAGATAACTTCTTTGCGGCCAGCTCCAGCAGGGTTCCGTCATCAATCGTGCTGCTGCCGGCGCTCGGCTGGGCCGGCTGCTGAATGATCACGGGCGCCTGCTGCGTCGGGGCCGGCTGCTGAATGATCACCGGCGGTTGCTGCGCGGGCTGCTGAACGACGGTCGGCGGCGGCTGTGGTGTATTCGGCTGACCGGCCGCTTCCCGCATGGCCTGCCGGTTGGCCTCCTCATTCGCGTTTCTGTTATTGACCACATAGACAGTGACGCAGATGGCAATGACTGCGAGAAGGATAATCATTGCCACCATGCCCGGTGAAAGGCTGACTTCCTGCGGCCCTTCCGCCCTTGTCCTTTCAGTTACCGTCTCCCTTCGTTCGCCGGGGCTGTTGACTACGACATGCTGTTGCTCAAATTTTTCATTCGGATACATAACCTGCTCCTCGTGAGATGAAGTGCAGCACCAGTCACTGCGCCTCCATTCTGGTTTACCGGCGTCACTCCGGGATGCCGGGCACGCCTCAATGGGGGAAAGAGTCGCCAGTTCCATCACGGCCTGACAAGGTGCAATAGTTATGCCGATGCTTTTAACTTCATTTCATCATTCTCACCCCTCAGCCTTTACCAGACTCCAAGTGCCCTGCTGACATCTTCTGAAGACTCCGGAAGACATTGCTACTCTGGCTGTTTCGCCCCAAGCAATAGAAATCAAAAATTCTCCGGGACGGTTTGTTCGCTATGAATTACATAAACAGGAACTGAAGGCGAGCGAGGCAGAATGAGTTTTTACTTTTACAGAGTGAAAGGGCCGGTCGGTAAATACAATGTGTCCTCTTAGGAGACAGTTGGCAATACACCGGGGTTAATGATTGCCGCCTCAGAAAGTGGGAAAGGGCGTCAGAGTCATCCCGGCTTTCACCCCTGCCGATGGTACAGGATCTTCATGAACGAGCCCGACCGCAATTCTTCCGGCGACAGGCTGGTCAATGTGGTCGCCTCCTGCTCGGTGATCGCGCCGCAGTTGATGGCGCGCAGGAAGTAATTGAGCAGCCCCTGCCCCGTCGCCGCATCATCAAACACATCTCCGATCAGCGTGGCCTGAGCTGCTTTGGCGACGAAATTGCGCAGCCGCTCGGAAGCCGCATCCAGACTTTCGAGGAAGAATGAATAGACCGCAGCGTAGCGCGTCGGCAGTTGCGCCGGGTGCAGATCCCAGCCCTGATAGAAGGCGTTCACGAGCGAATGCTGCGTGTGGTCGTAATGCAGCTTCCAGGCATGATGCACCGTGGCGCGGTTGGCGGCGATCTGTTCGGGCGTGAGCGGGCGGCCTTCGTCCGGGCGGTGAGGCGCGACCGGCATGATATTGGTCGCGCCGTCCGAGAGCCAGACGCCGGTTCCGGCAAAGGCGACCTGCATCATGCTCCGCGCAAAATCGCAGGCGGGGTGCAGCATGTGCTGGTGCGCGGCGGTGATGCTGCAACTGGCCGTGTAATCGTAAGTGCCGAAGTGCGCGGCCACGCAGCGGCCCCGCGCGGCTTCGAGCAGGCGCGGCAGGTTCGATTCGCCGCGCTCGTTGATGATTGATTGCGTGGTCTCAATCATCATCTCCATCCTGAGCGTGCCTGTGGCGAGGCCCGACCGCTGCTCGAACAGGTCGAAGAGGTCCGCGAGCGCCGCGACCTGCTCGGGGATGACTACTTTGGGCAGCGTGACGACGAAGTTCGCGGGCAGTCCGCCGTCTGCGTGTTCAATCAGTGTCGAGAGGAAGAGATCGAGCGTGCGGATGCTGCGGGCCTTTAACTCTTCGGTGAATGGTTTGATACGGATGCCGATGAATGGCGGCAGCGTGCCTTCGTTCATTCCCCTGACCACCTGAGCGGCGGCGGCGACCGTGTGGTCATCCTCTTCCTGATCCGGGCGATTGCCATAACCGTCCTCGAAGTCTATGCGGAAATCCTCGACCGGCTCGCGACTGAGTTTGTCCCGCACGCGGGCGTAAACAGTCCACGCAAACCACGCCGGATGGTTTTCACGTTTGACGGCTTCGGGCGAATCAGTGAGGCGGGCGGCCAGCTCTGAAATTCTGTCTTCGGCATCGGGCAGACTTTCAGCGCCGGGCAGGCCGACGGCTCTGGCGAGCGTCGCGAAATCAGGCGCGTATTCGGCGAGCGCCTGCCGGGCCATGGCGCCGAGTCGCACGGCGGTGTCCGACCTGAAGAGGTGCGCGCCGCCGTAAACTGTATGCACCGGCTGACGGCGGCCTGATTCGCCGGGGTAGCGCCGGGCGAAAGCCGTGTTGGCCTGTTGCAGCCGTGCCACGACCTGTTGAATGTCTTCGGGTGAGAGAGAGGTGTTCATATCTTTCCTCGTGACTGATGATCTGATGGCGATTTCGCAGGTGAAAACGATGCTATAGTAGCACGCCTATGCGACGCGAAAATAACCCGCCGATGCGGTTGCTGCAATTGCTGCAACTGGCCGACAGCACCTTGCCGATTGGGGCGGCGGCGCATTCGTTCGGGCTGGAAACGCTGGTCGAAGCGGGAGCGCTTGAAGTCACGCGGCTGGAAGTTTTCTTTCGCGATTACCTGCTCGAAACCGGCGCGCTCGAAGCGGCATTCTGCCGGGCCGCGCATCAACTGGCGGGTACACGACCGCAGGAGAGGATTGAGTCCTGGCTTGCCTTGAACTGTCGCCTGAGCGCGCTCAAGCCAGCACGTGAGGCGAGAGCGGGCAGCGCGGCGCTGGGGCGGCGATTCCTCCAGCTCGTCACCGGGCTCGGCGAATGGCCGACGTTGATTGAAGCTCTGAGCGCTGCACAGCAGAATGGCGTTGAGATTCATCACTGCGCGGCTTTCGGCCTGACGGGCGGCGCGCTCGGCTTTGATGAAGAGATGACTGCGCTGGCATATTTGCAGCAGTCGCTGGCGGGGCTCGTGTCGGCGTGTCAGCGACTGCTGCCGCTCGGTCAGAGCCGGGCCTCAGGCATTCTCTGGAACCTCAAGCCGGTGGTGATCGACGCGGTCGGGCTGGGCGCCGCGGGCACCCACGACATTGCGTGTTTCAACCCGCTCGTTGACCTCGGCGCGATGCGGCATCCGGCGCTTGCCACGCGGTTGTTCATCAGTTAGATTACGCGCGCAAGCAGAGACATTCATCAATGATCGCCATCCATTCAGGGGATGCAGAACACAGCTTCTGACTTTGCGGCCTCGCGGCCCGGACAAAGTCGGCAAACCGATCAGGTCCATCAGCACCACCAGCAAATCAGGCAACACTGCGTCAGCGGGCGGCTCCGGCTGCGTTTCGAGCGGAATGATTCTTCGGGGGCGACCATCCTCGCGACCTGTGAACAAGAGCCGCCGCTGAAAGTCGTGCGCGCTTTCCCTCTCGCCGACGGGGCGGCGCTCGTCCATCTGCACAATGTCTCCGGCGGAGTGCTGGGCGGTGACCGGCTTGAGATGCAGGTTGAAGTCGGCAATCGCGCCGCCGCGCAACTGACGACGACCGGCGCGACGCGGCTGTATCGCTGCCTGGAGTCGGCGCCTGATGCCGTACAGACCACTGAAATCCGGGTGCGCGAAAACGGGCTGCTTGAATATCTGCCTGATGCGTTGATCCCGTTTGCCGGGGCGCGCTACCGGCAGCAGGCGAAAATCGAACTGGATGCGGGCGCGGGCCTGTGCTGGTGGGAGGCGGTCGCGCCGGGCAGGGAAGCGGCGGGTGAGTTGTTCGGTTACGAGCGGCTGGAATTGAAACTCGAAATCAGCGCCGGGGGCAGAACCATTGCGCTCGAACGCAACTGCCTTGAGCCTCGCCTGCGACCGCTCGATTCTCCGGCGCGGCTCGGTGATTACCGTTACTTCGCCAGCCTCTATCTTTGTCGTGTGGGTGTGGAGGCGGCGCGCTGGCTGAAGGTCGAAAGAGAGTTGAGTGAGCTGGCCGAACAGCTTTCACGGCGCGACGAAGTTTTATTGGGGATCAGCACACTGCCTGCGCACGGGCTGGTCGTGCGCGCGCTCAGCGTCTGCGGTCGCGACATCACGTCGGGGCTGACTGCATTCTGGCGCGCCGCGAAGCTGGAACTGTACGGGCGCGAAGCCGTGTTGCCGAGGAAGATTTATTGAGTCAGAACAGGAGGTTGATTCGTGTATCTCACACCACGCGAGCAGGAGAAACTACTGATTTACGTGGCCGCAGAAGTGGCCCGGAAACGACAGGCTCGCGGCCTCAAACTTAATTACCCCGAAGCGGTCGCGATCATCACTGCTGAAGCCCTCGAAGCCGCGCGCGACGGAAAGAGCGTGACCGAAATCATGTCGCTCGGCGCAAACATCCTGGGGCGCGAGGACGTGATGGAAGGCGTGCCTGAGATGATCCACGAAGTCCAGGTTGAAGGCACGTTCCCCGACGGAACCAAACTGATCACCATCCACGACCCGATCAGATGAGCGTATGAAACCCGGCGAATATTTCCTTGAATCCGCAAACATTCAGGCCAACCCGGGCCGCCGGACGGTGACCGTGGTTGTGCGCCATACCGGCGACCGCCCGGTCCAGATCGGCAGCCACTTTCATTTCTTCGAGGTCAACCGCGCTCTCAGATTTGACCGCCCGGCGGCTTACGGCATGCGGCTCAACATCGCGGCGGGCACGGCGGTGCGCTTCGAGCCGGGCGAGGAGAAGGAAGTCACGCTGGTCGAGCTGGCCGGGGCCCGCGTGGTGCGCGGCCATCGCGGATTCGTTGAGGGCGCGCTCGGCGATTCGGTCGTTAAAGCTGCCGCGATCAAAAAGCAGGAGGCTGACGCATGAGCCTGAGCATTCCGCGCCGAACTTATGCCGATCTTTACGGCCCGACGACGGGCGACCGCGTGCGGCTGGCCGACACCGAACTCGTCATCGAAGTCGAGCGCGATCACACGCATTACGGCGACGAGATCACTTTCGGCGGCGGCAAGGTGATCCGCGACGGGATGGGGCAAAGCGTCAGTGCAACGCGCGCCCGGGGCGCACTCGATCTGGTCATCACGAGCGCGCTGATCATTGATTACTGGGGCATTGTCAAAGGCGACATCGGCATCAGGGATGGCCGCATCGTCAAAGTCGGCAAGGCCGGCAACCCTGACACGATGGCCGGTGTTGATCCTGAACTCGTCGTCGGCGCATCAACCGAAGTCATCGCGGGCGAAAACCTGATCGTCACTGCCGGGGCGATTGACAGCCACATCCACTTCGTCGCGCCGCAGCAGGTTTATGCGGCGTTGTCGAACGGCACGACGACGATGATCGGCGGCGGCACGGGGCCTGCGACGGGAACCAACGCGACCACGTGCAGCCCCGGCGAGTGGAACATCGCGCGGATGTTGCAGGCCGCCGAAGCGTGGCCGATGAATTTCGGATTCCTGGGCAAAGGCAATGCTTCAGATGTCGCCCCGCTCGAAGAACAGATTGTCGCCGGGGCCTGCGGCCTGAAGCTGCACGAAGACTGGGGCACGACGCCAGCCGCGATTGATGCCTGCCTCAAAGCCGCCGACAAGTACGACGTGCAGGTGGCGATCCACACCGACACGATCAACGAGGCCGGGTTCGTCGAAGATACCATCGCCGCGATTGCCGGGCGAACGATCCACACTTACCACACCGAAGGCGCGGGCGGCGGGCACGCGCCGGACATTATCAGGATTGCGGGCCTCCCGAACATCCTGCCTTCCTCGACCAACCCGACGCGGCCTTACACGGTCAACACCATCGCCGAGCATCTGGACATGCTGATGGTCTGCCACCACCTCAACCCGCAGGTGCCCGAAGACGTGGCTTTTGCCGAGAGCCGCATCAGGCCCGAGACCGTCGCCGCCGAAGACATCCTGCACGACCTGGGCGTCTTCAGCATGCTGTCGAGCGACTCGCAGGCGATGGGGCGCATCGGCGAAGTTGTGCTGCGGACGTGGCAGACGGCGCACAAGATGAAGGTGCAGCGCGGCCCGCTGCCGGAAGACTCGGCGCGCAGCGACAACTTCCGCGTCAAGCGGTACGTGTCGAAATACACGATCAACCCGGCCATCACGCACGGCATCGCCGCTCGGGTGGGTTCGATTGAGCCGGGCAAACTCGCCGATCTGGTACTCTGGCGTCCGGCGTTTTTCGGCGTCAAGCCGGAGATGATAGTGAAGGGCGGGCTGATCGCGTGGAGCGTGATGGGTGACGCGAACGCTTCGATCCCGACCCCGCAGCCGCAACTCTACCGCCCGATGTTCGGGGCTTTCGGCGGGGCGACCGCAGCCACCAGTCTGACTTTCACTTCACGGGCGGCGATTGATGCCGGCATTCCGGGCAGACTCGGGTTGCAGAAGACCGCCGTAGCGGTTGAGCATTGTCGTCACATCGGCAAGGTTGACATGATCCACAACGACGCCGCCCCGAAGATCGAGGTTGATCCTGAGACTTACGAGGTTCGCGCCGACGGCGAACTGCTGACCTGCGACCCGGCGCAGGTGCTGCCGATGGCGCAGCGATACTTCCTTTTTTGAGCAGAGTTGCTGGGGATTTGAAACGCTCAGGCCAAAACCTTCAATCGTCAGGGACAACATATGATCCTGAAGAAAATTACCTTAATCGCGCTTCTGCTGATTTGTTCTGCCGCAAACTCTTCCGGTCAGAAAGCTTCTGCGAAGCCTGATTCGGAAGTCTTCGCCAAAGAGCTGGAACAAAGGGGTGTTGGCAGGCGGGCGTCTGATATCCGCCTGATTCCTGAATCAACAATTCTCATCCCCAGAGAGATGATGCTCGCCAATGGCAAAACGCAGGTTCTGAGTATTCCGCTGGTGATTGAAAATCATTCTTCCGGTGCGATCACTTCCGGACTCTCTCACGAGTGGTATGGCGGCATAGGGCCGCCAACAGACCTTTATGCTGCAGCCAGGAGAGAGAGGCAGAGTGGTTCTGTTTGGGTGACAGAGCCGGGCTATCAGGTCGGCGAACTGGGTACTGTCGCCGAAACCGTAATTCAGCCGGGCGAGAGTAAAAAGATAGACGTGCGGCTGAACTGGCCGGGAACGGGGTCGGAGCCTCACGAGCCGTTGATCCGCGACTTGAAGCCGGGCTCGCATACAATCAGATTCCTCCTGCTTTTCAGCACTGAGAACGCCGGCGGCTTCAGGGCCAGGCGTTATGTTGAAACACCGGAAATTGAGGTTGAAATCCGCGGTTCGTAGTTGCGGCCATGAGATTTGATTTCTGATCACGGGAATGGAGGCCGATATGCAGGACACAAATTACAAGCGGGCATTCCGCGTCGGCGTCGCCGGCCCGGTCGGCAGCGGCAAGACGGCGCTCCTTGACTGCCTGAGCAGACAACTCTGGCCGCGCCTCAATCTGGCCGTCGTCACCAATGACATCTACACCCGGGAAGACGCCGAGTTTCTGATCCGTCAGGGCACGCTGCCAGTGGAGCGGGTGCGCGGGGTCGAAACGGGCGGCTGCCCGCACGCGGCGATCCGCGAAGACGCTTCGATGAATCTGGAGGCCATCGCCGACCTCGAACGCAGCCTGCATGGGCTGGAACTGATCTTTGTCGAAAGCGGCGGCGATAATCTGGCGGCGGCTTTCAGCCCCGAGCTGGTTGACGTCTCGATTTATGTGATTGATGTCGCCGGGGGGGACAAGATTCCGCGCAAGGGCGGGCCCGGCATTACGCGCTCCGACCTGCTGGTCATCAACAAGATTGACCTCGCGCCGTATGTCGGGGCTTCACTCGAAGTCATGGAGCGTGACGCGCGCCGCATGCGCGGGGACAATCCATTCGTCCTGACGAATCTGAAAAGCGGGGAAGGATTGCCCGCCGTCCTCGCCTGGCTTGAGCATCAACTGAACGCACCGCCCGCCGCCCGCCGCGCAATCATTGATGCTCACGCGCCGTATTCGGGTCGTCCTCACCGCCATCCGCACAGTCACGATCACGACCACACACAGGAGGCCCTATGATTCACAAAACACTTTCCACTGCCGCAATGCTGATTGGCCTGATCGCAGTGCTGACAATTACCGGAATGGTCATTGCAGAGACGGCTGGTCGTGCCGCGCAGGCTCAGCACAGACTGACGAAAGCCGACGTTGACCGGATGATGACCGAAATTTCCAACTGGGGGCGCTGGGGAAAAGAAGACCAGCTTGGCGCTGTCAACCTGATCACGCCGATGAAGCGAAAGCAGGCCGCCGCGCTGGTCAAAGAAGGCGTTTCAGTTTCGCTGGCGCGCGAGACGAACAGCGAGAAGGAGCCTGACAATCCGAACCCGTATCAGCACACGATGAACCTGACCGGGAGCAACAACCCCGGGCAGTTCAGCGTGGATACGCTTTCGGTGCTGTTTCACGGCTACCAGCACACGCACATGGACGCGCTCTGCCACATCTTTTATCGGGGGAAGATGTACAACGGATTCTCGCAGGAGGAGGTCACCCGGAAAGGCGCCGGCAAACTGGCGATCAGTAATCTGCGGCAGGGCATCCTGACGCGCGGCGTCCTGATGGATATGGCCGCGCTCAAGGGCGTGCCATACCTCGAACCGGGCACCCCCATTTACCCGGAAGACCTGGAGGCGTGGGAGAAGAAAGCGGGGATCAAAGTCCAGAGCGGCGACGCCGTTTTCATCCGCACCGGCCGCTGGGCGCGGCGTGCGGCCGTCGGCCCGTGGGATGTTGATAAAACGGGAGCGGCGGGCCTGCACGCTTCGTGCGCCCGGTGGCTCAGGGCGCGCGACGTGGCGGTGCTGGGGAGCGATGCCGCGAGCGACGTGTTGCCCTCAGGCATTGAGGGTTTCTCGCATCCGATTCACACGCTCACGCTGGTGGCGCTCGGCGTGTACATCTTCGACAACTGCGATCTGGAAGCGCTCGGCGAGGCCGCGGCGAAGAGGAAGCGGTGGGACTTTCTGCTGACCGCCGCGCCGATCCCGGTGAGCGGCGGGACGGGTTCGCCGCTCAACCCGGTTGCGACGTTCTGAGGTTCAGTGTTCGGGCGCCTTGCCCGTCAGCTTCCTGTCGCCCGCGGCCTGTGCCGCCGCGCCCGCAGGCCGGGCGTAATAACCCAGCCGCGTGCGGGCAATCAGCCTGCGTCTGTCTCTGGAATCCACCACGACCCTGACGCTGCGAAAACTGCCGTCCCTCTTTTCGTTGGTCGGGTAGTAGCTGATGACGTACTGCGTCCGCAGATCCTTGGCGATCTGCGTCGCGATGGCTCCCATTTCGCTGATGTCTTTCGGGAAGAAGGCGCGGCCGCCGGAGTCGTCGGCGAGCCGCATGAGCAGCTCCTTCGCCTTCTTGGCGGGCGACCTGCCGAAGAGGCCCTTCTGCTCCTCGTCCTCGTCAACGAAGCCGACGAAGTAGACCTGGACCTCGTCCTCCTTCATCGCCTCGATGACTTCCTTCTCCTTGACCGAGCTGTTTTTCTCGAGACCGTCGCTGATGACGATGAGGGCGCGGCGGCGGTGCTGCCCCTGTTTGCTGGCCTTCTCGTGCGCGTAATCGGCGGTGGCCACGATGGCGTCGAGCAGGGATGTGCCGCCGCTGGTGTAGAGGTTGTCAATCGCGTCTTCGAGTTCGCGCTTGTCGCGGGTGAAATCCTGGACCAGCTCGGGCTCGGCCTTGAACTGCGCGACGAAGGCCTCGTCTTCGTTCCGCAGCTGTTTGATCAGCCCGCGGGCGGCGTCCGAGACGACCTGCAGCTTGGTGCGCATGCTGCCCGAAGTGTCAATCACCATGCCAAGGCTGATCGGCACCTCCTCGCGGCTGACGTTCTCGATGCTCTGCTTGATCTTGTCTTCGAAAACGCTGAAGTCGTCTTTCTTCAGGTCGTAGATCGGGTTGTTGGCCTGATCAATCACCGTCACGTCGAGCTGGACCAGCTGGGTGTCAATGCGCAGTGTGTCTTCCCCCGGGGCAGGCTGCTGCTCATCGGAGACCGCGCCCTGCCGCTGGTCCTTCTTCGATTTGTCTTTCTGCTCCTGCTTCTGAGGGGGCTGCTGTGGCGGCTGCGGTTTTTGTGACTGCGGGGATTGCTGGTACGCGCCGGCCGTGATGATGACGGACATCACCACCAGCAGCGAGAGCGCGATGACGAGCATCCGGCGGGTTGAAGATGAATAAAGCATAACGAGACCTTTCCTGACTCTGGTTTCAATGGAGCGAGCAAAGGGGAGCGACCGCATTATACAACCTCCGGGCGGAAAAAGGTCAGCCGTGACTGACGATTAATCGTATACTGGCCCGCAGGCGGCCTCCGGCGACCGAGATTGATAATGAAAGGCAGACTGTTATGATTAACCTGAGTACCTCCCCCAGGGATTTCGAGCTGGTCATCCTCAACGCCACCGTCGTCACCATGAACGCAAACTTTGATGTCCTCGAACGCGCCGCCGTGGCCGTGCGTGACGGGCGCGTCGCGAAGGTCTGTGCGGTCGGCGACCTGCCCGCTGGGTGGACGGCACAGCAGACGATTGACGCGACCGACGCCGTCGTGATCCCCGGCTTGATCAACGCCCACACCCACGTGCCGCATTCGCTGCTCAGGGGCGTCGGCGACGGGCTGCCGCTCGAACGCTGGCTGACCGAGGCGATCTTCCCGATTGAGAAGGCCTGCGTGGATGAAGATTTCGTCAAAGTCGGCGCGCGGCTCTCGATCATCGAAATGCTGCTCGGCGGGATCACCACCTTCGCCGACATGTTTTATTACGAGTGGGAGATCGCGCGCGAGGCCGACACGCTCGGCATCCGCGCCGTACTCGGCGAAACCGTGCTGGATTTCCCGACGCCGGATGCACCAAGTGGGACGGCCGAAAGCCTGAAGCTTGCGGAAAAGTTCATTGACGAATGGAAGGGCCACCCGCGCATCACGCCCGCCGTCGCGCCGCATGCGCCCTACACCTGCGGGCCGGAAACGCTCAGGGCCGCACGCGATCTGGCCCTGCGCACCGGGACGCCCGTGCTGATCCACCTCTCGGAGACCGAACACGAAGTGGATGAAGTCCTCAAACGCTACGGCGCGACGCCGATCCATTACGTGGCGCGGGAGGGTTTGTTCGAGGCCAGAGTGCTGGCCGCCCACGTGGTCCACCCGCAATCGGGGGAGCTGACGTTGCTCAAGGAACACAACGCCGGCATCGCGCACTGCCCGCGCTCGAATATGAACCTGGCGTCCGGCGCGGCGCCGATCCGGAGGATGCTCGATAAGGAACTGCGGCTGGGCCTCGGGACTGACGGCGCGGCTTCGGCCCCGACCACCAACCTGTTTGAGGAGATGGGCACGGCGGCGCGGCTGGCCAAGCTGCACCACAAGCGGGCGGACGCCGTGGCGGCGCGAGAGGTCTTCGCGATGGCGACCATCGGCGGCGCCCGCGCGCTGGGGATGGAAGACCGGATCGGCTCGATTGAGCCGGGCAAGCTCGCCGACCTGGTCGTCGTGGATACCGGCTCGGCGACGCTCGAGCGCGCCCCGATCTATGACGTTTACGCCCATCTGGTCTACGCGACGGCTGAAGCGCGGGAGACAATCGTCGGCGGCGTCCCCGTGGTGCGTGACAAACGGGTGCTGACGATTGACTGGCAGCGGCTGCGCCGTCAGGTGCGCGACCAGTCAGACCGGATTACAAATGTGATGGGGTGATCTGAGAATAAGGCAAAAGTAAAAAGGCAAAAGGCAAAAATAAGAGCGCAAGGGGGACTGATGGTAATCAGGGCAACTCTTCTTTCTTACTTCTGCCTTTTGCCTTTTTACTTTTGCCTTCCTTATACTACCCGGGCCGCACATCCAGACTGACAAGGTTTCCGGTTCTCTCCAGCTGGGAGGAAAGGGGGAAATCCCATGGGAAATCCATTCCGCTTACGTCGGGCAGCGTTCATCTGCATTCCGGTGTTCCTGAGTTTTGTTGGTTCCATCGCACAGCAGGCCCCTTCGACTACACAAACCAAAACCGAACAGAAAGGTGATGCCAGAGATGGGCAGCAGCGCTACATCATTGAGACTGAAGTCGTCACCCTCAGCGTCACCGTCACCGACCCCTCCGACCGGCTGGTGACGGGGCTCGACCGGCAGCACTTCGAGGTCTTTGAAGACAAGGTCAAACAGAACATTGAATACTTCAGGGACGAAGACGTGCCCGTCAGCGTCGGAATCATCTTTGACATTTCAGGGAGCATGAAGGGCAAGCTTGATCGCGCCCGGGAGGCGCTCAAGGCTTTCATTGAGACCAGCCACGACGACGACGATTACTTCTTGGTCGCCTTCAACCAGCGCGCGAATCTGGTCGCCGAGTTCACCGACGGCACCACGCTCCAGAACAAACTCACGCTGATTGACCCGCGCGGTCAGACGGCGCTCTACGACGCCGCGTACCTTGGCGTCGAGAAAGTCAGGCAGGGCCGCCACCCGAAGCGGGCGATCCTGCTGATCTCCGACGGGCAGGACAAC
>DASRDU010000134.1:0-124072 GCA_035652435.1 Blastocatellia bacterium
ATTCGACGGCGCGACGGCACATCAGACTTCATGACCTCCTTGAGTTGCTGACGTTGTGCTTTGGTGAGCGGCTCGACGAACTTCGTGGGTCTTTTCATAGCCCGCTCATTTTATCTCAAAATTTATGCTTGGGTGCTTATCTGAGTTTTGAGACAGCCTCAACAGTTAGACTTCACCCAGCGGCTTCAGGCAGATTCCTGCGGCAGCGTCAGCCATTTTACTCACGAGGGACGCAGATGCCATCAACACACACGAATCCCGGCGGACAACTATACGCCTCGCCCGGGAGTTCCTCAGCCGCAGGGCTGAATCCCTTAGGGCTGTTTTTGGTAATAATTTCCCTGATTTTCAGCGCCCGCTCCTGCTTCTGTTTTGAGGTCGTGGCAGCAGCAAAGTAATTCAGCATATTGATTCTGAACGAGTCCAGCATGGCTCTGACATACAGCAACAACAACAGATCATCCAGCTCCAGATTCTTTTGGGGTTTTTCTTTTTTGTTCGCCATCTCCAGTAATCCTTTCAGTTGAAGTTGTTGATCACCTTAAGCAAACACTCTCTTGTTTGCCTGCCGAAGTAAATCGTTCCGTTATCAGGCGACCAGGACATGCTGGAGAGATAGACATGACTATCATCGTTCCTGGTAACCTGCCTGGATTGCCGATCAGTAAGACTGATGATGCGGATATTTTCCTTCCCACCCTGTCTGACAATCATAGAAATGCTCCTGCCATCAGGAGACAGGTGAATATTCGAAAAGTAAGCAGTACTATCGCTATCTCCGATAGAAATCTTATCAGCAGGTTTGCCAGTTACTGAAACACTGCTTAACCAGACTTTGGCGGGAACACCCTGATTCACACCTTTGTTTTCGACGCTCGCGATGATGATCCTGTCATCCGGTGTCCATCCCACCAGTCGCACTGCATCTTCGGTCGGGCCGAAGATGCACCTCGGAGACCTGAAGTCTGTTACCCAGATACTGAACTGGCGCCTGCCCGGTTCTGCTGACGGGCCGGTACTATAAACCCAGGCAAGCTGGCTGGAATCCCTGGACCAGGTCGGACAATAGACATTCGCGTTCTGCAACTTGTAATCCGAAATTTTCTGCCCTTCCGTGTCATCAGGCCCGATCACAAAGACATTCTGGAATCCGTCTTTCACAGCGCAATAAGCAATCCGGTTGTCACGTGACCAGGTGAAATCATTCGTCTGCGCAAGATTGAAAGCAAATTTATTGGCATAGCCGCTGCTCGTTATGTTCTCCGCCAGTTGTTTTTCCTGGCCGTCAGATTCTCTGATGTAAAGGGCGAATGATTTCCCCTTTCTTCTGAGAAAGATCACGTTGTCGCTATCCGGCGACCACCGAGCCTCGAATGAATTGGCAGCCAGCAGGGTTTCTTTTTCTTCCGTCCCAACAGACTTACTGATCAGCGAGCTTTCCCATGGGATCAGTGCATTCCCCCTGGGGAATATCTGCCAGGCCACTTTTTTCCCGTCGTGAGAAACTGAAGGCCAGCATTCAAACTCAATGCCTTCCGCCACCGTAGTGGTGATCCCGGTTGCCACATCAACCGCAAGCACGTCGGACTTTTCCTCATTGGCATAGTACAGAACCCGGTGACCATCGGCCGAGAGGTCTGCCAGCCAGCCACTGTTTTCCTCTGCAGTGATGAGTCTCGACTGCTTACCCGACAGGTCAATCCGGCAAATCTGATTCCGACCATCACGAAGCGAGGCGTAGATCAGGCCCTTATTATCGGGGAGCCAGATCGGCTTGGTATTAATCCACTGATCCTTAGTGATCTGATAAGGCTCTCCTCCCTCCGCAGAGATAACCCACAAATCGGACCTGCCTCCCTTAAAGTTGGTGTACGCGATCTGACCGTCAGATGAGACGGCGAAATCCATGGCGGAATAGGTTTCAGGGTCGAATCCGGTCAGATTTCTCGTCTTTAACGAGTCAGTGTCGAGGGTATAAAGATTACCTCTCCACTCATAGTAAATTGTCCGGTCTCTCCAGGCGCTGAGTTTCGGCCGCCCCAGTTTTGCACCCGTGGTTTCCGGCGAAAGTGCAATCAGTATCCGCGGCTCCCCACCACCTGAGGAAACCTTCCAGATGCCGGTCTGGTTGTTACGATTCGAGACAAAAGCGATCTCCGACCCGTCCGGAGACCAGACCGGGCTCTCATCCAGCGAATCCCCGCTGGTGATCTGGCGCGGTTCGTTACCGCCCACGCCGATGATGTAAAGATTGAACCCCTGTCCGCTCACGACATAAGCGATCTCACTACCAGCAGGCGAGAAGCGCGCAAACTTAATTGACTGCCCTTCTTTGCTGTTGAAGCCGTAGAGCGTTCTAAACTCCAGAGCAGGAGGCGGTGGGCCGTGTCGGCCAATCAACCAGACGGTCAGTAAAATCATGATGGCCACTCCGCCGCCGGCGACTAACATCGAGGGTGAAAGCAGTTTCTGTTGCCAGGCCCCCGGGAGCAGGCGTCGCCGCCCAGGCGCAGCGGCAGCCACGTTCCCCTGCTCAGACGCTTCCTCTTCAATAGTCACTCTGGCCTGCGTGCGCTCCTCGTAGATCATTTCATACTGATCGTCCCGGAACTCCTGAACATTGGCGTTGAACCGGTAGCCGCGTCTGGGCACGGTCTCGATGCACTTCGTGGTGCCGGAACCATCACCGAGCGCCTTGCGCAGAACCGAGATGTTCTGGGTGAGGTTGCCCTCCTCGACAAAGCTGTCCGGCCAGACCCTTCCCATCAATTCCTCTTTCGTCACCGTGCGCCCACTGTTCTCGACCAGCGTCAGCAGGATCTCAAAGACCTTTGGCGTCAACGGAACCGGCTGCCCGTCACGGAAAAGAGCCTGCTCTGCGACATCGAGTTGGAATCCGTCGAATTGATACAAGTGTTTTCCCCGCAATGTCATGGCTGCTTTGAGAATTATTTGAGACGACTTTGAGCCAAATCCGGGATGCTTCTGAGGATTTCAGCTCCCTTCATCTCCTAGTGTGATTACCCCGAAAAAAGTTTCAGGGCCGAGCTTTTAATGGCGGTCAATCTATCACTCCCCACACGAAAGGGCAAAAAGGAAGGGCAGCATGAAAAAAACCGAGATTGTGATCCACAGGAGTCGGAAACTGGTCATCCGCCGGCGCAATAAAGAAGGCGCGGACTGGGCCGGAATCTGTGCCGATGTGATTAATGAAGGCAGTTCACTCGAAGCAGTTGTGTTCGCCGGGGCGCATTCGGTCCAGCAGCTGGGCGAGCGGAAAAAAACTCATTACTTCGAGGTGACGAAAAGGCTTCGGCTGGTCTTTTCCGGCTCATCTGTCGCGACAGAAGATCACGCCTCCACACGGCCCGCACTGAAGGTCGTCCCCGGCACAGTCCGGTCCGATGTGCAGCCCCCGACTGACCGTAGTGAGGGACGGCTCCCGATCGCATATCTGCCGCCTTCATCATCAGACGCGAGTTCTCAGTCCGCGGGTGGCAAAGTTATTCGCCGACAGCCATCCGAACTGACTGCCGACGGGCTGTCAGTGCTGCTGGCATTACTCGATGCCGCGCCGGAAAGGGCCGGGGGGAAATACCTGCTGCTCCAGCGCAAACTGACGAGATTCTTTGAAGGCCGGGGCTGCTGTTTTTCGTCCGAAGACCTGGCTGATGAGACGCTCTATCGCGCCTCCCGCCGGCTGGCCGAAGGGGAAAAGATTCGCTCAAACGACCCGGCCAATTATTTCTACGGCGTGGCGCGCAACGTGCTGCACGAATTCAGGGCCAGCCGTGAAAGAGAATTCCTCCCGCTCGACCGGCTGACTCCCTGCGAGCATCCGGCGTTCATCCCCGAGGCTCTCGTCAAGAGGGACGATGAGCGCGAAAGATTGCTCAACTGTCTGGAGGAATGTCTGAAGGAGATGCCCGCCGACCACCGGGACTTGATCCTCGAATATTACCAGGCGGATCACCCAATCAGGATCAAATACCGGAAGGAGATGGCCGGCCGCCTCGGGATCACCCCGAACGCGCTCAAGCTCAGAATTTTCCGCATCCGGGAATCACTGGAGAGAGAAGTGATGCGGCGGGTTGTCGAACTGGCGGTGGCGTGAAACCTTTTCGCCCTCTTTCCCACATGAACATGAGTGGAAGGGGTTGCGAACGCGTGAGACATGAATCGAATCACCGGAAACTGATCATTCGCTACCTGCTGGGGCAGTTGCCCGAGGAGGAACTCTCCCGCTTTGAAAAATGCCTGCTGGCCGACGATCAGTTGTTCGCCGAACTGGTGGTGGTCGAAAACGAAATGATTGATTGCTATGTCGAGGGAGATCTCTCCCGGCAGGAGCGCGAAAGTTTTGAACGGCATTACCTCATTTCAGCCGGGCGGCGGCGGAGAGTGGAGTTCGCCAAAGCTCTGATCCGAGTTACGTCGATGTCCTCAGCCGGGTCAGCGCCTCCACCCTCAGGAACGAAGCCTCGTTCCTGGTGGCAGAGGCGCTGACCCCTCGCAGGACTGACAGCTCATCCTTCCTGCCCCTCACCTCATTTCACCCGCTTCAGTTTGACCACGCGCCCGGTCTGTAGCCATTCTTCGACATAGAGGTTGCCGTGCTCGTCCCAGCAGACGCCGTGCGGTGAGATAAACTGGCCTTCAAGCCACTCGTCCGGCGTGATCGTGTTTTTCGCGCGCTTCTTCGGATCAATGTTATCGCCGAGGTGGGTGATGAGCTTGTTATCCTTGTCGAGGATCGTCACGCGGCCCGACAGATCACCGACGACCAGATCCCCGCCGCGCTCGTCGAGCGCGGCGGGCAGGCGCAGCAGGTCACCGTCGCCCGGAAGGGTTCTGACGTGCTTCCCGTCGAGCGTGAACCATTGCAGCCGGTGCTGGGCGCGATCAGTCACGAGGATGAGCGGCTCCGGCCCCCGGGTGTCCACCAGAATCGCGTGCGGCGTATTGAATTTGCCGTCTTCTGCGCCCTTGCCGCCCCACGAATTTACGTACTCGCCTTTGGCGTTGTAATGATGAATGTAGTTTTTGCCGTAACCGTCGGTCACGTAAACATCGCCATTCGGGGCGACCGCAATGCCGGTCGGCTTGAATTCATCCTTTGACGTATAGACTCCGGACTTCTCGGGGTAGCCTCTGACCCAGACGGTTTCGCCCGTCAGTGTGATCTTGGCAAACTCGTGCCGGTCGAGGTGGGTCAGGTAAAGGTATTCCTTCCCGCCCTCCTTCCGCAGCCGCATGCCGTGAATCCCGTTGCCGGGCTTATCGGCCTTCCATTCCTTCCCGAAGGCCCTGACGAATTTCCCGCCCTGATCGAAGACCATCACGGCATTTTCGGATTCGGCGCTCAGGTAAATCAGGCCCTTCGAATCAACCTGAACCGCGCCGTGCAGATTCCCAAGGTTCATCCCCTCGGGGAGCTTTGCCCAGCCCCTGACCCATTCGTACCGGTGCGCGCCCGAGCCGAGAATGATCGCCGGGTCGCCGGGCGATTTGCCGGTTTTTGCTTTGTGCTTTTTCGGAGTTCCGGTTGTCGGCAGGCCGACAGCCAGAATTAAAATCAGCAGTAGTGTGACGGTTGCTGGCCGATGAGAGTTGAATCGGGACATCGGTGATTTTCTCCTTCAGCGAGAGGTGATCAGGCGAGGGCCTGTGCTTCGATCCCTTCGACGCGCAGGGCCTCAAGCAGCTGAGCGATGTGTTCGTGGCCGCGCGCTTCGAGCGTCAGGTCAATTTCGACCCCGCCGACTTCGAGCGACGCGAAGGCGCGGTTGTGCTGGACGTCGAGAATGTTGCCGCCAGTATTGGCCACCACATGGCAGATGCGCGCGAGTTCCCCCGGACGGTCGTGTACGAGCGCGCGCAACCGCACCATGCGCCCGTCCTTGGCCAGACCGCGCTCGATGATCTTCGAGAGCAGCGTCGGATCAATGTTGCCGCCGCAGAGAATCATCCCCACGTTCTTCCCCGCGATCCCGGCGACCTTGCCGAACAGCACCGCCGCGAGCGAGGCCGCGCCGGCGCCCTCGACCACGGTCTTTTCAATCTCGATCAGTTTCAGGATGGCGCTCGCGATCTCCTCTTCGGAGACAGTGACGATCTCGTCAACGTAACGGCGGACGATTTCGAGCGTGCGTTCACCAGTGCGCCTGACCGCGAGGCCGTCGGCGATGGTCGGCTGTGTCGTGATCTCGACGGGGTGGCCCGCGCCGAGCGCAGCCTTCATCGAGGCGTAATACTCGGGCTCGACGCCGATGATGCGCGTCGCGGGCCGGATTTCTTTCATCGCGACGGCCACGCCACTGATCAGGCCGCCGCCGCCGACGGGCACGATGACGGCGTCGAAGTCGGCATCCTCTTCGAGCAGTTCGAGCCCCGTGGTTCCCTGCCCGGCGATGATCGCTTCGTCGTCAAAGGCGTGAACGAAGGTCAGCCCTTCCGCGGCGGCGAGCTGCCGCGCGTGGGCGAGCGCCTCGTCATAATTCGCCCCGTGCAGCACGACTTTGCCGCCCAGGTCGCGCGTGTTTGAGACTTTGATGAGCGGCGTCGGCCGCGGCATGACGATGGTTGATTTGATGCCGAGCCGCGTGGCGTGATGGGCGACGCCCTGCGCGTGATTGCCCGCGCTGGCGGCGATGACCCCGGCCCGCTTTTCGGCTTCGCCGAGTTGCAGCAGCTTGTTGAGCGCGCCGCGCTCCTTGAAGCTGCCTGTCATCTGGAGGTTTTCCAGCTTGAAGAAGGTGCGGCAGCCGCACAGCCGGCTGAGCGTCAGCGAGACCGGGCAGGGCGTGTGACAGACCGCGCGCCCGATCCGCTCGCGCGCCGCCTGGATATCTTTCAGAGTTACCATCGGGGTCTGGTCTCAATCAGCCTGTCAGTTGTTTCGCAGGCATTCAGCCTGAACCGGCTTCACCTGACTCTCATCACCACGAGCGTCTGATCGTCGTACTGCGGGGCCTCGCGGCACCAGTCGGCAATCGCGCGCATCACCTGCTCGCTCAGTTCACCGGCCGAGAGGCCGGCGTTTTCGACGATGACCTGGCGCAGCCGTTCTTCGCCGAACTCCTCGCCCTGCGGGTTGAAGGCTTCCGTCACCCCGTCGGTGTAGGCGATCAGGATGTCACCGCCCTCAAGCGGAACCGTCTCGCAATCGTAAACACAGTCTTCGAGCAGCCCGATCACCGGCCCGCCGGTCGTCAGATTGAGGATCTCCATCGTGCCCGCTTCAAGGTCGAGCTGGGCAGTGGTCGCGTAACTGTCACTGCTGGCCCTGTGCAGCAGGCCCCTTTCCCCGCCCGAAGCAGCGGCGGCCCGGCGAAACAGGATCGGCGGGTTGTGCCCGGCGTTGACGTAACAGAGGCGGCGCGTCAGCTCGTCGAACTGCGCGTAAAAAAATGTCGCGTAGCTGCTCGTGTCGGTCGAGCTGTAGAGCAGCCGATTCATCACCGAGACCAGTTCCGTCGGGTCGCCGCTCGCCACCGGCGCCTGGCTGCGCAACGAAGCCTGCACTGTGGACATCAGCAGCGCCGCCGCAATCCCCTTGCCCGCCACGTCGGCCACCGCGATGCCGACGCGCCCCGGGTCGAGCTGGATGAAATCGTAATAGTCGCCCGCCACGCCGCGCGCCGGGCGGCAGACGCCGCACAGTTCGAGCGATGTCATCTCGGGCGCGCACTTCGGGAAGAGGCGCTGCTGAACCTCATTCGCCATGCTCAGCTCGCGCCGCAGTTGTTCTTCCTCGACCTTCTGTTTCACGAGCTGCGCGTTCTCGACCGCCATCGCGATCTGCATCGCCACGCTCGCGAGCAGCTGCCGGTCCTCGCGCGAAAACGGCCAGTCGCCCAGGCGCCGCCCGAGCGACATCACGCCGAGCAGCTGATCCCGGGTCGAGATCGGCAGCAGCAGTACGGGGCGCAGGCGGCCGAGCGTCTCGCCCTCGATCTGGCGCGCCGGGCTTGACGAGGCGTTCGGCGAGACGAGCGCGTGTGCCCACGAATTCACGTCGTCCAGATCCATCATGAGCGGCTGCGATGATTCGCGGAACCGGGAGACGATGTATGAATCCTTCGGCAGAATCAGGCTCGCGTCCGGCGCGCCCGCCCGCTCGGTTTCGTGTGGCCCTGACCTCCACGAGTCCTCGTGCTGCCAGGTCGCGCTCGCGCAGACGTAGTTGCCGGTGGCCTCGTCGCGCAGGAAGATGACCACGTGTTCGGGGTGCAGCGCCGCCTGAATTTTCACCGTCGCCAGCGCCGTCATCTTCCGCCGGTCGGTCAGCGGGCGCAGCGAATTGCCCAGCTCGGCCAGCACGTGCTGCGCGTTGTAGGCCTGGCGGAAGAACCGCCGGTCAATGGCCGGCGCGATCACGCGGCGGTGCAGTTCGCTCGTGATGTTCCAGACCAGGATCGCGTCTACCGCCGAGAGGATGCCGACCACCCGCATATCCATTGTCGCCAGGTATTTCAGGATCACCCAGAGCAGCAGGTTCACCGCGAGCGCGACGGCGACGATTTCGAGCGCGAGTGACCCCTGCGAGACGAACAGGTACCGCACGCCGCGCCGGACGATGAAGCTCACCGGGATGACCCGGTGCCGGATGATCGCGTAAGCGAACGAGAGCGGGAAGAGCGGGAAAGTGAAAGTCACGACCGAGACGATGAACCGGTAGGTGCTGGTGCTGACCGGCGGCGCGCCGGAAATGATGAGCATCCCGAACAGGAGCAGGAAGGGCACGAGCCCGAGCAGACTGCCCGCCACCACGACGCGCAGCTTGCGCCGCGAAGCCCGCGACGACTGGCGGTAATTGATGAGCAATGACAGCAGGCCGGCGAGGAAGAAAGTGGCATCCAGCCCGAAGGTGATCGTCTCCCAGTAAAATGCCTGGCCGAAATTGAGCGCCCTCGCCGGCGAAAGAATGATCATCACTCCCGTCGCCAGCATCATCGGCAGGACGAGGAGCGCGTGCGGCAGGTAGAGCCATCTTTCCAGCCGCGGGAACCGGCGCAGCATCGGCGACACCCGGTTTCTCTCTTCGGGGAATACCAGGAAGAAATGCAGGAACAGCGGCGGCAGGAGAGCCGTCATCATCGCGCCCAGCCATAACAGCGCGTTCATCCACGGCGGCAGGTGGTGGAAGTAAGCCTGCAGAAACATGCCGGGCATCGTCCCGAACATCAGCGCCAGCAGGAGCGCCTGCTTGTCGCCCTGCCGCAGCAGGAAGACCGCGAGGCCGGTAATCAGAAAGATCGCCGGGATGAACAGCTGCTGGGTGTAAAGATTCATCCGGGAAAGCGGCGAGACCTCGCCGGTGCGCAGCGCCGTCTCGAGCGTCTGCCCGCCGCGCCGCACCAGCAACGTGTAGCGGTAACCGGGCGGTGTGTTCCGGAAGGCGGAATCGAGCTGGAAGATGTGTTCGACCTTGTTCCCGTCAAGGGCGACGATCTCATCCCCCGGTCTCAAGGCGGCCGCCGGGCCGCCTTCCCGGATGCTCTCGACCACCACCCGCTCCCCCTTCTGCGTCGCGCGGAAGCCCGGGCTGCTCCTCACCGTGACCACGTTCTGGTAGCCGCTCACGCCGGCGAGCAGAAACATGAGCGCGAAGAAGGCGAGGCCGAGAATGAATTGGGGACTCCTGTTCATAAATCTCAAACTGACCAGACGTAAAGATGCCCGACCGGGCGAGCCAAGCTTATCATTCCGAATTGTGAATAGCCATTAAAGTGACGGCTTGCATTTTCAGCAACGCCAAACGATTATCAGGGTTCGCTTCAACCCGTATCCGTCATCAACAATTGACCGTATGCCCGGGAACCGAAAGCTGCGATTGATGTCATTGTTTGCCGTGATCTGCGCAATTTACATCGGCAGCTATCTGGCTTTCCGTATCACGCACATTGAAGTCCGGGAGCGCGACCGGCAGCCATATGTGATCTTCCCGAAAGACCAGATGGTGCTGTTCCGGTTCTACCGCCCCCTGACTTACGCTGATGCCGTGCTGACCGGAATGAGATTTCATCTCGGCCCGCATCAGCCCTGAAAAGATGACCAGACTGTTACCGACTTCACCGACGAAACTTTCACTGCTGGTGACGCTGCTCGCTCTAATCTGCTCCGCGGCCTTCGCTCAGCAGCCGGATGCTTCCGCCGCCGGCGCGGGCAGGATCACAGGCCGGGTCACCGATCAGCGCGGGGACGCCGTCAGCAGCGGGCGAGTGACAGCCACTCCGACCCGCGACAAATCGAAGGGCCAGTCGCCGCTCACTACAACGACGGATAACGAAGGCAGGTTCGTTTTTGACGCGATCCCTTCGGGCGAATACGAGCTGCGCGTGACGGCCACGGGCTTCAATTCGCAGACGCGGAAAGCCACGGTCATGGCCGCAACCGTCACCGCCGACTTCTCGCTTGAGCCGGCGTCCATCGGTGACACCCTGACCGTCACCCCGGCGCGCGCCGAACTGCGGCTGAGCGAACTGCCCGCGAGCGTCACCGTGCTTGATTCAGAGAGCGTGGGCAACGCCGCCGCGCAGACCGTTGACGACCTGCTGCGACAGGTCCCCGGCTTCAGCAACTTCCGCCGCTCAAGCTCGATCGTGGCAAACCCGACCACGCAGGGCGTTTCATTGCGCGGCGCGGGCGCGAGCGGCGCCAGCCGGACGCTCGTGCTGGCCGACGGCATCCCACTCAACGACGCGTTCGGCGGCTGGGTCTACTGGGATCGCGTCCCGCGTGAAGCCATTGACAGAGTTGAACTGGTGCGCGGTGGCGAATCGGATCTATATGGCTCTGACGCGCTGAGCGGCGTCATCAACCTCATCACCCGTCCCCCGACCTCGCGCACGATCAGCGCCCAGGCCAGCTACGGCACCCGCTCGACCGGCGACGTTTCTTTTTTCGCCAGCGATAAATTCGGGCCGTTATCAGTCGCACTATCCGGCGAGGCGTTGCGCACCGACGGATACTTCATCATCGCGCCGGAAATCCGCGGCCCGGCGGATGAAGAGGCGGGGCAACGACATCGCCTGCTCGCGCTTCGCCTCGGTCACGAATGGAACGCGGAGAACTCGGTCTTTGTCCGCGGTTCTTTATTCGATGAAGACCGCAAAAACGGGACGCTGCTGCAACGCAACGACACCGCGACGCAGTCGCTCGCGGTCGGCGGTCGCCTGCGGACGAATGATGGCAGCTACTGGAATCTGACACTCTTCGCCAACAAGGAACTCTTTCACCAGTCATTCACTTCAGTCTCGGCCAACCGCGCCACCGAAGCGCTGATCCGGCTGCAGGCGGTGCCTTCGCGCGATGTCGGGCTGTCGCTCAACTGGTCGCGGCTGACTGGCGAAAAGCACCTGCTCGTGGCCGGCGTTGACGTGCGCGGCGTGCGCGGCACGAGCGATGAAACGGTCATCGTAAACAATCGCGCGACCAGCATTGTCAGCGCGGGCGGCAGGCAGCGAAGGATCGGCTTTTTCGCGCAGGATTTAATTACCATCACCCCGCGCTGGCAACTGACCCTGAGCGCGCGTTACGACAACTGGCGCGATTCATCCGCGGCTTCGGTCACGCGGACGCTCGCGACGGGCGCCGTCACGCCGCGCTTCTTCGCGCCCCGCACCGAAGACGCTTTCAGCCCGCGCCTGGCATTGCTTTATCGCGCCAGTGAAAAAGTCTCACTGCGCGCCGCGGCCTATCGCGCCTTCCGCACGCCGACGCTCAATGAGCTTTATCGTGCGTTCAGGGTCGGCGACACGCAGACGAACGCGAACGAGAATCTGACTTCGGAACGCCTGACCGGCGGCGAGGCGGGGGTGAGTTGGACTCCGACCGGCAATCTCGTGACGCGGCTGACTTATTACTTCACCGAAACGGTCAACCCGATTTCCAACTTCACGCTTTCAGTCACGCCGACACTGATCACGCGCCAGCGCCGCAATCTGGGCCGCACGCGCTCGCAGGGCCTCGAAGCCGAAGCCGATCTGCGTGTCGCCAGCCGCTGGAATCTGTCCGCCGGGTACCTGTTCGCCGACGCCACAGTCCGCCGCGCGCCGCAGGACGCCTCGCTCGTCGGCAACCTCATCCCGCAGGTCCCGCGCCACCAGCTCACATTGCAGGCGGCGTATTCGCACCCGCAAATCGTCACCGCCGCGCTTCAGTTCCGGGCCAGCGGCAGGCAGTTCGATGACGATCAGAACCGGCTGCCGCTCAGGAGCTTTGCATTGATTGACGCGACGGTCTCGCGTCCGCTCGGACGTTACGTTGACGTTTTCGTGGCCGTGCAGAATCTGCTCGACGAGCGTTACGCCGTCGGGCGCACGCCCCTCGAAACTATCGGCGCGCCCCGATTGTTTCGTGGTGGATTGAGGTTGAGGTTTGAAGGCAGGTGAAGCCATGATCCATCTGAAATCCATCAGCTTCAAAACGCAGGCCCGGCAGTCAGACAGGTATCCCTTCAATCTGCCGCTGGTCAGGAATTTTTCCGAAGTCGAATTCCGCTCTCCGGTCACATTCCTGGCGGGCGAAAACGGATCGGGCAAATCCACGCTGCTCGAAGCCATCGCCGCCGGGACCGGCTCGATTGCCGTCGGCGCTGAGGACGTGGGGCGGGATGAGTCGCTCATCCCGGCCAGAGCGCTCGGCAGGCAGCTGAAATTTTCGTGGCACAACAAGACCCGGCGCGGGTTCTTCCTGCGCGCCGAAGACTTCTTCGGGTTTGCGAAGCGGATGCGGCGCACGGTCAGAGAGCTGGAGCAGGTGGCGAAAGATTTCGAGAAGGATTACACGGGTTACGCGCTCGGGCTGGCGAAAGGCGCCGCGCTCGGCCAGCGGCGCGCGCTGGTTGACAGGTACGGCGAGAATCTGGACGCGAATTCGCACGGCGAAAGTTTCCTGAAGCTGTTTCAATCGCGCTTCGTGCCGGGCGGCTTGTATCTGCTCGATGAACCCGAAGCGCCGCTCTCGCCGCAGCGACAGCTGGCGCTGCTCCTGATGCTGAAAGAGATGGTGAGTGAGGACGCGCAGTTCATCATCGCCACGCACTCGCCGATCCTGATGGCTTTTCCTGAAGCCGTGATCCTGAGTTTCGACACTCATCCGATCAAAGAAGTGAAGTGGGAAGAGATCGAACACGTTTCATTGACCCGGGCTTTCCTGAACAACCCGGAGCAGTTTCTGCGGCATTTGTAGCCAGACAGCCCTATGAAAATCAAAAGCACACTCGTCATCGCCTCCACTCTGCTGCTGACCTTTGCCGGTTTCAGTTCCAGGGCACAGCAGGCGGCGCAGCAATCGTCCGGCGGCTTCACCATCGAGCAGGTTCTCAGCGCGCCCTTCCCCGACAATCTGGTCGCGGCGCCGAAGGGTGAGCGCATCGCCTGGACTTTCGACGCCCAAGGGAGGCGCAACGTCTGGGTGGCCGACGGGCCTGAATTCAAAGCCCGCCAGCTGACGCCTTACAACGCGGACGACGGGCAGGAACTGACGCAACTCGGTTTCACGCGCGACGGCAAATGGGTCGTCTACGTGCGCGGCGGCGATGAGAATTCGGCGGGCGAAGTCCCGAACCCGACGAGCAGCCCCGAGCCGCCGGCTCAGGCGGTCTATGCCGTCTCGTGCGACAACGGGCGGGTCATCGCGCTCAGCGAAGGCAGCGATCCGAAGGTCTCACCGGCCACCGACCACGTCGCTTTCGTCAAAGACAAGCAGATTCATGTGGCCTCGATTTCAGAGGCGCCCAAACCGCATCCACTGTTCATCGCCCGCGGCAATAACGATTCGCCGGAATGGTCTCCCGACGGGAGGATGCTGGCGTTTGTCAGCCGCCGCAACACGCACAGCTTCGTCGGCGTGTACGACATCATCAAACAGACGGTCCGCTTCCTCGCGCCTTCGATTGACCGCGACAGCTTCCCGCGCTGGTCGCCTGACGGGAAGCGCATCGCGTTTGTGCGCCAGCCCGCGCGGGGGACCAAACCGCGCCCGCTCTTTGAAGATCAGCCCGATCCCTGGGCAATTATGATGGCGGATGTGATGACCGGCGAGGCCCGCGAAGTCTGGCGCAGCGGGACATCGCTCAATGCCTCGCTGCCACCGATGGCCGAGCAGGCGCTGTTGCAGTGGGGCTTCGGCGAGAACGGCGAGGAGAGGCTGGTCTTTATTTCAGAAGAAGACGGCTGGCAGCGCCTCTATTCCGTCCCGGCCAGGGGCGGCAGCGTCGTTACATTGACGGCAGCGGGTTCCGAAGTCGAACACGTCACGATGACTCCCGACCGGCGCGAGGTCATCTATTCATCAAATCGCGATGATGTGGATCGCAGGCATCTGTGGCGTGTTTCCGTCGCCGGGGGTAAATCGGTCAGGCTGACCATTGACGGAGAGGGGGAGATCGAATGGAGTCCGGTCGTGACTGGCGATGGCGCGGAGTTGGCTCACTTCTACTCGGCAGCCCGGTATCCGGCAGGCGTGCGGGTCTGGCACCTCAAAGAAAGAGACAAGCCCTTCAGGTCGGTGGCGGAAGAAACAATCCCGAAGGATTTCCCTGCTGAAAAACTCGTCACCCCGCAATCGGTGATTTTCAAAAGCCCCGACGGTCTGGACATTCACGGCCAGCTCTTTCTGCCAAAAGATGCAAGGCCGGGCGAGAAGCTGCCCGCAGTCGTCTTCGCGCACGGCGGGCCGCGGCGGCAGATGCTGCCCGGCTGGCATTACATGTTCTATTACAACAATGCCTACGGCTTCAATCAGTACCTCGCGAGCAAGGGCTACGCCGTGCTGTCGGTCAATTTTCGCTGCGGCATCGGCTACGGGCGCGAGTTTCGTCAGGCCCCGAAACGCGGCGGGGGCGGCGCGGCGGAATATCAGGATATTGTCGCCGGTGCGAATTATCTGCGCAGCCGCACCGACATTGATTCGTCGCGCATCGGGATGTGGGGCGGGTCGTATGGCGGATATCTGACCGCGCTCGCGCTCGCCCGCAACTCTGATCTGTTCGCGGCGGGCGTTGATCTGCACGGCGTCCACGACTGGTCGGCGCGGCTCTCGGCCGCCAACTGGATTGATTACGGCAACCGCGACGCGCTGAAGACGGCGTATGAATCCTCGCCGATCAGTTCGGTGGACAAGTGGCGTTCGCCTGTTTTATTGATCCACGGCGACGATGACCGCAACGTGGCTTTCAGCCAGACGGTTGATCTGGCGGTGAAGCTGCGCGAGAGAAAAGTCCCTCTGGAGCAGCTCATCTTTCCGGATGAGATCCACGACTTCCTGCTCCATCGCCACTGGGTGGAGATTTTCAGGGCCGCCGAGAGTTTTCTTGATCGCCACCTCAAAACAACCAGGACTTCTTCTTCCGGCGCAGGCGAGCGGGACGCTCGCGCTCCCAGCGTCGATCTGCTGATTCGCGGTGGCCGCGTGGTTGATGGCTCAGGCTCAGAACCGGTCACGGCTGACATCGGCATCCGTGACGACCGCATTGTTTTCATCGGCGATGCGCAGAAGGCCGCGTTATCAGCCGCCCGGACGATCAATGCCAACGGGCTGACCGTCGCGCCCGGCTTCATTGATCCGCACACGCACGCCTTTGATGACCTCTCCAGCCCGCAGCGTAAGGGCAACGAGGATTATCTGATGCAGGGCGTCACGACCGTCTTCACCGGCAACGACGGCGCGGGCCCGGTGAATGTCGGCGAGGTTTTCAATCAGTGGCATCAGAACGGCATCGGCACCAACGCGGCCCTCTTCGTCGGGCACGGCACCGTGCGGGAGATGGTGCTGGGGAGGAAGGATGTCGAACCCACCGCCGATCAGCTTGAGCGGATGAAATCGCTCGTCGGCAAAGCGATGGATGAGGGCGCAATCGGGTTGTCTACGGGCCTGTATTACGCGCCCGGCAGTTTCGCAAAGACCGGGGAAGTCATCGAACTCGCCAGAGTCGCCGCGGCAAAGGGCGGCGTTTACGACTCGCACATGCGTGACGAGAGTTCATACAACATTGGCCTGCTCGGCTCGATCCGCGAAACAATCCGGATCGGACGCGAGGCAAAGATTCCCGTCCACATCTCGCACATCAAGGCTCTCGGCGCCGACGTATGGGGCCAGAGTAAAGAGGTCATCGCCATCATCGAAGAGGCCCGGGAAACGGGCGTCAGAGTCACCGCCAATCAGTATCCCTACACGGCATCAGGGACGAGCATCACGGCGTCGCTCGTGCCGCGCTGGGCCGAAGCCGGCGGCAATAAGGAGTTGCTGAAAAGGATTGATGACCCCGCGGTGAGGCCGAAGCTCGTGGCGGAAATGGAAGCGAACCTGAAACGGCGCGGCGGCCCGGAATCACTGCTGATCACCAGCGCCAGAGACAAAGCGCTCAACGGCAGAACGCTCGGCGGGCTGGCGAAGGATTGGAACAAGACCCCCGTCGAAGCCGCGCTCGCCATCATCAAATCAGGCGGGGCCAGCGTCGCCTCATTCAATATGGACGAACGCGACATCGAAAACTTCATGCGCCAGAGCTGGGTGATGACCGGTTCTGACGGCTCGACGGGCCACCCGCGAAAGTACGGCACCTACCCGCGCAAGCTGCGCGAGTATGTTTACAACCGCCATGTCATCACGCTGCCTTTCGCGATCCGCTCGGGCAGCGCGCTCGTGGCCGAGACTTTTCACCTGCCCGAGCGCGGGATGATCAGAGAGGGGTACTTTGCCGACGTGATCGTCTTCGATGCAAAGACGATTGCTGACCGCGCCACCTACGAAGAACCTGAACGGCTGGCTGAAGGGATGAGGTTCGTCATCGTCAACGGCAGGGTCGTCGTTGATGAGGGGAAGTATAACGGCGCGCTGGCCGGGCGCCCGCTGAAAAACGCAGAGGTCACGAAGCACGCGGACAGAGAATCCCGCCCCTGAGCAGATCACCATTCTCCACCCCGGCCTTCCACATTTCATGCGTAGAGCCTGTAAAAATGCGGCCTGTTTTCCCGCCGCCCGATCTTTTAGTATGATGGCGCTATGGCAAATACCAATTTGAATAAACGGCCGGTCGCGCTGATCATTCTGGACGGCTTCGGTTACTCGGCGAAAACCGAGGGCAACGCCATCGCCCTCGCCGAGACGCCGTTCCTTGACCAGTACCTGGCCGATTACAAACACACACTGATCGAAGGTTCGGGCGAGCGCGTCGGGCTCCCGTGCGGGCAGTTCGGCAATTCCGAGGTCGGGCACCTGAACATGGGCGCGGGCCGGATCGTCCAGATGGACATCACCCGCATTGACGAGGCGATTGAGAACGGCACCTTCTTTGAAAACCCGGCGCTCACGGCGGCCGTGGACGCCGGCAAAGCGAGCGCGCTGCACCTGATGGGACTCGTCTCGGACGGCGGCGTGCATTCGATGAACACGCACCTTTACGCGCTGCTCGAACTGGCGGCGCGGCGCGGCGTCGAGCGCGTCTTCGTCCACTGCTTCACCGACGGCCGCGACACGGCGCCGCATTCGGGCAAGGGCTACGTCGGCGAGCTGGTCGGGAAGATGCGCGAGATCGGCGTGGGCCGCGTGGCTTCGGTCTGCGGGCGCTATTACGCGATGGATCGCGACAACCGCTGGGAGCGCATCAAGCGCGCTTACGACGCGCTGACGAAAGGTGAGGGCGCGAAATTCACCGACCCGATTGCGGCCATCGAGGCTTCATATAACGCCGGCGTCACCGACGAGTTTATCGAGCCGGTCGTCATCACGCACGAAAACGGCGAGCCGGTCGCGGCCGTTCAACCGGGCGATTCGGTCATCTTCTTCAACTTCCGCGCGGACCGCGGCAGGCAATTGACGCGGGCCTTTACGGGGCTCAATTTCGACGGCTTCGAGCGCGAGCGGATTCCGAACCTGCACTTCGCGACCTTCACGCAATACGACCGCTCATTCAACACGCCGATAGTCTTCGCGCCCGTGCATCTGACCAACATTCTGGCCGATGTCTTTGCCAAAGTCGGCATTGATAATCTGCGCATCGCCGAGACCGAGAAGTACGCGCACGTGACCTACTTCTTCAACGGCGGCGTCGAGAAGGAATTCCCGCACGAGAGCCGCATCCTCGTGCCTTCGCCGAAGGTCGCGACCTACGACCTCCAGCCGGAGATGAATGCGTTCAAAGTGACCGAGGAGGTCTGCCGGGCGATTGACGCGGGCGAGACCGACGTCTTCATCATCAACTTCGCCAACGCGGATATGGTCGGCCACACGGGCAGGCTCGAAGCCGCGATCAAAGCCGTCGAGGTGCTGGACGCGTGCCTCGGCCGGGTGGTCGGCTCAATCGAGGGGGTCAAAGGCGCGGCGATTATCACGGCGGATCACGGCAACTGCGAGCAGATGATTGACCCCGAAACCGGCGGGCCGCACACGGCGCACACGAACAATCCGGTGCCGTTTATCCTCTGCGACGCCGACTTCAAAGGAACACTCCGCCAGAGCGGGGCGTTAGAGGATATTGCGCCGACGATCCTGCAACTGCTCGGGGTCGAGCAGCCGGCGGAGATGACGGGCAAAAGCCTGATGCAGTAGCAAATCATCGGCGGGTTACGAAATGTCATTCTCAATTCTCAATTTTCAATTCTCCGTCAGCCGACAGTCATGCCGACTGCCAGGGGCGCGTAGAAAATCAACTTCACTGAATGGCCTGCGCGTCAGTACCGCTCGCGGTGCTGATTCGGCGCGCCAATCATTGCGGTCTGTCGTTCGACATTCCTGATTGATGTATCACGACCCTCAGAACATTCTCGTCATTCACATCGCGGGCCTGGGCGAAACGGTGCTGGCGCTGCCCGCGTTGCGCGCGTTGCGTCGCCACCTGCTGCATTCGCGCATCACGGTCGCGGCGAGCGCGGCGGCGGCGGAGTTGGTGCGGCTGGCCGAATGCGCCGATGAGGTGCTGCCGGTCGGGCGGCTGAGGGGCGCGGAAGTGATCGGGACGCGCTCGCTTTATCGGAGCGTGAAATCGTTGCGGGAAGCCGCGCGGGAACGCTACGACCTGGCGATTGAGTTGCGCCCCGGCACGGAAGCGGCCGTGCTGATCAATTTTGCGCGCCCGCAGCGGCGATTGAATCCGGCGGGCAACGGCGTCCGCAGCCTGATCGGGCGGCTGGCCGGGGCGCTCGCGAAATTCCCTGCGGGTCAGAAGCATCAGGCGAAACGTTACCTTGAAATGCTCGAACCGCTCGGCGTGCGCCCGCTCGAAGCCGCGCCGAAGCTCGCGACCGGGCGCGAGGCGGATGAGCGGATTGACCGGCTGCTGCGGAAAAACGGATTAACGACGGGCGAACTGCTCGTCGGCATTCACCCGGGCTCGGGCAGCGCCCGGAAGCGGTGGCCCGCCGAACGATTCGCTTCCATCGCGGCGCGACTGATTCATAACTTTAATGCGCGAGTGATCGTCTTCGCCGGGCCGCGCGAACGCGGGCTGGCCAAGCGGATTGCCGCCGGACTGCCGAAAGGGCGCGCGGTCGTGCTTGAATCGCCGAAGACGCCTGACTTCGTTTCGGCGCTCGCGCGACTGAGCGTCTTCATCGGCAATCACTCGGGCCCGGCGCATGTCGCGGCAGCGGTCGGGACGCCGGTCGTCGCGGTGTCGGCGACCGACGGCCCTTCGCCCGACGACCTGCTCGGCAGAAATCACGCACACATTCGCGGAGTCAGCGCCGAAACTATTTCCGAAGAAAGAGTCTACGAAGCCGCCTGTTCACTGATTCAGACGAGTCGGGCGGAAATACTGATCACGTTGTGAGGCTTGCCCGGCAGACTTCCCGGTTCGCCGGACATGATTTGAGGAGTTATCCAATGTTACGCAGAGTTCTGACAATATCGCTGATGATCACTTCGCTGGTCATCTCTCCCTTCTCTTTACTGGCCGACGAGGGGATGTGGCTGCCCGACACGATTGACAAGCTGCCGATCAGCAAGCTCAAGAGTCGCGGGCTGCAACTGAACGCCGACGACATCTACAGCACGACGAAGGCTTCCTTGAAGGACGCGGTCGTGCAACTGAGCATCGGCTGCACCGGCTCCTTCGTCTCACCCGAGGGCCTGATCCTGACCAACCACCACTGCGCGTTCGAGGGCGTCACGCAGAACAGCACGGTTGACAGCAACCTGATCAATAACGGCTTTCTGGCGCCGTCGCGCGACAAGGAGATTCAGCTGAAGGGTTACAGCGTCTCCGTCACGCAGGAATACCACGACGTGACGAACGAAGTACTCTCCGCCGTCAAACCCGAGATGTCGCCCGAAGAGCGCGACCACGCCATCAACGCGCGCAAGGCCGAGATCGCCAAGGCCGCGCTCGGCGACCGCGCGAAGGAAGGCTACCGCACTCAGGTCATGGACATGACCAGCGGCCTGCAATATTTCCTCTACACCTACCTGACGGTCAGGGACGTGCGGCTGGTTTACGCGCCGCCGAAATCAATCGGCTTCTTCGGGGGCGACCCGGACAACTTCGAGTGGCCGCGCCACGCCGGCGATTTCGCCTACCTGCGCGCATACGTCGGGCCCGACGGCAAGCCGGCGGACTTCAATCAGAGCAACGTGCCCTTCAAGCCGAAGAAGTTCCTGCCGATTAACGCCACCGGCGTCAAGGAAGGCGACTTCACGATGATCATGGGCTACCCCGGCGCGACGTATCGTTACCGTGAATCGTACTCGATTGAGTTCCGCGAGAAGTACCAGCTGCCCGACACCATCGCGCAGATCAAGCAGCAGGTCGCGGCGCTGACCGAGGAGGGGCAGAAGGATCCGGCGGCGAAGATCCGCAACGCTGATCGGATCTTCAGCCTGAACAATACGCTGAAGGCCTTCGAGGGCGCGGTGCAGGGCTTGCGCCGCATGAACCTGGCCGAACGCAAGCGGGCACAGGAAGCCGAGTTCACCAGATGGCTGGAGAGTAACCCGGCGGCCAAAGCGAAATACGGCAACGTGCTGCCGCAGATCGCGGCGACCTACGCCGATCTGACCTCCTTTTACCAGCGCCTGAACGCGCTCAACCAGTTGAGCAATTCGGCCGACCTGATCGGCGTGCTGGGCTTCGCATACCAGCGCGCGCTCGATCAGGAAAAACCCGCCGCCGAGCGTGCGCCGCAGTTCAGTGAGAACGGCGTGAAGCGCATCATGGCGCAGATCGAGCCCAGCTGGAAAGACATGGACGTGAATTCGGAGGCGAAGGCGCTCGCGGGCGCGCTGGCCGGCGCGGCGGCACTGCCCGCAGAGCAGCGGATTCAGTTTGTCGAACAACTCTTCGCGGGCAAATCCGGCAACGAGCGCCGCAAGGCCGAGGAGGAGTATGCGCGCAAGCTGATCGAAGGGTCGCAGTTCAAATCGTTCGAGGCTGTGACGAAGCTGATGAAGTCCACGCCCGCGGAAATCCGCGCGATTGACGACCCGGCGCTCAAGCTGGCGATTCAGGTCGTGGACGAGACGCAGCCGCTCAACCAGCGGCAGGCGAACTTCAACAGCACGATCACGAAACTGCGCCCGGAATTCGTCCGCGGGATGCTGGAGATGAAGAAGGGGGCCTATTACCCCGACGCCAATTTCACCCTGCGGTTCACCTACGGCGAAGTCAAAGGCTACAAGCCGCGCGACGCGGTCACCTACGACTACCAGACTTCGCTCGGCGGCGTGATTGACAAGGACACCGGCGAAGAGCCGTTCAACGTCCCGCAGAAGCTGAAAGAGCTGCGGCGCGCGAAGGATTTTGGCACCTACTTCGAGCCGCGGCTGAATGACGTGCCGGTGGACTTTCTGACGACGACCGACATCACCGGCGGCAACTCCGGCTCGCCCGTGATGAACGGCAAGGGTGAAGTGATCGGCCTCGCTTTCGACGGAAACTACGAAGGCTTGGGCGGCGATTACGCCTTCGAGCCGTCGCTCAATCGCACGCTGGCCGTGGACATCCGCTACGTCCTGTTCCTGACCGAGAAATTCGCCGGGGCGAGTTATCTGTTCAATGAAATGCAGATTCGCCGCGGGAAAGCGGCCGTGGCGGCCAGAGCGGCGGGAGTGAACTAACTGCGGAAGTTAGAAGTCAGAAGGCAAAAGGCTGAAGTAAAAAGCAGGTGAGTCACAGAACAGGCCGTCCTGGATAATGACCACTGCTTTTTACTTCAGCCTTTTGCCTTCTGACTCCACCGATCAGTGGATCGGTTCGAACCGGGCGGGCGCAGTGATCAGCACCATCGCGCCGTGGTTGGTGTAAACCTCTTCGTGAATGCTGCCCGGCAACGCGCACTGGAAATCGCCGGGGCCGTAATCCTCATCCCCGATGTGGAAGTCGCCCTCAAGCACATAGCATTCCTCGACCCCGTGATGAAAGTGGCGCACGACCCGGGAGCCGGGTGCCATCTTCAGCAGGAAGGTCAGCGAATTTCCCTCCCTGTCTTCCGACAACAGCTTCATCAGGATGCCCTTCGCGTAGGGCACCCATTCGCCTTCACTGGCGCGGACGTGAAAGATTTCGTTGTGTGCGGGGCTCGTTTCCGGCTCCTGTGCGTCTGGCGCGCTCTCCGCGGCAAGACGGGCGAAGAGTTTGTTTTTAGCGCCGGCCGGCGGCTCGGCTTCGAGTGCCGCCAGACTCAGGCTGGCCACGACCGATTCGAATGCGTGCAGTTCGGCTTCGGCGGCGGTGTCGCCTGCCGTCAGCCGCGATTCGAAGGCGCGGGCCTCTCGCTGACTGAGCGCGCCGAGGGCGTAAAGGGCCGCCAGTTCCTGAACTTCTTCCTGATTCACTTCATCACTTCTCATACGTTTCCTTCCAACACCGGGCCAAGTCTTTCTTTCAGTTTTAGCATCCCGAGCCGGATGCGGGTCTTGACAGTTCCGAGCGGCAGGCTGGTCTGGAGCGCGATCTCGCTGTGGCTCAGGCCGCCGTAATAAGCCATTTCGATCAACTCCCGCTGCTCGGGCGAGATGGCGCCGAGCGCCTTGCGGACGAGCCGCCGGCGCTCTGCCATCTCGGTGGATTCCTCGGGACTCGCCCCGGGCGCGCGCGCCGGGCCGACCGCATCGAGCGGCTCCTTACGCTGCTGGTCCTGCCAGCCCGAGCGCAGGCGATCAATCGCGCGGCTGCGGGCAATCGTCATGAGCCACGCCATCGGCGAGCCGCGGTGCCTGTCGTAATTGCCCGCCTGACGCCAGACCTGCGTGAACACATCCAGCATCACCTCTTCGGCGGTCGCGCGGTCGCCAAGGATGCGCAGCGCCAGCCCGAAGACCAGCCGGCTCGTGGCGTCGTAAAGCGTTCCCAGTGCGGCCTGATCGCCGCCGGCAATTGACCTGACGAGCGCAGTCAGGTCCTGGTCGCCAGCGGGGATGGCACCGGGTTCAGGGGTAGAGGACAATGGTAATGTCTCCATATTTTGCTCGCAGTCGTGCAGTGAAGTCCGACCGGGGAGTAGCGAGTAACCTGCCGGAAGTTTGTCTGATCCAGAGTTCCCTCGTGCGCCGTCACGCTGATAATAGGATAAATGAATACTGAACGCCAGTTTTACTGATGTCAGGGGCAGGTGAAAGCACATCCCAACGGATGTACCTCTTTACCTTACGGTGGCTGAAGGCAATCAGGATCTGCGGGCTCTATTTCACCAGCGAAGCCAGCGGGCCGTCCGGCCTGATGACGGGTTTCAGCACGCCGAACGGGACGGTGACGAACTGCGGCCCGGCCGCATACGGGCCGACGCGGTACGGCTCGATGACGATGACCAGACCGCGCCGCGTGAGGTTCCAGACCTGGAAATTTTCCGCCTTCGGGGCAACGCCTTCCCTGATGGCGTTCTGATCATCCAGCCCTTCGCGTTTCAGCAGGTCGCCGGCGCAGTGTTTCGAGATCACCTGCAAATAGTTCGAGCCCGGCCTGAACAGGTCGGCGAGCGTCAGGAACTTCCCCGCCACGAGATCATAGTTGTAGCTTTCGGCCCCGTAACCGGGGTGCGCGCCGCCGCTGTACGGCCCCGCAGTCAAAAGCACGCTGATCAGTTGATTCGTCACGAGCGCCACATCGTAGTCTTCGGTGTAGCCCCAGCTTTCGCCCTTCCCGTGATCTTTCGCGTACGACGCCCTGAATTCCGCCACGCGCTTCAGCACATCGCCTTTGACCCTGGCATTGAACTTTGCGGCGTTCGGGTTCGCTATGCCTGAGAACTCCGGCCAGACGACGTCAATCGAAAGGGTCTTGAGCTTTTCATCCTTGATGCCCTGCGCGGTGACATTGATGCCGGGCTCTGCATTCACTTCTTTGACCCAGAAGGTTTCCTGCTTACCTCCGCCGGTCTTCGCCCATTCGCCGTCGAGCCAAGCGGTCAGCAGGTTGCCTGGTTCTTCCAGTTTGCCAGTGAACGCGGCTGTCGCCTGAGCGCCGCCGTCGCCGAATTCCTGCAATTTGACGTTGCCCGCCGAGTCAATCGAGCCTTTCAGCGCAATGTCCCTGCCGATGCGGTCGTAGGAGTACGCGCCGGAGAGTTGATTGCCGCTGCGCCTGAGCTTCATCGTGACTCTGGCGCCGGCGACCCGGCCCTTAAAAACTCTTTCAGTGCTTTGGGCTGAGGCTGACGAAATCGGCAGGGCCACGAGCAAGGCGGCCTGGATGTTCAGCAGGAATCTGATCATCACTCTGGTCGTCCGGCTCTCATTTCTTCTCGAACCTTTTCGGTTTGAGGTCGGGGTTGATCTTGTATTTTTCAATTTTCCACTCATCCACTGGCACTCCGTTGACGGCTCTGGTAATCAGGAATGGCAGCAACACTCCGTTAACAGGACGGTAATCTGAAAAATAAAGCTGCACGGCGATTTCCTGAGCCGCTTCGGCCTTCGCCGCTGCCTGATTACTCTCACCTGCCGGGGCGGAGACGACATATCCGGCATCGCGTCTGACCACCTCGCGATAACTGATCATCAGCGGGCGGCGTGATTTCTGATCCACAAAGAGGCGCGCGGCGAAATCGTCGGGGCCGGTCATGTCAATCGCTTCGACCTCGCCGGTTCCGGTTTTGATCACGCCGCCGTAAGTGAAATCGAGCGGAAACGACGCGGGGGCCGACTGCAACCAGACGAGCGACAGGCAGATGAATTCCCGACGAAGCTGCTTTTCCAGCGCCGCTCTGATCTCGGGGTTTTCGATCCCCGGCGGCCTGCTGGTGGCGGCCGACTTCTGCCCGGAGGCCTTGCCCTCTTCGGCGATTTTTGTCGGGGAGGTATCAAGCCCCGGCCCCTGCGGGGTGGGAATCCTTGTGCCAAGGACACTGTTCTCCGTCGTGGCAGTCCCCGGGGCGTTTTTACGGACCGTGGTATTGCCGGTCGCCACATCCCTCATTCCACCACTCGCGTTTGCAATCGGCGTGCTTCTGGCACCCTGCACGTCCGGGGCATCACTGCTGCGGTCATCCCCGGCGGAAGGCCTGCTGACCTGCCTGTCAACCCAGACCTGATTGCCGTTCACCGCCTGCCACAAGGTCAGGGTGGTCGCGGGTCGCGGGTTCGATTTCTCGATCTTCAGAAACTTGTCGGGGGTGAGCAGCTCGACCTTTATTTCACCGCTCGATTCCTTACCGGCGACGCGGCGACGATACTCGCCGGATAAGGAGAGGCCGCGGACGGTTTTGAGATTCGCCTCGCCGCCGAGCGCTTCGCGAATTCCGGCCAGCAGTTGCTGCGCGCGTTTCTGCTCCGCGACGCCAGTCTTTTCGGCGCCGGCATTACCGGCTGTCTGCTGCGCGCTGCCCGTCGCGGGACAGGCGAGCAGCAGTGTGAAGGCAATTACTGCCGGCCGCATAAATCACCTCCTGATCAGCGGCGAATCCTAAAGCTCCCCTTTCTTCGCCTGATCCACAATGTAATCGCAGGCCCGCACCGTCAGCGCCATCATCGTCAGCGTCGGATTCTGGCAGCCCTGCGAGACAAAGCTCGCGCCGTCGGTGACGAAGACGTTTTCCACGTCCCAGCTCTGATTGAACTGGTTGAGGACCGATTTTTTCCGGTCACTGCCCATCCGCGCCGTGCCGACTTCGTGAATGCACAGGCCCGGGGGCGCGAGCTGTCCGTTCTTCCAGTAAACCTCGAACCCGGCGGCGCGCACCATCTCCTCCATCGTTTCCAGCTGATCCTTCGCCATCTCGCGCTCGTTGTCCGAATGCCGGCAGTCAATGTGCGCGACCGGAATGCCCCAGGCGTCATTCTTCGCCTTATTGATGGTCACTCTGTTTTCCGGGCGCGGCAGCATTTCGCCGAAGGCGCCGATCCAGAAGGGCGGCGCGTCGGCAGTCTCGCGGATCAATTTCTTCATCGTCGCGCCGAAGCCGGGGATGTTTCTGAGGTGCGTCGGGAACATGCCCCGCTGCACCGAAGCCTGAATTCCGTAACCGCGCAGGAATTTCGGGTATTTCTCCCGGACATTGCGGAACTTCGGGATATAAATCCCATTGTTGCGCCCGTCGTCGTAGTTATAAGGGAACTTCGCCACGACCGGCACGATCCCTCCGACGCTGATCGCGTAGGTGTGATCCATCAGGTGACGGCCCAGCACGCCCGATGAATTGCCCAGGCCTTCGGGGTGCTGGCGGGTCGCCGAGTTGAGCAGCAGCCGCGTTGATTCAATCGTCGAGGCGCACAACACCACCACCTTGCCGAAGACCTCCTGAGCCTTCTTCGTGGTGCGGTCAATGAAGGCGACGCCTTTCGCCTTGCCCGAGTTCGTGTCAACGATGATGTGGCTGGCGACGGCGTCGGTGCGCAGCGTCAGCCGGCCTGTCTTCATCGCCGCGGGGATAGTCGAGCCGGGGCTGTTGAAATACGAATCCGTCGTGCAGCCGCGCTCGCAGTGGCCGCAGTAATGACAGGCGGCGCGCCCCTGGTGTTTTTTCGTCAGCATCGCGACCCGCCCGATGATCACGCGGCGATCCTGCCAGTTGCCCTCGACCGCCTTCTTCAGGAGCCTTTCGCCGCAGGTCATCGCCATCCCCGGCAGGAAGATCGAATCGGGCAGGTTCGGGATGTTTTCTGCCGTCCCGCTGATGCCGACGAACTGCTCGACGCGCTCGTAGTAAGGCTTCAGGTCCTCGTAACTGATCGGCCAGTCCTCGCCGAACCCGTCGCGGCTCGCGGCTTTCAGTTCGTAATCGGAGAAACGATAGGACTGGCGGCCCCACATCAGCGTGCGCCCGCCGACCTGCCGCCCGCGAATCCAGTCGAACGGCCTGCCGTCAGCCGTCGTGTAAGGATTGTCCACGTCATCAACGAAGAATTGATGGCTGTATTCGCCGCAGGCGTAGCATTTTGACTGGACCGGCTGCCGCGCTTTGTAGAGCGTGGTCTGAGGCACCGAGTCGCGATATTTGAGTTCATACGGCCAGGTGTGTTCGGTGTATTCCTTCATCGGATCCCGCTTCGGGCCGGCTTCGAGCAGGATCACGCGCATGCCTTTCTCGGTCAGTTCCTTCGCCGCCCATCCGCCGGTTGCACCTGAACCGACGACAATGGCGTCGTAGATGTTACTTTTTGCCTGAGCCATCATTGTCTCCTGTCTGACTGGGGGTAAATTCCCGGACCCGCCCGGGGCGGGATTCCGGGGCAGCACTCTTTCGGCAAGGGCGCGTGATTATAGCAAGACCGGCAGAGCCTGAAAAAGGCCCTGCCGAATTTCACCACCGTGCTTGATGCGGCTTCACCGCCGGTTGTAGTATCCGTTACGTAATTACCAGCAACGTTCCCTTCCCTTTCACCAGCAACCCCGGAGGTGGCGAATGACAAATCATCACGAGCATCAGAACGGACGCAGGGAGTTCGTCAAAACAGCCGGCGCCGCGGGCGGGGCCGGCCTGCTCACGGCCAGTTCATACGGCCGCGTACTCGGCGCCAACGACCGCATCCAGATGGCGATCATCGGCGCGGGCGGGCGCGGGCAATCCGTCATGAGTTCACTCAACTCGGTCGGGAAAGACCGGCTTGAATTCATTCAGGTCTGCGACGTTTACGAGCCTCGGCAGAACGACACACTGAAGCTCGCGCGCGCCGGGTCTAAGGCGACTTACGACTACCGCGAAGTCCTCGACAACAGGGATGTCGTCGCCGTCCTCAACGCCACACCCGACCACTGGCACGCGCAGGTCGTGATTGACGCGGTGCAGGCGGGCAAGGACGTTTACACCGAAAAGCCGTTCGCGCTCTCGCTCGAACAGGGGGCTAAGATCGTCCGGGCCGTCCGCAACACGAAGCAGGTCGTGCAGGTCGGCATGCAGCGGCGCAGTTCAGAAATGGTGCGCGCCGCGAAGAAGCTGGTTGATGAAGGCACGCTCGGTGAAATCGCGCTCGCCCGCGCGCAGTGGTACTGGAACCGCCCGGTGGATGTGAGCAAAATGAAGTTCAGAGGCAATCTCGACTGGGATCGCTTCCAGGGGCCCGCCAAACACCGCCATGAACTGACCCCGCCGCGCTTCTTTCACTGGCGCAGCTACTTCGATTACAACGGCGGGCATATGACCGATCAGGGCACGCACCTGATGGACGTCATCCAGTGGTTCTGCAATGACGGCAAGCCGCCGAAGACGGCCGTCTGCCAGGGGATGATCTGCATGCAGAAATTCGGCGAAGTCCCCGACACGTTCAGCGCCGTGTTTGAATACCCGACCTTCCTCGCGACGTGGACGCTGTCTTATGCCAATTCCTACGAAGACAGCTGGAAGATCACGATTCAGGGCAAGAAGGCGACAATGGTACTCGATGACGACGGCTTCCGCGTCTTCCCGGAAGTGTGGAAGCGGCCAAACATCCCGCCCGCCCCGATTCACGAGTTCAAAGGAGGCATCCCGACCGACCCGCACACGGCCAATTTCCTCGAATGCGTGAGGTCGCGCAAGGAGCCGAACGCGCCCGTCGAAGTCGGCCACAGCGCCGTCACCGGCCCACACCTCGCCAATATCGCGTACCTGCAGAAGAAGCGCGCCGTGCTGAATGATGACGGGCTGTCGGCGAAGGTGTAAGCACTGATTCCCGGGTGGGGACGGCGTCAGCCGTGACACACAGCCTCACGGAAATTCCGGGGCTCAGTGTGCCTCAAATCAGTAATGAGGCAGAATCCCCGCCCCCATCACTGCGACGGCCTTCGTTCTCCGGTCCGCCCTGCTCCCGTTTCCACCGCGGATATTTTTGCCCCGGTCTGCTATCCTTTCCCGCTCCGTTTGTCTCTTCTGATTGAAGAGAGCAAAGTCAGTCCGCCTCGGGCGGAAGACTGGACATTCACTTCGAGGTGTAACCCGTTATGGACTCCCCCGCACAACCACTCTCATTCCGTGAAGTCCTGCAGATCCGCGCCGTCCGCCGGCTCTGGCTCGGCCAGCTGGTCAGCCTGTTCGGCGACTTCCTGGCCGTCTTCGCCGTCATCAGCGTGGTGACTTACAAGCTGAACGCCGGGCCCGCGCAGGTCACTCTGGTGATCATCTCGTTTATGATCCCGATGGCCTTCATCGGCCCGGTCGCCGGCGTGTTCGTGGATCGCTGGGACCTCAAACGGACGATGATCACGAGCGACCTCGTCCGCGCGGTGCTGGCGCTCGCGCTCGTCTTCAACTCGCGCCTCAACGGGATCTACGCGATCCTGCTCCTGCTCAGCACGGTTTCGACCTTCTTCATCCCGGCGCAGTCGGTCACGCTGCGCACGATCGTGCCGCGCGAAGGGCTGCTCGCCGCGAACGCCCTGATGCAGCAGGCGATGCAGGTAGTCCGCATCATCAGCCCGGCGCTCGCCGGCGCGATGGTCGGGTCGCTCGGCGAGAACTCGTGCTACCTGATTGACAGCTTCAGCTTCCTCTTCTCGGCGGCGATGATCGCGCCGCTCGTGATCAGGCGGGAGCAGACGGCGCCCGCCGCGACGGGCGGCAAAACAGTCGGCTCGGTGGTGACTGAACTCGGCGCCGGGATGAAATTCATCTTCACCCACGCGAGCATCTCGTTCGTCATCATTTCGCTGACCGCCGGGATGTTCGCGATCAGCAGTTTCAGCCCGCTCCTCGCCGTCTACATCAGGGATTTCCTGAAGGCGGGGACAAAGATGTTCGGCTTCATCAACTCGCTCGTCGGCATCGGCATGATCTTCGGTACGCTTTTCATCAACCGCTTTGCGCGAACGAGGTCGAAGACCCATCTGGTGATCGAGGGGCTGCTGGGGATCGGCGTCTCGGTGGCGCTGATGGCGGCGGTCAACCAGGTGTGGGCGGCGGCGCTCGGCAATTTCGGCATCGGGATCGGCGCGGCCCTGATCATGGTCTCGTCGCAGACCCTGATCCAGCAGGAGACGCCCATCGCGCTCGTCGGGCGCGTAAGCAGCAGCGTCTGGGCCCTGCTCTCCGTCGCCCAGCTCGTGGGCCTCGTCTTTTCCGGCTCAATGGCGCAGGCGCTCGGGATCGTCAGACTATTTTATACGAGCGCCGGGATGCTCACGCTGATCGCGGGCTTCGGATATTTCCGATTGCAGAAACGGGCTCAGGCAATGGCGGCCGGAGCCTCGAATGATTGAAATCAGAGCCGGAATCAGTACCGCGAGCGTCGCTCCCGCTCGCGGTACTGATTCGCGAGTCTCACTGACAGGGCCTGAGTCCTGACTGCCGAGGCAAACTCGTGCAGTTCGCCGCCGTTCAAATCGGAGACTGCCCACCACGTCATCCCTGACGCCGTCCAGTGGATCACATTGTACCCCTGCCGCGACAGGCTCTTTTCATCCGCAGCCGGTTCGGACGAGGGCCAGATGAACAGGTTGATGAAATGCTGCCGGCGCTGGTAAATCACCGCCGCGACGGTTCTGTTGCCGAGGTAATCGAGCCGCCCGCCAATCAATGAGTATCCTTTGCCGCTCAGGTCAATCACCTGCGGCGAGAAATCCAGCCGCCCATTGAACCATGGTTTGACTGTATGCTGGTCGGTCGAGAGTACGTCGGTCAGATGATCAGCCATCAGCGAGCGCACGTGACTCGAAACCACTTCCCGCGCAAGCGAGTCATCGGCGGCGGGGCGGAAGAGCGCAGGTAAAATCGCGAGACTCACAATCATCAGAGCAACCACTGAAGCCGCGGCAAACAGCCCGCGCCACGGCCACACACGATTCCCCGACTCAGCCCTGCTTTCAGCTCGCACCGCCGAACGGACGCGCCTGCGGAAATCCGCCGAAGGCTCAAAAGACAGCTCACTGTTTCTGATGGCTGATCGCAGCGCCTGCTGTGTCTCGTGAGCCTGCGAACACGCCTGACAGGATTGCAGGTGGCGTTCGACTTCAAGACTGCTGACGAGGTCGAGTTCGCCGTCGAGATAACCGTGGAGCAGGCGTTGCATTTCCTGGCAATTCATTCAGTCCCCCTTTTTCGGACAGACGGTCAGAGCCTGCTGGAGCCGCAGGCGCGCGCGGGCGAGGCGCGACATGACTGTCCCAATCGGCACCCCGGCCACCTCGGCGACCTCCTTGTAAGACAGCCCTTCCAGTTCGCGCAGGATCAGGACTTCGCGGAATTCAACCGGCAATTCCTCCAGCGCCCGCCTGAGCAGCTGCTGATCGGCTCGTTGTAAGAGCGCGGCCTCGGGGGTCGGGGTGTCCGCTTCGAGGGCGTGAGTTTCTTCATCGAACTCGGTCAATTCATGCGTCCTGTTCCGCTGCAGCCACGTGTAGCAGGTGTGCCGCACGATCGAGAGCAGCCACGCGCGGCTCTCCCCGCCGCGATAACCGCCGAAAAACCTGAAGGCGCGCAGGTATGCTTCCTGCACCACGTCTTCCGCGTCGTGATCGTTCCGCGTCAGCCAGCGCGCCAGATTGTAAGCGGCGGACAAATGCGGCAGCACGGCTTCCTCAAAGCTCGTGAGTCTGCCTGCAACTTTTTTTGATTCCTGCACCCGCTCTTCGCTCCGTTGTGGTGACCCCGTAAAAGACAAGACCGGTTTGCCGCCAATTTTATTCCCGGCGCCGTTTTTTTACCCGGCGCGGGAATTTTTCCGCCCCGCACACGGTCTCAGTGGGCGCAGGAAGAATTCGTCATTCGCCGTGCCGAATGACGCTTCAACAACCAACTGGTTTTTCGGGGAGAACGTGGCCATGAACTATAACAGACGCGACTTTATCCGGCTGGCGGGCCTGGGCGGAATCGTCTTCGCCTCGGGCCTCGCCGGCTGCGCGGCCGGGGAGACTGCAACGCCCGGGGAATTTTCATTCGTCCAGCTTTCCGACACGCACTGGGGCTTCGACGGGCCGAAGGTCAACCCCGACGCCGGAGGGACGCTCAAAAAAGCCGTCGCGGCGGTCAACGGCCTCGACGCGCAACCCGACTTCGTCGTCTTCACCGGCGACCTGACCCACACCACGGACGATCCGAAACTGCGGCGCGAGAGGATGAAACAATTCCGCGAGATCGCCGGCGGATTGAAAGCCGGGACGGTTCGCTTTATGCCCGGAGAGCATGACGCCTCGCTCGACCGCGGCGAGGCATTTCAGGAAGTCTTCGGCGAAATGCATTACACCTTCGACCACAAGGGCGTGCATTTCATCGTCCTCGACAACGTCTCCGACCCTGAAGCCATCATCGGCGAAGCGCAGCTCGAATGGTTGAGGGCCGATTTGCGGAAGCTCAGACGCGACGCCCCGATAGTCGTGCTGACTCACCGCCCGCTCTTTGACCTCTACCCGCAATGGGACTGGGCGACGCGCGACGCTTCGGCCGTCATTGACAGCCTCATGCCTTTTCAGAATGTCACGGTCTTTTACGGCCACATCCATCAGGAACACCATCACGAGACCGGGCACATTGCGCATCACTCGGCGAAGTCGCTGATGTTCGCGCTGCCCGCGCCCGGCTCGGTGCCGAAAAAAGCCCCGCTGCCCTGGGACGCCGCCGCGCCTTACAAAGGTCTCGGCTTCCGCGACGTGAAGGCAGGGACGCAAAAAGCCGGTTATGAAATCACTGAACTGCCGGTGACGAAAGGATAGCGTGATGAAGCGAACGATTACGCTGATCACAATCAGCTTAGTTCTGGGAGTAGCACTCAATGCCGCTGCTCAGAGGCCGGGGCGCAGGACAGCAAAACAGAAGCCTGTCCTCGCAGCGGCAAAAAAAGTAACGCCACCAGCCGACGAACAGGTGATTCGCGTCACCGCAAGGAAGTTCGAGTTCAGCCCCGCCACGATCACTGTCAGAAAAGGCGTGCCGGTGGTGATCGAGCTGACTTCACTGGATCGAAAGCACGGATTCTACCTGCCCGGGTTCGGAATCCGGAAGGAAGTCGTCCCGGGCGCGACCCGCCGCGTGGGCTTCACGCCGGATAAAACCGGAACCTTCCCTTTCGCTTGTCACGTGTTCTGCGGCGACGGCCACGAAGAGATGAATGGAACTCTGGTCGTCAGGGAGTAGGAGAATTATCCGATGAAGATGTTTATCTGCGGCGCATTCACTGCCATCGTCGTCCTGCTGGCCGCTCCGCTCGCGGTGATGAGGCTGGGGCTGATCAGTGTCGGTGCGGATAACCCGCCGCCCGCTCTGGAAGCCCGTCTGATGTCAATGGCGCTCCGCGCTTCCGTCGCGCGTCACGCCACAACAGAGGACAATCCGATTTCACCGACTGAAGAGAGCCTGAGGGCCGGCGCGGAAATTTACAGCCAGATGTGTGCGAGCTGTCACGGCACCCTGACGGGCAAACCCGGCGTCCGTGGCGCATACTTTTACCCGCCCGCGCCGCAACTGGCCGGTCAGGCGACACGGTACTCGGAAGGAGAACTCAGCCAGATCATCAGACACGGGATTCGCAACACCGGGATGCCCGCGTGTGGCGGCCTGCTTTCTGACGATGACATCCGGCATCTGGCGGCCCTGGTGAAACGGTTCGACCGGCTCCCGCCGTCAGTGACGGCCGAAATGGTGAAGCAGAAGAATGAGCCCCCACAATAATCAGGCAGCGTCGGCCCCTTTAGCGGGGTGGACGCCGGAACGGTGACCGGGATACCATCAGCAACACCCTGATCCCTTTGCTGATGGGAAAAAGAATGAACCCGAGAACCGTCCCGCTGATCACTTCCCTGCTGTTTTGTACCTTCATCGCCGCGGCGCAGGCCGTCTCACCAGGTCAGCCCGTCGGGCTGCCGGAAAAATTCGCGCTCTCGCCCAACCCGATTGAACTCGCCCGCGCCACCCGGCCCAATGTTTATTTCGACGCCGTCGGTCGCAGGTCGGCGATTTTCGGCCACGAATCGGGCGTGTTTGAATCCTGGGTCTTCCCGATCAAGCTCTTTCACGACGCGCGCCTGAGCGTCAGCGTCGAAGGTCAGGACGCGCCGGTTGATTTCGCCGCCTGCGTCGAACGCATCATCGCGCGCCCCGAAGCGACGACGCTGGTCGCGTCGAATCAGCTCTTCACCATCCGCGCCCACTTCCTCTCGCCGATTGACGAAGCCGGTTCGATCATCCTGCTCGACATTGACACCGCGCGCCCGCTCACCATCACGGTCAGTTTCGTCCCCGACCTGAAACCGATGTGGCCGGGCGGACTAGGCGGGCAGAGCGCGGGCTGGCGCGGCGACCTGAAGGCTTTCGTCGTCAGCGAGAGCCGCCGCAAATTCAACGGCCTGTTCGGCTGCCCCGCGGCCACGAAAGGCGCGGCCACGCCGGCGCACCAGCTCGCGTCCGGCGCGCTGCGCTTTGACATCAAAGTTGATCCGCAGCAGGCCGGGAAATTCTTTTACCCGCTCATCATCGCGGGCGGCACGAATGGCCGTCAGCCGGTCGTTGACCTCTACAACAAACTCGCGGCCTCGATTTCTGAACAGTATCGGCAGACCTTCGCGCATTACCGCCGGTTGCGCGATGAGATGATGAGCATCGAATCGCCCGACGCCCAGCTCAACCTGGCTTTCGAATGGGCGAAGGTCGCGCTCGACAAGGGGATGGTTGACAACCCCGACCTCGGCCTCGGGCTGGTCGCGGGCTGGGGCGCGACGGGCGACGGGGCGCGGCCCGGCTTCGGCTGGTTCTTCGGCGGGGACGCGGCGATCAATTCGTACGCGATGACCGGCTGTGGCGATTTCGATTCGGTGCGCGCGACTTTCAGGTTCCTCGCGAAATACCAGCGCGCCGACGGCAAGATTACGCACGAGATTTCGCAGTCGGCGGGGATGATCAAATGGTTCGAGGAATACCCGTACGCTTACTACCACGCCGACACGACGCCCTTCTACATCGCGGCCGTCTACAACTATTACCTGCAAAGCGGAGACAAAGAACTGATCGAGGAACTCTGGCCGGTGCTGAAAAAGGCCTGGCAGTTCTGCATTGACAACGACGCGGATGGCGACGGCATTATCGAAAATTCCAAAGCGGGCCTGGGCGCGTCGGAACTCGGCTCGCTGCTCGAGGGTCTGCATCAGGACATCTACCTTGCCGCGACCAGTCTGGAAGCCTCGACCGCGATGCTCGAATTGGCGCGGGCGATGAAAGACGATCAACTGGCGCTGCTCGCGCTCGAAAGGGAGAATAAAGCTCACGACGCAATCAACGCGCGCTACTGGAACCAGAGCGAAGGCCGCTACGCTTACGCGCTGACGAAAAACAAGCAGGGCGAGATCGGGCAGAATATGGAGGTCACCGCCTGGGCCGCGGTGCCGATGATGTTCAGCCAGCTCAGGGCGGAGCGGGTAAGTAAGACGCTGGCCGGCCTGGCTTCCGCGCAGCTGAGTACCGACTGGGGGACGCGCATGCTCAGCAACAATAGTCCGGCTTATGACCCGATGGCCTACAACAACGGCGGCGTGTGGCCGTTCCTGACCGGCTTCGTCGCGACGGGCGAATACGCTTACCATCATTCACACTCGGCCTTCGCGCATCTTAAACAGGTCGCGAATCTGACTTTTGATTTCGCGCTCGGCGATCACCCCGAGATTCTGTCGGGCGACTATTACCACCCGCTCGATGAATCGGTCCCGCACCAGCTCTTCTCTTCGGGGATGGTCATCACGCCGCTCGTTCGCGGACTCCTCGGCCTGCGCCCGGAAGCGGGGGCAAAGCAGGTCGGTTTCGCGCCGCAGCTGCCGGCCTCGTGGGACAGAATAAAAGTCAGAAACCTCCGCGTGGGCGCGAGCCGACTGACCATTGAAGCCCGGCGCACCGGTTATTCAAGCCTCAGGTATGAAATCTCGAAGGATGATGATGAACCGCTGTCGCTGCTCTTCACACCGGCGCTCCCGGCGCTGGCGGAAGTAAGGCGCGTGCTGGTTGACGGCAGCCCGGTCGAGTTCAAAGCCCTGCCGACCGGCGTTGATACCGTCTGCGGGTTCAAATTGCAGTTGCGGCGGCGGGCAACAGTGGAGGTCGCATTCGACGGCGGCATTGAGGTTGATGTGCCTCTGGCCGCGCCGCAGATCGGCGACCGCACCAGTTCGCTGAAGGTGCTGAGAGTCACGACGCCGTCGGCAACCGGATTATCAATCCATGTCGAAGGCCTCACCGGGAAGAGTTACATCGTCCGGGTGCGCGGCGGGTTGAAATTGGCTACAATTTCAGCCGCGTCGCTGAAGGGCGAACAAGGCGGGTGGCAGCTGATTGAAATTGCCTTCCCGGCTGACGGCCGGTCTCAGCACTGGCAGGGCCGCGACGTCATCGTCGAGTTGAAGTGAGCGATATGTCTTTTGAGAAGCTCGTCGAAAACATCATCCGTGACGCGATGGACAAAGGCGAATTCGACGACCTCCCCGGCAGGGGCAGGCCGATTGACCTGACCGCATACTTTGCCACGCCCGAAGACCGGCGGCTGGCGAACTCAATTCTGAAGAACGCCAACATCGTGCCCGAGGAGATCGAACTGCTCAGAGAGATCGAAACGCTGAATGCGAGGCTGGAAACCTGCGCGGACAGGGATGCCGCAACCAGTCTCAAAAAGCTGAGAGATGAAAAGAGGCTGAAGCTCGATCTGCTGATCGAGCAGCGCAAAAGAAAGCGCCGGTAAGACCCGTGGTCATCCGTCCGGAGGCATTCGCCATGAAACACAGATTCGCTTCCTTCATCGCGGCCCTTTCGCTCGCCGTCTCCTTCACCGCCTTCAGCGCCGCGCCGGGCGGGCAGCCGAACCAGCCCGGCGATCAGTCGCAGGCCCCGCAGAAACCCGGCGAACAGACGCCGGGCAAAAGCGGCCGGCAGCCCGATCCCGCAAAACCTCCGCAGCAGAAACAGAGCGACCGGATCATCATCGAAACGAAGCTGGTCAGCGTGACGGTGACGGTGAGCGACCGGAACAGGCGCTTCGTCGCCGGGCTGACCAGGGAGGACTTTGAGATTTATGACGACGGCGTCCGGCAGGAGATCGCGCTCTTTTCGGATGACGACGCGCCGCTCACCCTTGGGATCATTTACGACGTGTCCGGTTCGATGAGGCCGCTCTCCTCGCAGGCGCTGCACGCGCTCAGGGGGCTCTTTGAAAATTCGCACGATGACGACGAATACTTCGTCATCGCCTTCAACGACCGGCCGAAGCTGGTGCAGGATTTCACCTCGCTGCCCAACGAGATTCTCAACCGCACGGTCTTCATCAAATCGAAAGGCAGCACGGCGCTCTTCGACGCCACCTACCTCGCGCTCGACAAGGTGAAGAAGGGCCGCCACCCTAAAAAAGCGCTGCTGATCATTTCCGACGGCGAGGAAAACAGCAGCCGCTATTCCTACGGCGAGTTGCGCAAGGAACTGAAGGAGACCGACGCGCAGATTTATGCGATCAGCATCACCGAATCGGGCGCGGGGGTCGGCACGCTCGAAAGCATGACCGGCGCGACCGGCGGGCTGACCTTCTTCCCGCGTGAGGAGTCAGAGGTCACGGACATTTACACGCGCATCGCGCTGATGCTGCGCCACCAGTACGTCGTCGGCTTCTACCCGACCGACGCGACCGCCGAGTCGCGCTGGCACAAACTGCAACTGATGGTGAATGCGCCGCGGGAACTGGGGAAGCTGAAGGTCTTTTACCGGAAGGGCTGGCAGTCGTCGGAGAGATGAAATGGCGCACTGGGAACAGGCACCGGGTGCGCCCCCTCACTTCACCACCACACGATCAAGCCAGGCAAGCAAATCGTTCGTCACCTCATCACGATTGATTTCGTTGAGCGTTTCGTGACGCGCTTCGGGATAAGCCTTGTAAGTCAGGTTGGTCATCCCCACGCCCCTGAAATCACTCACCAGTTTTTCCGCGCCCTTTGCGCTCCCGGTCACCGGGTCGAGCGCGCCGGTGAAGACGTAAACGGGCAGATCCTTCCTGATCGCTTTCAGGTTTTCAGGCCTCGCGAGTTCGGTGATGCCGTCGAGAAAGTCTGCCCAGGATTGCGTTGTGGCGATGAAGCCGCAGAGCGGGTCGGCGATGTATTTGTCCACTTCCGCCTGGTCGCGTGACAGCCAGTCGAAGGCCGTGCGGGCTGGCCGGAACTGTTTGTTGAAGCTGTCGAATGACAGGGTGTTGATCAGCCGGCTTCTGCCGCGCCTTCCCAAGCGCAGCCGTTCGAGCCGGGCGATGAATTTGCCGAGGTAAACGAGCGGGCTGACCTGACCGTTTGCGCCCGACAGGACTGCGCCGGCAATTTCGTGGCTGTGATCCCTGAGAAACTGGCGGACGACCAGTGACCCCATGCTGTGGCCCATCACGATCACCGGCAATCCGGAGTGGGCCGATCTCTCCGCGGCAATCAGCTGCGACCAGTCCCGAACCAGGCGATTCCAGCCGTCGCGGTCCGCGAAATGGCCCAGGCCGTCGGGCCTCCCGATAGTCTGACCGTGCCCGCGGTGATCACCGGCGTACACGTGATAACCACAGGCAGTCAGCGCCCCGGCCAGTCGTTCGTAACGGGCGGAGTGTTCGGCCAGACCGTGCGCGATGTGGATGACCGCCTTTGCCTGATCGTCAGGCTGCCAGTGACGGACAAAGATCATGGCGCCATCATCCGCTTTGAAATAAAAGGTCTCCGCTTTCACCGCTTCGCTTCCCGCCTTTCACCGATCACACCGGTCGCGATGAAATACTGCGCGAGGTAATAGGTTGACCAGATCAGAAAGCCCGCGGTCAGGCCGCCGGTCGCCCATCTGAATCTGCTGATGCCGATCAGCGAATCGGAAATCATAAACAACACCGCCCCGACGGCAACCGGGCCGCCCCCGAATCCCGCCAGCGTCGCCGACACGACCATCGCCGTCAGCACGCAGTAATAAACCATGACAGGAATCATCAACCCGCCTGCGAGAGGCAGCAGCCACCACATCATCACCAGACTGAAGAGCAACACGACAGCAATGAGCAGTTTCTGCCGCCGCGCGGTGAGCAAAGGCTTCGGCCAGTGGCGCGCGAACAGGGCGATGTACAGCAAATGCGCGACGAGGAACGAGAGCAGCCCGAAGATAAAATGCTCGCCGCCCCGCAGCGCGAGAAAGACATCACCGAGGCTTGATAATGCCAGCGCGCCGCCGAGCAGCACGCGGTCGCGCCCGTCGAGCCGGTGAACCGCGAGCAGCGCCAGCGGCAAAACCGCCAGTCCCTTGATGATCACGATGACTATCGCGGCGGCGCCGGCTGGCGAACTTTGTGATGCCGACAGAAACGGCGCGATCAGGTAGCCTGCACCGCAGACGATTGATACCGACAGGAGCCCTTTATCCAGCGAGCCGAATTCGCGACGGGCGGGAAGAGACAGCGAGCTGACATCCATTCGTTCACCTTATTCTTTCCACGGCGTTCGGAGTACCGACTTCAGTCGGGTTTTGCCGTCAACGAAGGCAAAACCCGACTGAAGTCGGTACTCCGAACGCCGTGCCCTCTCCGGACTGCCCCATCACCTTTTCTTCCACCACCACACAGGTGCAGCGGCGAGCGACGACATCCTGGCACGTTCTTCTGATGATCACCGCCCGACAGGTCAGTGAAAGATGGCTTCGGGGAGTTTCGCCGGGCGAAAGCGGTCTCCGGCCCGGCGGGGTTACGGCGCACGGGCGGGGCCTTCAATCATCGGGCGGCAGTGTTTATAATCCACGCCATCGCAACCAGTCCGAACGTCGCATCTTCAATTTCAGAGAGGAGGATCCGAAGCTATGGAACACACCTATGAAGAACTGAAACATAAAACCGTTGCCGAACTCCGCGAGATCGCGGCCGGCATCGAACACGACGCCGTCAAAGGCTACACGCAGCTGAATAAGGAACACCTGCTTGTGGCGATCTGCCAGGCTCTCAACATTGACATGCACGCGCACCACCACGTCGAGGGCATCAACAAATCACAGCTCAAGGCGCAGATCAAAGAGTTGAAGAAGAAGCGCGAAGAAGCGCTCGCGGCGCACGACCACGCCCAGCTCAAAACCGTCCGCCGCGAGATCCACCACATCAAGCGCAAACTTCACAGCGCGACGGTGTGAGCAACGAACCTGCCGACCGCCCTGATCGCGGGGGCCGGTCAGAGTCGAAACCACCGAAAGAACCGGCCACCCGCAAGTGGGGCAATGAGACGCCGGTCATCCGATCCTGGGCAGGCAGTGTGAGGCGATCCGCCGGACCGCCTCACACCAGGTCGGGGCTCAAGTATTCGGGTGCCCTCCATTTTTTCCGGGTGTGACAGGATTGCCGGGAACAGGCAACCTGAGAGGTTGTTGTCCGGGAGAGGCGCTGGGCAGTCGCGGCGCCTCTCCCGGAACCATACGGTGGAGTAAAAATCAGAAGTTGAACCGCCCGACGATCTGAATCAGCCGCCCGCCCGGATCCTGCGTGTTGCTCGAATCCGTGTACGCCGTCGTCACCTGACCGAAAGTCTGGCTCGACGGGTTGATGAAGGCGTTGCCAGTCGGGTTGAAGAAATTGATATTGTTGAAGGCATTCAGGAATTCGCCGCGCAGCTCGAAATTGAGGCGCTCGGTGAACTTGAATCTCTTCACCAGGCTCAGGTCGAAGCGGGTGAACTTCGGGCCGGTGACAAAGATGTTCTGCGGGGCGCACTGGCCGCTGTAAACCTGGATGCAGTTCGCGTTGCTGCCCGGCGCGATGTAACGCCCGCTGGGCGCCCCCTGGTTGCCGTAACCGGTCGCCGAGGTCGCGCTCGTGCTGAAGGCCTTGATCGTGTTGTCAATGATGTCCTGCGGCAGGATGTAGACGATCTTCTTCGCGTCATCAAACCGCAGCTTCCAGGCATCACGCAGCTCAGCCTGCGTCATGCCGACCAGACTGACGGGGCCGGCATTGCTGGCGCCGAGGTCGAACAACTGGCCGCTCTGAATGCGGGCGGCGCCGTGAAACTCCCAGCCTCCGACCAGCCGGTCGAGCAGACCACCGGCATTGCCAAACAACAGCTGGCCGCGGCCGAACGGCAGTTCGTAGACCCAGTTGGCCTTGAAGGCATGCCTCAGGGTGCTGGTGTCGAGAGCGTTGATGCGCGGCGCGCGGAACGAGACTCGCTGCGAGCTGAAGGCCTTGGCGAACTGGTAATTGGCCTGCACGAGCAGCCCCTTCGACAGGCGCCGGCGCAGTTCTATCTGCAACCCGTCATAGCGGGTGTAGCCGCCATTGCCGATGAAGTTGGCGCCGCCCCGCAGGTCCGGATTGGTCAGCATGAAGTTCGCCGGCAATCCCGCCTTCAGGGCATTGGCGCGGAATGTCGCGCTGGTGTCAAGATTGGCCGAGTAGCTGGATGACTGGCAAGCCCCACTGCCAGTCGAATTACAGATGTTGGGGTTGTTCAGGGCCAGAGTGTTCACAAAGGTGCTGCTGGTGAAGTTAGAGTTGCCGGATGCAGCCGCGGTGGTGTACTTCGTCGAATCATTGGCCTGTGATGCCGGAAAACCGGCGAAGTAAGCGAGCGTGATCGGCAAAGGCGAAGTACCGGGCGCGCCGGTGTAGGCGAAGGTATTGCCTTTGCCTGCCGCGATGTTGGCCTGCAGGTTCTTCTGCGCCAGCTTGAACTCGTTGAGCAGGCCATTCTCCACGATGTTGTTCTCGTTGGCGTTGAGGTTGTAGGTGGTCCACTGCCGGAGGAAGCGATTGCCGACGTAGCGCACCTCGATGGCCGTGTCCTTGCCGAGTTCGCGCTGGATGCCGAAAGTCCAGGACTGGGTGTAAGGCACCTTGAGGTTCGGGTCGAAGGTGTTAGCCGAGTTGGTGATCGCGCCCGTGAGCGGATAAACCGGCGTGTCATTGAAAGCGGGGGGCCCCAGCCGGCTGGTGTCGCGCAGCAGCAGCGGCAGATTACTACTCACCGGAGTCGGGACCAGATTGCCCTGTGTCAGATCGCGGTTGGTCGTGATGGTGATGCCGGGGTTGGTCGAGATGAACCCGCGGAACTCACCGATCCCCCGGCGGCTGTAAGCAATTGAGTAACCGCCCCGCACTACCGCCGTCTCACCCGCAATCCGTTTGAGCCAGGTGTTTTTGAAATTCGGGCTCCAGGCAAAACCGAAGCTCGGGGCGAAGTTGCCGTAGTCGGTGTTGTAGGATTGGTCGCCGTCCTTGAACTGGTTGAACGGCGTAACTTTGCCTGTCAGCGTGCCGGGCTTGAAGAGATTGCCCGGGCCGGAGACTCCCCAGACATCATTGATGTTGACGAAGGTGTAGCTGTTGTTGCGCGGATAGAAGGAACCCTGGACCTCCCAGCGCAGGCCGTAGTTGAGCGTCAGGTTCGGGCGGAAGCGCCACGAATCCTGCGCGAAGAATCCGACTTCCTTCTGCCGCGAACGTTCAAAGGCATTGCCGAGATAGACGTACTTGCCGGTGCTCTCAACCAGGCGGGCGTTGGCGTTGATGGCCGTGATGCGCCCGGTCAGAACCGCGTAAAGGCCCTTGGCATTGTTGAGGTCGGTGGTGGAAGCGCCCGGGAAATTCGCGGTAGTGAACAGGGCATTGGCCGGGTCATTAGTGTCCACACCGAAATTGATGGATGGCACCAGAGTCTGCTGATTGAATGTCAGTGTGATCCAGGAGTACTGGCCACCAAAGCTCATTCCGTGCGCGCCACGCGTCCAGGACACTGTGTCGCCGACGGTCCGATATAACGGATTGCGACGCTGGGGGGCAGAAGTGGCGGTGGCCCCATCAATACCTGCCGCAGCCGCGATCCCGGTAGAGCCGTTGCCCGGCGCGCCACCGAGGTTGAAGCCGGCCTGGTTGGCCACCGACCCAACGAAGTCCCCGGCGCTGGCCAGGGGGTTGAAGCGCGAGGGGCCGCCCGACAGTCCGGCGCGCGCCTCGTTGACGAGACTCGAAGTCAGGGTCGAACGCAACCCGATCGAGCCGGTATAACGATCCGCAGGCTGCTGGCCGACGTTCGGGAAACCCGGGAAATGAGGCTCGACGTTATTGAGGAAGTCCGGACCGCCCCGGCCATCCAAGTAGCTCCAGCTGGTCTCCAGGTGATGCTTGTCCGTCAGGTTGAAGTCGAAGCGCACCGTCGGGCGTTTGTTGATGCTGAAGCCGGAAGGGTTGTAACTGAACCGCTGCAGGTTCGGATCGGTCAATTGCGTGATGCCGCCGGTGCCATTCGTCGCGCTGCGAATGTCAGCGAGCAGTTTCCCGATCACCGGATCAACTGTTGAAGTCTGACCTTTTGAAGCGGCCAGTTGCAGCAGGTTGACGGGGGCCGGCCCGTTCGGATATCTGAAGATGCCGGCCTGCGCGTCAGTGGTCAGGATCGTCCGATCCCGGCTGACTTGGCTGGGCTGTTTGGATTCTTCGTAGTTGACGAAGAAGAAAGCCTTGTTGCGCCCATTAAAGAGTTTCGGGATGTAGATCGGGCCGCCCACGCGGAAGCCATACTGGTTGAACAGCACCCTGTCGCGCGGGGCTTTGCATTTATCGGGATCATACACCTCATGGAATGGCTTGGTCAGGTCGTTATCGCAGATACTGGCCGTCCTGACGTCATAAGGCGCCACATTGCGGTTATTAAACCAGTAGTTGGAATTGAGCCACGGGTTGCGGTGGTATTCGTAGACGCTGCCGTGCAGGTCGTTGGTCCCTTGGCGGGTGACGAACTTGATTGCCACCGCGCCCAGTGCCCCGCCCTGAGCTTCGGGCGTGGCCGTCGAGATGGTAACTTCCTCGACGGAATCGAGCCGCGGGGCGATGCGCGCAAAGAAACCGTCGGTCGTCTTGTTGAAGTTATCCTGAATGTTGATGCCGTCGAGCGTAATATCAATCGCGCTCTGCGGCAGGCCGTTGATGGTCGAGTTGCGATTGATGTTGGCCGTGTTGACGCCCGGCAGCAGGACGACGAAGTTAATGGGATCACGCGAGACCAGCGGCAGGTTGGAGATCTGGTTGACCGAGAGCGTGGTGGCGATGTTGGCCGACTGCGTCTGCACGACCTCGCCGCCCCCCTGCACGACGACCGTCTCGTTCGTGCTGCCGACTTCGAGCCCGACGCGGACGCTCGCCGGCGTGCCCGCATCAACCTTGACGTCGTTGATCATGGCCTGCTTGAAACCCGGCGCCGTGACACTTACGGAATAAGTGCCGGGATCCAGGGCTGGGACGAAGAAGGTGCCGTTGTCGGCGGTCGTGGCCTTAAACTCCAAGCCGGTAGCGGTACTCTTAACTACAACACTCGCGCCCGGTACGACGGCGCCCGTCAGGTCAACCACCGAGCCCGCGAGTGATGCAGTGGAGCTGCCCTGCCCGAAGGCCATCAGACCGGATGTTGTCATGACGGTGAGCAGGATGAGAAACCGGAGTAAGGTACGGTTCATGGTGAATTCCCTCCATTGGATTTCAGGTTGTCTGAATGAGAGGCGGTGCAGGACCTGCGGGTTCCTGACCGAGGCAAAGCTGTAGCCTGATGATGCAATAAAAAGGAGAAGAACCTGCCTGCTTCTGCCCGAGTTCAAGGCAGGAAGCTGTATGAACTGCAAGATCCAAAAATGAAGAAATAATGAAGATTTTCCAGAAAGCAACCATTATGCCATCCGCAGATGGCAACCGCGGAGTTGATTTTGCTCCATTTATCTATAGTCAGCCGGAGTCCACTCTCCATTTTTCTGAATTTTTCCGGATTTCTCCGAATTTTTGGAGCAGTCGTATTCGGCGCGTGGCAATCCTGCAACTGAGCCTGATATCGGGAGTCAGCTTTTGACTATGATCCTCAATCGTGCGCCATCCCCTCCACGTCTCGTGGCCTGACTCAGTTTGTGCCATTCCCCGTCGAACTGATCCGGGCGCGGTGCAGTTGTATTTTCAGTTCATGATATGTGGCAGGGATTCAGACATCAGGCAGGTCAGTGGCAGATGACAGTTGAATCGCGCGCGCGAGTAGCGCATTCGGACGGTCAGTTATAGAATCCTGCCTGCTTCGTATTCTTCGCGTTTTCACTTTTTCCCGCTGGTTCTGACCGGCCCGGGGACGATATGAGAATCAAATTCGGACTGGCGCTCGATTTCTGGAGCGCGAAACAACCTTTCGAGAAACGGCTGGATGAATACGTCGGGCTGCTCGGGCTGGCCGCCCGGTACGGCTTCGATTCGGTCTGGGCCGGTGAGAATCGCCCGAGCGGGAACGAGCCGGGGCACACGCCTTCGCCGTTTCTGGTGCTGGCCGCGCTCGCCCGCAGCACCCGGCTGCGCCTCGGGACCGGAGTCGCCCTCGTGACGATTCAGCAGCCGCTGCAACTGGCTTATGACGCCGTCATGCTCGATCACCTCGCGGCCGGGCGCTTCGTTCTCGGCGCGGGCCTCGGGTCGCCGCCGCTGATGAAACGCTACGGGGTCAACCCTGACGAATCGGCGGCGCGGATGGATGAACTGCTGGCGTCACTCAAGGCCTTGTGGGCCGGCGCAGATAAATTCGAGGGCCGGTACTTCAAAGTGCGCGGCAAAGTCCTCCCCGCACCCTATACCCCGGGCGGCCCGCCCATCTTAGTGGCCGGCAAAGTTCAGCGCTCGGTCGAACGCGCAGTCGAGTACGGGGCCGGCTGGTACGGCGCGACGCAGTATCATTTCGCGCTCGTCAAAAAACAGGCCGAGCGCTACCGCGAAAAGCTCGCGGCATCGGGCAAAGATCCTGAATCGGGCATCGTCGCCGTCAACCGCACCACCTTCGTCGCCGAGACTGACGACGAAGCCCGCGGCGAGGGCAGGCCTTACGTCAGCCACGTCCTCAACTCTTATGCCTCATACAGCGCGCTCACCGATGCCAGCGGGAATCCGCTCTCCCCGGGTCCCGATATATTTGAGGCGACCGGCGACGATCATTACTTCTGCGGCGCCCCGGAAAGCGTGCTGACGAGCATCCGCAAATATGTGGAAGCCGGCGTGAACCAGTTCAACCTGCGCGTCAGCATGGGTGACATGCCGATTGAAGTGGCGGCGCGGACGGTGACCCTGCTGGGAGAGCAGGTACTGACACATTTCAAAAGTTGACGCCACCCGGCAATTCAAAGATGATCAGCGCTGCCCCCTCCGGGCGGTCACCAGGGTTCTGACCTCAACCGACAATTACTGAACCAGTAAAGGCACAATGATCCTTTGTCCCAGCACACCAGACGCCTCATCCCGCCGCCGGGCGATCACCGGTGCGAGTGCGCTGTCACTCATCGCCCTGTCGCTCGTGCTGCTCTCATCCTGTGCGCGCAGCACTCCCGGCAAGCCGGCTGATGACAAGCTGCGCGCCGCGCCGGCCAGAGCCAGGGTGAAGATCGTATCCGTCGAAGAGCAGCGGCAGCAGCGCACAGTCGAGGCCGTCGGCTCGCTCTTCGCTTTCGACGAAGTCACGGTCAGTTCTGAAGCCGAAGGCCGCGTCGAGCAGGTGATGGTGGACGTCGGCGACCGCGTCACCAGGGGTCAGGTACTCGCGCGCATCTCGCCGGTCGAAATGGAACTCTCTGTCGAGCAGCAGCGCGCGGCGCTCAGGCAGGCGCGGGCGCGGCTCGGACTCGGCGAGGAGGAGGGCGAACTCAGGGACGTGCGTCAGGCGGCCGAAGTCAAGAAGGCCGCGGCGGATCTCGCCGACGCCGAGCAGAAATACCGCCGCGCCGAATCGCTGCTCAAAACCGGCGTCATTGCCCAGCAGGTTTACGACGAGGCCGAGTCGCGCTACAAGGCCGCACGGGCCGCTTACGACCTGGCCGTGCAGCAGGTCGAGAATCTGCGCGCCTCGATGCAGCAGACTCAGGCGACGCTCAACCTCGCCAACAAGCGGCTGCGCGACGCGCAGATTCGCGCCCCCTTCGCCGGGCAGGTCAAGGCGCGGGCGGTGACTACGGGTCAGTACCTGAAAGTGCAGACGCCGGTCATGACCATCGTCAACGTTGACCCGCTGCGCGTCCGGTTGAACGTGCCGGAAAAGATGTCGCCCTGGGTGCGCGTCGGTCGCGACGTGAAGATCACGCTCGAAGCCTTCCCCGGTCGCGAGTTCACGGGCCGCATCTCGCGCATTAACCCGGCGGTCGAGGAGAAGACCCGCACCTTCGAAATCGAGGCGCTCGTCGCCAATCACGGCGGCGAACTCAAGCCCGGCTCCTTCGTCAAGGCGACTCTCCAGTCAGACAAGGTTGACCCGATCCTCACGATCCCGCAGAACTCGGCCGTCTACCTGTTCGGCGCCTACAAGGTCTTCGTCGTCCAGGGCAGGACGGTCAAAGAGCGCGAGGTCAAACTCGGCGACCACTTCGGCGACCGCGTCGAGGTCATCGAAGGCTTGCAGGCCGAGGATAAAGTCGCGGTGAGTGACAGCAGTCAGCCGCTCAAGGACGGGATGGAAATCGAGATTGAGAAGTAAGCACCCATGTACGGTGAGCCGCCGGCTCGCCATTATGACTGGCAACGGCCGCTGAACCGGATCAGGCTCTTATCTGAGAACAACGGCGAGCCGGCGGCTCACCGTACATTCATATGACTCTTGCTGAAGTCTGTGTCAAACGCCCTGTTTTCGCGGTGATGCTCATCGGCTTTCTGGTCGTGCTGGGCGTCTTCTCGTTCCGCGACCTCGGCGTGGATCTGTTCCCGAAAGCCGACCCCGCGACCGTCTTTGTGAGCGTCAGGCTGCCCGGCGCGACGCCGGAAGAGATGGTCACGCAGATCGTGCTGCCCATCGAGGAAGCGCTCTCGACCATCAGCGGCATTGACGAGCTGCGCGCGCGCACCGTGGAAGGCACTACCACCGTCACCGTGCAGTTCGTCCTCGAACGCAACATCGAAGACGCCGCCCAGGACGTGCGCGAGAAGGTCGCGGGCGCGATGCGCCAGCTCCCGCCCAACGTCATCCCGCCCGTGATTCAGAAGGCCGACCCCGATTCCGAGCCGGTCATGACCATCGCCGTCGCCAGCGACCGCGGCCTGCGCGAGACGACCGAGATCACCGACAAGCAGATTCGCCGCATCCTCGAAACCGTTGACGGCGTCGGCGAAGTCTCGCTGAGCGGCGGCCGGGAGCGGCAGATTCGGATTTACTGCGACGCTGAAAAACTGAGCGCCTACGGCATCACGATCAATGAGGTCGAGCGCGCGATCCATGACGAGAACGTCGAGGCGCCCGGCGGGCGCATCATCCGCGGCGGCAGCGAAATCGGCGTGCGCACGCTCGGGCGCATTGACGCGACTTCGCAGTTCAGCGACATCATCGTCAAAAACGTCGCCGGCGCCCCCGTCCGCGTGCGCGACATCGGCAAAGTCGAAGACGACATCGAGGAACCGCGCACCTACGCCTCGCTCGACGGCAAACCGGCGATCACGCTCGACGTCCGCCGCCAGTCGGGAACCAATACGGTGAAGATCATTGACGCGGTCAGGGCAAAGCTCAAAGCGATTGAGAAGGATTTGCCGTCGGGCTTCGGCCTGCGCGTGACGCGTGACCAGTCGGTCTTCATCCGCGCCTCGATTGATTCGCTCGAAGAACACCTGCTGCTGGGGAGCCTGCTCGCCAGCCTGATCGTCTGGATCTTCATCCGCAACCTGCGCTCGGTCATCATCGCGGCCATCGCGATCCCGACTTCGGTGATTGCGACCTTCACACTGATGAAGGCGCTCGATTTCACGCTCAACAACATGACGCTGCTCGCGCTGACGCTCGCCGTCGGCATCGTGATTGATGACGCGATAGTCGTACTCGAGAACATTTACCGCTACGTCGAGGAGAAAGGCTACAGCCCGTTCCAGGCGGCGATTGACGGGACCAGGGAGATCGCGCTGGCCGTAATGGCGACGACGCTCTCGCTCGTGATCATCTTCGTGCCGATCGCGTTTATGACCGGCTACGCGCGGCGGTACGTTTATCAGTTCGGCTGGACGATGGCGTTCTCGATCATCGTCTCGATGCTCGTCTCGTTCACGCTGACGCCGATGCTCAGCGCCCGGCTACTCAAGGGTAAGGAAGAAGAGAAAGAGGCGGGTAAGTCGAAGCCGGGTGAAGCGAGTCACGCACACCACACGTCGAAGGAATCAAAGCTGTTTCTGTGGATGGATCGCGCCTACGGGCGGATGCTCAACTGGTCGCTCAATCACCGGCTGATTTTCGTGACGCTGTGCCTGCTGGTCTTCGCGACGACGTTCCCGCTCAACGCGTGGGTCGGGCGCGACTGGATTCCGCCCGACGACCAGAGCGAGCTGATGGTCTCGCTCGACCTGCCCGAAGGCTCTTCATTACAGACGACTGTGCAGCGCATTGACGAGCTGGCGGCGCGCATGAAGAAGGAGATCAAAGGCGTTGATTTCGTCGTCCCGCAGGTCCCGCCCGAAGGGCGCATGAACCATTCGCACACTTACATCAAGCTGGTTGACGCGAGCAAACGGAAGGAGACCAACCTCCAGATCGCGAACGAGATTCGCAAAATCATGGGGCAGTACCGCAACATGCGCTACCGCGTCAACATCCCTTCGGCGCTGGGCGGCGGCGGCGAGGCGCAGTTCTACCCGATCCGCGGCAGCCTGCTCGGGCAGGACTTCAATCAGGTCGTCGAAGTGGCGAAGCAGTGCAGCGAAGAGATGAAGAAGCTGCCCGGCCTGATTGATGTCGAGCCGGGCCTCAACCTCAACAACCCCGAATACCAGGTCAAAGTTGACCGGCAGAAGGCCTCGGACCTCGGCGTCCGCGTGTCGGATGTCGCCAGCGCCGTGCGGCTGATGTTTTCGGGCGACGATGAAATCTCGACCTACAAGGAAGGCGACGAGCAGTACCGCGTGACGATGCAGCTGCTGCCCGAACAGCGCAACAACCCGGAGATGCTGGCCCGCCTGATGGTCCCGTCATCGAAGCTGGGCCAGACGCGGCTCGATAACCTGGCGGCGATCACACGCGGGAGCGGCCCGGCGCGCATCGAACGCCTCAACCGCCAGTTCCAGGTCGGTCTGAATTCCAACCTCGCGCAGGGCGTCGCGCTCGACGAGGGAGCGCGCATTGCCACCGAAGCGATCAGCCACGTCCCGATGCCTCCGGGCATGAAATTCCAGTTCTTCGGTCAGGTCAAAGTGCTGGAAGAGACCACGGCCAATCTGATCATCACCTTCCTGCTCGCTTCGATTTTTATGTACATGGTGCTGGCCGCGCAGTTCGAGAGCCTGCTCCACCCGATGATCATCATGCTCTCGCTGCCGCTCTCAATCCCGTTCGCACTCTTCTCGCTCTGGGCGACGGGGCGCTCGCTCAATCTGTGGAGCGCGCTCGGCGTGCTGCTGCTGCTCGGCATCGTCAAGAAGAATGCGATCCTGCAGATTGATTACACCAACCAGCTGCGGCGCGAAGGCGTGCCGCTGCGCGAGGCGATTATGCAGGCCAACCACGTCCGCCTGCGCCCGATCCTGATGACGACGTTCTCAATCATCGCCGGCCTGATCCCGACGGCCATCGGCATCGGCGCGGGCGCGGCGCAGCGCTCGGCCATCGCCGTCACGATCATCGGCGGGCAGACATTATGTCTGTTGCTCACGCTGCTCGTGACGCCCGTGGCCTATTCGTTGTTCGCCGGGATGGAAGGAATGAGTCTGTTCACGAGAGCCAGGGCCGGGCTGGCGGCGGTGAAGGCCGGGGTGACGAGAATGTTTATGTGAAGAGTGCGCACCAATCAGTACGGTACCGGGAGCGTCGGGCGACCGGGTGCTTTCGGAGAGCGCGCTTCAGGAGTCCACCCGGTCGCCCGACGCTCCCGGTACCGTACCGCGTCTTACGATTCAGCATCCTCATCCCACTCATAAACCTCATCAAAATACTCCGCCAGGCTCATCTGCTTTTCGAGCGCCGTCATCAGCCCTTCGGCCAGGTCAGGCGCGGCGCGTTTCAATTCTCGAACCAGCTCCGGCGATTCGTTCACGATGAAAGCCGGCACGGTGCCGCCGACCGGCTCGCGCCGCAGGAGCATCTGTATCTGCAACCCGCGCGGCAGGCTCGTGAAGTCGGTCAGCACCCGGCGACAATCGCCCTCGCCGCAGAGGCATTCCATCGTCCAGGGCACGCCCTCTTCCTCGCCGTCGTCCGATGTGGTCATCGTCGAATAATCTATCGTCACCTGGTCGCCGGGGCGAATCTCCCTGAGCGCGACGAGCGAAACGACAGTATCATCCTCAGCCGCGGCCCAGTCGCGGTAAGCCACGTTCGGATTGCACGAGTGATTGAGAAACCAGAACGGGTGATCGTCACAGACGTAAAAGTACCATTGCGGCGCGACTGCGGTCGAGCGGGCCTGATGTTCCACGTCGGTGTCGTCCCAGTGGACTATCTCCGCGCGGTCAGTGTCGCTCCAGTCGAGCCGCAGAACGACTTCGCCGGGCGCAAAGTGATCGGTCGCGAACAGGCCGGCCCCGATCTCTTCAAGCCCGGGCACGGGCTTTGCGATCAGGCGCGGGTTGTCCGGAAATATTTTCTCCATAGCTTGCCAGTGAAACGAATTTCCCTTTTCATTGTGCGTGACTGCAAACGGCAGCGACCGGCGGCAGATTACCTTCAAACGAAGAACGAAACCAGAGCATTGACCACCCTCCGAAAGGAACCGCGATGCAGGAACCTGAAAACAAACCCGACTGGAAATACCACGGCGTGCGCGTGGTGCGCGCCGGCGAACTTGACACCAATACGCCGCAGACGCCGGGGATGAACCGCGCCGCGGCGATCACCCACGCGCGGGCCGGGGCGAACAAGCTCTGGGCCGGCACCGTGACGATTCATCCGAACGCGAAGACTGGCGCGCACCACCACGGCGAACTCGAAAGCGTGATTTACGTCGTCAGGGGCCGCGCCCGCATGCGCTGGGGCGAGAGTCTGGAATTCACCGCCGAAGCCGGCCCCGGCGATTTCATCTACGTGCCGCCATTCGTGCCGCATCAGGAGATCAACGCGAACCCGGCTGAACCGCTCGAATGCGTGCTGGTGCGCAGCGGGCAGGAGCCGGTCGTCGTCAACCTGGAGATCCCCACCACTGAACCGCCGGAAGAAGTCTCCTGGGTTGACCCCGCTCACCCCGGCTCCTGATGATCAGAGACTGACCTATCAGCTGGTTGCGCCGCTGAGTTAGACTGTTTGCGAAGGGGGCGCCGGGAATGAACCTGAGAACAGTGACCGCCACACGCTACGTCACGCCGCTGCGCGAGGGCGGCTCGCTTCCGGCCATTGTCGAGGCCGATGACGACGGCCTCTACGTGCTGAAGTTCCGCGGGGCGGGACAGGGGCCGAAGGCGCTCGTCGCCGAACTGGTCGCGGGCGAGATCGGTCGCGCGCTCGGGCTGCTCGTGCCCGAGATCGTCTTTGTCGAACTCGATCCGGTGCTGGCGCGTTCCGAGCCTGACCCGGAGATTCAGGATCTGATCAAAGCGAGTGGAGGACTCAACCTTGGGCTCGATTATCTGCCCGGGTCGGTCACTTATGACCCGCTCATCAGCGAGCCCGAGCCTGAGCTGGCCTCTTCAATCGTCTGGTTCGACGCCTGTACGACGAACGTGGACCGCACGCCGCGCAACACGAACATGCTCATCTGGCATAAGCGGCTCTGGCTGATTGACCACGGCGCCGCGCTCTATTTTCACCACGCCTCGTCGGATTTCCTGGCACGCGTCCGCCGCCCGTTCCCTCAGATCAAAGATCACGTCCTGCTGCCTTTCGCCGACCGGCTGGCGGAAGTTGACGAAACGCTGAGCGGGCGACTCACGGCGGACGTAATTGACGGCATCGCCGGTCTGATCCCGGAGGGCTGGCTGGAGAGTGATCCACGGTTCGCCGGCCCCGCGGATCACCGCGCGGCATACGCCGAATACCTGCTCAGGCGGCTCGACCCGCCGCGGGCTTTTGTGGAGGAGGCGAGGGATGCCCGATCAATGCACGTTTGATTACGCCATCATCCGCGTCGTCCCGAGAGTCGAGCGGGAGGAGTTTATCAACGCCGGCGTGATCGTCTGCTGCGCGGCCCGGCGGTTCCTCGACGCGCGAATCGAGCTTGACCGTCGGCGACTCGCGGCGCTCGATTCGTCGCTCGACGCTGACACCATTCAGCATTATCTGGACACCATCCCCGTGATCTGCGCCGGGGGCGCCGTGGCCGGAGCCATCGGACAATTGCCACAGCGCGCGCGCTTCGACTGGCTCGTCGCCCCGCGCAGCACGATCATCCAGACCTCGGCCGTTCATTCCGGGCTTTGTACCGACCCGGAGGTGGAGTTGGAACATCTGCTTGAAACGGTGGTTCGCCTGCCTCGCTGGTGAGCGATTTACAGCCCCCTGCGCCGCTGACCGGCGGGTCTTCAGATGACAATCCTGATCATCAGCAGCGCATCATCGGGCGGGCTATGGTAGTAATCTTTTCTTCTGCCTGTGACCACAAAGCCATGACGGAGGTAAAGAGACTGAGCCGCTTCATTCGCGGCGCGGACCTCCAGCGCGCCCCGTGAAGCGCCCATCTCACGGGCCGTGCGCAGCGCTGATGACAGCAGCGCCGAGCCGATTCCCTGCCGGCGCTGTGCCGTACTCACGGCCATGTTGTTGAGTTGGAATTCGTCAGCAATCACCCACGCGAGCAGGAAGCCGACCACCTGATCATCAGCAATCGCCACCAGCAGGATTGCCTGCTGGTTCTGCAATTCCCTCCGCCAGCTCTCCGCGCCCCAGGGCGTCAGCCCCGCCTCGCGTTCCAGCGCTTCAACCGCGGCGATGTCGGGTTCGCGCAAGGACGCGATGCGGAATGCAGGTCGTGATGTCGGCGATTCAGGCATGGGGTTGCGGCAGTTTCGCGTCGGCAGGTCTGATGTAATAAGCCTGCACGGGTGGCGCGTTCCCTGCTGTCAGTAAGTGGCCGGCGTAACGGGCGATGAACGGGGCGAGCGCGGGTTGATCGGTCAGCAGCCCGGTGGATTTCCTGCCCCACCGTTTGATGGTGTCTTCAATCAAATCTCTGTATCGCGCGACTCCGCTGCCGATGAACACCGGGGGATCTCCGCCCGGCAAAGCCTCCAGCCGTGATAACGCGGCTTCGGGCGGAGCGCAGAAATCCTGCTCACGACCGGTCAGCGAAATGACGGCGCCATCATTCTGAACTTCACGCAACCCGCAAAAGACTTCACCGCGCGCGGCATCAATCATCACCACGACTTTGCCCCGCGCTGCGGCCGCCAGCGCCCACGCGTCAATCGTCGTGACGCCGATGGCCGGTCGGGCGAGCGTGTGCGCCAGCCCTTTGACCGCTGCCATCCCGACGCGCAGGCCCGTAAAGCTGCCCGGCCCGGTCGCGATGGCGAAGGCATCAACCTCACTGAGCTTCAGCCGGGCCCCGAGTAGCAGTTGCTCAAGGTTCTGAAAGAGGGTCTGTGAATGTGGCCTGCCCGAATGATCAGTAATGACGGAAAGAATCTGAGCCCCGCGCGCGACGGCCAGGGTGGCGACCGGCGAAGAAGTGTCAACGCCGAGGACCAGAGGCGAAGACACGGGCGTCGCAGTCGGATGATTTTCGGGCTGTGGGTCAGTGGTCATGCGTGCCGTTCGCAATCTCCTTCAGGCTTCAACCAATGCCGCGTTTGACACTGCGAAGAAGCGGATTATATAGTTCAGTTGAGTTCACAACAATCATCAGCCCGCATCCGTTCTGGCGGAGTCAGGCAGCTCGGAATCACGATGAACAGTGAGATCAGGAAGGTTGGAATTCTTACCGGCGGCGGCGATTGTCCGGGCATCAACGCCGTCATCCGCGCCGTCGTGCGCCGGGCCCGGCTCGACAGCGTCGCCGTCATGGGCGTCAAAAACGGCTGGCAGGGGCTGATCAAAAACAACCTCGAACTCCTGACTCGCCAGACGGTCAGCGGCATCCTGCCCCGCGGCGGCACGATCATCGGGACGTCGCGGATTGACCCGCTCTCTTCGCCCGAAGAGTTGCAGAAGATTCGCGAGACCTGGGAGCAGCACCGGCTGAATGCGCTGATCGTGGTCGGCGGCGAAGGGACGATGAGCGCGGCGAAGCGGATGTCCGCGGAGGAAGGGTACCCCGTCGTCGGCGTACCGAAAACGATTGATAACGATTTGTGCGGGACTGATTACACCGTCGGGATGGATTCGGCGGTCTCCATCGTGGTTGACGCGATTGACCGGCTGCATTCGACGGCGGAATCGCACCACCGCGTGATGGTCGTCGAGGTGATGGGCCGTCACAGCGGCTGGATCGCGACCTGCGGCGCGATTGCCGGGGGCGGGGATGTCGTGCTGGTTCCCGAAGTGCCCTTCCGGCTGTCGGAGGTCTGCGAGGTCATGCGCCAGCGTCAGGCTTCCGGTCGCCTGTTTTCCATCGTCATCGTTTCCGAAGACGCGAGGCCGCACCCCGACGAGGACTTCCTGAAGCCGGAACAACGCGAGGCGATTTATCATCACGAGCGGCTCGGCGGGATCGGGCCGATTCTGGCCGAAAGGATCCAGTCCGTGACCGGCATTGACGCGCGCGCTACCGTGCTGGGCTACATGCAGCGCGGCGGCTCGCCGACGGCGTTTGACCGGATTCTGGCGACGCGGCTGGGCATCAAGGCCTTTGAAATGGTGCTGGCCGGAGAGTTCGGCAGGATGGCTGCAATTACCGGCTCGCAGATGACCAGCGTGACGCTCGCGGAAGCCGTCGCCGGCATCAAGCAGGTTGACCCCGACCTGTACCGGATCGCCGAAGTCTTTGCCGGATGAAAACCACAGCAAATTTTATCAGCCTGCTCGTCTGCGCCTCCGCGCTCCTGTGGCCGGCCATCACAGTCAGGGCCGAAGAATTTCCCCGCGGACAGATAATCGAGAAGGTCGCCTGCCAGGCCGACGCCGGCCAGAGTTACGCCCTCTACCTGCCCTCAGCTTATTCGCTGGACAGGCGCTGGCCGATTTTGTACGCCTTCGACCCGGGGGCGCGGGGGAAAGCTCCGGTCGAATTATTCAGGGAGGCGGCGGAGCGATACGGCTGGGTCGTGGCCGGCTCGAACAATTCGCGCAACGGGCCGGCCGTCGCGCTCGATGAGATCATCCGTGCGCTCTGGATTGACACTCACGAGCGATTCGCGATTGACGAGCGCCGGGTCTACACCACGGGGTTTTCCGGCGGCGCGCGGGTCGCCATCTCCGTCGCGAACGCGCTCAAAGGGCAGGTGGCAGGCGTCATCGCGTGCGGCGCGGGGTTCCCCGGCAATCTGACCCCGAATAAAGACACGACCTTCGCCTTCTTTGGCATCGCCGGCATCGAGGATTTCAACCTGATCGAACTCAGACGGCTTGATCAGTCGCTGGAAAAGGCCGGCGTGACTCACGCGCTCCTGACTTTTGACGGCAACCATGCCTGGCCGCCGAAAGAACTCTGCACCGAAGCCAGCTGGTGGATGGAAGTGCAGGCAATAAGGAATGGCCCGCACAGCAATGATGAAAAGTTGATTGCTGAGCTTTACGACACAGGCACAGCGAAAGCCCGCAACGCTGAGGCCTCACAAAAATTCCTTGATGCGTATCTCCGTTATCAGTCGCTGGCTGACAGCTTCAAAGGTCTGCGTGATGTGACTGAGGCTGCCAGTCAGGCGCAGCGGCTGAAGGACTCAAAGGAGGTGAAAGCTGAGTTGAAGCTGCTCAGGGAAGCAGACCAGCAACAGGAACTCCGCTTCCGCCAGTTCCTGACGCTGAATGAATCACTCAAATCAACTGACCAGCGTTCGACAGCGATGGCCGACATCAAAGGGATGATTGCGAATTTGAAAAAGAAGGGCGACGGTCAGACTGCATCCGTCGAACGAATCACGGCCAGACGCCTGCTCACGCAGTTCTTCATCATGTCATCCGAACAGGCGCAACAGGAGTTGTACCTGAAGAATTACGCGGAGGCCGCCACTCGACTTTCAATCGCCGCCGAAATCAGGCCCGATAATGCGCAACTGCTCTATCGTCTGGCATCGGCTTACGCGCAAAGCGGAGAGAAGAAACAGGCCGTCGAAGCGCTCAGGCGCGCCGCCGGGAAGGGCTTCAGCGACGTCAGCCGGATCGAACAGGCGCCTGAATTCAATTCGCTACGCAATGACGGCGAGTACAAAAAACTGATTGAAGAACTCAGAAGGAAATAACTGAGCAGTGATCAGCTTGTCATCAGCCGGATTTTGTACGACGTGAGCCCGCGGATGCGGGCGGTCAGAGTATAGCCCGGGGTGGAGCGACGCGGTAGCGACGTGGAACCCCGGGTCCATGGGCGCAAAATCATGCGGGCCCGCGAAGGCAGGCGACAGCCATTGGCGCATAGCCGACGTAATTACTGCTGCCGCCCGTTTCACGGGCTGGGCGGTCTGATGGTGATGTTACCCCGGGGTTGCGGCGCGAAGGCGCTCCACCCCGGGCTTTACTCTGGCCGCCCGCATTCGCGGGCTGAAATGCACCCGCACATTTCGCGGAATGATTTTGGGAATGACAGGGTGGTCAGTGGTCAGCGATCAGTAGTAAGATATTTTTGCAGTCTCCACTGAATCCATAAACCACTGACGACCGAATTCCGACTACCGACTATTCTCTTTATGCCAGCTAACGACAAGCCCTCACACACCGCGCCACAACTGACGCCGATGCTGCGGCAGTATCACGAGATCAAGAAGCAGCACCCGGGAACGCTGCTCTTCTTCCGGCTCGGCGACTTTTACGAGCTGTTTTTCGACGACGCCCTGCTCGCTTCGCGCGAGATGGAAATAACGCTGACCGCGCGCCAGAAAGAACACGGCGCGCCGATCCCGATGTGCGGCGTGCCGTATCACGCGGCGACCGGCTACATCGCCAGACTCGTCAAGAAAGGTTACCGCGTCGCGATCTGCGAACAGACCGAAGACCCGAAGACGGCGAAGAAGCTGGTCAGGCGCGAAGTCATCAGAGTCATCACGCCCGGCACCGCGCTCGAAAGCCAGTTGCTCGAAAGCAAACAGAACAATTATCTGGCTTCGGTCTGCGGCGCGGGCGGCGGGATGGGGCTGGCATTGCTCGACATTTCGACCGGCGAATTTCTGGCCACGCAGTTTTCGGGCGAGACCGCGTGGGCGAAGATTCAGGAGCAGCTCGAAGTCTTCTGCCCGCGCGAACTGATCCTGCCGTCATCGCTCCACAGCCTCGTCTATCACAGCCAGCATCTCGACTGCGATACCTCCAGCCAGGAAACAAACGCGTCTGGCAACACAGATACTACTCAGCCGGGGCCGTTATCAGATGGGGGACAGGGCGAGCAGCCCGCGCTTACCCCGCTCGATGACTGGCTCTTCGGCTTCGAGCATGCCGAAGGTTTGCTGAAGGGTCAGTTCGGAGTCTCATCGCTTGACGGGTTCGGGCTCGCCGACAAGGCTTTCGCCGTCTGCGCCGCCGGCGCGGCGGTGCATTACATCAACGAGACGCAGAAGGCACAGGCCGGGCACCTGAGCGAAATCACCTTCTTTGAAATCAGCGATCATCTGGTGCTGGACGCGACGACGGTCAGCAATCTGGAACTCGTGACCGCGAGCGACGGCAACGCGAAACACAGCCTGCTCGGCGTGCTTGACGAGACGATGACCGGGATGGGCGCGCGCCTGCTCAGGCAGTGGCTGCTCAGGCCGCTCGTCAGGATCGGTGAAATCGAAACACGGCTCGATGCCGTTGAGGAGTTGAAGGGTGCGGCCATCAAACGTGATCAGTTGCGGCGGTTGCTCGAACCGCTCGCGGATATAGAACGACTGGCGGGCCGCATCACGCTGGGCCGAGCCAACGCCCGCGACCTGATTGCGCTGCGGCAGTCAATCGAAGTCCTGCCGCGACTCAGGCAGGTCATCACGGGCGCGCGCGCTTCCCTGCTCGAAGTGCTGTCTGAAAATCTGGATGACCTCGAAGACGTTCGCGCGCTGATCGCCGAAGCAATTGCCGATGACCCGCCGGCTGCGGCGAATGAGCCCGGGATGATCCGCGACGGCTTCAATCCTGAGCTGGACGAACTGCGCAGCCTCGCGCACAGCGGCAAGAGCTACATCGCGGCGATTGAGGCGCGCGAGCGTGGTCGCTCGGGCATCGCCACGCTCAAGGTCAAATTCAATAACGTCTTCGGTTATTTCATCGAAATCACCAACTCGAACAAGAGCCGGATTCCGCCCGATTACGAACGCAAACAGACGCTCGCCAACGCCGAACGCTTCACGACGCCCGAACTGAAGGAGTACGAGGCGAAGGTACTCGGGGCCGAAGAGCGCATCTGCACGCTCGAAGTCGAGCTGTTCACCGAAATCCGCCGCCGCGTCGCGCAGGAGACGAAGCGGATTCAGGGCGTGGCCAGAGCCATCGCCATCCTCGATACAGTCGCGGCGCTCGCGGAAGTCGCGGCCCGGCGCAATTACGTGCGCCCGCAGCTTCACGAAGGCGACGAGATCGAGATCAAAGCCGGACGCCATCCCGTAATCGAAACGCTCGGCGAACGTTTCGTGCCGAACGATTTACTGGTGAACAATACGACCGACCGGCTGCTGATCATCACGGGACCTAACATGGGTGGAAAAAGCGTTTTCTTGAAGCAGTCAGCACTGATCATCACGCTCGCGCAGATGGGCAGCTTCGTTCCGGCGGCGTCGGCCAGGCTCGCCATCACTGACCGCATCTTCACCCGCGTCGGCGCGGCTGACAATCTGGCGCGCGGTCGTTCGACGTTTATGGTCGAGATGACCGAGACCGCCAACATCCTCAACACCGCGACGCCGCGCAGCCTCGTCCTGCTCGATGAAGTCGGGCGCGGCACGGCGACGTTTGACGGCCTGTCAATCGCGTGGGCCATCGCCGAATACCTGCACGACAGCTCGCACCATTCGGCCAAAACGCTCTTCGCCACGCATTACCACGAGATGACGGAACTCTCGAAGCTCAGGCCCGGCGTGCGCAACTATCAGGTCGCGGTCTCCGAACGCGGCGGCGAGATAGTGTTTCTGCGCAAGGTGATTCCCGGCAGCGCGAGCAAGAGCTACGGCATCGAAGTCGCGCGGCTGGCCGGACTGCCGATGACCGTGGTCGAAAGGGCGCGCGAGATTCTGGTCAACCTCGAACAGAACGAACTCGACCCGGCGGGCAAGCCGAAGTTCGCGCGGCACCTGAAAAAGCCGAGCGCGCGTCAGAATCAGATTTCATTGTTTGGCGGTGACGGAACCGTTGAAGATCCGGCTGAAGATGCCTGAACACTGGTCCGGTACCGGGAGCGCGAGCGACCGGGTGCTGGCAGGGAGAGCGCTTCAGACAGGCACCCGGTCGCTCGCGCTCCCGGTACCGGACTGCCGCGCGTCCCAATGTTGTGTATTCAGCCGGTGACCATCTGTCCATCTGGTAATCCCTCGGCAGGCTGCTCGCATTCCCACCTGATGATCTTCAGGTCTTCGACGAAGATCGCGTAGAGCGCGGGCACGAGCAGCCTGGTGACGTAATTCGCGCAGATCTGGCCGCCGATCTGCGCGTAACAGAGCGGCTCCCGGAGCGGCCCGCCGTTGAGCGCCAGCGGCACGAGACCGAAGATCGTCGCGCCGACCGTCACCATCACGGGCCGGAGCCGCGCGACGCCTGCATCGAGCAGCGCCTCACGCAGCGGTGCCCCCGCTCGCGCTGCTCCTCGACGAAATCGAAGAGTACGATCACGTGTGAGACGATCACCCCGATCAGACTGGCGACGCCAAGGAAAGCCATGAACCTGAACGGCGCTTTCATCACCGCCGGCCCCGCGAGCGCGCCGACCAGACCGAAGAGGATGGCCGAAAAGACCAGCAGCGGCTTGATCGCGTTATTGAACTGCAACACCAGGGCCAGATGGATCGCCAAGACCGAGACTGCCATGACTATGACCAGTTGTTTGAATCCTTTCTTCCGCTCTTCCTCTTCGCCACCGATTTCAAGCCGGTAACCGGGCGGCAGCGTCGCCGGGATTTCATCGAGCCGGGCGCGCGCGGAGTTCATAAGTTGCGAAGGCAGCAAGCCGGGAATCGGCAGGCACATGGCGGGCGCTCGCTGCTCTTCGTCCAGAAGGATCACGCCGTCAATGACATCATGCTGGCGGAGAACTTCCGCTGAGTTCTCCGTTCTGGTGGCTCTTCGTGCGGCTCGTGGATGAAGAAATCACGATCCGCAGGCGTGTCAGCGGCCCTCCTGACGGTCGGGCTGCTGACACTTTTGCAAGCGGCCTGTTCAATTGCTGACCCTTCGCAGGATCGTTTTTGCTCTACGGCTGGCCATCCCAGTCACCGGCAAGGGGCTGATCCCCCTTCAGCCCGAAGTTGAACCGGATGTCACCTTCGCCCGTCCCGGTCGTATTGCTGTTGTTCAGGACCATGAGCTGCAGGCCGGGGTTGAAGATGCCGATCGTGTCCACTCCGTCTCCGTCCCAGTCACCGGCTAGTGGCAGGAAGCCCGACTGGCCGAAGGCGAAGGGCGGGATGTCAACCACTCCGTCAAAGCTGTTGCTGAGGAAGAAGGTGGCCGCCGCGGGTCGGAACACCCCGACCGTGTCAATGCCATCACCATTCCAGTCCCCGACGATGGGGATGTCGCCCGCCTGACCGAGGACGACGGTGATGTCAACGGGCGGGGATGAATTCTGGTTGTTCGGGCTGTTGGTCAGCAGGAACGTGCCGTTGCGAAAGACACCGACTGTGTCAATCCCATCGCCGTCCCAGTCTCCGGCCACCGGCAGGTCGCCCGCCTGACCGAAAAAGACGTTGGTGATGAGCGCCTGGCACTGCGGGAGACCGCAGGGCAGGGCCGGTCGCCGCAACAGGCGGAACAGGCCCGAGCCGGGCTGGAAGACGCCGACATCATCATGACCATCGCCATCCCAGTCGCCCGTGACGGGCAGGTCACCTGAGAGGCCGAAGTTGCTCGTCAGGTCGGCATTGCCCGTGGTGTTGGAATTGCGGAGCAGGAACTGCCTGGTCGAAGGCCGGAAGACGCCGATGGTGTCCGGGAAGGTCGAGCCGATCTTCGCCACAAAGCCGTCAGTGGCGCTGCCATTGAAGGTGGTCTGGAAAGCACCCGGCGTCGTCGGCAGGTTGCCGTTCGTCGAGCCGGCCAGATAGACGTTGCCTTTTGGATCAAGCGCAACCGATTGCGATATGGTCCCGGTCCCGCCGAAGGTCGTCGCATAGAGCAGCTTCGGCACGGTAGTGCTGGAGACGCTCGCCTCGATTTTGGCGAGGAAGGATGTGCCCTGCAGGTTCGGCGGGAAGGGCGGGGCCACGGCCCCCGTCGGGAAGCTCGCGCCGGAGGTCGCCCGGCCCGTGACGTAAGCATTGCCCGCCGCGTCAATCGCAATCCCGAGGCCCTCTTCGCCGTCTGTCTCCCTGTTGCTGTTATCCCCGCCGAGGAAGCTCGAATAGAAGAGGGCCGTGCCGTCAGCGTTGAGCTTCGCGACGAAGGCCTCGCCGTTGGTCTGCGTCGAGTCGAAGGCGTTGCGCAGCGGGAACGACTGGGGTGAAGAGTTGCTCGCGCCGGTGATGTAGGCGCGCTCGTCGGCATCAACCGCGACGGCCTCGACCCGGTCGCTGACGTTGCCGCCGAAGTAAGTCAGGTAAGTCAGCGATGACTCGCCGCTCGATCCCGTGTCGATTTTGGCGACAAAGCCGTCGGTCGAACCGCCCTGGAAGCCCGCCTGCAATGGCGGCAGCGACTGGCCCGCCGGGCTTTTCGCCTTCAGGTCGTCTGAGCCGGTGCTGCCGACGACGTAGGCGTTGCCTGACCTGTCTGTGGCAATGCCGCGGCCGTCGTCGTCGCCGCTGCCGCCCAGATAGCTGGCATAGAGCAGCGTGTCAAGGCCGTCCGGGGCTGCCGGGTCAAAGACGGCGATGAAGGCATCCGTCCCGCCGAAGGGCTGCTTTGAAAAGGCGTTCTTCGTCGGCAGGTTGTTCGATCTGGTCCGGCCGGTGATGTAGACCCTGTTGGCAGAGTCCGTCGCGATCGCCAGACCTTCGTCAAGGGCATTCTCCTCAGTAAAGGCCGAGCCGCCGAAGAAAGTCGAATAGAAGAGGTCATTCCCCTTCTCATTCAGGACCGTGACGAAAGCGTCCCGACTACGGCAGAACCCGCGACCGCACAGAAACCAGCTTCCGTCTCCCTGGTACGCGTTGGCGGTGACGGGGTAAAAATTAACTCCGCCATCTCCAATGCTGTTAGTGGCCTCGGTGCTCCCGGTAATACAGGCCTTGCCGTCACTGGTCACCGCAATGCCATTGGCCACGGCCACGAAGTCGCTGTCACTGATAATCGTGGAGTAGATCGTGCCCGTGCCGGCGGCATTCAGCTTCGTGACGAAAACGTCGTCAGTCGAATGGACGTTGAGTTCCGCCGGGATGGAATTGTCATAGGGGAAGGCCTGCCCGGTGGCAACCCCGCCGACGACCGTCAGAGGGTCGGTTTGCCCGGTGACGTAGGCCTGCCCCTGGCCATCCACTGCGACACCGGTGGCAAAGTCTACTCCGGTGCCGCCCACATAAGATGAGTAAACAAGCTGCGGGTCAATGACGAGCGGCCGGCTCGCGTCGTAAGCCCCGATTGCGAAGCCGACTTCGCGCCGGCCCTTGAGTACGTACTTCCCGGTGACGGTCTGGCGCCCCTGCTCGCCCTCCTGATAGATCACCGGCGCGTGCTGAGTGACCTCGCCGGCCTTCGTCCTCACGACCAGATTGCCCTCGCCGTCAAGCCGCAGTCTGTCCGCGCCTTCAAAAGCCAGCCTGACCTGCCGCGGGTCGGCGCCCGGCCCGACGATGAAGTCGTACTCAAGCTGGCGCTGCCGGCCGTACCAGACCATGTCAATGCCGGGCCAGACCTCGCTGTAACGCACCTCGCGCCAGGTCGGGATGTCGGTGTGCCACCGCGAGCGGTCATTGCCCGTCAGATAATTGACCCTGCCCCCAAGCTGCTCCCGCCCCTCGACCTGCGGCGCCGTATTGGCGCCCACCAGCTTCAGACGCAGCACTGCCGAGTGCGGAGTGCGGGGTGCGGAGTGCGGCGCGCGAGACCGATGCCCAGGAATGGGGGTCTTTTCATTCCGCATTCCGCACTCCGCACTCCGCAATCGCAGCACGGCTTCGCCGGCCGTCAGCCCGAGTGTGTAGCCGTGGCCGCGCGCCAGGAATTTGACGGACTGATCGGCCTGCCCCTGATTGGGTTCAAAGCTGAGCGGCAGTCTGCCGTAATTCTCTATCACTCTGGCCCGCGCTGCCGAGTCAGCCGGCTGTGACTTGCCGCTGGCGGCCGGCATCGAGGCAGTCGCGGAGACGCGGCGCGACTTTATGAGAGGCAGGTTGCCGGTCCGGCCCGAGGCAGTCAGTGGCGGCAGACCCGGGCCGATGATCAGACCGAGCGTCAGGACGGCCACGGTCAGGTAGTTGATTCTGAAAAATGATGATCTGGTGCCGGTCATAGCGGGTTCTCCTTCGCTGGCAAGTTGCATTGTCGGGCAGGGAGCGTGCGGCACACGCCGCCATTCAATCGCTCCTGCCAGGTGCCGGGCTGCCCGGCAGTTCTCCGACGCCGCCCACGATAGTCCCGCCGCACCGCTGAGGTCTTGAGAGGAAGTTGAAATTATTCTGAGTTTTTCTTCAAAGGTGACCACACAGGTTCAGAGAGGCTGAGAAGAATTGTACGCTTATGGCCTGGGGAGCTGCAGGACCTCTGCCCGTCTAATTAGTGGAGTGGTCATTAACAACCTGAAGATTGGAGAGGAGGAGAAGGACAAAGTCAGATTTGTCGCCTGGCTTGTTTCCGGTGAGAACGGGGAGTTGTGGCTTATTCTGGAATCACACCGAGTCGTCGCCCTCGGCGAGCATCTCGTCAACGATCAGATTGATGGCGGTGAGCGGGGGTCAGGCTGTCTCGTCCCGGCGATTCACGAGACAGCCTGACCCGGAAGCACGCGCCCATAGTTTCCTGACCAGTCGGCATGGCCCGGCCCCGTATCCGTGGGGCTGAAAGCCTGTCGGCTTGCGCTTGGGTGAGGTGACGCTGTTGCTGACTGACCGCGGCTACTACTGGCGTTTGCCTGGTTGTGCCTGACCCTGTTGCTGCCCCAGCAACTGCTGCATCGCCTGCTCCAGCGCCGTGAGCCGGGCATCCAGTTCGGCATTGCGTTGTTGTAAGGCTGCATTTTCAGTCCTGAGCGATTTGATGGCGGCCTCTTTCTGCTCGAGTGCGGTCTGCTGTTCCTGGATGGCTTTGATCACCACCGGGATCAAATCCGTATAGCTCAGGCCGAGCGGCGTCGCCGGGTCGGTGGCGCGCACCACCACTTCCGGGATGATCCGCTCGGCCTCCTGCGCCAGCAGGCCGAGATGCCTCCGCCCGTCGGGGCGGTCTTTCCACTCGAAGCTCACCGGACGCAGTTGCAGCACCTCGCGCAGCCCGTAGCTGAGATTGCTGACCTGCTGCTTCAGGCGCGCATCAGAGGTATTGATCATGCCGTTGGAGGCAAAGACCATATTCCAGCGGTGGCCGTCAGAGCCAAGATTTTGCGATGCATTGCTGTCGGGCAGAACATCGCCAACCTTAAAGTAAAAAGCCTGAGCCCTGAAGACCAGCCTGTCATCCTGATCTTCTTCGCCGAGATAGACAAAATCATTATTACTACTATCGCCGAACTTGATAATCCTTCTTTCACCAGCACCCATGGGGTCAAGACTACCCACCTGGATCGTTCCATTCCTCCCACCGGGATCTACTACATGGAGTCTCCGGCCAGGAGCAGTGATCCCGATGCCGACGTTGCCGTTGGGGTCTATAGTGACTCTGTCTATTTCTCCACCGCCGGGGGGCGCAGTCAGAAAGCCAATCCCTGTACCGGTTGTGGAACCAGCACCTGAGCGAGCGACAAGATAAAGATTATTGATAAAGCCATCGAGGCGAAAACTGTTACGACTATCACCACCGTTGTTGGCGATGTACAGGTTGTCGCCAGCGGCGGTGTCGGGCGCTGCCGCCAGGCCGACAAACACGTCGCCGCGCACATCCAGTCTGGCCAGTGGCGTAGTCGTCCCGATGCCGACGTTGCCGTTTCTCAGGATCGTCATTCTCGCTTTCGTTGCCAGCGTCGCCTCATTGTTCGCATCACCAGTATCTCGCACCCGGAACTGCATCCCGATCGTGTTGTTCCCGGCAATCGCCATCAGCCACTCCAGCCCGTCGGTCAACTGCAACTGCGAGGTCTGACCAGTCGCCGCGACGTAGCGTAACTTCGCCCCGCCCGTCCCCGTGTTCCAGAGCCGTTGCAGGATGTCGCCGCTGCTCGACCGCTGCAGGTCAAAGACTCCGCCCGGCGACGCCGTCCCGATCCCGATGTCGCCAGCGACTTCGCTGATGGTCGAATCTCCGACCACGCCGTTCGGCCCGTCGGTCCATTTGGTGATCCGGTTGGTCGTCCCTGAGCCGCTGATGTTCACCTGATTCGGCCCGAAAATTCCCCTGGCGGCTTTCTCTTTCTGCTCGCTCCCGCCCTGGACGGTGCGGCCCGGTGAGAGGCGGTCCCGCACGGCTCTGCCGGTCGGGTTATCCATTGCGGTGAGGCGATCTCTGGCGGCGCTCGTACTCGGATTGGCCGCCGTCTTCTGGATCGTCCCGTCGGGGAAGACGATCCCTTCACTGGTGCGAATCAGGCCGTTGACATCCAGTTTCGCGGCGGGCTGCTCGACCCCGATCCCGACATCGCCCGCGGCAGTGATCCGCATCCGCTCGGTATCGGTCCCGGCGAAGAAGTTCCCGGTGCGCAGACTGAGCGCCCCGCGACCCGCCGTCAGCCGCCCGTCGGTGCCGTCGTGCGAAAGTAATGTTGTCGCGCTGCCGACAGCCTCACCGACCGCCGTCAGCAGGCTCCGATCCGCGTTCGCTGATTGAATCGCCTGCGCGGCTGCGTCAGCCGGTGGGAGTGAAAAGGCGTCGGCCTGCACGAGCAGTTGCCCTTCGCGTTGAGAGGTGCGCCCGGCGAGGTCACGGACCGTGATGAGGCAGCGGTATGAGCCGTCGAGCAGTCGCCGCCCCTGCTGATCCTGCCCCGTCCAGTCGAGCAGGTTGCCGAGGCGGAAGTCCGAGTCGTAGAGTCGCTCACCTGCGGCTGAGAAGACTTCGAGACGGAGCTGGAAGACTTCGACGGGCGCGGCGAAGCGGAGCCGTCCGGACGAGACGCTCGCGGCCACCCACGGCGCGCGGGCCCGCGCCTCATCAATCGCGCGGGCTTGCGGGTCAGTGGCGGTCTGCGCCTGAGCGCTGATGGCATTACCTGTCCAGAGCAGCAGACCGAGACTGAAGCAGAGATTCCATCGGTGAGTGGTTCGCATGAGTGTCTCCTTTGAGAAAGGGGAGGCGTGATACAGGCAGGACACCTCCCCGGTTGGAAGAAAGCCTGGTCGGAAATGTTCCGACGGCGTGAGGCGCCGGCATCGGTTTTCGACGACTGACTGGTGATGCAACTGAGGGTGGTAGCTCCCGACTGCGGAGTCGCCCGCCAGGAAAGTCAGCTCCCGGCAGCGGCTGCCCGGAGCAGTTGAATGATTTGCCGACGGCTATTATTGACTGCGATCCCCATCGCCGTCCAGCTTTCTTCATCGTCCGCCGTGCTGATCGCTCCTTTAATGCCGCTGATCAGACCGAGCGTCAGGACGGCCACGGTCAGGTGGTTGTTTTTAATGATGATCTGGTACGGGTCATAGCGGGTTCTCCTTCGCTGGCAAGTTGCATTGTCGGGCAGGGGGCGTGCGGCACACGCCGCCATTCAATCGCTCCTGCCAGGTGCCGGGCTGTCCGGCGGTTTTCCTACGCCGCCCACGATAGTTCCACCACACCGCTCAGGTCTTGAGAGGGAGTTGAATTTATTCTGAGATTTTCTTCAAAGGCGGCCACACAGGTTCAGGGAGGCTGAGAAGAATTGTCAGCTTACGGCCAAAGGAGATGCAGGACCTCTGCCCGTCTGATTTGTGAAGTACTCGTTACCAGCCTGAAGATCGGAGAGGAGGAGAAGAATAAAGTCAGATTTGTTGCCTGGCTCGTTTCCGGTGAGAACGGGGAGTTGTGGCTTATTCTGGAATCACACCGACTTGTCGCCCTCGGCGAACATATCATCAACGATCAGATTGATGGCAGTGCCATAGAAGAAGCCGCTGTCGAAGATGACTTCTTCAGGCTGGTTATTCACGACCAGGCGCCACTCCACGGCCTCGCCCTGGGTAGTGAAGCGGACGAACTGACGCTCAATGATGATGCTGGTCATGGCTGCGGGTTCCTGCTGACTGGTTGTAGTCCGGGTCTGTGCTGAGATGCTGACTAATGCCAGGCTCAGCACGAGCAAACCCGCTGACAACTGGCGGATGGTAAACATAATGATCTCCTCTGGTGAAATGACTCTTGCCTGCGTTGAGCAGTACTGCTCTCTACTCAACTCGTCAGTGTCAGTAATGACTACGGCTGCTCCTTCTGAAGCCTTTGCTGTTGCGCTTTCTCGCACTCTCCTTTCAGCTGTCAGAGGCCTCTCGGCAAAATCCCGGCCTGGTAAATCGCGGCATTCGGGATGGCCGGGCCGCCGCTGATCTCCAAACAATCCTGCCGTCAAGTCGGCGTGTCAGAAGCCCGGCCGTGAGGGAGGCTTAGGCTTGCGGTTCCAGGCCCTCCCTTATGGCCGGGCTTCTGACACGTCCTCTCTTTAGCCGAGAGCCTTCCTATCAAATTCAGTCCCCAGCTTGAGCGGCAGCCGGAGCTGAACTTCTCTCCGCTACGGACACGCAATTGCCGGCAAAACCAGCGCGCCCGCGTGGTCAATCGCAAGCCGTTTGCAGGTCGCGCCATCAGGCGATTTCAGGATGATGCCCCGACTTGCTCCGCATTGATGCGGCACCAACGCGCGGGCCGTGTCACCGGCTGAGCGCCGCCGGGCGCGTCAGTAGATGAAAAGCATATAACTACTGTTTGTAAAAGAGTCTACGAAATCAACATCCGTTAGGTATGACGTAACGAGTACGGAAGTGGACGAGCCGAAAGAGAAACCTGTGGCAACTCTAGGGGTTCGTGGCGTAATAGAGACGAAGCGATCAGAAACTTGAAAGTTGAAAGTAACTTCATCAGCGAATCCAGAACTGTGCGCGATACTAATCGCACACCCAGTTCCGCCCGATGGCGGCAGGGAAGCGCCGCCGTCCGCCAGTTGTGAGTTGTAGCAGCGGACCATGTTTCCATTTGCATCAACGTAGACCATCGCCTTGACCAGGCCATTACTGCCGCGTTCTTGCTTCGCATTGCCCAACCTATCAATAGTAAGTCGGTCAGCACTACTTGTCGCATCGAATACTCTGAAGCTGTCACCCGCCGAGTACAAGAAAAATTGTCTGCCACCTGCACCGGTATTAGTGAGTGCGATGCCGGGATTAAGGCTGTCAGCGATGGAGACTAATCTGCCAGTTCCCCCGCTGAGGAGCGCAGGCGTGGTCGTGCCGATGCCGACGTTGCCCGCCGTGTTAATGGCTAACCCGCAACACGGCGCGGTGGCACCCGTACCGGCGAGCAGCTTCAGCGTCTGCCCGTCAAAGCGCACGTCCGCCCGGTTCGTGCCGACTATCGACATCCCCGATTCTCCGCTGGGCGCGCTGAAGCGTACCTCTCCGCCGCTCCCACCCGCGTTCACGGCCAGCCTGGCCTGCGGCGTGGCCGTGCCAATGCCGACTAAGCCCTGCGTATCAATGACGATCCCATTGGTTGGCAGCGGCACCCCGCCACCCCCGGCAGCGACCAGTTTCAGCGTCGAGCCATCGAACCTGACATCAGCCCGGCTGTTGCTGGCGTTGCCTACTATCGCCATCCCTGTCTCTCCGCTGGGCGCGCTGAATTGTACCTCCCCACCGCTCCCGCCCGCGTTCACGACCAGCCTGGCCTGCGGATTCGTCGTCCCGATCCCGACGTTGCCGTTTCTGAGGATCGTCATCCGTGCCGCCGCCGCCAGTGCCGCCTCGCTGTTCGGGTCTGAGCTGTTGCGCACCCGGAACTGCATCCCCGTCGAGTTGTTGCCGGCAATCGCCATCAGCCACTCAAGGCCGTCGGTCAGCTGCAATTGTGAAGTCGCCCCCGTCGCCGCCACGTAGCGTAACTTCGCCCCGCCACTCCCGGTATTCCAGAGCCGCTGCAGGATGTCGCCGCTGCTCGCACGCTGTAAATCCAGCACTCCGCCCGGCGCAGGAGTCCCGATCCCGATGTCGCCCGTCGCCGTCTCGGTCACCGCCGAATCAACGAGCGTCGAGCCGTCGGCGGCAAACTTCGCCAGCCGGTTGGGCGACGCAGTGACCGCCGAGGTGTCCTGCTGCTTCTCTTCGCTGACGGCCCTCGTCGGCGGCGTGCGCCTGCCTTCGCTCACCTGGCCCTCACCCGTGCGGTCACGGTGCCGCGCTGTGGCCTCAAGTTCCGCCCCGCCCACCGTGACCTCACCGCTCCCGACCACAGTCAGCCTGACGCCCGCGCTCTCGGCCCCGATGCTCGCGCTCTTGTCACTGGTCACCCAGATGCGGTCGGCACTGCTCGGACGATCCAGAATCACGTGCCCGCGTTGGGTGCGCGCCTTCTCCTCGGCGTCGGCTTTGGTCGAGAGCGCATAGCTGTAGAGCCCGCTCGCGACCGCCTCGCCCCGCTGGTTCCGAAGCGGCCATTCGAGCGCTGTGTCGTGAACAAACCCGCTGTCGAAGACCACTTCGCCCTGCTGGTCGGAGATCATCAGGCGTAACTCCACGGCCTCGCCCTGGGTGACGAAGCGGACGGCCTGACGGTCAATGATGATGCTGGTCCTTGCGGTCTGCGCCCGGGCGGTGGCGGCAAGGCAGACCCCGAGCAGCAGGCAGAGAGTGAGCCAGAGATTCCATCGGTGATAGCTACGCATGAGTGTCTCCTGTCAGAAAGGGGGAGGCGCGCTTGCAAACAGCACGCTTCCCGGTTAGGAAGAAAGCTGGTCGGAAATGTTCGGACGGCGTGAGGCGCCGGCAGTGGTTTTCGACGACTGACTGGTGATGAAACTGAGGGTGGTAGCTCCCGACTGCGGAGTCGCCCGCCGGGAAAGTCAGCTCCCGGCAGCAGCTGCCCGGAGCAGTTGAATGATTTGCTGAGGCCTATTATTGACTGCGATCCCCATCGCCGTCCAGCCTTCTTCATCCTCCGCCGTGCTGATCGCTGATTAACGGAGAAGGATGGCGGCCTCCGCATGCCCCCACAAACAGACCATGGCTGGCCCGGGTATCCTGATTTATTCCCAGGCTTCAGGCAGAGCAGCGGCTCTCAGATTTGCCGCCCGGCCTGCTCCCAGTAAGGGGCGCGCAGTTTGCGCTTGAAAATCTTGCCCGAATCCTCGCGCGGCAGTTCGTGGCTGAATTCGATTACCTTCGGCAGCTTGTAACGCGCAAGCTTTCCCGACAGGTACTCGCGCACTCCATCCGCGGTCAGCTCGACTCCCGGCTCCGGCTCGATGTAAGCGCAGAGCGCCTCGCCGTACTCCTCATCGGGAATGCCGAAGACCGCGCAGTCATGCACTCCGGCGAGGGCGATCAGGATCGCTTCAAGCTCGGCGGGGTAGATGTTGACGCCGCCCGAAATCACCATGTCGCGCTTGCGGTCGCAGAGGAAGAGGTAGCCGTCTTCGTCCAGATAGCCGACATCCCCGACCGTCACCAGACCGTCGCGACCGATCTCGCGGCGCTTTTCGTCCAGGCCATTGTAGGTGAAGTCGGGAAACCCTTCGACGCGGGCGTAAACTTCGCCGACCACGTTCGGCCCGAGCGCGTTGCCCTCGTCGTCGTAAATCCGCACGGTGCCCCCTTTGATCGGGCGGCCGACGGTTCCGGGCTTGCGCAGCGCGTCTTCGCTCGTGTGAAAGACGACCGCCCCGGTCTCGGTCGCGCCGTAGTACTCATTGACGACCGGCCCCCACCACTCGATCATCCGGCGTTTGATTTCGGGCGGGCAGGGGGCGGCGGCGTGAACCACGAACTCGAGCGAGGAGAGGTCATACTTTCGCTTTGTCTCTTCAGGAAGCTTGAGCAGGCGCACGAACATCGTCGGCACCATGTGCAGGTGGGTGATGCGGAACCGCTCGACGAGTTGGAGCAGCTCTTCGGGGTCAAAGCGCGGCTGGAGGATGCAGAAGCCCCCGCTCTTTGCGGCCCAGAGCCCGTAGAGGTTCGGAGCGGCGTGATAGAGCGGGCCGGTGATGACGGTGCGGAAATCCTGGCCCGCGCCGAAGCCGAAAGCGATGGCGATCATCTCCGCCAGCTTCGCGGCCGACTCCGCGGTGTGGGGCTGGCGGCGCACGCCCTTCGGGTTCCCGGTCGTGCCCGAGGTGTAGATCATGCTCGAAGGCGGCGGGGGCGCCCCCATCTCTCGCGGCTCGAAGCGGCCGATCCAGTCACCCCACTCCGGCAGATTCCGCGGCGTCGCGCATTGTTCCGGCAGGATGCCGTAAGCCGCCTGAATTTCCGGCGGCGTCGGCACAATGAAAGTCTGTACGCCTGCGGGAATGCCCGCCTCGATCTGAGCGAGCAGGTCGGCATGCACGACCAGCACTTTCGCCCCGCTGTCGCGCAGGATGTAGCCGGTCTCTTCGGCCTGAAAGTGCCAGTTGATCGGCACCGCGTGCGCCCCGACCGCGCTCGCGGCCATCGAAGCTTCGAAGAACGGGAAGTCGTTGCGCAGCATGATCGCCACCGTATCTTCGGCGCCAATGCCCCGCGACGACAGGCCGGCGGCGGCGCGCGATACGTTTTCGAGCAGGCGGGACTGATCCAGCTCCCGGTCTCCGCTCAGGATTCTGCGCACGAGCGATACGGGGTTATCTGCCATGACTACGGCCTCCCTCAGGTCTGTACAGATGGGTCTCGAGTGACTCAATCACGCCTGGGCAATCCGCGGATTGTGACATAAATATTACAGCGCAATCCGCGGATCAAGTGTAAGATTCGGGGCAGCAACTTTCCCCTTCACTTATCCCCACATCGTCCCATTCGTCGGCCCCTTGCGCTGACGAGAGGAGAGGAGGACTTTATGAAGACGCTGCTCGTCAACCCGGAATTCCCGGACACTTACTGGAGCTTCCGCCACGCGCTCCCTTTCGAGGGCAAACGCTCGGCCTTCCCGCCGCTCGGACTGCTGACCGTCTCCGCCCTGCTGCCCCGGTCGTGGGAGCGGCGGCTGGTTGACCTGAATGTCGGGCCGCTCAAGACCGCCGACATCGAGTGGGCGGACGTCGTCTTCGCCACGGCGATGCTGGTTCAGAAGGATTCGCTCAGGCAGGTCGTCGAGCGGTGCAAGGCCCGCGGCAAGCGCGTAGTGATCGGCGGGCCGTACATCACGACCAGCACCGAGAGCCTGCCCGAGGCCGATCACATTTTCCTCGGCGAAGCCGAGACGACCCTGCCGCAGTTCGTCGAGGATCTGGAGCGCGGCGAAGCCAGGCGGCTGTATCAGGCAGCCGAGAGGCCGCCGCTCTCAATCACACCTGTCCCCGACTTCAGGCTCGCCGACCTCAGACGTTACAGCGCCATGTCGGTGCAATACTCGCGTGGCTGCCCCTTCCAGTGCGAATTCTGCGACATCATCGAAATCTACGGCCGCTCGCCCCGGACCAAGAGCAACGAGCAGATGCTCGCCGAACTCGACGCGCTGCTCGGCGTCGGCTGGCGCGGCGCCGTCTTCATCGTGGACGACAATTTCATCGGCAACAAGCGGAACGTCAAACGGCTGCTGCCTGCGCTCGCCGAGTGGCAGGAGCGCAACGGCCGCCCGTTTTCGCTGCTGACCGAGGCGAGCGTCAATCTTGCAGAAGACGATGAACTGCTCGACGGAATGCGGCGCGCGGGCTTCCGCCGCGTCTTCCTCGGGATCGAGACGCCGGTCGAAGAGAGTCTCAAGGAAGCGCAGAAGATGCAGAACACGCGGCGCGACCTGCTCGATTCGGTCAGGAAGATTCAGGGCTACGGGATGGAAGTGATGGCCGGCTTCATCGTCGGCTTCGATAACGACCCGGAGGACATCTTCGAGCGGCAGATCAATTTTATCCGCGACAGCGCGATCCCGCTCGCGATGGTCGGGCTGCTCACCGCGCTCCCCGACACGCAGCTCTGGCGGCGGCTCCGGCGCGAAGGGCGGCTGCTTGAAGAAAGCACCGGCAATAACACCAGCTGCTCGCTGAACTTCGTGCCCCGGATGGATCCGCGGCGGCTGATTGAAGGTTATCAGGCGATCCTGCGGACGATTTACAGCCCCGGCGAATACTATCAGCGGGCGCTCGAATGTCTGAGGCGCGTCACACAGCACGGGCCGGACCCCTGGCAATACGGCCTGGTCAGTGGTTTCATGTCACTCGCGCGCATCACCCTCAGGCTCGGCGTCCTTGACCGCGAGCGCCGTGAATTCTGGCGCTTCTTCCGCCGCGTCGTGGCTGAACATCACGAGCGGTTTGCGGAGTCAATGAGGCTGGCCGCGATGGGCTATCACTTCCGCAAGCTGACTGAGGCGTCTGGCAATCAGATGTAAGCTGTACTGATCCGGCGCGCTCCTTCAACGACTATGAATCACCAATTCCCGCATCCTGACGCCCCGGCACTCGACCGGCTCGACGCCGAAGGTTATCTGGTACTCGAAAATTTCACCCCGCCCGAGACGCTCATGGCGTTGCGCCGTCGCACCGATGAGCTGCTCGCCCAGGAAGGAGACCACTGCGGGTCGGAATACAAACAGGAGCCGCAGACCAGGCGGCTCGCGAATCTGGTGGACAAGGGCGAAATCTTCACGCAGGTGATCGCGCTGCCGGAAATCCTCGCCTGCGTTGGGCGCGTGCTGGGGCCGCAGTTCAAACTGAGCAGCCTCAATTTCCGCTCAGCCGACCCTTACTCCGACTGGGTGCAGCCGCTGCATTGCGATGTGGGCGCGGTGCCAGATGAGAAAGGCTTCTGGGTCTGCAACGTCATCTGGCTGCTTGATGATTTCACGACCGAAAACGGAGCGCCGCGATTCGTGCCCGGGTCGCACCGGTCAGGAAAGCTGCCACAGGAAGTGCTGGCCGACCCGTCGGCCCCGCACCCCGACGAAGTGCTGCTGACGGGCCGGGCCGGAACGGTCATGGTGATGAATACGCATCTGTGGCACGGGGCGACGGCGAACCGGACCGGCGAACCACGGCGCGCGCTCCACAGCTTTTACTGCCGCTGGGATAAGCCGCAGCAGCAGTATCAGAAGCAGTTGCTTCGCCCCTCAGTGCAGCAGTCTCTGAGCCCGGAACTGCGCCGACTGCTCGCACTCGATGACCCGCTCAATGATGACCTCAGTTCACGCCTGAGCGGGATGAGCGGATTTATGAAATGACCGATGACCAGTGAATACCGGCACCCATCAACACTGCACGTCGCGCTCGTGGAGCCTGAGATACCGCCGAACACCGGCAACATCGCGCGGCTCTGTCTGGCGACTTACACGCCCCTGCACCTGGTCGGCAGACTCGGCTTTCGGACTGACGACAAAGCGGTGCAGCGCGCCGGGCTCGATTACTGGCACGAAACGGACATTCGCTATCACCGCGACCTGACGGCGCTCTACGCGGCGCTGCCCGAGTGCCGCTTCCTATACTTCACGACCAAAGCGCGGCGGGCGTACACCGACTTTCAGTTCGCGCCGCATGACTGTCTGGTCTTCGGGCGCGAGACGCGCGGGCTGCCGGAAGATTTATTGAAGGCAAACCAGGAACGCTGCCTGACGATCCCGATGCCGAATCCACGCGTGCGGTCGCTCAACCTGGCGACCTCGGCGGGCATCGTGCTTTACGAAGCGCTCCGGCAGGTGGGCTTCCCTGCCCGACCTCAATAGCGCCTGAAGTCAGGCCCGTCCCATCAGACTCTTAACTAACAATGCCAGGGCAGTCGGGCGGCCTGATGGAATTTCCCGGCCTGGATGGAGATGAGAAATGAAGCCTGCCGAGTTCGTAGCAAAGTGGAATCAGCTGTCCGCGGCTGTCTCAATACCTGAGCTGTCGGAGGAGTACAAACTCCTTCGTCTCTCGCCTGAGAGGGCCGCTGAACTGATTCTCCCGGAAGACGCAAAACGGTTTCTTATGGAGGCCGGTCTGCCGAAGAGCGCGGCCCCGTTTCTCTCAATGGATGAAGTCGGCGAAGGCTTACCCCACATCTGGGAAACCTGGGATACGAGCGCTGCGTGGAAAGACGAAGACCGGCTGCGATTGAACAGATGCCTGCCGATTGGCTCGGATCACGAGGATTTGTTCCACACGGTAACGTTTGTCAACTCCAGCGTGCCACAGTTCGCGCACTTTCTGCTCTTGTTTGACTCGTACCTGACCAGTAAAGATCCAAAGCTGGTTGAGGAGTCGGAGAGGATTGATGCTCGGGCACTGACAGCAGGGGCTTTCTGGCGTTGCGAGTTCGACACTGCCCTTGACGAATCATGAGATCAGGGCAAGGCGGGTTGCCGCAATCTCACATTCCATTCGCCATGCGCAGTTCATAAAATCATGCTCAACCCTATTCGCAAACTATTCTCGGGCCGTTATCAGAACCAGTTCCCCGGCGCTTCAGCTTCCAGCGTCGAACTCGGCGCGTACGGCGAGCGGCTGGCGATTGATCACCTCAAGCGTCAGGGCTACCGCATCGTGGCGACGAATTACACGGCCCCGATCGGGCGCAGTCTGGCCGGGCGAGTGGTGACCGGCGAGATTGACATCATCGCTTACGACGAATCCGGCGCCGAAACGACGCTCGCTTTCATTGAGGTCAAAACCCGGGCGAGCGCGGAATTCGCTTTGCCGCAGGCAGCGGTGGACGTGCGCAAGCAGCGCCAGATCGCGCGCGCTGCCCGCGTCTACCGGCGCATCCTGCAGCTCGAAGGTGAGCCTTATCGTTACGACGTCGCCAGCGTCATCGCCGTGCCCGGCGCGCCGCCGGAGATCGCGATTCTGAAAGCTTATTTCACCGAAACGCGCTTCAGCCGGAGCGGGTGGTGGTCGCGGGAGGAGGCCGGATTTTAATCAAACGGGACGTGACCTGGGTGGGCTGAAACTTTGATTGACAACCCCCTGTGCTGCTTCGTAGTATGACGCCGTCTTTGCAGATTGTGGTATTGAGGCGTCCACCCTCAATACCCCCTACTCTCGACCATCAACGGTGATGCGTCCTGGTCAGTTCGGACTTAGCGCGGTCGGTTGCCTGAGAGCAGGTAGTGACAATTCGTTAGAAGCTGCTCGGTTGGTAGTTCGCACCGTTCGCGTCAGTCGGGGGCCGTTCCCAGTTCACTCTCGCCAGCTTCTACCTTTCCAAAGGAAAACATATGCCAGTCAAGCTTTACGTTGGGAACCTCCCGTTCTCAGCAACAGATCATGATCTGGAGGACCTGTTCAGTCAGGCCGGCCCGGTGACTTCAGCCAGCATCATTACGGATCGTGAAACCGGGCGTTCGCGCGGGTTCGCCTTCGTCGAGATGGAGACTCAGGAGGGGGCGGAAGCGGCGATCTCGCAATTCAACGGTTATCAGCTCGATGGCCGCGCGGTGGTCGTCAATGAAGCTCGTCCGAAGGAGAGCCGCGGTGGCGGTGGCTTCGGTGGCGGTGGCGGTCGCGGCGGCAGTCGTGGCGGCTTCGGCGGTGGCGGCGGTCGCGGCGGTGGCCGCGGTGGCTTCGGCGGCGGCGGAGGTCGCGGAGGTGATCGCGGAGGTCGCGGTGAACGCGGCGGCAATCACTGGTAAGAACTCGGACCAGGGAACACGAGGGAAAGGGAGACCGTGGGGAAGAATCGCCCGGTCTCCCTTTCTCTTTTTCCACTCCCTTCCCTTCCTTCATCCTTTATTGCAAACTTCCGGGCCTTTGCTTTATGTTGAGTTTGCTGACTCAGTGCTTCGCCGCGGAGTCACGATCATCAGACGAAGGATCACCCGATTTGAGAGGAGACTTTTCACCCATGCTGACCAGGGCACTCGGCTGTTTGCGCAGCCCCGTTGTCATCACCTGTCTGGCCTGCGCGCTGCTCGTGGCGGCGGCAATTTACAGCCGGACGACTTTGGCCGAGGACAAACCGGCAACGCTCGCGCGCGACGCGCAGTTCGACGAGGAAGTCCAGGAGATGTTCGCGAGGCTCGTCGAAACGCGCCGCGACTTTCACATGCACCCGGAATTGTCGAACCACGAAGAGCGGACTTCAGGAATTGTCGCCGACCGGTTGCGGGCGCTCGGCTTCGAAGTGAAAACGGGCGTCGCCCGTCACGGCGTCATCGGCCTGCTCAGGGGCAATCGCCCCGGCGGCGTCGTGGCCATCAGAGCCGATATGGATGCGCTGCCGATCAATGAAGTCAGAAACACGCCTTACAAATCGCAGAACCCCGGCGTGATGCATGCCTGCGGTCACGACATTCACACGACCGTGGCGCTCGGCGTCGCGGAGTTGTTGTCAAAGCACCGCGACCGGATTGCGGGCGCGGTCAAATTCATCTTTCAGCCCGCGGAAGAGATGGCGACCGACGCGCCGGAATGGGGCGCGAAACTGATGGTCAAAGAGGGCGCGCTCGAAAACCCGCGACCGTCGGCGATCTTCGGCCTGCATTCCAGTTCCGCCCTCGAAGCCGGAAAGATCGGCTACAGTGAAAACGCCGTGACCGCGAGCGCCGACACCTTCAGTATCAGAATCCGCGGGAAGATGACGCACGGCGCTTACCCGCAGAACGGCGCGGATGCAATCGTCGTGGCTTCGGCGGCCGTCATGCAATTGCAGACCATCCGCAGCCGCCGCACCGACACGCTCGACCCGCTGGTGCTGACCATCGGCAGTTTTCACGGCGGGAACCGCGAAAACATCGTCGCCGAAGAAGTCGAGCTGAAAGGCACCGTGCGCACTTACAGCGAGCCGGTGCAGGATCAGGTGATCCAGTTGATGCACCAGACGCTCAAAGGCGTGACCGAGAGTTTTGGCGCGAGCTACGTGCTGGATTACAAGAAAGGTTATCCGCCCACGATCAATAACGCGGTCCTGGTTCGTCGCATGTTGCCGATGATGAAGCGCGTCGCGGGTGACGGCAACGTCAGCGCCGACCCTCCGAGCATGGGCGGCGAGGATTTCTCTTACTTTGCGAAAGAGATTCCGGGCTTCTTTTACTGGCTCGGCGTCGCCAACCGCGCGCGTGGCATCACCTCCGGGCCGCACACGCCCGACTTCGATGCCGACGAAAAGTGCATCATCACAGGCGTGAAAACGATGGCCGCGATGGTGTGCGATTATCTGGAGCAGGAAGCCGCGCCGGCGAAGCCCTGACCGCAAGACTTCAGTGGCAGACCTCCTCCTGTCTGCCCAGGCTTTTGTAACTTTGACCACTGCAAAGTCAGGAGGCCAGTTGTGAAAGTAACGTTCACCGCAGAGGCGCAGAGAGACGCAGAGATTTCGCAGAGAAGAGTTGAAAGGCCTCTCTTCTTCTCTCTGCGCTGGCTCTGCGGTTCTCCGCGTCTCTGCGGTGAAGAAGGCTTCACAGCTCCTCCTTTGGTTTTGAAGGCAGACACACAGGTTTGCCCCAGGAAATTATGAGCTTTTCTGAAATCGTCGAGGCCGAAGGACACCTCGTAGACTCACAAATCCTCGCCAACATCATGGACCGCGTGATCAAATGCGGCGCGGTCTATGAAGTGCAGTCATTCGAGCTGGGCCGCACCAACGAAGACATCTCACACCTGCGGTTGCGCGTCATCGCGCCGACGCAGGAAGTGCTGACGAAAACCCTTGAGGAACTGGTCGAGCTGGGCTGCGCCGAATCATCCATCGCCGACGCCATCCTGCGCCCGGCCGAAGCCGACCACGTCGTGCCCGAGGATTTCTACTCGACGACCAATCACCGCACTTTCATCCGGCTCGGCGGCAACTGGATCGAGGTCGCGAACCAGCGCATGGACGCGGTAATCGTCGTCGCCGACGGCCGCGCCGAATGCCGCAAGCTGCGCGACGTGCGCAGGGGCGAAATGATCGTCTGCGGCGCGCACGGCATCCGCATCCAGCCCGAATTCAAGGAGCGCGACCGCCTCGGCTTCGCCTTCATGGCGAATGACATCTCGTCGGAGCGCCGCGCCGAGACCGCGATCCGCAAGATCGCGGAACTGATGCGCCAGATCAAAGCCGAGAACGGCCGCATCGTCTTTGTCGCCGGCCCCGTTGTCATCCACACCGGCGGCACCCAGCCTTTCAGCGAACTCATCCGCCAAGGCTATGTGAGCGCGCTGCTCGCCGGGAACGCCATCGCGGTTCACGACATCGAGCATGCGCTCTACGGCACCTCGCTCGGCGTTGATCTGGAGCGCGGCATCCCGACTGACGAAGGCCACAAAAACCACATGCGCGCGATCAACACGATCAACCGTTACGGCTCGATCAAAGGCGCGGTCGAAGCGGGCGCGCTCGGGTCGGGCGTGATGTACGAACTGGTCAGACACAACGTCCCCTTCGTGCTGGCCGGCTCGATCCGCGACGACGGCCCGCTGCCCGATACCGAGATGGATTTGATCAAAGCGCAGGAAGAGTACGCACGGCAACTGGTCAACGCGAAGATGGTCATCTGCCTGTCATCCATGCTGCATTCAATCGGCGTGGGCAACATGCTGCCGGCGTGGGTGCGCATGGTCTGCGTGGATATCAACCCGGCGGTCGTCACGAAACTTTCAGATCGCGGGTCGCAGCAGACGGTCGGCGTGGTCACTGACGTAGGGACTTTCCTGAACCTGCTCGCCCAGCACCTGCGGAACTGAGACTATAACGCGTTGCTGTCACTTAAATTGATGGTCAGGATTCTGCGGAGTAGCAATTTGAGAGTGAGAGATGCCTAAAATTACGACCCGCCTTGTCATCGTGGTGCTCACATTTTTTCTCGCCGTTTCGGCTGCAACAGCTTGGCGCGTTTCTCAGCGAGCTGTCAGCCAAGAGATGCACCTGATTGTTCCCAAAACAAGTTGGGAGCAGATCTTCTTCCAGGACATCAACTCAGTTGCCAATGCTACTCGCCAAACTGACCTGAGGAAAACCAGGCTGGGTAAAGGCGAGTTCGAAGTAAGAGTGTGGTGGGGCTTCGGATTGTCGCCCTTGGAAGGGGTGACTCTTCGGTGTGTCACTGGTCAGTGGTCGGCGGTCCATGTCAAAGCCGACAATTACTATAAACCGGAAAGAGCTGATAAGAGAGAGCTGCGCCCACCAAAATCCGGATGGGAAGATGCTTGGAATCGTCTTGTTAACGCAGGCATATTAAGGTTACCCGATGCATCTGAACTGGGTTGTAATGTTGGAGGCCTTGATGGCATATCATTTGTCGTAGAGACAAACTCCAATATGACTTACAGAACATACATGTATGATAACCCATCTGAGGCGAAATGCCCTGAAGCCAAACAGATGATGGAGATATTCGATATTATTCTTGAAGAGTTCAGATTTGGAGAACAGTCCAAATGACAAGCCCGAAATATCTTCAGCCGGAGCTGCAATAGCAATTATGGGAGGCGCTTCCAAGGCAACATTCGCGGTCTGTATATGAAAGCGAAACGACGTTTTCCCGGCGACGTACTGTCCGCCATCCGCGACGGCAAGATCATCGGCCTGCGGGCCGGCACCGAGCCGCACCGCTTCATCGGCATCTGGGCCGTGGTGGTCGAAGGCCGCGTCTTCGTGCGGTCGTGGAGCCTCAAACCGCAAAGCTGGTACCGGACTTTCCTCGAAGAGCCGCGCGGCACCATTCAGGCCGCCGGTCGCGAAATCGCCGTCCGCGCCGTCCAGACGAGGAGCGAGCGCCTGAAGGACGCGGTCAGTCGCGCCTACCTGGAGAAATACCATACGCCGGGGTCAGTCAAGTACGCCCGCGACCTCGGGCGCGCGAAGTCCAGGGCCACGACCACTGAGCTGGTGCCGTTATAGGGGAAGCCCGGCGAGTGCCTTCATGGCATTGGGCGTGACAACAGCGCTTTCGGGGTCGGGGAATTTATGAGCGGGTCGCACATGATTTTTGGGTCAATAATCCCCGGCGCTGCATATCAGGCTCGCCCGGCGGCGTACGCGGTGATTACGGGCGACGGGGGAACAATCGCCGTCGTCGGGTACAAAGGCAGATACTTCCTCCCGGGTGGCGGCTCTCTGCCGGGCGAGGCGCCCGAAGAGACGGTCGAACGCGAGGTTCGCGAAGAGCTGGCCCGCGGCGTGAGGATCACCGGCAGGATCAGCAAGGCGATTCAATACTTCCCGGCCGACGGACGGCATTACCGCATGGAGGCGGTCTTTTTCGCCGCGGAATTTACCGGCGAGCCGACCGGCGAAGGGGAGCATCAACTGCACTGGCTCGATCCGGGTGAGATCGAACAGGCATTCTTTCATGAGAGCCATGCCTGGGCCGCCCGACTGGCAGTAAGGTAAAAGTAAAAAGGTGAAAGGCAAAAGGTAGATCGCCGGGTGGCCTCCGGATTGATCAGGTCGCTGCGGCGATCTACCTTTTGCCTTTCACCTTCCTGCCCGCGCAATTCGGGCATCAGCTCACGTATTCAATCTTCGCCCCGCACTCCTTGCAGAACTTCGGCTTCCCTTCCAGCTCATTGCCGCAGGCTTTGCATTGCAGCTTCGCGTTCATCGGCTGGCCGCAGTCGGGGCAGAATTTGCTGTTGGAGACGGTGCCGCAGCTCGGGCAGGACGCGCCCACAATCGAAGGCGCGTTCGCGGCCTGAGTGATCGGGTTGACTGAGTTGCGCGCCGGCGCGGAAGTCACGGCATCGGCGCTCATATCCACTGAAGACACGTAATCGGTCGCGCGGGCTTTTTCGTAAAGCTGATCGCGCGTCGCGTCGGCTTTGGCCTGCGCGTGGCTGGCGGCCAGTTCTTCTTCATAATTCGGCGCGCAGCCTTCGCACAGGTTCGCCTTCGCGTTCCAGCAGACTTCGGGGCAGACCCACTTGCCGCAGCGCGTGCATTGATGGAAGTGAGCCTTCGCCTCCTCCACGGCGGTCGCGAAAGCGTCATCGTGCGCCTTGCCGCCGACGGCGCGCTGGATTTCGTAAGCGCTGTTGCCTGCGTCATTGAAAACTCCACCGAACAGGTCGCCGGCGGCGCGTAAAAAGCCCCCGGCCATCCCGGTCAGCGAAGGCTGGAAGCGGGACTGGTAGCCGTTGCCGCACTTGTCACACCTGAAGCGGAACTGGAATCCCTTGTCGGTCGAAAGGTCGTCAAAATTGGCGGTAAATCGGATCAAGGCCATGTCGTGGTACTCCGTTAAGTTTAATAGTGATCACTGAGGGGGCATCAGCAGCGATGGCCGGAATCATACTGAAGGAAGCAGGATGGGGCAAGATAGCAAATCTGAAGTTCCCCGAAGCTTTCGGATTTTGTGAGGGAGCTGGTGAGGGGCCGCAAAAATCACAACCGCGGGTTCGCCCTTGGGGGCGCACGAATTGACCCCGAGGTCTTGCCCTCAGGCGGGCTGCTCAGGTATTTTCTGTCAGACATTTTCTCTGGAGGAGAATACTTTTCTGATCAGCCGGCCACTCCGGGCGACCACGACAGCCCGGGATCTGCCGGATCATTTCCAACTTTGATCTTCTAACAATCCCTGTCCGGTGATCGCATCACCTGTCTCGCCAGGTCCTGCTGTAACCCCGACTTCATCACAGGAGCAATTGCTTGAAAACCATCTTTACGTCCACGTCACTGCTGCGCGGTCGGCGTCTCACTGCCGTTGTGTTCGCTTTACTGATCCTTGCCGCTGTCGGCTTACGCCTTGTCAGCGCTGCGGGTCAGGTCAGTCTGACCGCGCTGAATACCGCTTACACTCAGGACTTCAATACGCTGGCCAGCAACGGAACATCCGGTGTCGTTCCTGCCGGCTGGGCCTTTAGCGAATCGAGTACCAACGCCAACACGCTGTACACCGCCGGGACTGGTTCCAGCAACACGGGAGACACCTACAGCTTCGGCCTGACCGGGAGTACCGAACGGGCCTTCGGCATGCTGCGCAGCGGAAATCTCGTCACGATTATCGGCGCCGGCTTCACCAACAACACCGGCTCGACCATCAACGAGCTGGAGATCTCTTACACCGGTGAGCAGTGGCGTCTCGGCACCTCCGGCCGCGGGCCCGACCGGATTGACTTCCAGATCAGCACCAATGCCACCAGCCTGACCACCGGCACTTACACCGATGTCAACAGCCTGGATTTCTCGAGCCCGGTTACCGTCGGCACTGTCGGCCTGCTCAACGGCAACCTGGCCGCCAATCGCGCGGCAATCAGTGCGACGATCAGTGGCCTCAGCATCCCGAACGGGGCGAGTTTCTTCATCAGGTGGACTGACTTTGATGTCTCTGGTGCCGATGACGGACTGGCAGTTGATGATTTCTCCATCACTCCAAGGACTTCAGGCGATCCGACCGGAACCGGCGCGGCCAGTCCGGCTTCGCTTGAGGCCGGCAACCCGACGCTCCTGACTGTCACGGTCACTCCCGGCACAAGTCCGGTCAGCACTGGTCTGGCGGTCACCGCTGATCTGACTCAGATCGGAGGCTCCGCCACGCAGCAGTTTTACGATGACGCGACGCATGGCGACGTGACGGCGAATGACAACATCTTCTCCTTCCAGACTATCGTTGGTTCGCTCGTCCCGGCCGGGGCAAAAAATCTGCCGGCCACCATCAGGGACGCCCAGGCACGCACCGGCAGCGCGACCATCACCCTGACTGTGCTGCCGCCGCTGCTCGCGATCCATCAGATTCAGGGCAGCGCCTCTGCCTCGCCTTATGCCGGCACTCAGGTGCGAACGACCGGAATCGTCACCGGACTTAAGAGCAACGCGTTTTTCATTCAGACGCCGGACGCCGACGCCGACCCGAACACTTCCGAGGGGATTCAGGTCTTCATCGGCGGCGCGCTGCCGGCAGCTGCCGCCGTGGGCAATCTGGTCTCGGTCACGGGCACCGTCTCCGAGTTCATCCCTTCGGCCGATCCCAACAGCCCGCCGCTGACCGAAATCTCCGGGTCGCCGCAGGTGACGCTGATCTCTTCCGGCAATCCGCTGCCGACGCCCGTCACGCTCGCGGCCGCCGACACCAGCCCGACGGGCGGCATCGAACAGCTCGAACGTTACGAAGGCATGCGCGTTCACGTTGATTCGCTGACTGCGATTGCCCCGACGCAGGGAACGATCAGCGAGGCGAATGCCACCTCGACCTCGAATGGGGTCTTTTACGGCGTGATTACCGGCGTCGCGCGCCCGTTCCGCGAACCCGGCGTCGAAGTGCCCGACCCGCTGCCGGCGGGCGCGCCCTGCTGCGTCCCGCGATTTGACGCCAACCCGGAGCGGCTGCGCGTGGACAGCAACGGCCTGACCGGTGCGCCGATCCTCAACGTGACGACCGGTGCCGTGATCACCAACCTGACCGGGCCGCTCGATTACTCATTCCGCGCTTACACGATCCTGCCCGACCCGGCGGTCCCGGCAACAGTCACGGGCAACATCTCCGCGATCCCGGTGCCTGTGGCGGGCGCGGACGAGTTCACCGTCGCTTCCTTCAATACCGAGCGGTTCTTTGACACCGTGAACGATCCGGGGATCAGCGACGTGGCGCTGACCACGACGGCCTTCAACAACCGGCTCAACAAAATCTCGCTGGCCATCCGCAATGTGATGCGCACGCCCGACATCATCGGCGTGCAGGAAGTCGAGAACCTCGCCGTCCTGCAGGCGATTGCCGATAAGGTCAACGACGACGCGGTCGCCGCGGGTGACCCGAGCCCGGCCTATCAGGCCTACCTGGAGGAAGGGAATGATGTTGGCGGGATTGATGTCGGGTTCCTGGTGAAAACTGCCGGTTCCCGCGTCACGGTCGTGGATGTCACTCAGGAAGGCAAGGATACGACCTATATCAACCCGAACAACAACCAGCCCGAGTTGCTCAATGACCGGCCGTCGCTCGTCCTGCGCGCGATCATTCAACACCCCGCGGGGCCGACTTTCCCGGTGACGGTCATCAACAACCACCTGCGTTCGCTCAGCGGAGTTGACGACGCGGCGGATGGCAACCGCGTCCGCACCAAGCGCCGCGCGCAGGCCGAGTTCCTGGCGAACCTGATTCAGGCGCGGCAGGCGACCGACCCGAACGAACACATCATCTCCGTCGGAGATTACAACGCCTTCCAGTTCAACGACGGCTACGTGGACACCATCGGCACCATCAAGGGCACGCCGACGCCGGCAAATCAGGTGACCCTGGCGAGCGGCGATCTGGTCAACCCCGACCTGATTGATCTGGTGGATTACGCGCCGGCGGGCGAGCGGTACTCGTTCAGCTTCGACGGCAATGCGCAGGAGCTTGACCACGCGATCATCACCGGCAACCTGCTCGCGCGTTTCGTGGCGCTGCGGTACGCCCGCAACGACGCGGACTTCCCGGAATCATTCCGCGGTGACGCGACCCGCCCCGAGCGGATCTCAGATCACGACCCGACGGTGACATACTTCAGCTTCCCCAGGGCCGATCTGGCGCTGACGAAGTCCGGCTCGCCGGGCAACGTCATGGCCGACGCCCAGCTCACTTACACCATCACCGTCTCGAACACGCTGACCGACGCGGCGGAGAATGTGAGCGTGTCTGACCTGCTGCCCGCGAACACGGTCTTTCAGTCAATCTCGGCCCCGGCCGACTGGACCTGCAACACCCCGAACGTCGGCAGCACGGGGACGGTCTCCTGCGGCGCGCCGTCGCTCGCCGGAAATTCTTCTGCGACTTTGACCGTTGTCGTGAAGGTGAACTGCGACGTTCCGAACGGCGCGTCCATTGAAAACACCGCGACGGTCAGCGCGACCACGCTTGACCCAGACACCGCGAACAATTCGCAGACCGCGTCGGTGACGGTCTCCAACCCGCCGCCGGTGATCAGCGGGGTCTCGGCCACGCCTTCAGAGTTGTGGCCGCCGAACCACCGTATGGTTGACGTGACAATCAATTACACCGCCACCGACACCTGCGGCCCGGTCGCCTGTTCGCTCGGCGTCAGCAGCAGTGAGCCGGACAACGGCACCGGCGACGGCGATACCGCTCCGGACTGGGAGGTCATTGATGCGCACCACGTCCGCCTGCGGGCGGAACGGGCCGGCTCCGGCAGCGGGCGCATCTACACGATCACGATCATCTGCACGGACAGTGCCGGAGGCACCTCGAACAGCACGGTCGCCGTGACTGTCCCGAAGTCTCGCGGGAAGTGATTTGATCATATCAAAAAGAGCCTTGAAGGCCGGCTTGGGCATGTATGGGCCCGGGCCGGCCTTTCCTCTTTTCAGGGGCTGTTTGAAAGCAGCGCGCGCGCTTTATTCTCCCAGGCCTTTCAGGGCTCAGCATCACTTTCGTCAAGGGCAGGCCGCGTCATAATCGGAAGAAACACGAGGGCAGACAAATTCAAACTGCCCCGATCCAATGCGGGCACGCAATGCGGGTGGGGCAGCGGTCGCAGGCGCGTTCATTCAGCTTCGTCTCAAACCTGCGGCTCGTGAGGGCTCGCCAGCGGTCATTCGCGCGTTCGGCCTCCGCCGTCATATTTGCCGGGCGCTGATTCCACAAAAATTTATAGAGTACGCCGTCGGCGGCTGAGAACACCCAGGGCTCGAGTTCTGGCAAACGATCTTTCAATAACAGGAAGGCCATGCGCTGCGCCGGTTTCAATCCGCTCCAGAGCAGTTCGCCGGGGCGATTCTTCGCCGCCGCTTTGGCCAGCGACTCGGGCCGGAAGGTGATGGCGTGCGAGGTCCCGTCGGCGCAGCGGAAGGCGGCCACGAGATCAAAGCGCAGCGGCAGCAGGCGGCTGTCGGTCTCCTCGACGAGCAACGCCGGGTCAATGAATTCACCTGCCCCTGATCGCGGGATGTAAGCGCGGGCGAAGCGAGTAATGTAAAGAGCGCCGGTTTCGCGGTAGAGCAGATAATGCGGATGTTCGGCGAATTCGCTTTCACTGAATGACTCGGCAAAAATCGCGACTGCTTCGTTTTCACTGACCTGCTGATTCGTTTCCTGCGCCTGCTCCACCACTTTCTGCATGGCCAGACGCAGCGCGACGAAGAAAGATGGGTAGAGTGAGCGCAGGCTGTCCGGGAATCTGACGCCGATGAAGTCTTCGAGGTACGCGCGGACGCTGCAATTGCCTTCATCCAGTGTGGCGGCAGCCAGCCTGCCGCGCAGCGCGCCGCCCCAGACCGCGTCAATCGCGACCTTCTCTCTTTCGAGCAGGTTCGCTTTCCAGCTGACCGCCGGAAGTTCGTGGGCGGACTGCCAGCTTTCGAGCAGCGGCGTGACTGCGCGGGTGACGGCGCGCTCGGTGCCGCTCTTCGATTCGGCGCAGGTCACCACCAGCGCGCGCTTCGCCCGCGTGACGCCGACAAAGAGCAGTGCGTCGGCCTGCGCCTTCTCATCCAACGGCGACGGTTGCAGCGACGGCGGCAGCCACATCTCCTCGCGCATTTGCGAGAGAGTCTGTCCGGCAACGATCACGCAGGGAAATTCCAGCCCCTTCGAGGCGTGGCAGGTCATCACGCGCACCGCGGCGGCTTCCGAGCGGGGCGCTTCGACGATGGGCGTGCTTGAATTGAGGCTGCCGCGGAAGTGCTGGGCGAAGGCGATGCGCGATTCAATCGGGCTGAGGTCTGGATGCGTGAAGCGGTAACCGGCGGCGCGCGAAAGCGACGTGATGACTTCGCTCAGGGTAAGTGCGCGTTTTGCCACATCCCGGCTGTCGAGGATGCGGCGCAGATAATCACTGCCGTTGAAAAGAAAGTTGCTCATCAGGCCGAAGGCGTCGCCCGAGTAAAACTCGCCTTTCAGTGAATCGTAGAGCCGCCTGATTTCATTGAGCAGCGGGTCAATCGCCTCGTTCACGAGCGACCCGGGAAATTCCTTCTGCTCGTCAAACGCCTTGAGAAGGTGCGCGATGACCTCGTTGAGCAAAGCCGTGTCGTAACGGTCGCGGCCCAGACTGAAGACGATGCGCGGCAGCGAGGCTTCGGGCCGGTCGGCGAAAGTGATGACCGCGGCCAGATCGCCCGCAGCGCCTTCGGGCGTCATAAGTCCGCTGGTCGTCGCCTTGATGCGCCGCCCGCCGAGCGCCAGCACGATGTTGCGCACGTCAACGTTGCGCCGCGCCAGCACCGCGATGTCCTTCGGCGCAACTCCCATCTCCAGCCACGCCCTGACCTGCGCGGCGATGCCGTCGTATTCGGCCGAATCCGAACCGGCGCGCGCGAGCGCAATGACCTGAGCGCCGATGCCGCCAATATCAGTCGCCGCGTGCCAGCGGTTCGCCGCAGCCTCGGTGTCATTGCCGTCGCCGGCTTCCATCAGCGCCGCGAGTTGATTGGCGGCGTGAACGACCTCGGGGCAGGAGCGATAGTTTTTCTGAAGCTCGAAGACCCGCGCGCCGGGAAACTCATCAGTGAATCGCAGCACGTTTTCGGGCGCCGCGCCGCGGAAGCGGTAAATCGCCTGCCGCATATCGCCCACGACCCAGGGCGGGTTCCCGGCCCCGCACAGGTGTTGCAGCAGGATCGCGACCGTGCGGCTCACGTCCTGATACTCGTCAACCAGCACCCAGCGGTACTTCTCGCGAATCCCGGCGACCAGTTGCGGGCGCGACGCGAGTACCCTGATCGGCAGCGCGATCAGGTCGGCGAAATCAACCGCGGGGCGCGCCGTCTTCGCGGCCTCGTAGGCGTGAAAGACTTCCAGCAATTCAGACGCCTTGCGATTCTCGCCGACCTCTTCTTCAGTCGGCTGCCACCGCTCAAGCTCCGCCGCGAGCAACTCAGGCGTGATCGGCTGATCGTCAATGACGCGGTCCTTGAGGTAGTTGATGTGGCGTTGCAGCCGCTTGACCGTCTCTTCGGGGTCGCGCAGGTTGATGATGTTCGGGCAGTGGAGCGAGCCGAGCATCTCGGTAATCAGTTCCTGCTGACCGGTTTCGTCGAGGATGGTGATGTCAGGATCAAGGTCGAGCGCGTGCGTGTGGAGGAACGACATGCCGAAGCCATGAAACGTCGCGATCTCCATTTCGGCAGCCACCGCGTCGCCGAAGCGCGCGGCAATGCGTTCGCGCAATTCTTCGGCGGCATCGTTGCTGAAAGTCAGCACCAGAAACTGCTGCGGCTTCGCGCCATGCTCACCGAGCAGGAATTCGATGCGTCTGACCAGCGTGGCCGTCTTCCCGGTGCCGGGGCCCGCGGTGACGAGCGCGGGCGCGCCGGTAAAGGTTGCGGCTTCGAGCTGGCTGGAGTCGCAGTCGAAAGCCTTGCGAGTCTTCTGCTCGCTTACGGTCTCAGCCCTGTCATCGGCATCAGGCGCGAGCATCAACCGGTACAGCGCCTCCGCCAGTTGCACACGGACTATCTGTTCGGGAACGCCGCGCTGCCTGGCAATCGAGTATGAAGTTGCATTCGCATCATCACGCCACTCTTCAAAGACGTCGCGCGTGGGGGAGATGAACTCATTGGCGAAGACGTTGGCTTCGGCCTCTTCGCGGGCGCGGCGGCTGTAGCGGGAGAGCGCCGAAGCGCCGTCATTCAGAAAGTAGGAACCGAGCAGCGGGTCATCCGGCAGGTCGTGTCTGGTCAGCCGCGCGTGCAGAACGAGGTGACCGAGTTCGTGCGCCAGCACCCAGAGCAGGTCAGCCGGCCTGCGCTCCAGCCTCTCGTCATAGTTGAGAGAGCGTTCGGCCGGAGAGATTTCGGCGCGGCCTTCATCAATGACGATTGCGGGGACGGGGATCAGTTCAATCTGATAATGCTCTTCGATCCACACGCGCAGGCGGTCGAGCAGGTTGTCAGATTGTGCGCCGACTGCTGCGCGTGTTTCGCGGGCGCGCTGTCTGGCGTGGTCAAGAGTGCGCATCAGTACAAATCCAAAGGACTGCCTCAGTCGCCAGGCCGTTTCATCTCCTCGAACGCTTCCCGAAATTTTTCGGAAATCTGCCGCACGCTCTGCTTCATTTCGAGTGTTGCCGGAGGCAGTATCTCTGCCGTCACTTTGCCTTCATCAAGGTGCAGAACGATCAGTGAGTTCTCAGCCACTCCGGCCTGCCGACTCATTTGCGGCGTCATCACGATGATCCAGCCGCGCTCAGATCTGGCTGGTGTCAGTAACCCGGACATAACAGCCTCTCAAAAGGTAATTTCACTTTTCACTCTATTGGCATGCATTCCGAACAACAAGCCACTGTTCCAGCCCTTGTGATAATACAGCTGTTACGTCTCAGGAAAGTGAATGAACGAGCGTCAGGTCAGGGTCTTCAAGCGGCAACTCCACAAGGGTGCAAAGATTATCGAACCGCTTCCTGATGTCAGGATCATCAGGTGGAGGAACTAAAGCTAATTGTTTATTGAACTCGCAGACATCTTCCTTTGTAAAAAGCTCGCTCCATTCTCCAAGAGGAATTTTGAGTGTGCCCCCGTGTAACACCGAATTGCACATAACCAGATCCTCAATCCATTTCGAATGCTCGTACAAATGTTCGATAAGCGGACTGGTATTCAGCATCTGATCAGGGGCAATGCCTTTGTCATACGGGATGCACAAAGCCTGCATCACATTCCAAGCCGCTGTACCGGCAAAGCGGCGCCTGTCACTATTCGTCGTTTTACACTTGTCTTTTCCTGTGTAATCGCCTTTGGAGTTGTAGTAAACACTTCCGTCGAGTATTCCAATTGCCTCTTCGTATATCTCTTCTGAATCTAAAATCAGATCAGCCAGTTTCTTTCTCTGGGGAATTCCTCTTATGGCTTCCCTCAGTAACGCGATGAGTGGTTCAGGGTCTTTCTTATTGAGAAAAGCCTCGTATGACGGAAGGACCGTTTCTCTGTAGGTCCTGAGATTGAGCAGGCATATGTAGTTGTCAACTCCCATGATTAATATCTTTCACTTGGCAGATTCTCTCCTGCTTCAGCAGAGAATGCTGTTCAGCCAGCAAATGAAAGCCAGTACTCCTGCTCCTTCTTGTTCATCTTCGATTTCTTAACCATCTCGGCATAATCAGGCGCATCGGCGGAATAAGGCTTGTCGCGTGACGCAGCGATGGCCTGCTGGAACGGGTGTTCGAGGGTGCGCAATGCCTGCTGGCGGTCAACGCCCCAGGCTTTCACGGCGCGGTCGGCGATCTCCGCGCGCGCGGCCTCGGGCACGTTCTGCGGGTGGCGCTGCACCATCAGCAGGAACGGGTAGGGGACCTTCATCTTCGTCGCAATCGCCGTCGGCTTTTCGCCGGTGCGCTGGCACAGGTATTCGAGGAACGACCGCACGTTGGATTCGACCTTCACCGGCTGTTCATCCAGCTCAAGCGCGACGAGCAGCGAGAAGAAGTCATAGAGCGGCCGGGCGTACTCGGGGTGCTGCGCGGCGAGCCTGTCCACGGCGGTATCGTCGCGCCTGTCTTCCCAGGCGATTTCGATCTCCGCGCAGAGGCGGTCGAGCGCCTCGCGGTCATATTGAGCAGTGTTGGTTTCGGTGATCATCTGTACTTCCTCCCCGGATGCGCTCCCGGGATGTTTTCAAACAAACTGTCTCAGCCACGTCACATCAACGTCGTGTTCGCTGTCGGCCAGCAGTGCGCCGGCCAGTCGTGCTTTCGCATTGCGCAGTGCGCGCGAAATCTGAAAACGACTGGCGCCGAGTTGTTCGGTCAGCGGCGGTTTGCCGCCCGTCGAACGGCCCGAAGAAATCGGTGACGGGTCGTCGCTGAACTGGTCTTCGGCGACGCGGCGCATGAGCGGGTCTTTCATCCCGGCTATCGTTTTTTCAATCAGCTTTTCAATCTTCGGCAGTTCGCTCTTTTTTGCGCCGGCATGCCAAGGCGCGGTTTCACCAGTCGTCTGTTCCACCGGGAAGATCAGCTCGCTCGATTCGTCATCGGGCGTCGGTTCGGCGAATTCGATGCGCAGCCTTTCGCCGCGCCGCCCGTGCAGCGAGCGCCAGGCGTCTTCAAAGCAGTTCTGGCAAAACCTGACCCAAGCCACTTCTGCGAGTACGCCTCTCGGCGTCGGCAGCACCTTCATGATTTCCACCATCGCCGCCTGATAGAGGTCGTCCGCGTCATGCCAGTTCTGCCCGGCCGGAACCTGGCGCTTTGACAGGTGGCGCACGACCTTCAGGTATTGATTGTTCTCATCCATCAGCCGGGCCAGCGTGGCCGCGGCGGCCTCCTCCTGCGCGGCGGCCTTGAGCTGACGGAATGCGCGCACCAGCACCTGCGCCGGCACAGTCGGCGCGTCGGCCTGCCGCAAATGGTCTAAGTATTCAGGCGAGCCGGGCGGCGGCAGGGACGCAAAGATGGCGTCGAAGCGTTCGCTCACCAGGCTGCCGGGTGATGGTGCAAGGCTCATTGGATCCCCTGAGCTTTAATCGTCTGGTTTCAGGCCTGACTCCTGCGCCTCCCGTGGCCACTGTGACAGACGGACGGGAGACGCCCCGCGTGCGCGGCGAATTCGCGCCCTTCAATAATACCCGGGCCGGGCTTATGATTGACAACCCCGTTCGGGCTTCAATACACTGACCGCCTGTCAAATCAACCAATTGCCCCGGAAACAAGAGACGTTACTCAGGCCGCTGCAGCATGCTCAAGCTCTATAACACACTGACCGGCACGGTCGAAGAATTTCACCCGCTCGAAGACAACAAAGTCCGCATCTACGTCTGCGGCCCGACTGTGCATGACTTCGCGCACATCGGGAATTTTCGCACATTTCTCTTCGCCGATCTGCTACGCCGCTACCTGAAGTACAAAGGTTATCAGGTGCATCACGTCATGAACATCACCGACGTTGATGACAAGATCATTAAAAAGGCGGCTGAGAATAAACAGAGCCTGCGCGATTACACCGAAATTTACACAAACTACTTCCTCGAAGATTACGACACGCTCGGGATCGAAAGGCCGGAAGAGATTCTGCGCGCGACCGACCACATCCCCGAGATGGTTGATCTGATCAAACGGCTGCGCGCGGGCGGGCACACCTACGAATCCGAGGGCTCGGTCTATTACCGGATCGCGACGTTCGAGGGTTACGGGAAGCTTTCGAAGATGAACTTCGAGGGCAACATCGCAGGGGGGAGTGAACGCATTGATGCCGACGAGTATGAGAAAGCCGACGCGCGCGATTTCGTCCTGTGGAAGGCGCCGAAGGATAAGGACGAGCCGTCGTGGGAGACCGAAATCGGCAGGGGGCGTCCGGGCTGGCACATCGAATGCTCGGCGATGTCAATGAAGGCGCTCGGCGAGACTTTCGACATTCATGCGGGCGGCGTTGATCTGGTCTTCCCACACCACGAGAACGAGATCGCACAATCGGAAGGCGCGACGGGCAAACCGTTCGTGCGCCACTGGGTGCATGCCGAATTCCTGATGGTCGAAGGCCAGAAGATGTCGAAGAAGCTCGGCAACTACTTCACCTTGCGCGACCTGATCAAGAAGCGGCACACGCCGCGCGCGATCCGTTACCTGCTGCTCTCCGCGCCGCACCACAAGCAGCTCAATTTCACGCTCGAAGGATTGCGCGGGGCCGAAAGCACCGTAGTCCGCCTGAATGATTTCCGGCAGCGGCTCAGCGAGGTCAATGCTGAGGGCTGCCCGAATCCGGCGCTGGCTGAACTCGTCGAACGCACGCGCACGCGCTTTGAGGCGGCGATGGATGATGACCTCAACACTGCCGAGGCGCTGGCCGCGATCCATGATTTCGTGCGCGAAACCAACACGGCGCTGGCCGCGGGCGCGGTCACTGCCGGCGACGCGCAATCACTGCTCGCGCTGGTGGCGAGATTTGACGCGGTCTTCGGCATCTTCGGCGAAGTGAAGCAGGAGATGCTCGATTCGGAAATTCAGGCTTTGATTGACGAACGACAGGCGGCGCGCAAGGCGAAGAATTTTGCGCGATCCGATGAGATTCGTGATTTGCTGACGAAACGTGGGATTATTCTCGAAGATACGAAAGACGGCGTGCGCTGGCGGAGGAAGTAAGGCCAGGGCGACCCCGTCCGACAATAAAACAGCGTCCACATATATAATCTTTGCCCTTAGCGTTCTGCGACCTGTGACCGGTTTTTCCTTTTTTCCTTTCGCCCGGTACTCTGCCGAAGATTGCGTCAACCCCGAAGAAAGCCCCTCAAACGGGGTAAAAAAACGCCCCGCCCTGTTCGGGTTAACGAAGCTGTAATAGTTGCGCCCTGCCAGACAATCGCCCGGCTTGGCTGTCCTCACTGCTTTTCACCCCGGCGCTCGCCGTCTGATGTGACTCGAATAACTCGGGTGACCGTGTTCGGCGTGCCGGGATCAGGTTGGAGTATATCTTCGGAACCGGACTGCCTATGACCGGGCTGAGAATCAGAACACGATTGACAGTTGCCTTCATCATGAAGGTGATGATTGCGGGCGTCACGATCACGTCATGGCGGCTTGGCGTGGCAGGGCAATATTGGTACGGCACCGCGAGCGTGAGCGAGCGGAGCCTTTCACCAATGACTGTCGCGGGAGCCACCGCGCACTTACGCTCGATGCTGGAAACGATCAACGCTTCAATGACAGATCAGATCATCCGGCTGACCGGGCTGCCGCAGTCGCGCGCGCTGACTTCGCACGCACACAGCAACGCCATCCTGACGTTCCGGCTCACCGGCCTGCTCGCGCTGCTGGCCGTCGCCGTCCTCGGCACCGGCGTGATCCGCCGCGTCGCGCAGATGCTGGGGCGGCTGCGCGATGGCGTCAGGGCGCGCGGGAATGACGAGATGCGACAGCCTGGTGAGGCGTTGCGGCGGAGTGAGGAACGGTTGCGACAGGCCGACCGGGCGTTGCGCAGCTCCGAAGAGTTATTCCTGAAGGCCTTTCACGCGATCCAGGGCGCGACTTCGATCATGCGGGTCAGGGATCAGTGCTACCTGGACGTCAATGAGCGCTGGCTCGCCATCCATCAATGCCGCCGGGAAGAGGTCATCGGTCGAACGACGGCGGAAGTGAATATCTGGCGCAACCCTGAAGACCGCACCGGGCTGATCCGGAAGTTGCAGGCGGGAGAAGTCGTCCGCGACGTCGAAATCAACTTCACGCTCAGAACCGGCGAGCCCGCCGTCGCGCTGGTGTCGGGCGAACTGGTCGAAGTGGGGGGCGAGCCGTGCGTCTTCTGGACGACCCGCGACATCACCGAGAAGAAGAAAACCGAAACGGAATTGCGCGCGTCGGAGCAGCGCTGGCGCCTGTGGTTCGAGCAGACGCCGCTCGGCAGTCAGATTTTCGCGCCCGACGGCCGGGTCCTCCAGGTCAACGCCGAGTGGAAGCGGCTCTTCCGGATGAGCGATGCCGCGACGGACGGATACAATGTGCTGCATGACCCGCAACTCGCTCGACACGGCTTCCGCGAATGGATTCGAGTGGCATTTGACGGGCTGCCGATCCGGGTTCCGGCATTTCCATATCGCGCCGGCCCGGGAGCTGATCCGGACGGGGGGGACATCCGCTGGCTGACTGCGAGGATGTTCCCGCTGCTGGACGGGCAGGGACTCGTCCTCGAAGTCGGCTGCGTTTACGAAGACATCACCGAGCGCCGGCACGCGGAAGAGGAGGTGCGCCAGCTCAACGCGGAACTGGAACGGCGCGTCGCGGATCGCACCACCGAACTCGAGGACGCCAACCGGGAACTGGAAGCGTTCAGTTATTCGGTCTCGCATGACCTGCGCGCCCCGCTGCGTCACATCGCCAGCTTCGCCGACCTGCTGCAGGGTGAAGAGACGACCACGCTCAGCGAGCAGGGCAATTATTACCTCGCGATCATCAGGGAGTCGGCGCAGCGGATGGGGAACCTGATTGATGACCTGTTCAGGTTCTCGCGGCTCGGTCGCGCCGAGCTGCGCCTCGCGCCCGCCAGCCTTTCAACTCTGGTCCGGGAAGCGCAGAATGAGTTGCAGCCGACCAGCCAGGGCTGGGAGGTCGAATGGAAAATTGACGAACTGCCGACGGTCAGGGGCGACGCCTCGCTGCTGCGACAGGTTTTCGTCAACCTGCTCTCGAACGCCCTCAAGTATTCGCGCACGCGCTCGCCAGTTCGCATCGAAATCGGCGTGGCGGAAGGTCAGTCGTCGGGCGATGAGGTCGTCATCTTCGTGCGCGACAACGGCGTGGGTTTCGATATGCAGTACGCCCACAAACTCTTCGGCGCCTTCCAGCGGCTCCACAGCGCGAGGGATTTTGAGGGCACTGGGATAGGCCTCGCCAACGTCCGCCGCATCGTCCAGCGCCACGGCGGGCGCACGTGGGCCGAAGGAAGGGTGAACGCCGGCGCGACCTTTTATTTTTCACTGCCCCAAGGTGAAAAGCAGGAAGTCAAAAGTCAAAAGTGAGGAGGCCGAACAATCCATTACTGGTCGGAGCATTCTTCTTTCTCACTTTTGACTTTTGACCTGGCATTTATGACCGCACCAGTCCGCATTCTGAACGTCGAAGACGATCCGCTCGACACCGAAATCATCGGGGCCGTGCTGAAGAGGGACGGCCTTGATTGTGAACTCGACCGCGTCGAGACGCGGGATGAATTCCTGGCCGCCCTCGGGCGCGGCGGTTTCGACCTGATCCTTTCCGATTTCTCGCTGCCCTCGTTCGACGGCCTGTCCGCGCTGGCGATCAGGCAGGAGCGGTGCCCCGACGCCCCCTTCATCCTCATTTCGGGCACGATAGGCGAGGAGGCCGCGATCCGGGCCTTCGAACTCGGCGCGACCGATTACGTCCTCAAACAGAGGCTCGAGCGGCTCACCCCCTCGGTTCACCGCGCCCTGCGCGAGGCGGCGGAACACGCCGAACGGATGAGGGCCGAAGCCGACCTCAGGCTCGCGCACCAGCGGCTCAGGTTTCACATCGAAAATTCCCCGCTCGCGGTGATCGAGTGGGACAGCGATCTGAGGGTGCGTTACTGGTCGCCGCAGGCCGAGCGGCTCTTCGGCTGGAATTTTGAAGAGGTCCGCGGGAGGAGCCCGCGCGAATGGCCACTCGTGCATGAAGAAGACGCCGAAATCGTCCACCAGGACATCGCCCGCCTGCTCGAAGGCCGGGCCGCCCGCGACATTGCCGAGAATCGCAACTACACCAGGGACGGCTCGGTCATCTGGTGCCAGTGGTACAACTCCGCCCTGCTCGACGAGTCGGGCCGGCTGGTCTCGATCCTCTCGCTGGCGCTCGACATCACCGAACGCAAACGCAGCGAGGAGGAACGCAGTCAGCTGCTGGCCCGCGAGCAGGCGGCGCGCGAGGCCGCGGAAATGGCCAATCGCGCCAAGGACGAATTCCTCGCGGCGGTGTCGCACGAATTGCGCACGCCGCTCACGCCGGTACTCGGCTGGCTCAGGCTGGTGCGCACCGGGGGCCTCGCGCCCGAGGCCGCCGCGGGCGCGCTCGAAAAGATCGAGCGCAACGTGCGCGCCGAAGTCCGGCTGGTCGAAGACCTGCTCGACGTTTCGAGCATCATCACCGGCAAACTGCGGGTCGATATGCGCCCGCTCGAACCCGCGCCGGTCATCGAAGCCGCGATCAATTCGATGCGCCCGGCGGCCGAGGCCAGGGAGATCACGCTCGTGCAGCGGCTCGAACCCGACACCGGGCTGATTTCCGGCGATCAGGATCGGCTGCGCCAGATCCTCTGGAACCTGCTCTCCAACGCGCTCCGGTTCACGCCCCAGGGGGGCCGGGTCGAAGTGCGGCTCGAGCGCGTGCAGTCCCACATTGAAATCTTCGTCAGCGATAACGGCCAGGGCATCAGCGCCGAATTCCTGCCGTTCGTCTTCGACCGTTTTCGCCAGGCCGACGCGTCACTGACCAGAGTTCATGGGGGCCTGGGCCTGGGGCTCGCCATCGTGCGCCACCTGGTGGAATTGCACGGCGGGACCGTCCACGCCGAGAGCGCGGGCCCGGGCGCCGGCGCGACTTTCAGCATCAAGCTGCCACTGATCATCGGCCCGCACGAGACGGGCCGGACGAAACGCCGCCCGGAGGCCCTGGCCGGGACCCTGGCGGCGGGGTCGAAGATCAGGCTCGACGGGTTGCGCGTGCTGGCCGTTGATGATGACCCCGACACGCTGGAAGTCCTTTCCTACGTCCTCCAGCAGGGCGGCGCTGACGTGCGCACCGCGATCTCGGTTGACGAAGCGCTCGAGATCTTCAGGGGCGAACGGCCCGACATCCTGATCAGCGACCTCGGGCTGCCGGAGCGCGACGGCTACGACCTGATCGCGGCCGTGCGCGAACTGGAAGGGGCGCAGGAAAAGCAGACCCCGGCCATCGCGCTGACGGCCTACACCAGAGTCGAAGACCGCCTGCGCGTACTCGGCGCGGGCTTCCAGATGCACATCCCCAAGCCGGTCGAGCCGGCCGAACTGCTCGCCGTCGTCGCCAGCCTGACCGGGAGAATCAGGAGGGGGTGAGCGGGGGACGGGGAGAAAAGGGGAAAAAGGGAATCTTCCGCCTGTGAGAGAGCGTGATTGACAACCTTCCGAAGCGTTCAATACACTGACAAACCGCTGGTCAACTTACTCTTCGAATATGAACCCCGGCAGCAGACTCAAGGAACGGTACCTGATCGAGCGTGAACTCGGGCGCGGGGGGATTGGCGTCGTCTACCTCGCGCGCGACGAGCGGCTGCATTCGATGCCGGTGGTGATCAAGTTCCTGCTCGACAGTTCCGGTCAGCACGCGTGGCTGACGCAGAAATTTCTCCAGGAGGCCGAGGCGCTCACGCGTATCAATCACCCCGGCGTCGTGCGGGTGATTGACCGCGACCGCGCCGAAGACGGCCGGCCGTTTTTCGTCATGGAGTTCATCCAGGGCAGGCCGCTGCGCGAGGCAATGACGCCGGACGGGATGGATTTCGAGTACGCCGCGCACCTGCTGCGCCAGCTCGGGCAGGCGCTCCACGCCGCGCACCAGCAGGGGGTCTTTCACCGCGACCTCAAGCCCGAGAACATCCTGCTCCAGACCCTGAGCGAGGGCGACGAGCAGGTGAAGCTGATTGATTTCGGCATCGCCAAGGTCAAAAACTCGCAGGCCGCGCAGACCACCGACGTTTCGCTCTTCGCGGGCTCGCTGCAATACACCTCGCCCGAACAGCTCGCCTCGCAGCCCGTCTCGGCGGCGACTGACATCTATTCGCTCGCCATCATCGCTTACGAGATGGTGACCGGGCGGCGGCCATTCAACGCCGACGCGCCGAGCCCGCTGGCGGCCATGCGCCAGCTCGCGCAGATGCAACAGTCACAGGAGATCGTGCCGCCGAAGCACCTGCGCCCCAGTTTATCCGGCGCCGCGCAGTCGGTCATTCTGCAGGCGCTCTCGTATGACCCGAACAAGCGCCCGCAGAACGCGCGCGCTTTTACCGAAGAATTGTCGAGCGCGCTGCTGGCCCCTGACGCCAATGCCACTGCGCCCGGGCTTTCCCCCGCGACTCAGCAGGCGACCAGAGAGACCGGCGATCTTGAGCAACAGGCGGCCGCGACCGTGCCGGGGGCGTCGCCGCCGAAAGAGTCTTCCGAGCCAAAGAAACCCTGGTGGCTTGAGATTCGCTTCGGGAAGCTGGCGATTCAGATCACGCTCGTCAGCAGCGCCGTACTTGTCGCCGCCGTAGCGCTGTCTGTTTTTATGCACCGGACTTCGGAGATGAAGTCCAACACCGGCGGCGTGGCAGTGGCGCCAACCAGTCTGCCCGAACGACAGTTCGCCTATTCGGTGACGGTGCAGAAGGATCCGAAGCGTTATCCCGGCAGCCAGCCGTTTCAGATTCCGGGCGAAGTGATCTTCTCGCCCGGCGACCGCGTACGCTTCACTTTCAGCAGCCCGCAGACCGGATTCCTTTACATCATCAATGAAAGCCCGGAAGTAAAAGGGCAGGCGCCAGGCTTCAACGTGCTGTTCCCTTCGCAGACGAGCAACGAGGCTTCGGCGCAACTCATCGCCGGGCGGCAGGTCAGCATTCCGGAGCGCGGCGTCGGCTTCGTGTTCGACAAGGAAGAAGGCGCGGAAAAGCTCTGGGTGGTCTGGGCGGTGAACAAGGTTGATGAACTGGAAGCCCTCAAACGCTTCGCCAACCCGCAGGACAAAGGCGAAATCAAAGACGCCGGCCTGGTCGCCACGCTGCGCAATTTTCTGACACGGCATGCTTCCGACGCGACCGAAGCGCAGAAGGACGAAGAGACGAAACAGACGACGGTGAAAGGCAAAGGCGAAATCCTTGTCAGGCTGGTGAAACTGGAGCATCATTGAACCGCGATTCGGGTCTCGCCCGGGGACTTTCACTCTGACCCATCATCCCTGTACAGCATGACTTTCCGAGGGCTATGAAAAACAGATCAATTATCATCCTGGCAACCCTGATCGTGACCATAATCACTGCTTCCACCTGCGTCGCGCAGGATGATGAAAGGCGGTTGTGGGACACCGAGTTTCTGAAGAAAAGAACCGCCGCCAAACCTGCTTCCACGACGCCCGCCGCGCCGGCGCGAAAGCAGGTGAACTACCGGCGCGCGACGCCGAAACCCGACAAGGTTGACCCGAAGGCGGAAGGGGAGATGGTCGGGGTGACGGTCTTTCGCCTGCGCCCGTCGAAGGCGACTGACGACCATGACTCGCGGCTGCTGGTACCCACCGATGACCCGAAGCAGAAAGTGGAACTGACGCCAGAACGGGTCGAAGCCGAGACCACTTTTGCCCGCGGTGACAAAGTCCGCCTGAGCGTCGAATCGCCGCGCGACGGGTTTCTTTACGTCATTGACCGCGAGCGGTACTCTGACGGTACAGTCAGCAACCCTTACCTGATCTTCCCGACGCTCAATATCAGGGGCGGCGACAACAAGGTAGTGGCCGGCAAAGTCATCGAGATTCCGGATAAATCCACCTTCACGCTCAGTTCAAAGCAGGAAAAATACAAAGGCGAAATCCTCACGCTGCTGATTACGAAAGAGCCGCTTGAGGGGATCAGCGTCGGGCCGCGCGAAGTCGAACTCGACAACAAAGCGGTCGGGCAGTGGGAGAAGCAGTGGGGCGTGCCACTCGAAAGATTCGAGATGGTCGGCGGCGCGGGCAAGGCTTACACGAAAGCTGAGAAGGAAGCCGGCCACGATGGCTCGCGCCTGCTGACGCAGGACGACGAGCTGCCGCAGACGCTCTACCGCGTCATCGCGAAACCGGGCAATCCCGTAATGATTACTCTGCCGCTGCGGATCAGGTAAAAACCGAAGACAGGCAGTTCAAGTTCGGAGTACCGGCTTCAGCCGGGTTTTGTAACAACGACGGCAAAACCCGGCTGAAGCCGGTACTCCGAACCATCCCGCCACGGGCAAATCTTTCACTCATGCCCCGCCCGCAAATGCTCCATCAGGAAGCGCCCGGTGTGTGAGGCCGGGACCTGCATAATCTGCTCGGGCGTGCCAACGGCCACCACCTCGCCGCCCGCCTCGCCGCCCTCCGGGCCGAGATCAATGATCCAGTCGGCAGTTTTGATCACGTCCAGGTTGTGTTCGATCACCAGCAGCGAGCCGCCCGCGTCGAGCAGGCGGCGGAATGACGAGAGCAGCTTGTTGATGTCATCGAAGTGCAGCCCTGTGGTCGGCTCGTCGAAGATGTAGAGCGTCTGATCGCCGGTCTTCTTCGACAGATACGAAGCCAGTTTGACGCGCTGCGCCTCGCCGCCGGATAGAGTCGTCGCCGACTGCCCGAGCCGCAGATAGCCAAGGCCCACGTCATCCAGAACTTTCAATTTGCCCGCGATGCGCGGCACGGCGGAGAAGAACGCCATCGCCTCGCGCACGGTCATCTGCAGGACTTCATGAATATTCTTGCCGCGATACCTGATTTCGAGCAGCGAGGATTTGAAGCGCGTGCCTTTGCACTCCTCGCAGACCAGTTCGACATCGGCCAGGAACTGCATCTCGACCGTCACCGTGCCATCGCCCTGACAGGTTTCGCAGCGGCCGCCGGGGACGTTGAATGAAAAGTGGCTGGCGTTGTAGCCGTGCGCCCGGGCCTCGCGCGTGTCGGCGAAGACTTCGCGGATCACGTCGTAGACTTTGATGTAAGTGACCGGGTTGGATCGCGGCGTGCGGCCGATGGGCGACTGGTCAACCAGAATCACGTCGTCCAGATACTTGCCGCCTTCGAGCGAGGCCATGCTGCCCACGGCGCCGCGCCAGTCGCCGCGCTGCTGCTTGAGTCCCGCGTAGAGGCAGTCATGCACGAGCGTTGATTTGCCCGAACCCGAAACGCCCGTGATGCAGACCAGCATCCCCATCGGGATCGTCACATCAATATTTTTGAGGTTGTGTTCGCTCGCGCCGCGGATGACGATCTGCTCCTTCTTCGCCGGCCGGTGCTGATCGGGGACTTTGATCTGCATTTCGCCGCGCAGGTATTTGCCGGTGAGCGAATGCGGATTTTTGAGCAGAGACTTGAGCGGCCCCTGATGCACGACCGTGCCGCCCAGTTCGCCCGCGCCGATGCCGATGTCAAGGATGTAATCGGCGGCGCGCATCATCCCGGCCTCGTGTTCGACGACCAGCACAGTGTTGCCGATCTCGCGGAGGTTTTCGAGCAGCCCGATCAGGCGCGCGTTGTCCCGCGGGTGCAGGCCGATGCTCGGCTCGTCGAGGACATAGAGCGCGCCGACGAGCGAGGCGCCGAGGTGTGTGGCGAGCTGAATCCGCTGCGCCTCGCCGCCCGAGAGCGTCGCGGCCAGCCGGCCGAGCGTCAGGTAATCGAGCCCGACTTCGACCAGGAACTTCAGGCGCGAGCGCACTTCCTTGAGCAACCGATCCGCGATGGCGTTCTGTTCTTCGGTCAGTTCGAGCGAGTTGAAATGCCCGGCCGCGTCCCTGATCGAAAGCGCGCAGACTTCCGGCAGCGTCTTCCCGCTGACTCGCACGTCGCGGGCCTCGGCCCGCAGCCTGCCGCCGCCGCATTCGGGGCAGGTCGTGTAGCCGCGATACTTCGCCAGAAACACGCGGACGTGCAGCTTGTATTTTTTCGTCTCCAGCCAGTCGAACAGCCCCTTCGCACCCGGGAAATCTCCCTTGCCTTCGAGGAGCGCTTTCTGCTGCGCTTTGCTCAGGCGGGCGAAAGGCTCATTCATCGGAATGCCTTCGCGCCGGGCGAATTTTTTCAGCTCCGTGCGCCACCAGTCGAACTGCGGCTTGGTGAACGGCTCAATCGCGCCCTCTTCGAGTGTCAGCTCGCGATTCGGCACGACCAGATTCATATCCAGCCCGATGGTGTTGCCGAAGCCCTGACAGTTCGGGCACGCGCCGAACGGGTTGTTGAAGCTGAAGAGCTGCGGCTCCGGCTGGACGTAACCCAGCCCGCAATTCTTGCACTCGAACTTTTCGGAGAACGAGAGTTGCTGCGGGTGATCGCCGACCGTCCGGATCACCGCCTGGCCGTGACCTTCGGTGAAGCAGGTTTCGAGCGAATCAACCAGCCGCCCGCGCGCGTCGGGCCGCACCGCCAGCCGGTCAACGAGCGCGAAAATGCCGTCGAAGCTTTCACGCGTGAAGCTGTCGGGCGTCTGTAATTCAATAATCTCATCGCGCGCCGCGTCGTAGAGCCGCGTGAAGCCGCGCTGCATCAGGCTCATCAGATGCGCCTTGATATTAACCGCAGGTGACGCGGAGGATTTCGGCTGGCGCTTCTTCTTTGCGGGCTTGCCGTTGGTCGCGCCGACCGATTGCGCGATCCCGGCGTCGGCTGGGAAGAGGACATAAAAGCGCGTCCCTTCGGGCAGCCGCATGACGGCGTCCGCCACCGATTGCGGCGTATCCTTGCGCACCACGTTGCCGCAGTTGCGACAGATCGTCACGCCGATGCGGGCATAAATCAGGCGCAGGTAGTCATATATCTCCGTCTGGGTCGCGACGGTCGAGCGCGGGTTGCGCGTCGTGTTTTTCTGATTAATCGCGATGGCCGGGCAGATGCCGGAGACTTCATCCACGTCCGGCTTATCCATCCGTTCGAGGAACTGCCGCGCGTAAGCCGAGAGCGATTCGACGTAGCGGCGCTGCCCCTCGGCGTAAATGGTGTCGAAGGCGAGCGACGATTTGCCCGAGCCGCTCACCCCCGTCACGACCGTCAGGGAATTGAGCGGGATTTCAAAGTTTATGTTCTTGAGGTTGTTGACGCGCGCGCCGCGCACGACGATGGCTTCAGGTTCAGACATTATTACTCCGGCAGCAGTCATCAGTTGATCTCTGTGAGCTACAGATGAAACTTTGATACGAGAACGAAACGGCAATTTTAGTTGATCGAAACGGGCTTTGACAAACCGGGAAGCCGTGGAGAAAAATGCGCGCGCTCCACATCCCGGAAACAGTTGTAGTAGACTGGCGCTCTTTCAGAACTATGGAACAGACACCCGAATTTTTATTCAGCAAACACTGCGTCTTTGAACCGGTCGTGCCGAACATCGAGACGATGCGCGTGCTGACCGTCAACGACCTGATTCATGAGGAGACTGACTTCTCCGACGTGGCCCGCGGCGCGCCCGATTTTGACGCCGAGCGCTGGGTGAAGCTGGAGCGGCACATCGCGGGGCTCGCGCTCGCGAACATCGAGAGCAACGTCCGCATGCTGGTCAGGAGGCCCGAAATCCGCCGGGTTCATTTCACCGAGCTGAGCGATGAACTGATCCGTGATTTCGACCCTGACGCGCTGATCCTGAGCGGCACGCTGCGGGATTTCGATTACTACGATCCGGAATTGCTCGAAGACTTCAACCGTTTCATCCGCAGGTGTCGCGTGCCGGTGCTGGCGATCTGCGGCGGGCACCAGCTGGTCGGGCAGGCTTACGGGGCCCGGGTCGTCACGCTCGATAACAAGCTGCCGGGCGAGCGCCGGAGCGGGCGGCAGATCGAATACCAGTACCGCTTCGTCAGGATCACCGACCCGGCCGACCCGATCTTTGCCGGGATTGACGGGCGCGCTCCGGCGAAGTGGCAGCAATACACCTCGCGCCGCCACCTGCTGCGCGTCTGGCAGAATCACGGGTTGCAGGTTGATCGCCTGCCCGAAGGGTTCAGGCAACTGGCGCGCGGCTACCTGTCGGAAGTCCAGATGATGGTGCGGCGCACGGCGGAGCAGCTGATTTACGGCGTCCAGTTCCACATCGAGAAATCATTCCAGGACTGGCAGCTCGATAATTACTGGGAACACCGCAACGAGAGCCGCGACGGGCGCCTCATCTTCGAGAATTTTCTGCATGAGGCGTTGAGATTCCGGGAAAGCTCCGGCCCGCGAACCAGCAGAATGAGCGAAGGCTCTGATCATCAGGTGTTGTCAGACAACGGCGAGGCTGAACCGCAGCGCGGCGGGAATCTGACCGGGTTCTGATTCAATGAGCGGGCGGTTGGTTGAAGCCTGGGAGCGCGAGCGTCCCGCTCGTCAGGCACGGAATTAAGGTCCGAGCGAATTCGGGGTGACCCTGGAAGTCAAGCCTGGCGGGCGGGACGCTCGCGCTCCCAGCGTAATGCGCCCTTATTTCAAGGTTCTGAATGACAGCCATGGTTCAGACAGTCAGTATCACAGTCCTTTTGTTCGGCGCCTGCCGCGAAGCCGCAGGCACTGAAAGCCTGACAATCCGGTTGCCAGCGCCCGTTGACGTGGCGCGCGCCTTCGCCCATCTCCGGCAGCGCATCCCGCAGCTTGAATACTTCGAGCGCAGCCTGCTGTTCGCAGTCAACGAAGAACATGCGCGACCGGATCAGCCCTTGAAGGATGGCGACACACTGGCGATCTTTCCGCCCGTCTCAGGTGGTTGAAGATGAACGAAGACGTTTTTGAAATCACACGCGAGCCGATAGACAAGCCCGGACTCGAGCGGCGGTTGCTGACCGGCGCCGCCGGCGCGGTCGTCACTTTCGACGGCGTCACGCGCGAGCAGACGAAGGGCCGCCGGGTGGTCAGCCTGCAATACGAGGCTTACGTGCCGATGGCCGTTAAAGAGATGAAACGCATCGGCGCGGAAATTCACGACCGCTGGCCCGACGTGTTGCGCGTCGGCATCATCCACCGCTTCGGCGAACTCACAATCACCGAATCGAGCATCGTCATCGTCGTCACCTCGCCCCACCGCCGCGCCGCATTCGAGGCCTGCCATTACGCGATTGACCGCCTCAAACAGACCGTGCCGATCTGGAAGAAGGAGATCTTCGAGGACGGAGAAGAGTGGGTGGAAGGGCAGTCCCCGGCGTGATCTTCCTTGCTGAAAACAGTTTTCGAGCAGCGCACCGGCAGGATTCAAATCGGAGTCAGGCCGGCGTCATGGATGAGTCAGTTCGCCCACCCGGGCGACGACAGAAAGACCTTCTCACTTCCCGCACACCGGAGCGGTCGCGTCCGTCTTTCCTCAGCGGAAATTAAAGAGGCGGAGCGGGCCCCGGGCTTCACACTTTTCGCTTTTCAGGCAGGTGTGTTTCCTGTATTTTATCGCGGCTCATCTGACCTGATTCGCCCCGCCTCGATCTTCACCGGTTGAATTATGAAACTGACGCGGCAGACCAGACTGCATTTCAAGCAGGGTGCATCCGACAAGGTTTACGAAGTTGACCTGTGCGAAGTCGGCGCGGGCCGGTACGTCGTCAACTTCCGCTACGGGCGACGCGGCTCGGCCCTGAAGGAGGGCACGAAGACCGCCGCACCGGTTTCACTCACAGAAGCCGATAAGATCTATTCAAAACTCGTTGCCGCGAAAACGAAGGAAGGCTACCTCAACGCCGGGACCGGGCCCGGTCAGCCTTCGCCCCGCCCGGCTGGCAATTTTGTCAAAGGGAATGATGCCGACGCCCGCGCTCAGGCGGTGCTGCGACAACTCAATGAAGCGGCGAACGCCGCTGGGAAAAAGACGAAATCGAAATGGCCGCTTGATCGCGTCATCTGGCGCGCCGGTGAATTGAAACTGCGCGAGGCCGCGCCGACGCTCATCAGTCTGATCGGCGGCGGCCAGGCGCTCAGAGATTACTGCCTCGCGTGGTCGCTCGGGCGGTGCGGCGACGCGAACGCGATCCCGGCGATCAGACAGATGCTGGCCGATTCGGCGCCCCCCGAATTCGTGCGCCAGATCGCCTGCGAAGCGCTGCTCCGGCTGCTTGATAAAGAGGCGAAGACAAGACAGCGTTCGGAATGGATTGAAGAGCTTCCTTCATCACTCCGGCTGCCGGCGCGCAACGGATCGCCTGAAATCTTTCAGGCGGCGCTGGCTGAATATCTGAATGGCAGCGAGGCAAAACGCTTCGACGTGCTGACTCGGCTTTACCTGATTGATAACGACACGGTGCGCCCGGCGCTGCTGGAAACATTGCGGAGTGCGCCATTGCGGCCCGGTTACTTCCGGGCAATCCGCTCCATCTTCAAGGCGGCTGAGTATCGCTGCGACGCCGAGATCTTCGGCATCCTCGCTTACCGCTTCGAGAAAGAGCGGGCGATGTTCAGGAGGGGTTACTGGGGTTACGCTTCGCAAAACGTTGACGGGCAGTGGGTCAAAGTCTCCGACGAAATCAAAAAGCCGGATTCGCGACTGGCTTACAGCGACCGCACGCGCGGTTATCTGCGCCGCCGGGTCTGGCGCACGCTGCGCCGCCTGGGTGAACTCGGCGAAGCGCAGGATTACGTGAAGATGGCCGTCGGCGCCCTGCTTCCCTTCTCCGACGCCGATGCGCAGCCCGCGCGACAGACTGAACGCGACAGGTATGAGTACGACCGGGCGACGCGCCAGATGAATCGCATTCCGCTCGTCCGCGCCCGGTGGGATCAGTTCGCCGGTTATTACGCATTCAATCACATTCTCTACCTCAACAGCCCGCGCTATGAGCTGAAGCCGAACTCTGTCGCGTTTCGCTGCCGGGCGAATTACAAGCCCGGCGATCCCGAACCGGCGGCGCGCGAGGAGGCGTTCCCGAAATTATGGGAACAGCACCCGGTCGGGCTGCTGCACCTGCTTTCCGAAAGCGACTGCCGCCCGGTGCATCATTTCGCCGTCAAAGCCCTGCGCGAGTGCCGGGAGTTTTGTGACCGGCTCGATGTCGAGGTCGTGACGATGCTGCTCGGCCGGCCTTATGAAATCACCAGCGGTTTCGGGTTTGAAATCGCGCGGCGGCTCTATCGCGCCGATGCCCCCGATCCGGCGCTCGTACTGGCCGTCGCAAATTGCAGCAACCGTGAGGCTCGCGCCGCGGCACACCGCTGGATTGACGAGGGGCGCGAACACTTCCTCAATGACAGCGCGTTTCTCGCCAGCCTTATCGCCAGCCCGCAGGGCGACACGCGCGAGTTTGCACGGACGCTGCTGCTCTCTGCGACGCTGGCAGGGGAGACTGCGCAGGCACTGATCGGGCGAACGATTGTGTGGCTGCTCCGGCAGCAGTCATCTTCAGATGCGGCCAGAGGCGCGGCGGAGACCATTCACAAGTGCTTCGGGCCGCCGCTGCGCAGGCTCGGACTCGATGTCGTCCTCGACCTGCTCGCTCACCCGCTGCTCGAAGTGCAGGAGCTGGGCGGTCAGATCCTGCTCAACCACGAGACCCCGGCGGGCGAACTGCCGGAAACGATTATTCACTCGCTGATCGCTTCGCATCACGAATCAATGCGCGGCATCGGGCTGCGACTGTTCGGCCAGCTGCCTGAAGAGAGATTGCTGCGCAGCGAAAAACTGCTGATTGATTTTTCGACGCACGAACTCACCGACATCCGCAACGTCTCGCGCCCGGTGATCCGCCGGCTGTGCGCGGATGGCCGCAACCCCGAATTCGCCGCCTGGATAGCAGGGATGCTGATTGAACTGCTCCAGCGCCGCGAAGCGCACGAAGGCGTCCACCTCCACCTCGCGCGCCTGCTGCGAGAGGACGTGGGCAGCGCCTGGATCGCCGCGATTGAAAAAGAGACTGTGGTGAAGCTGCTGCAAATGAGATCCCCCGCCGCGCAGGATTTCGGCGGCTGGCTCCTGCAGACAATCATCGGCCGGAACGCGGCATTCGCTGAAGGTTTTGAAACGCACGAGATCGTGAAACTCTCCAGCCACGAGATCAAATCCGTGCGCGAGGCTGCACAGATTATCTTCCTTTCCGTTATCAGTCGCTTCACCCGCGCGGCCAACCCGTCGGGCTGCGAGGAAGAGATGATGAGCGCGGTGCATCTGCTCGACGCGAGGTGGGACGACGCGCGCGAGTTTTATTTCCGGGCCTTCCGCGAACGGCTCACCGCCGAGGAGTTCACGCCTTCGGTCCTCGTCGCGATCTGCGACAGCGTGCGCGAGGACGTGCAGCAGTTCGGGCGCGAACTGATCACGAAACACTTCGCCGACGAGGGCGGGCAGGAGTACCTGCTCAAGTTGAGCGAACACCCGTCGGCCGACCTGCAACTGTTCGCGACGAACTATCTGGAACGCTTTGCCTCGGGCAACCCGCAGCGCCTGCGGGGGCTCCGGCATTACTTCATCTCGGTGCTGTCGCGGGTCAATCGCGCGCGGGTCGCCAAAAGCCGCGTACTCGCCTTCCTCGCCGCCGAAGCGCGCAAGAGCGCCGATGCCGCCGCCGTCGTGGCCGAGATTCTGACGCGGCAGTCAGTCACCATCGCCGTCGGCGACCGGGCCGCGGCGATTGAAATGATGCTGGGGATACGCCGCCAGTACCCTGAAATCGAACTGCCGATTCAGGTCAAAGCAGTGCAGTTGCTGCGAACCGGCAATCATGGAGTGGGGCATGCAATTTGATTTCGCCTACAACGGCGTCACCGCCGTCGAGCATCTTTCGAGCGAGACCCGGATGTCATTCGCGCCGGACGTGAAGCGCGAGCCGACGTTCTTTTCCGGCGAACTGGGGAAGAACATCGAATACCGCGAAGCCATCAGCGCCCTGCACGATGTCGTGGTCTCCGACCTGCGCTACCAGCCGAAGGACAAGACGGCCTACAAGGAGTGGGCCGCGCAGCGCGAACAGATTGACTGGCAGGCGGTCGCCGCCGAGCGGAAGGAGCTTCGTGAAAAGATCAGACTGGTGCAGGACGAACTGGGCGAACTCTATGCCAGCAGCAGCCGGCGGATGAGGCCGTTTTATGACGCGAAGCGGCGCTACTTCAACTACCTTTACGAAAAGGAGCGCGACGCGTGGTTCGTCCTCGACCCCGTGATCACGGTGCATCCCGACGAAATCTTCTTCGAATGCTTCAGTCAGGATGAGGCGAGCTACGGGCGACTCGGCGCGAGCTACGAAGTCTTCCGGGACATCAGCGAGTTTTCGTGCGGCACGACGAACATTGATTACTCCGGCGCGCTCTACAATGAGTTTCAGAAGATTCGCAGTTACAAAACCACGCGCTTTGAAGTTGACCCTTCCGGCTTCAACGTGCAGACGACGAACGAGGAGGCGTACAAGGAAGTCAAAATTGATCTGCCCGACACCTGGGTGCGCGGATTCCTGCAGGTCAGTTCGGCGATGTCGCTGCCCGCGACGACGTTTGAATTGCACCCGATGGACGTGCATAACCTCTGCTTCGTGCTGCGCCGCCGGAAAGAAAAGCAGGGGCCGCGCGGTATGCGCTATCACCTCGCCCCGGGCGAGCCGGTCAAGGTAGTGTTTGAGCCCTGGGAAATAGAAGTCGTCTGCCCGCGCTCGATCTATCAGGGCAAGGAGGCGAACGTCATCCGCGTGTGGGGCCGTCGCCGCATTCACATTCTGGAGCGCCTGATCCCGGTGGCCAGGAAATTCACCGTTCACCTGCTCGGCAACGGGCTGCCGTCGTTTTACGTGGCCGATCTCGGCGACCTGTCATTCACGCTCGGCCTGTCGGGCTGGACGGCGAATGACTGGTCGAAGGCGGGCAACTTCGACCTGATGGCGCCGCGCGCCGACGTTGATGAGATCACGAAGCGGCGCGTCTTCGATGCGCTCAAATACCGCTGGGCCGACACGCCAGACGCGCTGGCCGAGCGTCTGAAGCTGGATCGCGCGGTGGTGCTGGGCGCGCTCGGCAGTTACACGCAGGCGGGCCGGGCGATCTTCGACCTGAACAAACAGCTTTACCGCGTGCGCGAACTGAGCCGCGAGCCGCTGCCGATGGACAGGCTGCGCTTCGCCAATCCGCGCGAAGAGGGCGCGACCAGATTCATCACGCAGAACGCGGCGCAGGTGACGGAAAGCAATGCTGACACTGCCGGGGCGCTCAACCTGCGCGGTTCGGTGAAAGACAGGGATAAAGTCTTCGCGCCCGTGCTGACGATTGATAAGGACGAGCGGCTGGTCAGGGCCGAATGCACGTGCAACTGGTATCTGACGAACAAGCTTTACAAAGGGCCGTGCGAACACATGCTCGCGCTGCGCATGCAATTCCGGCGGCAGAGCCGCTAAGAGTTTGAATGACGGGGGCTGATTTTCGGCCCGCCGCGTTCTTTGAAATTTCGGTCGGTCGCCCGATGGGCCTTGCAACCCGGACGATGGATCGTCGTCCTTGTGCTTAGTTGATCCACGCATCACCGGCCTGCTCCTGACTATGCGGGTCTGGCGATGCTCACGCTATTTCGGATTGGTTTTCCGCAAAACGAATGAGCGTGAGCATCGCCGCCCCGCTCGAGTTGAGCAGTCCGGTCCCAGGACCTTTACGAAGGAAAGGGCGGCTGACCGAAATAACTGATTCCTGATGATGACGGGCAACGGCAGGGGCTGGGAGTCCTTGCAACCCGGACGGTGGATCGCCGTCCATGTGCTTAGTCCTGTCACGCATCACCGGCCTGCTCTTAACTATGCGGGTCTGCGCCAGCTGTCGCTATTTCGGGCTGGTTTTCGCAAAACGAATGAGCGACAGCTGGCGCGCCCCGCTCGAGTTGAGCAGTCCGGTCCTGTGATTTTTACGAAGGGAAAAGCTCCCGCCGTTGGCCGTGATCATCAGGGATTCGTCAGCCATCACTCATCAACCATAATTTTGCTTATGACCGCACCAGCCGTTCAGCCGCGCACCCGTGAAGAGCTTTACGAACAGATTCGGAACAGCTCGAAGGAGGAGTTCATCCTCACCGACATGATCCGCCTCGGCTTCTGGCCCGCCCAAGGGACGATCCCACACGACCCGGCGGATGAGATCCGCCGCCGCGCCGAATTGCAGCGTGAACTCGACGAGTTACGCAGGGAGAATCAGAAGCTCTACAACGAGCAGGCGCTGCTCAAGGAGATGCGCAAGCGCCGCCTGGCCGAGTCAAAGCAGAAACAGAAAGAGACGAAGGAGCGGCGCGAACGCGAACGGCAACAGCGTGCCGAAGCGTGGCGGCAGAAAAAAGAGAAAGAGATCGTTTACCTCGGCGCGGAAGTTTCGGGTGGGTTGAACCACACGACCTGCGATGCCGAACGGTTGGAGAGTTACGGCCTCCCGCGTTATGACACGGTCGCAGAGATCGCCGAGGCGATGGGGATCACGGTCGGCGAATTGCGCTTCCTGGCTTTCTCGCGCAAGACCGCGACGACGACGCATTACGTCCGCTTCAGAATCCCGAAGAAGACGGGAGGCGAGCGCGTCATCTCGGCACCGATGCCGCGGCTCAAGCAGGCGCAGCACTGGATTCTGCACAACATCCTCGAAAAGGTCGCGCTCGATGACACGGCTCATGGTTTCCGCGCCGGGCGCTCGATTGTCAGTAACGCCCGGCCCCACGTCGGCGCCGAGGCAATCATCAACCTCGACCTTCAGGATTTCTTCCCTTCGATTGCTTACCGGCGGGTCAGGGGCGTCTTCAGATCGCTCGGCTATTCGGAAGCCGCCGCGACCATCTTCGGCCTGATCTGCACTGAACCCGAGGTCGAAAAAGTCGGACTGGATGGCCGCACGTATTACGTCGCCCTGACCGACCGTCACCTGCCGCAGGGCGCGCCGACTTCCCCGGCGATCACCAACATCCTCTGCCGCCGCCTCGACCGCAGGCTGACGAAAATGGCCGAAGAACTCGGCTTCACCTACACGCGCTACGCCGACGACCTGACCTTCTCGGCCTCAGGCGACCAGCTGAAGAACATCTGCAACGTGCTGCGACGCACCGAGTCAATCGTCGCGCACGAAGGGCTGGTCATTCACCCGGCCAAGACCAGAGTGATGCGGAAGTCGCGACAGCAGGAAGTCACCGGGATCGTCGTCAATTCAAAACCGAACGTTGACCGGGAGACACTCAGGCGCTTTCGCGCGACGCTCTATCAGGTCGAGAAGGACGGGCCCGACGGCAAACGCTGGGGCCACGCGGAAGACGTGATCGCTTCGCTGCGCGGTTTCGCCAACTTCGTTTATATGGTTGATCCGAAGAAGGGCGCGGAGTATCGGCAGCGGGTCCACGCGCTGATTGAGAAATACGGCTGGCAGCCGCGCCCTGCGTTTACCATCAGGGCCGCGCGGCAGAAATCAGTTCCAACTAACGCCGCTGACGGGAACACCGGCAATACTGAATCGCAGAGTGAAACGCGGAGCAATCAGGCTGAGAAAAAGTGGTGGAAGTTGTGGTAAGCCCGAACCGCGTTTGGCGCTGAATTGATGGCACAAAAAGCTCTGCCCGGGGTGTACACCCGGGCAGAGTGCTTTCGGGGTAAGAAAAGCTGGGGAGAGTTGCCAGGTTATTGAACTCTGGTCACCTTCTCAGCCTGCTGGCCTTTGGGCCCCTGAATCAGCTCGAATTCGACGACCGTGCCTTCATCAAGGGTCTTGAAGCCCTGCATCTGAATGGCCGAATAGTGAACGAAGACGTCACCGCCGCCATCGGGCTGTTCAATAAAGCCGTAGCCTTTGCTGTTATTGAACCATTTGACCTTGCCTTGTTTCTTATCTGCCATGGTGAACTAATCCTCCTGGGTTTGACTTGAACGAGCCGTTGAGGAGCTCGCCGGGGTTATAACAAGTCCCGCTCGCTCAGTAATCAAAAGGGCCATCCCTGTCTTCGCTGGTGAAGCTGATTGCCGGGCTGGTGAAGCTGATTGCCGGGTGTTGCGGGGCATACTGCAATCAAAGCCTGAGCAGTCCATTCAAAGCAAAAGCCGCGTCCCGGAGCAGAGAGTTTTGATCTCAACCCAGGACGCGGCTCTTTATTTGAAAGACTTCGGGGCAATGCACAACTAACTACAGTTACTTTTGAATGTTGCCAGGTGAAACCGGGCGACTGACCGCCTGTTACTGGTAAAGCAGCCTCAGGCAGCGCGCATACTAAGTGACGGCAGAATTAGTGTCAAGCGAAAATGAAATAAATCCAGGACAAATCCGACAAATTTCTGTCGGGGATTCGACACACGACCATCCGGCGAAACAAGCGAACGGGTGATTGCCCCAAAGGGGGCCCGTGGGGCGACAGAATCACTTATTGACACCCGCGACCGGAAAGCCGTAACATACTGCCGTCTTTGTAGTTTTCCTTCATAATCAGCAGGCTGATTTCGGCATCAGGTACTTCGGCGATGACCAAGGCAGAACTGGCTCGTGCCGTCTACGACCGGCATGGCGGCATCTCCAATCAGGAAGCGAGGCGCATCGTAGACCTGATCATTGACATCATCAGGCGACAGTTGCTCAAGGGCGATGAGGTTCACATCGTCGGGTTCGGCACGCTGGAAGTCATCAAACGGAGCGAGCGGCGTGGCCGCAACCCGGTGACCGGTGAAACGATTCAACTGCCCGAAAGGCGGGCACTGGTCTTCCGCCCTTCGCGGGCCGTCAGGGCTTTCAATTTTGAAGGCGACGATGAAATGGGACTGAATGCGCCCGGGACTGACCTCTCGAATGATGATTCCGATTCCGATGATGCCCGATGATTGGTGCGCTGATTGTTGAGGTTGAAATAACACCCTGGATTCCCGGCCGCGCAACAGCGCGATCCCGCGAAAGGTTGTAAGCAATATGAGCAGCGGCACGACACAAAGCACTACGCAGACGGCCACGACAATCCCCGACAAGCTGTTTTTCAAAATCGGCGAGGTGTGCGAACTGGTCGGGGTGCAGGCTCACGTCCTACGCTACTGGGAGTCGGAATTCCCCATGCTGCAGCCGCAGAAGAATCGCGCGGGGCAGCGAACCTACCGGCGGAAGGACGTGGAAATGGCGTTGCGCATCAGGGAGCTGCTCTATGACGAAGGCTTCACTATAGCCGGGGCCAGAAAGAAACTTTCCAACGAGGGTCGTGGCACCGCGGCGGCGGCCAGACTGAAGGTGGTCACCCCGAACGGAACGACTGCAGAATCAACCGCGCTTCAATCAAATGCCCTGACCGACAATCCTGCTAAAGACCTGGTTCTCTCTGCCTCCGGGCGGCCTCTCTCCCGCGATGCGCTCTTGCGGCTCCGACTCATGCTGGAGGATTTGTTGACATCGCTCAAGCAGGATGGTTAAGATGACTCGGCCTTCGTGGCAGAGTTATCAACCATCTGGTATCTGGTTGTCTGATTACTTCCACTTGGTTCTCTCTCCTTTTGGTTGTTCTTCTGATTCTTCGGGACGTGGCGCAGCCTGGTAGCGCGCTTGCTTGGGGTGCAAGAGGCCGTGGGTTCGAATCCCGCCGTCCCGACTCTTTTTTCCCAATAACTTACAGGCCTTCCCTGGCCTCTTCAAATACTTGGTGTCACACACTCAGTCACACAATCGCGCTGAAATTCACGATTTTCAACCCTGAGGCTTTGCCTTTGAGAGAACAAAAGGCGAGTCGTTTCCTACCCGCCGCAAATTGCTCATTTTCAGCATGCCAAAATCAGTAAGTGAGCTATGTCGGCCACGATCTGTTCGAGACTGGAAAGCAGAGGGCCGGAGCAATTCGGTCCTCTGTCGCTCATCCGACCCTGATGGCGTCATGGCTCCCGGTTTGTTATTTATTCTTTCCGTCGGCTTGCGCACGCATCAGGATTGAGCGTGAGTGATCACAAGGTGTGGGTGGAAGAATTCGCAAACTGCTATCAGTGACAGGAGTCTACGGGACTGATGTCGAGAGAAAATATCAGTCCTGTTTTCATGGCGGCAGTCGCAGAATACTCACTGGATGACCCTTTTCACAGGTGAAACCATGTAGTGGCCCCAAAAAACTGGACAGTTTTCAATCAACCGAATACAGTCCGGAAAGGGGAATCCACTCATGCCGAAACATCGAGTCTTCAAGCCCGCATTCAAGGCCCGGGTCGTCCTCCAGGTGCTGACCGGGGCGAAGAGTGCCGCACAGGTCTGTCGGGAACACCAGCTCAGTGAGCAACTGCTGGCCGCCTGGAAGAAACAACTGCTCGCCCACGCCGACCTCGTCTTCGCACAGGAGCGTGAGTCAACCGCTGAACAGGCCCGGCTGGCCGAACTCGAACGCATGGTCGGGCGGCTGACGATGGAACTCGAAGCCGCAAAAAAAGCCTCGCAGCTCTTGAGCCTTCCCTCGACCGGAGGCGTGAGGTGATCGCGATGCTCAAGGGCGATTACCCGATCACGCTCCTCTGCGACCTGCTGGCCGTCCCCCGCAGCAGCTTCTACTACCGGCCCGCGGCAGCCGACGAGAGCCAGTTGCGCGAGGCCATCAATCAGCTGGCGGCACAGTTCCCGACTTACGGCTCCCGGCGGCTGGCGGCACAACTGCGGCGCGCACCATTCCAGCTTGAGGTCAATCGCAAGCGGGTCCGGCGCGTCATGCAGGAACTGGGCCTCAGTTGCCGGCCAAGCGAGATGAATAACCACCAGTGCTGCAATCCCTGCTTCTACATACCGGATGACGCAAAAGTCTTTTTGAAGAACCACCGTTCGGATAAAAGCCGGCCTTGAATTCAGGCTTTCATCCGCCTGTATGCGCCATCGCGAAATGCTGGGACGCAATCGCTCACATCGAGTTCTGAAGCGGGGACGAGGTCTTCCTCAAACCCGCGTTCGATCAGCTCCCTGCCCGACACACAGCCCCGCAGGAGCCCGGCGATTTCAGACTGCGAATTCTGGAATGCGGCTGCCGCGGCGCGCGCCTCCGGCGACCACTTTCCGCCGAGGTGACTGATGATGGCCCCCGCCCCGATGAGGTCTTCAAAGGCAGGGCGGAGACTGCCATCGTCCCACCGCTCACCCGCGGGGATCACCGCGATCTGATTGCCGTACCTTCGGGCAGCTTCAGCAACCGCGCGCGAGTTTCTCAAACATCCGGCCAAGGTCAGCGTGCTTCCTGCCTTCAACGTGAGAGCTGAGCCGTTGGGAGAGGGGAGAACCAGCCGGGTCCCGCCGGGGATGCGAGTCAGTGACCGGGGCGACAGGGAATACTTCGTATGACTGCGCTCGAAGTCGGCCAGCAGCGCGCCCGCAGAGTCAGCGAAGGCCCTGGCCGATTCGTCCTTCCAGGGATATGGAATGATCACGGCCCCGCGGCCGGTCGCAATTTCGACGCAGGTCGAAAACGACAGCACGTCCACGATGATGATTACGTCACTCGCGGGGGCGAGTCGGGCGATGCCGCTCTCACCCCATTCGCAGCGCACATCGAATTCAGACTGGATAAAAGTCTGATGACTCATGCTGATTCATCGGTGGTATGTTCCTGAGGGTCTGAAGAGTTGAACCGTAAGCGACGATGATACCTCAGATCGGCGTGGCATCAACGGATGACTTTCAGGTCGCGCTCGCTGACGATCTTCCATCCGGCGTCGGTTTTCACCCAGCGCAACTCCTGAACGACTTCGCCGCGGCGGCTCTCCTCCGGGCCTTCGATCACGTAGCGCTTGCGGAAGCGGGTCGTGGCGGTGCGACCGTCGCGTCCGACTTTGATCTCCGGCTCGCCGGCATGCACTTCGATTTTGTTCGCCTGCTCATAGAGCCGCTGCTTCTCGGCGCGGACGGCGTCGCGTGAGACGTTGCGCGTCAGGTAGAAAGCGTCAACGTTCGAATTGTAGTGGGACATCTGCCCCTTGACGTCGCCGGTGTTTGTGGCGGTGATCCAGTGATCAAGCGCCCCGTTGATTTCAGCGCGCGCCTGCTCCGGAGATGTCCTGCCCGTCTCTTCGTCCGGGGTGGGATCGGCCTCATCGTCGGTCTCCTTCCGGGCCCTGGCTTCCTGCGCCTCCCCCGGCTTGCTCTCCGGCTTCGGCGACACGCGTACGGCCGCTGTTGGCGACGGATGTGATTGGCCTGTCGGGCGCACGTCCGCCGATGGCGGCGTGGCAGAAGTTGCCGGCGGCTGAGATGACACAGCCGCCGGGCGGCGTGTGGCCGCCCACATCGCAATGACGGTGACGGCAAGTGCGATGGCCATGCTCACGAAGATCAATGAGGGCTGGCGGCGGCGCACCCGGGGCCCTTCAGGAATCCTGACGATGACCGGAGCGCGGCCATTCGCACCGACAGCGGGCAGGGCAGGCGGCGGAGGCAGAGCCGATTTTTCCGCCTTTGCCGCGCCAGATAATGGCCGCTTCCCTGAAACACCTTCTTCTGGAGGCGCCGGGTTCACTGCCCTGTAATCAGCCGACGGCGCAGTGACGAAAGTGTCATCGCCCTCAATTTCCAGCACATCCGATTCGGGTGTTTCTTCGGCCGGCAATGTGCGACCGGCCTGGTCACGCGCCGCGGGTTCGGCAATTGAATTCTCAATACCGGCCAGCCGGCGCGCCAGTTCCACAGCCGTCTGTGGCCGCCCCGACGGGTCTGTGGTCAGTGACGTCGCAACGAGATCGGCGAGCGGGGCCGGCACATCGCGGCGGGACTCAGCCAGCGGCGGCGGCGATTCATTGAGGTGCTTGTAGGCGATGGCGACGGCCGACGTGCTGTCGAACGGGGGCCGCCCCGCGAGCATTTCGTAAATGATGACGCCAAGGCTGTAGATGTCCGAGCGCGCATCCAGTTCGCCGCCCTCACACTGCTCGGGCGACATATAACGCGGCGTGCCCACGAGCGTCCCGGTCGCAGTCAGCGTGGAGTCGCCCGCCCTGAGTTGTTCGCTGATTTTGGCGATGCCGAAGTCTATGATCTTGATCAGGACGCTGCCGCCATAATCCCTGGCAAGGATGATATTCGACGGCTTCAGGTCGCGATGCACTACGCCGCTGCGGTGCGCGGCGGCCATCCCTTCGGCGATCTGGCGCGCGATCATGACGGTGTCAGCAACCGGCAACCGGCCCACGCGCCTCAGGCATTCGTGCAGCGTCTCGCCCTCGACCAGTTCCATCACGATGTAGGCTTCGCCGCCAGCCAGGGTGCCATAATCGTATATCTCGGCAACGTTGGGGTGCCTGATCCGTGCCGCAACGCGGGCTTCGCGGCGGAACCGTTCGAATGCCTGCTGATCTGCATTGAGGTCAGGCAGCAGTAACTTGATTGCCACCGGGCGATCAAGTTCCACATGCGCGCCGGCGTAGACCGCGCCCATTCCGCCGCGCGCAAGCAGTTTGTCGAGCCGATATTTATCCAGAATCAATCGGGAACCCGAGCGAGCAACGACTAACTCATCGTGCCCCTGCTGCGTACAGGCGATGTCCGTGTCTTCATAACAGCGCTGACATGTCGGACAAAGTTTCATAATCCATCATCCAAGGCCACTTAACCGCCTCTGAATCCGTAGCAGGTGCAGCCGGAACGTGTCACCTGTCCAAGCTTACTTAACGTGCGCAAAGCGATGCCCGGCATCAGCCGTAAGCCGGAACACCGACGCCCGGGACTTGTACAGAACTGCTACACATCTTAACCACTTCTCTGTACACTTTTGTATAGATGCAATTCCCGTACTCATTAATGGGTTATAGCGGCTGGAACTCAACCCGACCCAGCCGGAGCCTGTTATTACTTTGAATATGGCAAGTCGAACGGGCGAGCCGGAAAGCCCGCCCCAGTAACGTCAGTGACGAAGGATGATTACTGATTTATTCGCAGCTGATTCTGATGATTCAAAGTGCGCCGGTCCCGGAGCAGGGTGATAGTGAAATTCCATCGCGGCAATACCGGGCAAAAGGGTGAGCTGATCATGGGCCACCGACCAGTGCCGCGCGTGAAGCCGTGACGTCACCTGATGCTGACCTTGAGCGTGTACCGGGCGGATTTCGATTCAATCGTCCCGACGGTGAGCTGATAATCGCCCGTCTTCGGCAGCACGCCGCTCCATTTTGTGTCGTAGTCATCGCCCTCGCGTCCCATCAGGGATTTCCCGTCCGGGCCGGTGATGGAAAAGACCACGTCATTGGCTTCCGACTTCCCGTCAATCGAGGCTTCCAGCCGCTGCCCTTTCCGTGCGCCGAGTACGTAGACGACTTCCCGGCCTTTACTGATCGCGCCTTTCAGCACCGCGCTCGAAGAGCCGGGGTCGAACTTCACCCGTTTGATAATCTTTCCACCCTGCCCGGCCCCCGTCTGCTGAACGGTAAAGATCAAAGCCAGCATGATTACAACTCTGAGTCTGCCTGCCAGTCTCATGCTCGTCTTCTCCTGATCTGATTCAGACTTCACATCGGTTAATCATCATCGGCGCCGCTCCCTGCTCAGCACCGCTTTGTCCGGCAGGTAATGCTCGCCGGTTGATTCGGTGATCTGCCACTGCAACTTTCCGTCCTGCAGCATCAGTCTGGCTTTGCCTTTGCCATCGCCGTAGCCGCTGGTGAAGGTGACGGTGGCGGTGGTGCCCTCGATGCGGCCTCTGATTGAAGGTTCGTCACTGCCTCGTTCAACCGCATCCACCCGGCTGGCGTTTGACGTGACCGCCGAATGCCAGCCGGTCAGCCGGTCGCCCTTCTGCACGAGATCAATGCCGAAGCCCGCGCCGCTCTTGAAAGTGACTGCCCACGAACCTGCAAAGCCGGCGGCTGCACCCGCGGGCGCAGTGGCGCTGCCGGTGATGGAGACCGTCAGCGTGTAGCGGGCCTTGTCTTCGGTAGTAGCCAGGTTGATGTGATAATCGCCCGTTTTTTTCAGAGTGCCTGACCATTCGGAGAAGCTGTTGTCGGCGGGCTCAGTGACTTTCCGATAATCCGGCCCAGTGATCTGAAAACTCACCGAGCGGTTCGGGGATTCGACCTTCACTGACATCTGCTGGCCGGCGCGCGCGCCAAGGACGTATTGCGCACCTCCGGGGAAGCTGACGACGCCCTTGTAAGTCGCGGAAGTCGCGCCCCGCTTGAACTGAATCCGCGTGACTGGCCCGGATGATTCCTGCGCCGCGACTATTACCGCCAGCAATGATGCGGCCAGCATTGTGCGCCTGAGCGCCAGTATTTTCTTCTGATCCCGAGTCATCGGCATCTCCGGTTTCCTCCTTCTATCACCAGACCTCTTGCAAAAGTGTCAGTAGCCCGACCGTCAGGGAGGGCTTGGATTCGTGAGCAAGCCCTCCCTGACGGTCGGGCTACTGACACGTCCGCTGATCATGACTTTGCAAGAGGTCTACTTCATCGCTGCCGCCTTTGAGGCCGGAGTGAATCTTTCAATTTTCTGGCTGACCGGCCTGACCGTCCTCACGTATTCGTAGATCGCCCCGAGATCCTGCTCAGTCATCCCGGCGAACACGGTCCACGGCATGACCGTATTGAAATCGCCGCTGCCGACGGTGTGCGGTTTGTATGTGGCGGGATCGTATGCCTTGAAGCGCCTGACGAAAGCCTCCTTCGTCATGTTGCCGATGCCCGTCTCCTGATCGGGCGTGATGTTGGCCGAGCGGACGACACTGCCGTCAGGCAGAGCGAACTCGAAGCCGCCGGCGAAGGCCATTTCAGCCGGGCGGGTGCCCTTCTCTATTTTCGTATGACATTCGAAACAGAGCGCCGCCCTGGTCATATACTTCCCATACGAGACCGCGTCTGACGGGTCGGGCCGCTTCGCCGGCGCTGCCCTTTTCGGGATGGTGCGGAGGATCAGGCTGAACGGGAAGTCGGCTTCCGAAGGCGGGACCGTATCTTCTTTAGCCGGGATAGTCCGCAGGTAAGCGATGGCGGCTTTGAGATCCGCCTCATCAAGCTGGCCGTACTCGCCGTAAGGCATGATCGGGAAGAGCGGCCTTCCGTCTTTGCTCACGCCCGCAGTCACCGCGCGAAGGATTTCGCCGTCAGTCCACTTGCCGAGGTGTGTCGGGGTGATATTTTTCGGCATGAAGTTTCCCGGCAGTCCATTTTTTCTGCTGAACTCGTCACTGCCTCTGCCCTCAGTCCCCGGCACGACGGGGGCGGAAAATTTCGTCCAGTCGCGGGTGCTGTGACAGACCAGACAGGCCATGACGTTTTTGACCAGATACTCGCCGTGTCTCAGGGTTTCGGAGTCGGCTTTGATCGTGATCTCCGCCGGGGGGCCGACATTCGGCATAGAGAATCTGACGTAAGCCAGCGCGCCCGAAATGCAGATGACGAGGAAAAACAATGTGACGAGGAAAATTTTGAGCAGCTTTTTCATAGGCATCCTGTTCAAGGTTAATCAGCAGGCAACGGATCAGCCCTTCTGTGCCGGCCGGTTCTCTCCCGACTAACACATGCGGAAAAATCCGGCGGAATGGGTCAGACTAATGAAATTTTGTTGTGGCAACCCCCAGAAGCGTTCGGCATAGAAATTGAAATAACAAAAGATGATTGAGTCGGCGAGAGTTCATCGGCGACACTCTGGTCAAGCGACCAAACTTAACCGGAGTCAACCTGATGAATCTCGCCACACAGATCACAGCAGAACCC
>DASRDU010000135.1:0-41831 GCA_035652435.1 Blastocatellia bacterium
ACCTTTGATGGCCTCCAGCGCGATCTTCGCTTTGAGATCAGCGCTCCAGGTTTTCCGCTGCTTCTTCATTTGTTCCTCCGGGGTGGGCAGCAGCGATTTTACATCTTAAACCGTGGTCTGAAATTCGGGGTACATCATAGATTCAAATAAAACTGCGAGACTAATTGTGACCTTTGTTTCAGAATATCCAAAAAGACAGCAAAGAAAATTAGTGGTCAGGTGGGCTGTAAGTATCTTGCTATTGATTCTGATCTTGGCCGATATATTGGCCATCACATATGGATACGCACAAGGAAAACTTACAGGGGTAGTGTACGGGGCTTTCCCTGCGCTTCTTTTGCTGGTCTCAGGTTCGGTTATTGTCTCCTTAAGAGAGACCTTCTTCGCACGCATCTGTCCGATCCTTGAAAAGAGGGTGCCGGGGGGAAATCCATATGAGGATGCCCCTGCCGCCAGAGACTTTCCGCGTGTCCATAAAGGTAAAGCAATAGCACGTTCTTACAGGACTCTTGTTCGGATTGCAAAAGATCGGGCGATTCAAACCCTCGCCGAGTTCGGGCAGGTTGATGTATATGACAAGAATATACAGTATTACGATACCCAGCCCGCTATTGAAGCAGTGGAAGACCTGTTGTCTTGCCTTGCTGATCCTAGTATAGCAGTTAGAAACAAGACTGATGTAATAAATGAGCTTCGCGGAGTGCTGGAGGTCCTCAAGGAGGCAGAGCAGACCGAGACGAAATTTTGTTTTGCTATCCTGAGTAGTTAGTGATGGATGTTCGGGAGGCAGTTATTGTCATCACTGATGACAGTCGCCCAGTGGAAGCAAATTCTGCCAGACACGGTTATTTTCAGCCCCTGTGACGAACGCGGCGTTCGCGAAGTTCGACCCGACGGTACTCCTCAACGGCGTCTACGCGATCCGCCTGACCGTGACCGACGCTACGGGGCAGTCCGCTTCCGACCTGCGGACGGTACTGGTGACGGACAATCAGAAGGTCGGCAACTTCACGCTTTCGTTCAACGACCTGAGCATCCCGGTGCCCGGCATTCCGATTCAGGTGATCCGGACTTACGACAGCCGTGACAAGCGCACGGGCGATTTCGGTGTCGGGTGGAACCTCAGCCTGCGCGACATCCGGGTCGAGAAGACCGGGATGACCGGGATCGGGTGGGAGGAGACTTCAATGGGCGGCTCATTCCCGACCTACAACCTCCATCCGCTCAATCATGGCCGTGGTGAATGCCGGGCAGGTTTTCGGGCGCACGGTTTCAGGTGGTCAGTATGTTGATGGCTTTGATCCTTCTCTTATGCCTCTTCAGCAGGTAGGCGACGAAGTCGCCGGCAAGGTCGCTCGGGATGTTTGATTCCCGGGCTATCACTCTGGAAAGCAGGATCTTTGATGCCGCATCCCAGGTCATATTTATGGCGCCCGGAATGGCGTAGTCTGTGCTGTGGAGTTTGGCCCAGCCGGGATTGCGCCCCGCGCTCTTCTGCTTTGAGACCTGAAGGTAGTAGTCCTCCAGTTTCCTGTCCCTGACTATTGCCTCGCGGAGTGAAGGCCCGTCCTGACAGGCCGCCTGGATGATTATTTGCATTTTTCCTGAGCCCTTTCTGCGCCGATCAGGCGCGCGGCCCCGGCGCCGGGTTCATTTTAGAAATCATTCTTTCTGACGAACTCTTTCCACTCGAGGTCAGACCTGTGCTGATACTCCCTCCAGTTGCTCATCCTCCCCTCACGGATTTTTACGATCACTATCCCGTGATACCTGTTGTTCATCTGGAAGGCGTATTCCCCGAATCCGGTCTGCGTCTCTTCGTCAAATGCCAGATGATGCCAGACCATTTTCATTGGCGGCTCCGGCTTTTTATTCCCGCCGAAGAATTCGTAGAGCGCTTTCCGACCCTCGTACACCTGCTTGTCCGGCGGCTCAGTGTAAAGCGCGCTCCCCCTGTCACAGCCCGCGGCCTTCCTGGTGTCCCCTTCGTTCCAGCCGGAGGCGACCGTCTGCATCAACTGATTGAATTGAGCGGTCGTGGTTCTGCCGGAGGCTACACACAGGCCGGCGACTGACACCAAGCCTGTCACACCGATTAACGACAAAATTATTCTGGCCATTGAATCCTCCGGCGGTCCCGGGGGGGCAGTGCGCCGAAACCGCAGATCGGCGACGGTGTTCAACTGGCCTGTGGCTCACTTTTGCGGGCACGGCGCTGCTATCCCGGCGGGCGGCCGAAGATGCGTTTTTATGCTTCAATGGGATGGCAGGCCCGCCCGGGGTCAGCGGAGGTGCTGCAGGTCGGTGGGCGCCCGCTTCAGGCGCTCCTCCTTGATGTAAGCGACGCCGTGGAAGAAGAAGACCGGGTCCTCGACCTTCCGCCCCTTGTCGTCAAAGAAATCCACGCAACCCGTTTTCCTGTTGACCTCGTACCGCTCGGCCAGAACCCGCTCGGTCTCGCCGGAGACGGTGTGAATCGTGAACCTTTTCATCCCTGTTCCTCCCCTCGCTCTCCACTGCCAGCCGAGGGTCTTTTACCGGACGCCCGCGGTCAAGACCAGACGCCGGTGAGCATTTGATATTGCCTGCGGGCAGTCCCTCTCACTTCAGCCGCCGACACGTCATGCCCTCGCTTTCTTCCTCGCGGCCTTCTTTGCGGGTGGCTTTGCCTTGCCGCCTTTACCAGCCCTCGCCGGAATAATCACTCTGAGGGCGTCAGGGGGCATCACGTCAAAGAGGGTCTTGCCCTCACTGAGTACCCACTCCAGCGCGTCCATCTCGACGGCCAGCCGGTAGAGGCGGTTAAGGATGCCCTGCTTCTCCTCGGCCGTGCCGGCGAGCGGGAGGGCATTACGCATCTGCTGGTATTCGTCATTCCACGCGCCGAGTTGCGTTCTGATTTCTTCTTCCGTCTTCACTGCTCACTCCGTATTACTTCGGTGTATTGCGGGCCACCAGACTTCGGGCCACATTACCAATGCCGATGAGTGCCCCGCAACTGGCCGCCCTGAATCAACGCGAAAACGTTTTCCGGTCGGCGACTTCCTGCGGGGTCAGCATATTTCCCAAAGGGCTTATGTATTCCCGGCAAACTATTTTGTCAATGGCAGGTTTTATGAGCAAACACTGTTATTGAGTCGTATGATTTCCCTCGTCACCTGATGACGACACCCCCAGCGCGAAAGGGCGCCGTATGAAATTCACCCTTGGAATCAGTGTAGTGAACACTGACCGAAGTCGGGTTGACCGATGAGCTGCCCGGGCGGGGGCTGATATTGATCTATACAGGACTCGCAAAGAAAATAATCCAGACGGTCAGGACCAGGTGACAGTCAAAAAAAGGCCGCCGACTTTCGCCAGCGGCCTGTCTCCATGTCAGAAGGAGATGTGAGAGTGAGATTAGTATTCGTCTGACCAGACCTGGTCAATTAAGAACACGTCCACGACGGCAACGGTGTCGGCAATGACGATCTCTTCATGCTGACCGCCAAGTTTGACGCTCGTCAGCTTGTCGCCCGTCGGGGTCGCGGTCAGGTAGAGCATGTCATGTTCAGCCTTCTTGTCGTTCACCTTCACGACAGCCCTGGCCTGAGCCACAACCTTTTTACCGTCCATCACCTTCATCTCGCCGGTTTCGGCGTCATACTTAATCAGATAGTCACCCTTTTCAACCATCGTGCTGCCCACCATCACGTCCTTGAAGAACGAGACGTGTTCCTTCAGATCCTTACCACCCGCCAGCGCCGTAACGCTTAGCAGGCACGCAAGGGAAACAGCAGCCAATGTACCTGTAAGCTTTCTCATAACACCCTCCTTTACTCAAGGTCACCAGAATCCGTTCACCCTCCACCCATTCGTATTGCAGTTTGCGGGCCAGAGAAGGAAGCAACATCCTTACTTTTGCAGGCAGGGGGAATACCGGCTGTCAGGAGATACACATACGCGGAATTGAATCCTTGAAGTACAGGAGTGTACGGGGCAGTGTACGCGCCGAAATCATCTTCAGCTCATCAGGAAAGCCGCAGGTCTCAGCCCCTCTTTCAGACCCGCGGGGCTCAGTAAAAACCGCTTCGTTGATGTAATATCATTCAGGTATGAAAAGGCTGCTGGTCTATTCGCACGACACATACGGGCTCGGCAACATCCGCCGGATGCTGACCATCTGTGAGCATCTGATCTCTGCCGTCAGGGAACTTTCGATCCTGCTCGTGACGGGCTCCCCGGTGATTCACACGTTGCGACTGCCCGAATCACTGGACTACATCAAAATCCCCTGCCTGACGCGCGTGGCGCGCGGGCATTACACGACCAAATATCTGAATACTCACATTGACGATGCGATCAGGCTCCGCTCCGAATTGATCCGGACGGCGGTCGCCTGCTTCAGACCGGACCTGCTCGTGGTGGACAAGAAACCGCTCGGGGTGAAGGGCGAACTGGCCGCCACGCTCGAATATCTGCGCGCGGAGCGGCCCGGGATCAGGCAGGTACTCGTGCTGCGTGACATCCTCGACAGCCCTGAAGCGACCACGGGCAACTGGGAACGGAACGGGCACTTCGACGCCGTTCGCCGTTATTATGACCGGGTACTGGTGCTGGGCGAGCGCGAGGTCTTCGACCCCCTGACGGAATACCATTTCCCGGCGACGGTGGCTGAGAAGGCCGTCTTCTGTGGTTACATTGGGAAACAGGCCGCGCCTCACAGCCGGGAAGAGATGAGAAGTACCCTGGGCATCGGCGCGGACGAAAAGTTCGTGCTGGTGACCCCGGGCGGAGGGCAGGACGGATATGAGGTAATTGAAAAATATCTGACGGGCATTCGGAACGCGCCCCCAAGGCATCGCTGCCGGAGCCTGATCGTCTGCGGGCCCGAGATGCCCGGGGCCCAAAGAACAAAGCTGCAACGGCAGGCTGCCGCCGACACGCACATCTTTTATGAGTTCACGGGCGAGATGCTCGGCCTGATGGCCGCCGCAGATGTCGTCGTGGCGATGGGCGGATACAACACCGTCTGCGAAATTCTGTCGCTCAGGAAGCAGGCAATCATCATCCCGCGCGTCAGGCCGACCGAGGAACAGTTGATCCGCGCTGACCGGATGTCGCGGCATGGCCTGTTCAGGATGATTCATCCGGATGAACTGACTCCCGAACGGCTGATGCAACAACTGACTGAAAGCCTTGAAGCGACTGACTGCGGAAATGTTTCTTACCACCCCGATCTGAACGCCCTGTCAGTGGTGGCCGAGCATGTCAGAGAGTTATTGCAAGATGAATCCAGACCCGCCTGAAATCGGCTACATCCTCAAAGGCTACCAGCGCACTTCCGAGACGTTCATCACCAATGAAATCTCGCTGCTGGAGGGCGCGGGGCTCGCACTCTCCATCTTCTCGCTCAAAAAGCTCGCGGGGCAGCAGCGTCACGGCGCCGCCGCGCGGATCAGCGTTCCCGTTACGTGGCTGCCCGAGACGACGCCGTCCGGGGAGAGTAATCTGGCGGTCTGGCTGTGGCGGAATCTGCCGGGCTTTGCGCCGTCCCACCGGCGACTGTTCCGGCTCCGGCCCGTGGTCTGGACGCGCGCGCTGCTGGAAGTTCTGTTGATGTGCCTGAAATATCGCGCCGGGACTTTCGCCCCGCCGAATCGCGCGTTCATCAAGGAGTTTCTGCAGGCGGGATTCATTGCCAGGGAAGTGATCGAATCGGGCCGGATTCGCCACCTGCACGCGCACTTTTGTCACACCACGACCACCGTGACGATGCTCGCCAGTCGGCTGTGCGGAGTGCCTTACAGCTTCACGGCTCACGCGAAGGATATTTATCGCGAGGATATGAACCCCGGCGACCTGCTCTCGGTGAAGATGCGGCGCGCCAGATTCGTTGTCACCTGCACCCGCACCAACCAGGAATACCTTGAACGCCTCAACGCCTCCGGGGCGCCCATTTACACGATCTATCACGGCCTTGACCTCCAGCTCTTTTCCGCCGCGACGGAACGAGAGGGCAGGAAAGAGCAGAGTGACGCTCCGCTGATCCTTTCCGTCGGGCGGCTGGTCGAGAAGAAGGGCTTCACGTTTCTGGTCGAGGCCTGCCGCCTGTTGAAGGACAAGGGCTATCAGTTCCATTGCCGGATCGTCGGCGGCGCGGATGCTTACGCGGAAAAGATCAGCGGGCTGATTGAGCATCTGCAACTCGGCGACACTGTCTCGCTGCACCCGGCCGTCACGCAGGAAGAGCTGCGCCGGATCTACGAGCAGGCGACCGTCTTCGTGCTGCCCTGTCAGGTGCTGGATAACGGTGACCGCGACGGCATCCCCAATGTTCTGGTTGAGGCGATGGCGATGGAACTACCCGTCGTCTCAACTGACATTTCGGGCATTCCGGAATTGATCACGCATCATCAGAACGGGCTGCTGGTGCCGCAGAAAAACGCGCCAGCACTGGCCGCGGCAATGGAAGAGTTACTGATTAATCCCGACCTGCGGCGTGAACTCGGGAGCGCCGCGCGCGTCACTGTGACCGGGCATTTCGACGCGAAGCAGAATATCCTCAGACTGAAGCAACTCTTTGAGTCGTGCCTGAAGTCGGACGCGGTTCCGGCTTCAGGCGGAATGCGGGCTGATGAAATCAGAAGTCATTCGGGAGTCAGTCACTGACGCACATCTCCCGCAGTTGCGGGAACTGATGGATGCCTCGGCCATGCGCGGGCATTTCGAGTGGGCGCTGGTCAGGGCAGCCTGTCTGGCGGCCACGCAGGAGATCACCGATTGCCGGATCGTTTACGTTAGATACCGGCCCGGCAACAGTTGCACCGTCTCGTATCTGCTCGCCGTCGCCGACGCGCAGACCGGCGTGAATCAGCTTTGCAGGATTTCACTGCTCGCGTGTCGTCCGGGGGAAAGCCGCGCGGCAATGGTCAGTGCGCTCTCGCATTCGGCTGACGCAATCAATCCCGGCGCCGGACTGATTCATCTGCCCGACCTCGAAGCAGTGGCCTGGGTCTTTCCCAACGACCGCAAGCTGATGGGGCTTGCCGCTCTGACGGATTCCGAACATCTCAGAAACCGCCTGCTGCCCGAAGTCATCAGGGGCAGCTTCGGTGAAGAGTGGAGGATCACGGATGTCACGAGTGAGGTTGTGAGCTTCGTGGCCGAACGCGCCTGCACGATGCGGGTGAAGGTGGCATTGTCTGATTCGTCAACGGGCAGGAAAGACACGCGTATTCTTTACGGGAAAACATACCGGGCCGACGAAGGGGATAAAGCCTGGCAGTGCCAGCAGCGCCTGTGGCGGAGCGAGGCTGTGAGCCGCGGTCAGTTGCTGATGCCGCAGCCGCTCCTGTATCAGCCGGAAATTAAAACCCTCTGGCAGGGCGGGCTGGAAGGGAAAGCGCTGATCGAGTACGAAGACCGGCCTGAACATTTATATTCACTGCTCGGGCAGGCCGGGGCCACAGTCGCCGCCCTGCACCGGACGCGCCTGCCGGGTCTGCACCGGATTACAATCGCAGATGTTGTCGCCAGCCTCACGAACGCTGAAGAATTGCTTTCACAGGCCAGGCCGTCGTGCTGCGACAGGCTGCATTCACTGGCCGGGCGCCTGATTTCATCAGCAGAATCCATCGGCAACGGGCAATCGGCAACGCTGCACGGCGATCTGCATTTGAAGAATTTTCTGGCGACGGGCGACGGAGTCGCGCTGATTGATCTGGACAATCTGGCGGAAGGCGATCCGTCGCAGGATGTCGGCAGCTTCGTCGCGGCGCTGCACTATCGCGGGCTGATCAGGGACGTGCCATTTCGAGCGACGGAACAGACTGCCCGGCAGTTCGTCATGGCCTGGCGGGCGGGCGTTGGCGATGAAATGCCCGACGCGGCGCTCAACTGGCACATCGCGGCGGCGCTGATTTACGAACGCGCTTACCGCTGCGTCATCCGCCTGGTGGCCGAAAGGCTGAGCATCATTGATGACATCATCTCGCTGGCGGAACTGTTTGCCTCGCGGATTTAGCGATTACAGGGAACGAAGCATCCGCCTGAAGGGAAAAAGAAATGAGTGTTCGATTCCTTCACGTTATAACTATTCTGGCATTGCTCGGAGTCCCCAATCCTGCTCAGCAGCCTCAAGACTCCTGCGGTTCGCCGATCAAGTACGTGAATAACAATCAGGTTGACCTGCCACCTCTTGCATTAACCGACCTCTCAGGTCAGGTGCTTGAAGGAATCGGGTATGGGAAACAAGCGGAGGATAAGGCGCCTTTCCCAAAAGCCTGCTTGGGCCTGTTTTCTGAACAGAAACATGAGTTGATTGCAAACGCAATTGCCGATGAGGAAGGGCGCTTCAAGTTCAAAGCTACAGCCCCGGGATACTACCGGCTGGTAGTGCAAGCTGATGGCCTGTGTGCTGCCAATATCTCATTACGTATAACCCGGGGGCTGCCTGGACGACTCAAAGCCAGGCGATTGATCGTTCATATGAGACCAGAGGGCTATGATACCTGCAGCTATAGCAGCTATAAGTAACCTGAAAACTCCCCGGCTTGACCATTGTCGGGGTTAGACGATGAATCCGGCGAAAAAAAAGCTGATGTTTTACTGCCAGCACGTGCTGGGGATGGGCCACCTGATCCGCAGCCTGGAGATCGTGCGCGGCCTCACCGCATTCGATGTCTGCTTTCTGAACGGCGGCGAGAGCCTCGCCGGATTCGCGCCGCCGCCTCATGCCGAAGTCATCAACCTGCCGCCGATCAAATCTGATGCCGACTTCCGCGAACTGCATTCGGCGGATGGCCTGCTGAGTCTGGAAGAGGTCAGGGAGGCCAGAAGAGATCAAATTCTGGCGGCGTACGAACGGTTCCGGCCCGACGTGCTGGTGATCGAAATGTTCCCCTTTGGCCGGCGCAAATTCGCCTTTGAACTGCTCCCGCTGCTGGAGCGGGCGAAGAGCAGTCGGACGAAAGTCGTCTGTAGTCTCCGCGACATCCTCGTCGGCAAGCGCAATCAGCAGCGGTTTGAGGAAGAGGTCTGTCAGACTATCAGGCAATACTTCGATCTCGTCCTGGTTCACTCGGACCCGCGTTTTCAGCGCCTCGAAGAGACCTTTTCCAGAACGACGGAACTGGAATGCCCGGTCATCTACACCGGCTTCGTGGCGCAGCCGGTCACGGAAAGCGAAACGACGGCAGAAGACGATCTGCTGGCTACAGGCGGCGAACAAAATATCCTCGTGAGCATCGGCGGCGGGAGAGTGGGAGGTGAGCTGGTCCATTGCGCCATCAAAGCGGGCGGACTGATCGGCGACCGGCTGCCGCACCGGCTGCTGATCTTCGCCGGCCCGTACATGGCGGAGGCTGAATTTCAGCAGCTGCAGCTTCTCGCCGCTGATCACCCCGGCGTCGTGCTGCGGCGCTACACGACGCGGTTTCTTTCGCTGCTGCGCCGGGTGGACCTCTCGATCAGTATGGCGGGTTACAACACCTGCATGAACCTCGTCATCACGGGGACGCGGGCGATAGTCTGCCCCTTCATCGGAAACGATAATCAGGAGCAGACCATCCGCGCCGGCAAACTACAGGCACTCGGGCTGGTTGATGTGATCCACCCCGACGAACTGGAACCAGAGCTGCTGGCCGAAAAAATCCTGTTCGCGTTTAGCCGGCCTCGACCGACTGCCGTCCTGCCCGCGCTCGACGTGAACGGGGTCGCGGCAACGGCAGCGGCGATCAACAACCTGATGGTTGAAGGGAGAGAGTCTTCTTCAGAGGGGACAGAAGTATGAAAGAAGAGTTCGTACAGCTCAGAGCCGCGCTCGATCAGTTCACGGCGGGGCAGAGAACGACCCGCTTCTTCTTCCGCGATGATGATGTGGATGAGGATGAGCCGTCGCTGCGCAGGCTGCTGGAAGTTTTCGGGCGATGCGGGGTGCCGGTCAACCTTGCGGTCATTCCTGGTCGTCTCACTGATGCCGCTGTGGCTCTGCTACAGGGCAGCAGTCTTATCCAACAGGATCTGATCGAACTGAATCAGCACGGCTGGATGCACGTGAATCATGAAACTGAAGGCCGCAAGTGTGAATTCGGGCCGGGCCGCAGCTATGACGAGCAGCTCTCGGACATCGCGCGCGGCCGACGGGTGCTGGAAGATGCGTTCGGCGCGCACTTCTCCCCGGTCTTTGTCCCGCCCTGGAACCGCTGCACGACGGAGACGTTCCGCGCGCTCGAGCGGGTCGGGTTTCAGGCTCTGTCCCGGTTGCGCGGCGGCGAGGAGCTGACAGGTTACAATTTTCGCGAGCTTTCGGTTACGCTTGACCTGCACCGCTGGAAAGGCGGCGTGACGATGAAGAGCCCTGCCGAAATTGTCAATGAGGTGGTTTCACAGATGCGCGAACTTCAAACGGTCGGCGTGATGCTGCATCATAAGGTGATGGATGAAGAGGCTTTTTCATTTCTGGCGCTGCTCGTGGACGAACTGCGCTCTCACGCGTGCGTCAGGTTTCACACCTTCCAGAGCCTGCTCAGAGCTGGATGACAGTGCAGAAGACGAGAGCCGTCACATTACAGGAGATAGTCCGGGAGCATTTGCGGGGCTCGCGGTGGAGCCTCGTCGTCGCGGCCCTCTGTATGGTCGGCTTCACACTGACTGAGCTGGCCTCACCATGGCCGCTCAAAATCATCTTCGATCACATCCTGCTCGGCCAGCAACTGCCGCCTTCGCTCGCCGGGCTCGGGCCCCTGCTCGGGCGCGGCAAAACGTTCGCCGTCGTCGCGCTGTCGCTCGGCATTCTCGCCATTGCCGGCCTGAGAGCCGGGTTCGCTTACTTCCAGACCTTCATCACGCTGCGCATCGGCTACGAGCTGGTCTTTCGGCTGCGACAGGCGCTCTTTGCGCATCTGCAACAGCTCTCCCTGTCATTCCACTCGCGCGCGCGGACGGGCGAATTGCTGACCAAAGTCGTCACCGACACGAATGCGCTCAAGGATGTCTTCGCCGAATCGGCGCTGATCTTCGCCGCGCACCTGATCACGCTGGCCGGGATGTTTGCGGTGATGTTCTCGCTCAACTGGCGACTGGGCCTGGTCGTGCTGGCGACGTTCCCGTTCCTTGGCTACACGCTCTTTTTCGTTTACCGCCGCCTCAAGGCTTCGGCCCGGCGGCAGCGCGAGCATGAAGGCAGGGTCGCTTCGCGCATCCACGAGGTGCTGTCGTCGCTGCATCTCGTGCGCGCCTACGCGCGGGAACGGCACGAACAGGAGCGGTTTGAGAAAGAGAGCAGCCACACGCTGGAAGAAGGCGTCCGGACGGCGCGTCTCGAAGCCGCCGCCACGCGCGCGGTCGAAATCATCAGCGCGGCCAGCATGTGTTCAGTCGTGCTGGCCGGAGCGCTGCAGGTGATGGCGGGCCGCATGCTGCCGGGTGAGGTGCTGATCTTCACGGCGTACCTGAGCAGCATGTACAAGCCGCTGCGCACGCTCGCCCGGATTTCCAGCCAGTTCTCAAAGGCGATGGCCAGCGCGGAACGAATCTCCGAGATTCTGGCGACCGAGCCGGAAACGGTTGATGACCATCAGGGCGTGGCGGTCGCAACGTTGCGCGGGGATGTCGTTTTTCGCCACGTCTCATTTGCCTACGACGGCGAAGACATTCTGGAAGACATCTCTTTTGCGATCCGGCCGGGCGAGCGCGTCGCGCTGGTCGGCGCTTCGGGCGCGGGCAAATCAACGATTGCCAGCCTGCTGCTGCGCTTTTACGAGGCGCGCGAGGGCGAAATCCTGATTGACGGCGTCGCGATTGAAAAATACCGGCGCGACTCACTGCGCCGCCAGATCGGCATCGTGCTGCAGGAATCGGTGCTGTTCGGCGCTTCGATCCGTGAAAACATCGTCTACGGCAAACCTGACGCGACCGATGATGAGATCGAGGCGGCGGCCCGCGACGCCCGCGCGCATGAATTCATCACGGCCCTGTCCGAAGGTTACGACACCGTCATCGGGGAGCGCGGCAGCACCCTTTCGGGCGGGCAGCGGCAGCGCATCTGTCTGGCCCGGGCCATCATCAGGCGCCCTTCGGTCCTGATCCTCGACGAGCCGACGACGGCGATTGACGCCGAGTCTTCCGCGCTGATTCAGCAGGCCGTCAGCCGGTTGCAGCAGGGTCGGACACTGCTCGTCATCTCGCACCAGTTCAGCGGGATTGAAAACTTCGACCAGATTCTGGTGATGAAGGGCGGCCGGATCGTCGAGAGCGGAACGCACGAGCAGTTGCTCGAACGGCGCGGCTGTTACTACGACCTGTTCAGGTTACAAATGCCCGGAGGCCCGGCCGCTGAAGGGGAGAGTTGGGGATCAATTGCGACGGAAACGGCCCGGCAGGGTTGAACAGACCTCGCGCAAAAGACGTTTGATGACGAGCGGCTTCGAGAGCCGTAGCGCAAACTGCCCGGGTTTGCGTCGCTTCGATCACGGGCCGCCTGATCAAGCGACGCAAACCCGGGCAGTTTGCGCTACGGCCTGCGCGACCTCAGTCTCTTTTAGCAGCGCCCGGCTCTGAAGCCTGGATTACTTTTGCAAGCGGTCTGGTATTCGGAGAAAGGCCTGCCGAAGACACCACATCCCATCCTCACGGCAATACCACTGACGCGCCGAGAAATTTCCCGTAGCGGGTTGCCGCTGCGGCGAAGGCGCTGGTCTCGGCTTTATTGAGTTTCGCGAAGGGCTCTGGCGCAATGGCAACCGTGTTTTTCCTGAGCGTCCGCTTCCAGGTGCCGACAACCTGACCGTCAATAACCATCGTCGGGTTGAAGATGCCGTGTCCGTAATTGGCCAGGGTTGCATACGACGGATTAAGCACGGCGCTGCGGTCTTTATAGGCGACCGTGTACTCGTCATAGACTGGCAGCAGGTGAGCAGTCGGCGACTTATCTTTGACGGTCGGCGCGGACGAAGAGAGCCACCAGGTCTTACCGTCGCGGGTCTCCTGGATAAATTGCGACCTGACCATTTCGAGGCCGGCTCTGGCGTCGGCTGTTGCCAGGCCTGACCACCACGTGAAATCCTGCAACGTCGCCGGGCCGTGGCTCGTGAAGTAGCGTCTGGCAAGTTCGGCCAGCGCTTCATCACGCTCCAGAGTTCTGGCTTTGGGCACCCACTCATCGAGCAATACGAACGTCTGTTGCCTGCCCGCGTGCGGGCCGAAACAGATGAGCCCGTCCTGCGCGACACGCCACAAAATATGCAGTCCTCGCTGACCGGAAGGGGAAACGCCACCCGCCTCGAGTACCTTGTACATCGAATCGCGCGCGAGATGCCTGCCGCCGTGCAGCGCGCCGACAAACAACTCCTTACTCCGCGCGAATGTGGCTTCGTCGAGGTCGAAATGTTTGAGCAGGCGTGGCGCGTTCCTGGTTACGATGCGCGGCGTCAGAAGTCTGAGCATCCAGCGGACATCTGCGGGCGCCACGAAATGCAGCGTGCCGCGCATCGGCCACGTGCGAACAATCGTTTTATCGGCGAGTGCCTGCTCGATATCGGCTTCGACCGCATCCTGCGTCCGGAGTCCGACGGCCCAGAGCGCGCCGAGGTAGTCCTGAGCCTGCACGGCGCCCAGCCACGCTACGACGTCGCCGGGCTTCTCGAACGTGGCCCTCGCGATGTGCTGGTTATGGAGACGCTGCTGCGCGATGTTCAGTCTTGTCATGATCAGTCAGGCGCGCAGCTTTACGGTTTTTGCGGTCGCGCCGCGGCTGAATGCCACGGGCCTGCCGGCTTTTGAGAGGTCACCGCCGTCAATCGTGATTCCCTCGCTCGTGGCGCCCTCAAGCTGGAGGAAGACGGCGGCTGGCGAGAGCAGGCGGGATGCGGTCAGCAGGACACTGCGCGCCTCGATGAACCGCAGCAGTGCCCCAGCCTGCGGGTTGCCCTGTGCGCTCAGGCCGTTCAAGGCGGCGTCGGCGACGTGATCGAAGATGACCGCCGGCCTGAGATCGGGCCTGCTCACTTCGAGCCGGATGTTCTGGAGCGTGAGGCCGCGGACGTTGCGCGCGTAGAGGCCGTACGCGGGCGGGGTCCCGATCTCGAAATACTCGCCCGCGATGTGAGGCACTTCCCGGGCGGCTTCTTCTGCCGTGCCGCCACCTTCGTAAACGACGTGGACATCCTGGAAACTGATCCCCTCGATGAACTCGTCTCTCACGCCGTTGACGACAATGCAGCATCTGGTCTCGCCGGGCCGGAACTTCTGCGGCCACGGCAGGTCCTCGTGCTGCCGCCCCTCGGCCACGACGGCGGCCCGAATCCCATTGAAGGCGATGTTGCGAATGACCCCTTTGACCGGCTGAGCCGCCCCGGCAGCGCCGCCGCGGCTCGAATCGAGGCCGATTGAGATCGGGCCGGTCACGTTCTTCATGATCAGGTTTGAGAAGGTGATGTTCTCGAAGCGGGAGCGCGCGCCGCACCGCATCTTGACCGGGCACCCGTAGGTGTCATAGATGACGCAGTTGGAGATGGTAATATTCTCGGCTTCGCCGCCGCCGAAGCGGAAGACGGACCAGCGCGTGCTGAAGGTGCAGTTTGTGACCGTGACCCACTTGTTGCTCCCGAACAGCGCGCAGGCGTCGTCCTGACAGGCGACGTCACAGTTCACGATGTGGACGTACTCACTGCTGTTGATGTGAAACCCGTCATTGTTCAGATTGACGCGGTTGTGAATCCGAACCCCGTCCAGATACACGCGCCGGCACTGGAGGATGCGCGCGCAGTGGTAGGCGCTCGCGGTCAGGAAGATGTCGCGAATCCGCAGGTTGTGGCAGCGGTAAAAAATCAGCAGGTGCGGGCGCTGGGAATACCCTTGGGCGGAATTCTGCCCGGGGCCGGTGTTGTCGCCTTTGCCGGTGAAAAACTTCGCCCCGTTCCCGTCAATGGTCCCCGGCCCTTCGATGGTGACGTTCTCGGCGTTCGCGGCGGAGATCATCACGACGTTCCCGTTGCCGGGCGGGACGCCGTTGCCCGCCTTGTAGTGTTCGATGCTGCCGCTGCCGAGGAGCCGCCCCAGCGCGGCCAGATGCAGCGTGACGTTGCTCCTGAGTTCAATGGTGCCGACGAGGAAGTCGCCCGCGGGGACGAGTACGACACCGCCCTTGTCGCGGTTGCAGGCGTCAATCGCCGCCTGGACTGCGGCGGTGTCGAGCGTGGTGCCGTCGCCCTTCGCGCCAAAATCGCGCACGTTGTACGTGCGGGCGCCGAGGGCCTTGTCGTCAGCCGCGGCGCCGGTCGCGCCGGGCAATCCCCGGCCGAGCGTTGCCGCGACGGCCGGCGCGGACATCTGCCCGAGCCACTCGCGTCTGGATAGGGCTGTATCCCTGCTGTCGTTCATTCGTGATCCTTTCGAGGTCAGGTGTCTGACTGCGCAGTTTCTGTCGGTTGGTGCAGGTTACCGGTAACGGAAAAAACCGTCAAGAGACTCTATGGCTTCTCACACACTCCTCATCCCGACCGGCGGCGGTTAAGATGTGGAGTGTGAAAAGGCACGCCCGATATACCTCCAACTCATGATGTCAGACCAGAGTATCAGCAGGGCGCGGGGAATCTTCCTGTACTTCCGGGAGGAGCGCTTTCCCCTCCTCCTCATCGCGGGCTTTTTTGCCTGCGCCTGCCTGCTCGTTTCCCCGCTCCGTGACGTGCCGGTCAATGACGACTGGACCTACGCGTGGGGCGTGGAAAATCTGCTCAGGACCGGGCGAGTGGCCGTCCTCGACTGGAGTTCGAATTACCCGATCCTCCAGACCTTCTGGGGAGGGCTCTTTTCACTCCCTTTCGGTTTCTCGTTCGGCGCGCTCAGGCTCTCGACGGTCGCGCTCGCCGTCATCGGGTGTGCGGCGCTCTACCTGACCCTGCGCGAGCTTGATCTGGACCGCCACCGCAGTCTGGCCGGCGCGCTGCTGCTCGCGGCCAATCCGGTCTTCTTCGTCCTGAGCTTCTCGTTCATGACCGACGTTCCCTTCCTGAGCCTGATGAACCTCGCCATGCTCTGTTACGTCGCGGGGGTCAGGCGCGAGCGGCAGGCGTTGCTCTGGGTCGGGGGGCTGTTTGCGGCGGGGGCGTTCCTGTCAAGGCAGATCGGGATCATCATCCCGCTGGCCATGCTGCCGTACCTGCTGCGGAAAGAGGGAGGCTGGCCGGGCTTCATCCGCAGGCTGCTGCCGCCGGCCGCCTCGTTGCTCGGCATCGGCCTCGTGTGGCTCTGGCTGGTGAAGAGTCTCGGGCGGACTACCGTCATGGCGGAGAAACTTCAGGGGCTGCCGTTCCTCACTTCGCTCGGCCCCGCCAGGTATTTTCAGATCAATCTCCGCCTGTTGTTTGAGGTCGCCTTCAGTGTCTTCCCGCTGCTCCTCGCCGCGATCACACTCAGGCCCCGGAGGTGGGCGGTCGCAATTATCCTTTCGGCCATGGGGGGCGCGGGGCTCCTGTGGTGGTGCTTCGGCGAAGTGCAGTCGCCGGTATCCGACGGAATGATCTGGAGCCTGAAGGAACTGGCCGACGTCCGCGGCCTGATTCAGGGAGAATTAAATGTACCGGGGCCGGCCCATCGTTTCTCTTTGGCGGCCCGCCTGCTCATGCTGATTTCAACCGCGGTCCTGATCGCAGGCACGGCGCGCCTCTGCTTTATCACCCGGGGTCGGATGAGTCAGGCCGCGAGGGTGGTGATGACCCTGGGGGTGCTGCAACTCGGCCTTATCAACGCGATGTGGTTCTACTACGACAGGTATTATTTAGTGCTGCTGCCATCGCTGATCTGTCTCTGCCTGAAGCTCACTCTCAACGCCGGGTTCTCAAAAGTCGTGGCGTTCGGCGGGGTCGCGCTGCTGGCCTTTGTTTCCATCTCCGGGACGTGGGACGTGCTGCGGTTCAATCAGGCGTGTGCCGAAGCCTTCAACTACCTGCGCGCGACGGGCGTGCCCGCGGCGGAGATAGACGCGGGGTATTCGCTGACCGGCTGGACGCTCTATGCCCACCCGGAAAACCTGGCGCCGGGCCAGACGCCGGCCGAAGACGTGCCGTGGGTGACGTCGGGCAAAGAACTGCCATACGTCATCTCGAATACGCCTCTCCCCGGGTATGAGACCTTGAAAGAAATCTCGTGGAAGGGATCACTGTGGGCTGTCTCAAATCGGATTTATGTTTTGCACAAGCAGGATCACCCATCGGGTTAAGGCAGTTGATAAGTCAATGGCCTTTCACCCGCTGCTGCAAGTCAGGATGCCTGTGTGAGATGGTAGTTCACCACAGAGGGGCAGAGAACGCAGAGGCGGCTGTGTTTCTCTGCGTTCCCTCTGCGAACTCCGCGCCTCGGCGGTGAAAGAGGGTTTCACAATACGCCCTTCGGCTTTGCCTCAGGCGTTTATTTCCGGGGATCCGTCAGTCCGGCATCCTCGGCGCAGATCAGGGCCAGCGCCGCCACATCCTTAGCCCGGCTGCGCGTGCGGTTCCAGGCCGTGACCGTGTGACCGGCCCTGATGAGGTTTCGCGCCATCGCCCGCCCCATCTTCCCGAGGCCGATAAACCCGATCTTCATTTGTCCCTCCTTCGCGCGGGCGATTCATTCGGCGGTGACCGCTATCGCCTCCACTTCGATCATGAACTCTTCCCTGACGAGTCGCTTGACGGCAACCAGCGTGCTGGCGGGCGGCTGCTCCCTGTTGACGAAGCTGTCGCGCACCTCCCTGAGCGCCGGCAGATCCGACGTCTCCGTCACGTAATAGTTGAGCTTGACCACGTCCTTGAAGGAGGCCCCGACCTCTTCCAGCCGCGACCTGATGTTTTCAAAGACCTGCTGCGTCTGGGCGCGAAAATCGCCGCGCCCGACCAGATTCCCTGATTTGTCAAGCGCGACCTGCCCGGCGACGTAGAGCGTGCGACCGCCCTTCACTTCCACGACGTGTGAATAGCCCGCCGGCGCGCGGTTGATGAATCTGACCGATGTCTGTTCCATAGTCTTTTTCCCCTTTCGTTGTTGTCCGGGTATAGCGCTGAAGCTGACAACACAAAGCAACAGCGAGACCACGATCATTCTCGTTGTCATTTCAATCTCCTCCTGTGACGGCAGACGTGGCAAGTTGCCAGAGCCGCTCCGCAATCTGTGAAACAGTCTGACTCTTTCAGGGGTAGTCTATGGTCTCCCGTAAAGGGAGAGTCAAGATTCAGTTGAGGGGGAATTCCGGTCTCGAAATAAATCGTTCCCATTAACATTGTGGGGGCGAGCGGCCCCGTGCAGGCTGAAGTATTCAGAGCCCAGGTATCTGGCGAAAAGTTCGGGCGTGATTTCTGCGAAAGCGTGATCGGCAGAAAGCTGAGTCCGATGACAGCGCAATGCGGCCAGCTTGTCTCGTGCGCAATCAGTCACGTCAATCACATGGGTAATCGTTTCAGGTGGGACTCCGAAGCGTTCGGGGGGGATGCCCCACAGATCGGACGGCATTCCTGACCGGGCCAGGCGTTCAGCCATTTCATTCACGAGCCCCTGCGGGAAAACTCCGTAAAAGAGATTGTCGGGATGGTGCGGGAGCAGACCCTCGCGGAAGTGTTCGGGAAAGACATCGTCACAGTGGCTGATTGAACATGCTTCAGTGGTCAATCTGCCGACGGCGATGTGGTCTTCGTGGCCGTAGAGCCCGTCCGGGCCGAAGGTGATGACTACCTGTGGCCGCAACTCGCGAATCGCCCTCACCACTTTTCCCAGTGGCTCTGAGCCTTCTTCGATGGCCCACGAGACGCCGCCGTCGGGCAGATCCAGAAAGCGCAGCCATCTGACCCCGAGTACTTCACAGGCGGCGCGCAATTCGGCTTCGCGGACTTCGCCAAGGGTTTCGTAATCGGCCAGCGCCTCGTCGCTGATCGGCCCCCACTCGCCGCGCGTGGCCGAGACGAGCGCCGTCCGCACTCCCGCTCGCGCATACTTCGCGAGCGCCCCACCGGCGACGAGTGATTCGTCATCGGGGTGGGCGAAGACGGCTAGTAATGAAGCCTGCTCAGACAAACTGGTCTCCGGTCATCATCTGGCGTAGTAAGCGGTCGCTCGGGTCGTCGCCGGCCCCGTGCGCGGCCACGATGCGTTCATACAGCTCGACGTACCCGTCAGTCATGGCCTCCACGCTGAACTTTGATTCCACGTGACTCCGCACCCGTCCGCGCGGCAGTGCCATCACTTCCGGCAGCCTTTCGATCAGTTCGTCAATGTCAGACGCGCTCGCACCGCTCACCCCGTCAATCACTATCTCGGGCACGGCGCCGAGCCTGAGCGCCGCTACGGGAGTGCCACAGGCCATCGCTTCAATCAGCACCAGCCCGAAGGGTTCGCCCGCCTGCACCGGGTAGAGCATGGCTCTGGCCCCGCCGAGCAGTTTGGTTTTATCCGCGTGATCGAGTTCTCCGACGTACTCGATCACGCGGCCGTCAATGTGCTGTTTGACGAATTCGTGGAAGTATTCATTCTCGGGCGCGGCAATGATCAGGCGCATCCCGACGCGCCGCGCGATTTCAATCGCCTGCAGGATGCCTTTGCCCGCCGTGAAGCGGCCGAGAAAGACCAGATAGTCTTCGGGGGCGGCGCTGAACGGGAATTCCCCGACGTCTATTCCGTGATGAACGGTGGCGACGCAGTTGAGGCCGCCGAGGGCGCTGCGCTGGTATTCGGAGATGGCAACAAAGTTGGATTCGGCATGATATTTCCAGAGCGCCACCTGCTCGGGGTAAGGCTGGTGATGGAGCGTCTGCACCATCGGCGTGCGGATCAGGCGCGAGAAGGCGGTACTCATCGGGTAGTACGCGGCCTGGTAATGAATGACGTCGAACTCGTCGGCGCGCTCGCAGGCCGCCGCCAGATTGATCATCTCGTAATGCTCCCACGGCCACATGTCAATGTCCTCCCAGTAGCCGTGTGGGAAAACGGCGGCCAGCCGGGCGGACGTGACCGTGTTGCCGGTGGCGAAAAGCGTGACATCGTGTCCGCGCCGCACCAGTTCCTCGGTCAGCAGCGCCGTGACCTGCTCAACCGACCCGCCCTTCGACGCGGGGATAGTCGTGGCTACTGGTGCGACATGCGCAATTCTGAGCTTCTTCGTCATACTGCTTTGGCTTTACCTCATTACTTCACCGCAGGTCGAAAACAACTATACGGTCATTCTCCAGGACAGGAGGGAATTTTGTCCGCAGGTGGCGGCCCAGTTCCGCGTAATAATCGAGCCACCAGAACGCGGGCCACGCGAAGGCGATGAATTTTGCCCCCGCCGCGCGCAGACGCTCGAACTCACCGAGCGCCGCACCGCCGTCTGCCGGCGGCCCGGCGTAATAGCCATCCTGTTCGGGGAAGGGGATGGCGCGCCGCGTGGCCCTCAGGAGCCCGCCGAACTGATCTTCATCAACCAGGATGAAAGCGTCTTCCAGGGGGATCACCGCGCCGAGTTCCTGAATCGTCTCGTGCAGTCTGCTCGTCCACTCGATCACGTCCAGATACTTGCGCGGATGCACGAGCGCGAGTTGCGCCACGCGGGTCTGCTCGCGCTCGTTTTTCAGCGCGGGGCTCTTTTCAAGGTGACCGCGCTCGACGAACAGGAGCAGGTTCTGGGCGTAGAACCATTCGACGCGCTCGTTATCCCAGATGCGCTTCCTGAAACAATCAATCACCTCGTACCCGGCGGCGGCGAAGAGCCGCGCCCAGTATTCGGGCCACTGCTCGTTGACGTGATGCGTGCCGCCCTGGAAGGGGATCGCCGCGGAAAAGAGTACGACGGGGCCGTGCGCCGTGAGCGAAGCGACGAACGACTCGGCGGATTCGGGCGGCAGATGCTCGGCCACTTCGAGCGACATCACCAGATCGAAACGGCGTTCGAGCCCGAGTGGCCTGCTCAGATCAAAGGGCACGAACCGCTCGCCCGGAATTTCGAGCATCTCCCGGTTGACGTATTCGCCGTCAACGCCCATCACGTCCTCGACGCCCAGCTCCCCGAAGACCGAGAGCCACGTGCCGACGCCGCAGCCGACGTCAATTACGCTCCGTGGCCGGATGAGTTCAATGACGAGCGGCACGACTTCACGCGCCGACGAGCGCGCCCGCCCGCGCAGGTCCTGATAAAACTGTTCGTTGTAAGTCTGCGTCAAGCCCTTCTCCTACAAGCTCCGCGCCAGCAGATCGTTCAGCACCCGCCGCGCGTCGAAAAATTCTTCGGCCACGGCGCGCGCCGCGCGACAATGCGACTCGTAGTCATCATTGAGGCGGCGAATCGCGGCGACCGCTTCGTTGTGATTCCGAAAAGCGAGCAGCCCCGCGCCGCAGGGCAGGAAATCACAGAAGCCGGTGTCCTGCACGACGGCCGGGCGCCCCAGCGCCAGATAACCCGCGCTACGGTCGCTGAACCAGCCGCTGCGCGTGCAGACGTAAGCGTGCTTGGCGACGCTGAACTCGGCCCGCGATGATCGCAGGTAGTCCTGATAAATCGCCGGAGTCCGCGTGACTTCGCGCGGGTCGGCCAGTCGCCAGCCGCCCTCGGTCAGGCGCCGGCGCACGGCGGCCGGGGCGTTGAGCGCGATCTCCATCGGCGCGCCCGTTTCACGCGGCAGCTCGAAGAAGGGCGCGAACTCGCGATCCTTCTGGCCGTAAGTCCGGCCTTCAAATTCGCGCTCGCCGTAAGCCGACCAGTTCAATACCGTCGTCAGCGGCGCGCTCACGTTGCCGTCCGTCACCGGCCACAAATCCGTCACGACCGGCTGACGGGTCGGCATCCAGTGCGCCCCGGCCGTCGGCATCCCGCAACCGGGGCGGTGAACGTTCTCGCCGTATGTGAACAGCGCGTGATACTGCTCGAACGGCCCGCCCAGACCGTGGCCGCCGATCTGCGTAAAGACCGGGTCGGTGTCAATCAGCACGCGGCGGCGGCACAACCCCGCTTCAGGAATCCGGTTGATGTTGCTCAGATTGATGTAAACGTCGGACTCGCGGCACCGCTGCCTGAGTTCATCGCGCGTCATCCCGTAAGCCTGACCGTCTTCGGCCAGGTAACACCACCGGCGGTCGAGCCCGTGCGCTTCAAGCATCTCTCTGAGGTATGCGATGCCGTAACCCGGGTCGGCGGTCATTTCATTGCGCGCCAGGTCATAGCAGGAGTTCGGCCACCCGTAATCCTCGAAGTATGTGACCTCGTGCCCGAGCCGCTCGAAGCCGGCGAGGTACTGAAAGTGATGCCAGGTCATCCCGCCCAGCGGGTAGCGGATCAGATAACCTGAGCAGACAATCTTCAAACCCATCGCTCAGCTCCCCTGCATCTCATCGAGCATTTTCGGCAGTACGACCCGCGCATCAAAATGCGCCCGCGCTATTTCTTTCGCCGCCTGTGAATGGCGTTTGTAATCGGAGTTGATCGCCTCAATCCCGGCGAGTACCTGGTCAGGGGTCTCGAAGGCAAAGAGCCCTTCGCCCGTCGGCAGGTTCCGGCTGAAGCCCGTGTCCTGCACGACGGCGGGGCGCCCCGAGGCCAGATAACATTCGGTGCGGTCGCTGAACCAGCCGCTACGGGTGCTGACGTAAGCGTGCTTGGCGACGCCGAATTCGGCCTTCGAGCGCTGAAGGTAATCACGATAACTCCACAGGTCGCGCGAGACGCCCATCGCGTCAACTGTCTTCCAGCCGCGTGATTCGAGCAGCTCGCGCGGCCCGTTGATGGCGAGTTCAATGGGCTGTGTCGTGTGGCCGGCCAGATCAATGAATTTGATGAACTCCTTGTCCTTGTTCCCGTCCACGTCCGCGAAGCTTTTGATCCGCCAGGTCATCACCGTCGTGAACACGTCGCGCGGTTCGATGTCGCAATCCCACAACTCAGTGGTGACGGGCTGATACGTCTTCTTCCACTTGAAGGGCGTTTCCGGGATGGCGCAGCCGGGCAGGCCCAGGTTGTGGCCGAAGGTGAAGAGGTGATCGAAGCCGCGGAAGAATTCGACGTACCAGGGCTCGGCCTTCGCAATCGCCATCTGGGTGAAGGCCGGGTCGGAATCAATGAAGGCGCGGCGCGGAATGCCCCGGTACTCGTCGCGCCAGAACCACGACCCGCCCGACAGGTTCAGGTACAGGTCGGCCCCGCGGCAGTAATCAATCACGCGCCCGCGGGGCTGGCCGAAGTAGTTGCCGGCGTAATCAACGAACGACCAGCGGTCGCCGAGATCGAATGCTGATAATGCGTCGTTGATGTATTTACAGCCGAAGCTCGAATCAGTCGTGATCTCATTCTTTTCGGGGTCATAGATGCACTCGCCGGTGTCTTCGATATAGAAGACCTCATGTCCCAGTGCCCTCAGTCCGAGCAGGTACATCAGCGAACACCAGGTCACCCCGCCGAACGGGTAACGGGCGATGATTCCGGCGAGCAACACACGCATAGTTCAGCAGTAACCCTCCGGCAGGTCGAGCAGCACGAACTTCCGCGCCAGTTCGCGATGCTCCTCGTTGATTTCTCCCGCTTCGAGCCGGCGGAGCAGTTCCGTCGGCAGCGTCAGGCGTTCGGGCAGATAACGCAGGCAGGCGGCGTACTCCCTGGCATACATCTCGGAAGGGAACTGCAATTCCAGATGCGTCAGGTCTCCATCCGCCGTCAGGCGATAGATGGGATTGACGCGGCATACACCGGCGGTGTGATCGGGCAGATCATAAGTCCGGAAGATCTCTGGTCGCCTTGTCGCGACCAGAGAAAGCGCAGGCTCCCGGGCCAGCGCCTCATCCGATTCCGCGACCGACAGGTCAACGGTTCTGTCATTGATGAACCCGGTCAGAATGGGGCTCTCGCGGAAGAGGCGCGCATTCAGATTTGCGAAGAGTGACCGGTAGTGGGCCGGGGTGAGCGGCATTCCGGCGGAGAAGTTCTCGCACCGGGCGTTGTGAAGGTGCGGCAGCACGACCGTCCCCCTGTCGCCCGCGAGCCGCATCATCTCGCACGCCAGCAGCCGCTTCGACCAGATGTAATGGTAAGCGTCCGAGCAGACGACCAGCGAGAATGCCCCCTGCTCGAACGGCAGCGGGTTGTTCACATCACAGCAGACCGTCTGGCAATCCGGCGCGGTGACGCGCCTCGCCATCCACAGCCCGGCAAATCCGGCGTCCGCCAGGATGACTTCTGTCGCGGGCGAAAGCTGCCTGAGCGTTCGCGTCAGATGCCCGGAGCCTCCGCAGACATCAAGCACTCGCCGCCCCGCCGCGCAGGCGTTCTGTCCGATGGCGCGCACGAGAGCCTGACTCGCCAGATAGGTCGGATCGGAGAAGCGATAAATAAAGTAAGTCCCCTCGGCATCCGGGTTGAGGATTTCAATCAGTTCGCGATAAGTCGCCTGACGGCCTTTGGCGACCAGACGTCTGAAATCATCGTGCCTGGCTTCATCGAGCCCGAGCAGCGTCAGGAGGGCCTGCTCCCGCTCGCCGGCACCGAGTTGCTGCGTCGCCGTTTCCGCCGCCCAGTCAACCAGCAGCACCGGAATCCCGTCCACCACCGGGTAGGAGCAGCAGGCGCAGCCAAGGATGCCGCTCGTCATTTCGCCGTCCCTCAGCTCGGGACTTTTACCTTCGACCGGGGTGAGGTGGCCTCCGCAGAAAGGGCAGCGCAGAATTTCAAGCAGGGTCAGGCGCATTGAGTCAGTGGATTCTGGTCGGTCGCAGACGGGGTCATTTCACCCTGCGCTTCAGGCGTTGCCGGCTTGTTATCAATCGAGAGCCGCTGACACAGTTCGCGGTAGAGCGGGACTTGGGCGAGCAGTTCCGCGTGCCTCCCCGAGCCGACGATCCGGCCGCCGTCAAGCACCAGAATCCGGTCGGCGTCACGCACGGTCGAGAGCCGGTGGGCAATGACGATGGTCGTGCGGTCGGCCATCAGTTCGCGGAGCGCGGTAAAGATGCTGGCCTCGGCGCGGGCGTCGAGCGACGAGGTCGGCTCGTCCATGACGAGGATCGGCGCGTTTTTCAGGAAAGCGCGCGCGATTGAGACCCGCTGCCGTTCGCCGCCCGACAACTGAGTCCCGTCATCGCCGAGCCGGGTCTGATAGCCTTCCGGCTTGCGCATAATGAAATCGTGCGCGGCGGCGGCGCGGGCGGCGGCGACGACTTCATCATCGGTCGCTTCGGGTCGCCCGTAGCGGATGTTGTCGGCAATCGTCCCCGAAAAGAGGACCGGCTCCTGCAGGACGATGCTGACCTGATCGCGGAGCGAGCGAATCCTGTAGCCATGCACGTCGCGCCCGTCAACCAGCACGGCGCCCGAAGTCGCCTCGTAAAAACGCGGGATCAGGCTGACCAGACTCGTCTTCCCTGCGCCGGTCAGCCCGACCAGCGCGATCATCTCTCCGGGCCTGGCCGCGAACGAAATGCCGTTGAGGACGGGCTGATCATCGTCGTAGGAGAAATGCACGTCGCGGAATTCGATCTGGCCGCGCAGCCGCGGGGCCTCGATGGCGTCCGGCGCGTCTTCGATTTCCGGCGTCGTCTGGAGCGTCCTGAGCGCGCGGCGGGCGCTGGCGACCGCGGCCTGCGCGTTCCCGAAGGTGTGGCTCATCGTGGTGAGCGGCCCGAAGACTGACCCCAGGTAAGTGAGCGCGACGAGCATCTCGCCGACGCTGATGTGGCCCTCGACGACGCGCCAGCCGCTGACGAAAAGCACCAGGGCCGTGCCCGCCGTCGTCACCACGTTGATCATCGCGGCGAAGAAGGATTCCTGCAAAGTCAGTTTCAGGCGGGCCTCCATCGTCGTCGCGCCTTCGCGGCGGAAGCGCTGCTGCTCGTGCGGCTCGCGCGCGAACGCCTTGACCACGCGGATCGCGGAAAAGACCTCGTGGATCAGGTTGAGGACGCCCGATTCCATCTCCTTGACCCGCTCCGACCGCTCGACGATCCGCTCCGAATAGTAGCGATTGACGAGCAGCAGGAAGGGCACGACGACGAGCGACATCACCGCCACCTGCCAGTCAATCCGCACGAGGACGAAGAACATCGCGGCGAGCGTGACCGCGGAACTGATGAGCGGCAGCAGCCCGCCGAGCGTCAGGCTCTCGACGCAGTAGGCGTCATTTTCGAGGTGATAAATCGTCTCGCCCGTCCCCCGCGAGAGGTGGAAGCGGAGCGAAAGGTTCTGGAGGTGGGCGAACATCTCCTGGCGCAGGTCGAAGACCAGTCGCTGCCCGATCCCCACCTGCATCTGCGTGTGGGCGACCGAGATGAATTCGCTGAGCAGGTGGAAGATCAGGTAAGCCGCGCACCCGGCCACGAGCAGCGCAAACTTTTGACTGCCGACGAAGCCGACCAGGCCGGCCAGCCACTCGGGCATCGGTTCGGCGCCCAGCACGTGATCCACAATGAATTTGAGCGGCCAGGGGAGCAGCAGCCCCGAAACGATCTCGACGCCGGTGACGACGAGCAGCAGCGCGAGCTGCCAGCGGTAAGGCCGCAGGTAGCGGAGCGCCCAGGCGAAGACCCGTTGTGAAGGCTGTTGTTTCATCAGGTGTGGCGGGACGTCCTCACTGCTCTTCAAAAGCCGGCCCCATCTCCTCCGCCGGGGCAGGCTCCTTAACGGGTTCGGGCTGATCGGCCGGGATTGAATGGAGATTGAACTGCCCGCTCACCGCCTCAGTCAGGGCAATTACCTGGCCGCCGCGCCGGCTGATCTCCCTCAGGATCAGGACGGCCGCGAGATTCAGCATGAAGACGACCGGCGCCAGCCAGTGCGTGAAGCGGGCATGCAATGAATAACCGAATATCCCGGCGATGGCGAGCAAAGCCATGATCAGCGACCAGGGGCGGTGCAGCCTCAGGCAGACGCGGAAGAGCCGGTTGAGCCCGCCGTGATCTTCCGCCGTCGTTTTGAGATCGAACGAGCAGATGAACCCCGCCTGGATTCGCAGGTCGTATTCCTGCTGCCAGCCTTCGTCGCAGCGCACCGTGCTGAAAGCCGACTGGCAGGCGGCGCGCAGCGATTGCAGATAATCCTCGATGCCGGTGTAACGACTGTCCCAGTACGTGGTTTCAAGCCGGCCCGCGAGCAGAAGCCACACCCCACGCACTGAAAGCAGGGGCGCGGACCCGATCAGACGCGCATTTTCCTCCGTCAGCTGAGCGTTGTTGAAATGGCCCTTGATCTGCCCGCGCAACCGCGCCCAGGGCTGAAGGTAATGCAGCCAGGCGATCATGGCGCGATAACGCAGGCGGTCAATTCTCCCGGCCGGCGCATCCCGACCGACGGGCGAGAGGCTGTCAATATTCGTTTCGAGCGCGTGGGCGATGCAGCGCCAGAGCGTCGCGCCAAGGCCCGCGAGCGCCACCGGGAGCAGCCACCATTTGACGAGCGACCCGAGCAGGGCCAGCATCGTCATGACCTGCCACTCCATCATCTGCGGCAGACAATTCCAGTTGTCCAGGCCGCCCTGATAGATCGAAGGGAACGCGGCCGAGCCCCAGCGCCCGTGGTAGATCACCGACTTGAAGAGCGAGCGGTAGGCGGGCAGCGGGCTGTAGATCCGGCCCTGCCAGCGCGTCAGGCCGCGCTCGTTGAATTTCTCCTGGTGGCGCTGCGCCAGAAAGCTTTCGCCCTCGCCGTAGCCGACCTGCTGACGCCAGTACGCCCTCGCCGAATTGCGGTGGTGATGCCAGACGAGCGCCGCCGGGCTGAAGGCGAGGTGCCAGCCGCGCGCCTGCAGCCGCCAGCAGATGTCCACATCGTCGCCGGCCTTGATGTAGGTCGGGTCGAAGCCGCCGATCTCTTCGAGCGCCCATTTCCGAAACGCCATGTTGCAGCCCGGAATGTGTTCGGCCACCGTGTCGTTGAGCAGGACGTGCGTCGGCCCGCCGGGGCTCCGCGCCACGCATTGGGCGACCCACCCGTCGTCGGGCGGCACCACGTTCGGCCCGCCGACGCCGACCACGTCAGCCGTCAGAAACGGCTGGACGAGGTAAGCGAGCCAGTCCTCATCCACGCGCGTGTCGGCGTCGGTGTAGGCGACGATCTCGCCCGTGGCCGCGCGCAGCCCGAGGTTGCGGGCGGCGCTCAGGCCCCCATTTGGCACGCTGATCAGCCTGACCGGGTAGCGCGCGGCGATCTCCGGCGTGGCGTCGCGCGAGCCGTCATTGATCACAATCACTTCGTAATCCGGGTAGCGCAGCCGCTGGAGCGACGACAGACAATCTTCCAGCGTGTCGGCGGCGTTGTAGGCACAGATGACGACCGAGACGCCCGGCCACCGGTCCTGTGATTCGGGGTCGAATGGCAGGCTGCCAAAACGCGTGCGGACGGCTTCGTATGCGGGTTTGGGGTTGCGTGCCGCGTCAACCAGACCGAAAGCCCAGTCTTCAATCTGATGGCCGCCGCGATACCAGTCATCAGTCCACGAAAAAACACAGACGCCAGCCGCGCCGCCAGTAAAGGCCTCGCGCAACTGCCAGTCGAGAAATTGCGCCTGCGCCTCCGCGCCTTCGCGAATGCTGTCCAGGCCGAGTTCGGTCAGCACGAGCGGGCGGTTGCCGGCGATGTTCTGGAGTTTGGCCAGGTAGGCGCGGAAATCTTCAGGCCTGTGCAGGAAGACATTGAAACAGACGAAGTCGAGAAACGACAGGTCAAGGTAATCGGTCGGCGGGTAATTGACGTAAGTGACGAGCGCGCGCGGCGCGACCCGTTTGACGTCGTCATAAAGCTGTCTGAGGAAGCGTTCAATCCTTTGCGCGCCGTGCCAGCGGACGATCTGCGCGGGGATTTCGTTGCCGATGGCGAATGCCAGGACTGCTGGATGATCGGCGCATGCGCCCGCGTCGCGTCTGACCTGACGGCGAATCTGCGCCGTCAGCCGGCGGTCATCGAGGAAGCAGACGTGCTGTGTCCAGGCCAGACCGACGATGACGCCGAGGCCCTGGCGCGCGGCTTCATCAAGCACGTAACGCGGCGGGGCCGTGTAGATGCGGACGGTGTTGATCCCGGCGGCGCGCATTTTCGCGAAGTCTTCGGCAACACGATCGGGCGCGGGATAATCACTGCCGTCGTTCGGCTTGAAAGTTCCGTAGGTTACTCCGCAAATCCGGAACTTATCCGGGCCACGGAAGAAGAATTTTGCTCCTGCTGTGGTGTTTGTACGGGGTAGTTCGCTCAAAATGTTCATTCCATCCGGCCATAAGTTTTACTGGATTAGCACCTGAACCGTGTTGGCAGCTTTGCCATCGACCAATATTGCCAGATTCACCTGTCCCTTTCCACTGAGGCCCGCAGGAATCTGCACATTGATCTGATCCAGGCCGACAAACCCGCCCTGGGGCCCGGCAAAGGCCGCCTGCGCAGGCGTGACGCCGAAACTGGCCTGTGTCACTTCCGCCACCCCGTTCCCGTCAGCCGGATCGGGGTCGGGTGCGTGGCGAATGCCGGTCCCGAACAGAACCAGATATGCTCCGGCCGGGATCGGGGTTAAGGTGCCGTCAGGGTTGGTTGCGGAAAAATAATTGACGCCGTCAAGCGTCCAAAGGCCCGCCGGCCCGCCGCTGCCGCTGGCATTGGCCGTAAACAGCCCCGGCGCCTCATACGCGGTTCGCAACTGCTCCTGCGAGACGGTGCCGTCGCCGGAGATGGTCACGACCGATGTATTTGCCCCCGCCGCGGCCTCAGGCGGCAACAGATAGTTGACCTGAGTCGGGGAGACGAAAAAGAGCGGCGCCGCCGTCCCGTTCGCGTAAACCCTGGTTCCCGCGAGTGTGGTCGGCAGCGGCACCGCCGTGGCGACGGCGAGTTGCGTCGCCAGCTTCGACCCGAACATCGCTGTGATCGAATCGGGTGCCAGCGAGGGCTGATAAGAAGCCGCGAGCACGCTGGTCGTCAGACCCGGGTTAAGCTGGCCTGACGAAGCCACCACGGCCGATTTTGTCCCGCTCGCGCCGCCCGCCCCGTTGACCTGCACGAGCAGAGTTCCGGACGCCGCCAGCAATGGCGAAGGCGGGGTGACGGAAAGATTCCCCGTCGCCGGATCAAGAGTTGAGGCAAGTGACTGGCCGTTGATCGTCACCGACGTCCCCTCCAGCCCGGCCCCGATAATTCTCAGGGTCACGCCCGCCTCTCCCGTCTGAATGACATAGCGTGAGAGCCCGAATAAACTCAGTTGTGTGCTTTTCAGCATCCTGACGCGGTCGTTGTAGGAATCCGCAACGTAGATCACGCCGAAAGGGTCAAGCGTGACGCCGACAGGCTCGTTCAGAAACGCCTGTGTCGCGAGGATGCCGTCGCTATTGTAACCGGTCACCCCGTTACCCGCGATAGTGGTGATGGTCCCGCCGGTGTCCACGCGGCGGATGCGGTCATTGCCGGGGTCGCTGATCAGGACGTTCCCGTCCGGGTCAACCGCGAGGCCGCGAATGGGCCCCATCTTCGCCTGCGTCGCGGGGCCGTTATCTCCGCCGTAGCCGTCGGTTCTGTTGCCGGCAATCGTGCTGATCTTTCCGCCGGCATCAACCTTGCGCACGATGAAGTTGCTGGTGTCGGCGATGAAGAGATTGCCCACCCTGTCAACGGCGACCCCCTGCGGGGCGTCAAGCTGTGCCTGCGTCGCCGCGCCGCCGTCGCCCGCGTCTCCTGCCGTCCCATTTCCCGCGACGGTGGTAATGGTGCCCTGCAGGTCAACGCGGCGAATGCGGTTATTGAAGGTGTCGCAGATGTAAACTCTCCCCGTGGCGTCCAGCGCCAGACTCTGGGGGAAGCTCAATGCTGCCTGCGTCGCGGGCCCGTTATCGCCGCCGTAACCGTCCTGCCCGTTGCCCGCGAAAGTGGTGATCTTTCCGCCCGGATCAATCTTCCGCACGACGCTGTTGAGGGAGTCCGTGAAATACAGATTCCCGCCCCGGTCGAATGCCAGACTGGTCGGGGTGTCAATCTGAGCCTGCGCGGCGGGCCCGTTGTCGCCCGTGTAACCGCCGACGCCGGTGCCCGCAAAGGTGGTAACGACCCCCTGCGTGCTGACTTTGCGGATGCGGTTGTTGTAGGCATCGGCGATGTAAAAATTCCCGTCCGCGTCCACGGCGGTGGCGCTCGGGGTGGCAAAGAATGCGCTCGTCGCCGGGCCGTTATCACCGGCGAAGCCATACACGCCGCTGCCCGCCGGGGTGCGAATGATCGTGTCAGTCGCCGCCGCGCGAGATGGGGTTATGAATGGGATGGCGCACATCATCCCCATCAGCAGCACGGTGGCGATGAATGCAATCCTGACGGTGTGATTGAATGTGGAGTTTTGTTTGAATGCTTCTTTCGGCATACACTTCATATCAGTGATCGTCTCTCCGGGTAATCCTCATCAGTGCAGATTGAAATTGACATGGATCGTAATCTGCCGGGCGTCGTGCGCGGCGTTCGCCCGGCCGAAGAACGGCGAAGTCTGAATCCCGTTAAAGTCGGCGAAATTGACGTGGTTGAAAAGATTGGTCGCGTCAAGCGAGAGTTCGATTGCGAAGGGCCGACCTTCATTGCCCTGGCCACTCGCGAGCCGCCCGAACCCGAACTGTCTGCTCAGACGCAGATCCACGCTCGCGAAATTCGGCCCACGCCCGGAGTTGCGTCGGACGCCGACGGGCCGGTCATTGACCACCGTGTCGTTGTTGTCATCGAGTCCGGTGATGATGTTGTAAGGCCTGCCCGTGTTGAAGTAAACCATCGGGGACGCCTCGAGTCCGAACGGCAATTGAAGCATGGCGCTCGCAAAAAACTGGTCGCGAATGTCCTGCGCGGCGTACCCCCGCTCAATGCCGAGCAGGTAATTGTTCATCGGCAGCGTGTCCGGCCCGTCCGCATCGTCAATCGTCCGCGCCAGCGTGTAATTGGCAAAGACCGTGATTTTTTCGCCCAGCGTCTGTGAGAAACCGACGGCCAGACTGTGCGAGGTTGATGAGCTGGAGGACTCAAGCTGGGTGATGCGACCGGCTTCAGGGTGCGGTCGCAGACCGTTTTCGAATGGCGCGTTCGCGTCACGCGAGCGGAACAGGTGAGTGCCGCGCACGAAGTTGTAAGTCAGCGTGAGTGAGATGTCACGCGGCAGTTGTTGCTCGACCCCGATTGCCGAGTGCCATTGATACGGCGTCCGCAGATCGGGCGCCAGCCGGCTCAGGCTGATTGGAAAGGCTGTGATCGGGCGGTTGCCGAGCGGGTCCGGATAACGCGGTCGGAGGATGATCACCTGCCGCTGCCTGGCCCCGTCGAAGCGCAACGCCTCGGCCAGTTTTGCGTCCGAGAGCTGCTGATAAAAAAGCCCCGCGCCCCCGCGAACGACCGTGTTCCGGCTTTGGAATGGCGACCACGCGAAACCAAGTCTGGGCGCAAAATTGTTGTGGTCGTCAAGGTGCGTCTGGGCTTCGTAACGCAGGCCCGGCGAGAGCGTGAAATTCTGCCCGAGCTGGATGTCATCCTGCACGTAACCCGCAAACTGCCAGAGACTGAAGCGGAGCTGCGGGTCGCCGGTGTTAATGGTGAAGAGGATCGGCCTGTTGAGGCGGTAAAATGTCAGCCCCGAAAAAAGAAATGACCCGCCGAAGTTGCGCTCGCTGTAATCATTGACGCGCAGCCCCGAAATGCTGACTCCGGTCTTGATGAAATGACGACCGACGCCGGACGAGAGGTTGTCGGCCAGAAAAATGCTGTGACTGAGCCGCCGCTCGGGGCAGCACTGTGCGCCGCCGCTCGCGAATGCGCCGGAGACTTCAACCGCCTGATCGAAGTTGTCGGTCGTGCTGGCCGTTCGCTCACGCCCGGCTCGGAACAGCACTTCATTGAGCAGTCTGGCCGAAAAAGCCGAACGCACCGAAGCGTGCAGATTCTGTTCATTCGCCGTGGAATCATAGCTGCGCTCGGGCAGGTCAATCCCGCTGAGCCCCTGCCCCTGCTCGGTGCCGTGGCTGAGGTCGTAGAAGATGCTGATCGTATGACGATCCGAAGGGACGAAGTCGGCGCGCAGGTTGACGAGCGATTGTCGGTTGCCGAGGGGAAGGTTATCGGAGTAGTAACCATCAACCAGGTAAGCGGAGATGATGCTGGTTTCGTCATGCCGCCGGCGCTCAAATGACCCGAAGATAAAGGATTTCGAGTTGAATAATCGGCTGCTCCACCACCCGCCGAAGTCGCGATACTCCAGGGGCGGCTTGTCACCGCTGAACGCGTTACGCGCGTCGAGGGCGCTATTTCGATAACTGAAAAAGCCGCCTGCCTGAACCGTCTCTCCGCCGCCTCTGGTCTCGATCTCGACGCGCGCGGTGCCCGGCTCGTGATACGCCGCAGAAAACGGATCGCTGTTGATGCGGATTTCCCTGATCGCGGCTATCGGAGGCAGGCTCGCACCGGGCATCCCGTTGACCGATATTTCCATTCGGGTGGTCAGAGCGCCGGCCATCCGCTGAAGCACGCGCAGCAACTGCTCCTCGTTGCGCGGCAGTCGCCTGATCGCCTCCCCGCGCAGGATGACGGCGCTCCTGTTCCTGCCCGCCTCCGTACTCAGCCCACGACGGTCGTCCTTCACCTCGGTTTCGCTTTTGAGTTCCGCAACGCCGAGCGTGATTCTGAGGTTAGCCGGGCCTTTTTCGGTGACGGTCAGTTGATCCTCATAAACGGCAAAGCCCGGGGCCTCGACTCTGATGCGGTAGCTGCCGGCGGTCACATTTCTGAAAGAGAAGCGGCCTTCGTGATCCGAGGTCTCAACCAGGGCCGGCTGACTGTCGCCACTCAGCGTGATTTTTGCGGAGGTCACGCCAGCCCCGGCCTGATCAATAATCAGGCCGCCGGGGCCCGAGCCTTTGCCGGTCTGACCGAACCCCGGGGAGACAACCCCCGCCCAGATGAGAAGAGTCATCATTAATTGCCCGGTCACTGACCTGAAATACTTGATCCGAGTCGGCATAAGATATTCTGACCACGGCAGCCTGTCCCGTCCTCCACCCGGTTACCCTGGGTGGAAACAGAATCGCACACCTTCAACGTCACATTTCTGAATCAGAGAACACGCTGATGAATTCGTCTGTGTCTCTGAGCAGAGAATGCGCTCAGTGATAGGGCAGTTGGATGAGGTTCAGAGCAAATCAATATCAGGTCAATAATCAGGCGCCCTGAGGGGTGGGCGCCTGTTTCGTGTCCGTCAGGATAAATTGGCTGTCAAAAGAAAACAAGTGGATTTTTGGGTAACGAAGGAGGATTTTCGAGCAGAAAAAACCTTGTTTTCTTTTCATCCCGCGCAGGGAATTAAAATGCCAGCCTCAACCCGAATTCCAGCACCCGGCCCGGAGCCGGTAATCGACCCGAAAGTCGAAGGGGACGAGAGGTTCGGGCAGATGCCAGTAAATGAAGCGTGGTTCCAGCTGTTGAATGCTTCCGCGCGGAATTGCAACCTCTCGAAGAGAAATCGTCCGCGTGTGAGATCACCGCACCGGTGAAACCCGCCGGACCGTGCCGGCGAGGAGAAACAGGATCGTGGTTCCCAGCGGGACCAGCAGACCCGACGCGATCAGAATCGGCCGGTATGAGACCTTGCCGAAGACGAACATGCTCATCGAGTAGGCGAACAGAAACCACGTGCCGATGCTCGCGTATTCGAGGTTTGACAGGCCCAGATCCCGGCGGATGATCGGCGCGAGAACCGAGACCGTCTGGCGGTCAATGTAATTGATGAGCGTCGCCAGAAAGACCAGTCCGGCAACCCACCACCGCAGGCCGCGAATTCTGAAAGCCCGGCGTGCGGTCATAACCGCCTTCTCCGTGGTTTTGGCTCTGGAATCAGTCATACCCCAGTGTTTCGGGATGGATAACAATTGTGCGAACAACCCGCGCCACTCCCTGCGCCCGCCTGACCAGACAGGGCCGCGGGGAAATGTTGTTTGAAACGGAAGTCGGGCGCGAAGCTGAAGGGCCGCGAGCAGCAGGGAAACAGCGGCCACACGCAGGAACCCAGGGGAGATTCCTGATGATCTGCGACTCCGCCATCCGAAAACACGAAGCTGGGGCGATTGACCGGCTTGTACGGATGTTTCGCCGCGACTTTCTCGTCCAGGTCAACGCCGAGGCCCGGACGATCCGGCAATTCAGCAAAGCCATTCTTTATCTTTACCGCGCCGCCATATGAACTTCGCCTCCAGGTTGTCGCCAATGCTGAAGAAGCCCGAAACGGAGATCTGCTGAATTGACGGCAAGGTCGGATGGATTGGCAGCCGCACGCCCAGCTCCTTCATGCCGGGCACGCCCGAAGGCGGGCCGCGCCGCGAGTGGATTCGGTTGTAGCCGAAGTTGAATTCGTTGAGGATCGTCGGGCTGAACGTCCGCACCCAGGACAGCGCCATGTTCTGCGTGCGCACGCGCGACTGGTTACTCCCGCCTCCGTGGGTAAACAGGCTCCCGTCGTTGAAAATCGCCGCGTTCCGGAAGTGGTCAATGAAGTAACGTCCGCTCAGCCGGTCTTTGGCGGTCAGCTGGTGATCAATTTTTGCGACGCCCTGACCCAGTTCCTGCGCGATGTTGCGTGCAAAGACGCCCCGTCCGGTCCCGCCTGCTGCGGGGATGAATTTCAGGATGTTGACCGCTGCCGGAGCGAAGATTTCCGGTGTGGAAAGCGGTCGGGTTGGACGTGATTATTGCAAAGTCGAACGACGGGCCACTGAAACTGAGCCGGCGGGCGGGGAGCAGGCAGTCACCCACGCCTGCTCCCCGCCCGCCGTACTGATCCGGGCGACTTTGTTGATCCCTGAAATTCGATCAGGGTTCTACGCGCCGCCCTGCATCGGTATTTCCAGCCTCGTTTTCTTATCCGCGGCCTCGTTGGCCGTGATCACGGTCGTTGCGGAGACCAGCGCCTTCTCCGGCCCGCACCGCACCGGCTTGCCTGTCCGCACAGATGAACAGAACTCGGCGATTTCGAGCCGGTAAGCCGACAGCCGATCCAGTTGCTGTCCCGACGAACCCGTGACTGTGCGCCCGGCGGCATCCGCAGCCCTGCTCTCGGAAGCGTCCATCACCGGGCCCGAGCCTTTCTTCGTCACTTCCATGTTCACGGTCTTGTTGTCTTCTTCATTGAAGAGGAACGCCTCCGCCTCGCCCTGCAGGATGAGCGTCCCTTTCGTCCCCATGAACATCTCGTAGTAATGGTCGAACTTGTTCGATTGAATGCTGGAGAAAGTTACAGTCCGCCCTCCGGGGTATTCCAGCGTGACGTAGACGTGGTCGTTGACTTCACGCCCGTCCTTATACCGGTAGATCCCGCCGCTTGAATAGACGGCCTGTGGCGCCGTGTTGAGGAACCAGTTGACGGCCGAGAACTGGTGGCTGCCGAGTTCGGCCGTCAGCCCGTGCGAGTATTTCCGGTACATTCGCCAGTTGATCAGATGATCCCAGGTCGGGTAGCCCCACTGGCTCGGGTTGTAGTCCGGTGACGGAGGCGGCTCATCCTTCCGCCATGTCTGGTTGCGGTGCCACGCCAGCCGGACGTGATAGATGTCGCCCAGTGCTTCCGGTTTGATCACCGACTCATAGGCCGCCTGATACATCGGGTTGTAGAAGCGCTGGTAGCCGATCTCAAGGATTCGCTTGTTCCGGCGCGAGGCATCGAGCATTTTCTGGCAGCCGGTGACATCCCACGCCATCATCTTCTCGCACAGCACATGCTTGCCCGCGTCGAGGCAGCCCGCCGCGATCTCGGCGTGGGTCCAGAGCGGCGTGGCGATCAGCACGGCTTCGAGGTCTTCTTTCTGGAGCATCTCGCGCCAGTCCTGGTATTCGCGCGGCTTGTCGAATCCGGCTTTGACGAGCGTCTCCGACCCGAGCTGCAGGTGCTTCGGGTTGATGTCACAAATGGCCCGGAGGTCAATGAACTCCTTCGTGCAATTGCCGAGCAACACTCTGCCCTCGCCGCCGGGGCCGATGAGTGCGGCCTTGACCGGCCCCCCGCGAACCGGCCCGCGCAGAGCGGCGGCGGTGCCGAGGGCGGCGACTGCCGGCACGCCCGCCACGGCTTTCAGAAAGTTCCTGCGACCCTGTTCCTTCAACTCAGGCGTTAAGATCATACGACCCTCCATCTATTGTGTGAGTGAACCGCCGGCTGTTCCGATCAGCCCCGGCGGGTTCGCATCGTGCGTTATCAATCTTCCGTTTACCGGGCGTCAGACACTGACTGCATCCTCAGCCATCGCTTCATTGCTATCCGGCGCTCTCTTTGCGGCTTTACTCCAGAGCAAATCCAGTCCGGCGATCTCGCCCGTCCTGAAGACGAGCAGCACCAGCACGGCGGCGAGTTCGATCAGGTTCTTGTTGACCAGCAGGTAAGTTCCTTCGTTGCCGGTCTGCGGCGTCCCGGCAAGCGGAATCGCCGTCAGGTAAAAAAGTGACAGAAAGAAGACTGCCCCCCAGCACCCGAGCCTCACGAGCAGGCCGAGCATCAGCGACAACCCGACGAGCAGGAGGCCGATCTCGACCAGACGATCAACCCAGTGAAGCCAGCCGCTGCCTGACATCGGGCGCAGCAGGTTCGCGAGCGGGCCTGTGGCGGCCTTGAGATACCCGCTCGAACTCCAGGGGCCAATCGGCTTCCCGTCGGCGCCCCACCCGGGCAGCACGAGCTTGTAATAGCCTTCATAGAGGAAATGCCATCCGATCAGCGTCCGCAACACGACCAGCATGACCCGTTGCACAGAGGATAACGAATAAACATCGGGGTTATTCATAACCTGCCTCCATCTCGCACAGACTGTTTGAGCCAATAACCAGAGGATGGTCAGGCGCGCCATCCTCTATCATCACGACGAGTACCTCAGGGTGGTCCGCGCAGTAACGCTCGGCGGCCTCCCGACCCGCCACATAGAACGCCGTCGCCAGAGCGTCGGCAACAGCCGCCGATGAAGCTGCCACCGTCACCCCCAGCACACCCGATGCCGGCACCCCCGACCTCGGGTCAATGATGTGACCGTAGCGTTTCCCGCCGCTCTCGAAGTATTGTTCCGCGCTCCCGCTCGTCGCCATCGCCGAGTCGCGGAGCCGCAGGGTCGCAAAGCGAGTGTCCCTGCGAAGCGGGTGGCGAATCCCGACCGGCCAGCCTTCGCCCCCGTCACCGCCACCAATCGCCAGCACACCGCTGCTCCCTCCGCTCGCGAGGGCAGTGCGAACGCCGCGCCTGCGCATGAGATATCCGACGCGATCAAGCGCGTACCCCTTGCCGATGCTGCCTAAGTTGATCTCGACCCCGGGGCGTGAGAATCGCACCGTGCGGCGGTCACGATCCAGTCTGACGTTGTGCATGCCGACTCTCAGCCTCGCGGCTTCCAGTTCGTCCGGTTGCGGGATGCGCCCTTCGCGCCTGAGAAATCCCCAGCAGCGGGTCAGCGGGCCGGTCGTGATGTCAAACGCGCCTTCTGTCGCGCGGTACAGTCCCTCGCACTGGAGAAGCAGCCTGAAGAGTTCGGCTTCAACTTCGACTGCCCTCGCACTGGCGTTGCGGTTGATGTAACTGATCTCGCTGCTCTCGCGGAAAACGGTGAGCTGATCTTCCAGCCGGTCAATCAGATTAAGCGCGTCATGAGCCGCGGGGACGCCGGCGCGATCCTCCGCCGACAGCGTGATCTCGAACCGGCAGGCCATCGCCGACCGGTGCAGGTGCAGCCAGTAATCAGAGCGCGAAGGCGGGGCGTTGCGCGGGAGAGAGAAAAATTGTCGCCGATTCAACATGGCCTTTGAGCTGGGAATTATAATCGCGTTTTTTCTGACCGTTCAATCAATCACGAAAACGAAGATCGCCTGTCCCGCCGCTATCGCCACGTGCTTCTTCAGGGTTCGACGAGCCGCGCCTCTCTGGCAGGCCCGCCGAATGTGCCCTGCCCGCACCCGGCGACGCACTCGATCCTCGCGACAGGCTTTGCCGCTGGTGAAGAGGTGTGGTGCCGCGTCTCTCCATCCGCGCCGACGAGCGGGGCGAATGACGCGGCCATTGTGGCCAGGCGCGCGAATTCTCTTCGAGTCATCGCTACGCCTCCAGCGCTCCCTTCAGCAGTCCCACCACATCTCTGATCCCGACGCCCGGCCCGCGGGGGATGGACATCTTACCGTCCTTCACCGTGATCGGCGGGTCGAACCAGCTCCCGTATTTCTCCGTCCCCAGCTTGTACTCCTGATAGCGCCCGACGTCCGGCACGCACGAAGCGAAATGGAGCATGTAGACGAAACCGAACCCGGCTGACAGGTGTACCGTCGTCGGCATCTTGGCGAGCTGCGCCATCCGCGCCACCCGGACTGAGCGGATCAGCCCGCCGTAATAGTAGTTATCCGGCTGCACTATATCCACGCCCCGGTTGGCGATCATCCACCGGAATCGCCAGTCGCTGTACTCCTGCTCCCCGCCCGCCACCGGGATCGTCAGTGCGTCCGCCACGGCTTTGGTTTCCTCCAGGTGATCGAACTGGCATGGCTCCTCGAAGTAGACCGCTTTGACCTCTTCGAGCAGGCGTCCGACTCTGATGGCCTGCGGCGCGTCGTATGAGCTGTTGGCGTCGGCATGAATGTCAATCGCGTCCCCGAGCGTCTTCCGCACGAGCGGAATCAGCTTCTCCGTGCGTCCGGGCATCGCGTCCATGTTCCGGCTCATCCGCCCGCCCACGCGGAATTTCACGGCCCTCGCCCCCGACTGCGCCACCAGTTTCTGCAGGTACTCGACCTCCTGTTCAGGCGTCGTATCGCGCCGCCCGCTGGCCACGTAGATCGGGACATCCTGTCGCACTATGTCTCCAATCAGCGCCCCCATCGGCTTGCCCGCGATCCGCCCGAGCATATCCAGAATCGCAAACTCGACCCACGCCTGCGGGCTCCACAGGGCCAGACCATAAAGCTTGTAGTTATCTTTCCAGCGGTAGAGTTCCCACAACAGGTTTTCCAGATCACGCGCATCCTTGCCGATGAAAAAGGGAATCACCAGCTGCTTAAGGATCTTGTCCAGATACAATTCACGCGGCGGGTTGGTCAGGGCAACGCCTTCCGCGCCGTCTTTAGAGCGGATGTGGACGATGTAATCATCGCCCTTCTTCAGGAACCTGATTGATTCGATAATCACCGGTGACTTCAGACCATCCAGTTTGAGTACCGGGGCCGCCGCCACCCGGTCGAGTTCCTGCAGTCTCAGACCTGCGGAAGACGCCTTCTTCGCCTGATCACTGTCTGCCGGGTTCAGCCCGACGGCTGCTGTCCCCATCGCGCCCGCCAGAAAATTACGCCGGTTGATTTGCATCGCTTTTCTCCCTGTTCAGAAGAATTCATCGAGCAGCGTGTAGAAGTGAATCTTCGCATAGTCCGGCCTGATGCCACATGCCTCGAACAAAGCAGGCACCCACCGTGAACCGAAATTCGACCCGACGCTTCTTGCGGCCAGTGCGATATCCTGATACCGGTCGGCTACTCCCGCACGCCCCCAGTCTATGAAGCCGGCGAGCTTCCCGCCCCGCAGGATGACGTTCGGCAGGCAATAGTCGCCGTGCGTAAAGACCAGATCCTCGGAATCCGGGATCGTTCTGATCAGTTCATCAAAAAGGTCAGCCGCCGTCCGCCCCATCCGGGATTCATCAAAGTCACTCTCGTCCACCGGCCCGAACCCCATCTGCTCCCGTGCGAGTTCAATTTTGACGGGCAGCCTTGCGTCGAACGGGCACTGGCTGACCGGCAGGTTGTGAATCATCGCCAGCCCGGCAGCCAGCTGCTCAATTACTTCCGGGATGTCGTTTGTGAGGGAGTTATCGCTGGCAGTCACGCCCGGAATCCCGGAAAGCAACAGGTACTCATCGCTCTCGTCCTCAACAAACAGGCGCACCTCGGGGACCGGGAGCCGCCCCTGCAACCATTCCAGCTTTCGCTTCTCCTGCCAGAGATCACGGGCGTACTCGCGAGGCGCTGTTTTCAAATAGAGGCAGTCACCGGTCGGGCCCTCCAGTCGGAAGACCTGCGCCGTCGAGCAGCCGGTCATTACCCGCTGCCAGCAGTAATCGGAGACCGCCTCAGCCAGCGTCTCGGGCAGCTGGGACTGTATCAATTCAGAATTCATGACGGCCCCACCTGCTCCCACGACGCCCTCCCTCGCCGCTGATCAACGACGAACTTTGGTGCATCAGCTGCAGGAATGCAGCTATACGGCATGTACCTAATGTGCGACTTTGAATGATGCCCCCATCGGCGTTCCAGCCTGTAAAATTGCTGAACCCAAAACCAGCAACCCGGGAGGAACACCGATGGATCGCGATACTTTTATCATTACTGTCTTTTGTCTGGTAGACGACGAGTTCAAAAAGTCAAGCGCTGTCTACCGCATCCGCCACGCCGGATTTGCGCCGGAACTGAGTGACGCCGAGGTCATCACCATGGAGATCTGCGGCGAATACTTCAAACACCCGACGGATAAAGACCTCTTCGGCTACTTTGCGCAACATTATCGCCACTTCTTTCCCAGTCTCTCTGAGCGCAGTCTGTTTGTCCGGCAGGCGGCCAATCTCTGGCAATTCAAAGCTGAGTTACAACGTCGTCTGACCTGCTTGAGTGGTCAGGCACAAGACCCCGTCCGGCCGATTGATACGCTGCCACTGCCGGTCTGCACCTGCACGCGCGCGCCACGCGACCAGTGCTTTCCGGGGGAGGCTGACTACGGCTACTGCGACGCGAAAGACCTGCACTATTACGGCTTCAAGCCCGGCCTGCGGATTTCGCGCTGCGGGATGATCATTCATTTTCTGCTGCTTGCCGCCAGACCAGACGACATCAATCATCTGGAAGTGCTGGGAGCGGGCTTTCGCGGCATTGTCCCTGCCGACAAAGGCTTCATTGA